>CAZSKS010000005.1:0-37262 GCA_964607465.1 uncultured Gemmatimonadota bacterium | reverse complement strand
GGCGACCGGACGCCGCCCGAGGATCTGGTCGCCCTAGCCGGCGAGTGGGCGTCGGCGCTGGGCAAGTTCAACATGTACCCGGACGACCATCCGGTCCTGGCGCCCGCCACCGGACGGCTCCTCGAGCGGCTGGGCGGCGTCCTGGACCGACGGGGCGGCCTCACCGTGAAAGTGGAGCGCCGGCGCCTCCTCCTGGAGGGTGCTGCCACCGACCCGGGCAACGACCTCCTCCGCGGCCTGGCGGGGCGGCTTCACGACCACCAGGTCCGCGCGATCACCATCCAGCCGGGGGTCACCGAGGCGGAGCTGGAGGCGCTTCTGGTGGGGCTCGCCGCCAAGCCCTCCAGAGACGAGCCCTTCGGCCTGGCCTCGCCCGACGGCGGATGGCCTCACCTGGAGATCCAGGGATCCCGCTACCGCCCCCTCGAGATCGACGAGGAGGAGTCGGAGGACCGGCCGGAGCCGCCCCCGGTGAGCAGCCGCGTGGCCGGGATGGACCTGCTGGAGGACGAGCCCGCCGCCGTGGCCGACAGCGTGGAGGAGCGTCTCGGCGACGAGGAGCTGGAGCAGACCGTGATCCTCCAGCTCCTCCGCCTGGCCGAGCGGCTGCCCGAGGCCGGGGAGGAGGTGGCCGACCGTCTCCGACGGCGGATGTCCGAGCTGATCCTGGAGCTCCCCTCCGACGTGGTGGCCGAGCTCCTCCAGCTCTACGAGGACGTCGACCAGGAGGAGGAGTTCCTGGTGGCGGCCGCCCGCTCCGCCGAGGTCGAGGCCACGCTCAAGCTGGTGCAGGCGACCGCCCGGCGCCGGGAGGACGACATCGCCCCCTGGCTGCTGGACCTGGTCACCAAGCTGGCCCAGTATCCCGAGGCCCGCCGGCGCGACCGGCAGAGCGCCCGGCTCAACGAGCTGATCGACCGGCTGGTGGACACGTGGGACCTGGAGGATCCCAGGCCGACTCTCTACCGGCGCACCCTCCGGCGCCTGAGCCACACCCCCGCCTCGGAATCCGGACTCCCCGAGCGCCGCACGCGGGCCATCTTCATGGGACCCGAGCGGGTGCTGAAGATGGGGCTCGAGCTGGACGAGAAGGCCGGCAGCCTGGTCGAGGCCGGCGAGCAGATGATCCGGTCCGAGCGCTTCCGGGCGCTGGCCGACCTGCTGGAGGCGGCCCCGGAGGACAACCGCCTGGCCGAAGAGCTCTGGCGCAAGCTGGCCGTGCCCGACGTGGCCCGGAGCCTCCTCACCAGCGAGCCCCCCGAGTTCCTGCTCCTGGAGCGGCTGGTGGAGGTCGCCGGCCCCGAGCTCGGCCCCGTCCTCCTCGACGCCCTGTCCTCGGACCGGGCCGAGTCGCGGCCCTACTGGCGCAAGGTCTTCAACCTGCTGGTGGAGGTCGGGCGACCCGTGGTCCCCCTGATCCCGGAACGGCTGGAGGACGAGCGGTGGTTCGTGCGTCGGAACCTCCTGGCGCTCCTGCAGGAGCTCCCGGGCCTGCCCGAAGGCTTCACCGCCCTTCCCCATCTGGAGGACGAGCATCCACAGGTGCGCGGCGAGGCCCTTCCGCTGGCCCTGACCATCGAGGACGAGCGGGTCGAGGCCCTCCGTAGGGCGCTGGCCGACGAAGACCACCGGGTCGTGGGCCTCGCGCTCTCCGCCGTCGAGTCCGCGCGACCCCCGGACGTCGACGGCCGGCTGGCCGACGTGGCCCGCGACGCCGACCGGCCCGGCTCCTACCGCATCCGGGCCGTCCGTCTCCTGGCCGACGCCGAGAGCCAGGCGGCCCTGGAGGCGCTTCTCGACCTGACCTGGACGCGGCGGTGGATCTTCTGGCGCCGGCTGGCCTCCGCCGACCGGATCATGCTGGAGGCCCTCTCGAGCCTGGCCCGGGGATGGTCCGACCATCCCCGGGCCCGACCCGTCCTGGCCGCCGCCCGCAAGGCCGACGACGAGCGCATCCGCCGGGCCGCGGAGGCCCCGGAATGACCTCCGGCCCGGCCGTCCGCTTCCTCGTCGCCCTGGGGCAGGCCCTCTCCTCGACGCGGCTCTACGACCCGGATCATCCCGCCCGTCAGCGGGCCGCCCGGGACGTGTGGGAGCGGGCCGAAGAGCTCCTGCAGGAGCGGAGCCCGGCGGTCTTCACCTTCCTGGAGGGCGAGGCCGCGGTGGACGACCGCCGGATCGATCAGCTCCGGGACTGGCCGTGGTCCGAAGAGCTGGCCGCCGTGGGCATCGAGCGGCTGGAGCTGACGGCCGGTCTCTCCCGCGACGAGGTGGAGGGCTTCCTGGAGCGCCTCTCCAGGGAGCTGGACCGGGCCGGAGAGGGGACGGAAGCGCCGCAGGCGCGCTGGCAGCACCTCCGCTTCGGCCGGCTGGCCGCCCACGACGAGGTCCTGCAGGCCCGGAGCCGGATGGAGGACCACCTGGACGAGCTCTCGGAGCTGTTCGAGGAGGCGGAGCTGGAGGGCGTGGTCTCCAGCCCGGTGGCGGAGACCATCGTCCACACCATCGCCCAGGCCATCCGCCAGGCCGGCGACCTCCTGAAGCTGCTCGTCCCCCTGAAGGAGGTGGACCAGTACAGCACCGTCCACTCCATGAACGTGTCGGTCCTCTCCATCGGGTTCGCCGAGCAGCAGGGCTTCGGGGAGGGCGACGTGCGCCGGGTCGGGGAGTCGGCCCTCCTGCACGACCTGGGCAAGTGCCTGATCCCGGAGGAGGTCCTCCAGAAGCCCGGCCCCCTGACCGACGCCGAGTGGGAGCTGATCCGCCAGCATCCCGCCGACGGCGCCCGGATCCTGATCCGCTCGCGTGACGGCCTGCTGCTGCCCGCCGTGGTCGCCTACGAGCACCACATGTACCAGGACGGCACCGGGTATCCGCCGCGGCGCTACGAGCGGGACCCCCACCCGGTGAGCCAGCTCGTTCAGATCTGCGACATCTTCGACGCGCTGCGGACGCGGCGACCCTTTCGGGACGCCTGGCCCATGGACAGGATCGTCCAGCACCTGGACGAGGGAGCCGGAAACCGCTTCCATCCCGAGGCGGTGCGCTCCTTCAAGAGCCTGATCCGGCGCTGGGACGCGGCGGAAGAAGAAGTCGCGGCGGAGGAGGAAGCCAGGGCGGCGGAGGCCAGGGAGGCGGAGACCAGGGAAGCGGAGGAAGCCAGAACGGCCGACGCCGAAGAAGCGGGGGATCGAGAGACGGAGCGCTGAACGACGGAACGGAGGCAGGCATGGCGCAGATCCACGTGGAGCCCGCGGGCGGCGACGACTACCGGGTCCGGATCGAGGAGCCCGGTGGATCCAGCCGTCACACAGTCACGGTCACCGACGACGACCGGGAGCGTTACGCTCCCGGGGCCGACCCCGAGGAGCTGGTGCGGACGTCGATCCGATTCCTGCTGGAGCGGGAGCCCAAGGAGGCGATCTTCTCCAGCTTCTCGCTCTCCACCATCGAGGGCTACTTCCCCGAGTACGCGGACGAGATCGGCGGACGGGTCGGCTGAGGCCGTGCGGGTCGGTTCGGAACCGGGCGGGCTGAAGCCGTCCGACGGCTCCGGGCCGTCCCGGCCCGTCAGCCGTCGTCCCGGAGCCGGCGGATCTTCTCCGCCAGGTACGGCGAGAAGTAGCCCTCGTAGCGCCGCCACAGCTCCGGGCTGCGCCAGTCCTCCGCCGTGATCCGACCCCGGCACCGCGGGCTCCCGCACCGGCACGAGAACTCGTCGTACGCCGTGCTCTCGCTCATGGCGTAGTCGAAGCAGACCTCCTCGCCGGCCTCGATGGCCCGCATGGCCTCCAGGGAGATCTGACCCCGGAGCCCGGCGTTGGGATCGCAGGCGTGGTTCACCAGGTCGGCGGGGTCGGCCTCCCCGGCCGGCGCCAGGAAGAGCTCCTCCTCCACCTGCAGCGTCAGCATCCGCTCCCGCTCGGTGAGCCCGGACAGCTCCGCGTCCCCGACGACGCGGCCTCCCCACACGGCGAGCAGCTCGCCGGCCTCCACCGGCTCCACGGCGAAGACGCCGGCGCCGTGGTGGGTCGCCTCGCGGCGGGCTTCCAGCTTCGGCGAGAGCCAGGAGGCGGTCGACACGACGTCCTCCTATGCCCGCGTCGCGTCCAGGCTCACCACGGGATCGTCCCCCACGACCTCGGCCGTGTGGGGCGTCTCCCGGGGCACCTCCATCCAGTCGCCGGCCTCGAGCACCCCCTCGGCTCCCGGGGCCGCCATCCGGAAGCGACCGGACACCACCGCGTCGATCTTGTCCGCCCCGTGGGTGTGCTCCTCGAATCGGGTGCCGGGAGAGTACACGTGCCGCGACACCTGGAAGCCCCGCTCCTCCAACATGGATCGGAGCCGCTCCTCGCTCGGGTCCCCGTCCCGCTCCTCGTCCCAGCGTCGGATTCGCGCCCGCTCCAGCGTCATCCCGGCTCCCCTCCTCGTGAGGCCTCACGTGCTCGTCCGTCCCGGGTGCGGCTCGACGAGCGCGTCCACTTCTTCCGCACTCGCGACGTCTTCTTCCGCGCCCGCGACCCACAAGGTGGCCCGGGCGAGCGTCTCGATGCACCTCGACGGGCGTATCGATGCACCTCAGGACGGCCCCGGTGTAGGAGCCAGACGAGAGAAGGCGCAGGCAGCGCTTTCGGCACCCCAGGTGGAGAGGTCATGACCTATCTGGACCCAGTCCCCAGGGACATCGGGCACCTGTCGGAGGACCACGTGGAGTCGGAGGGCCGCTTCGTGTTCATGGCGTCCCGACAGGCCGTCCCGCTCCGCACCGAGATCGCCGAGGACGGCCCCGTCCCGGAAGGAGCCGTGCCGGTGGAGGTCTACCGACGGGACACCGAGGGGCGTCTGGGCCTCTTCGCCGCCGACGAGGGCTCCCTCGACGGCCTGCGCTCGCTCTTCCAGTCGCCACGCCGTCTCGGCATGGGCTGCCGGGAGGAGTCGCCGGGCGTGGTCGGCCACCTGGTGGCCCTGGTTCCGGCCTCGGAGCTCGGTGAGCTGGGCGGCCCGGCGGCGGGGCCCGAGGGGGCGGAGACCGGCGAGCCGGACTGGAAGGCCTCGCTGCCCGAGCCCCCCGACCTGGGCGACGGCATCGAGGCGTCCGCCCCCGAGCCGCCGGCGGCGGACGCCCCGGAGGACGAAGACGTGGAGCAGATGCGCTTCGGCGCCGTCCAGCTCGGGACCGTGGTACGCTTCGCCAGCGACCGGAAGCATCCCGCCGACTTCTCGCGGGAAGCGCGCGATCTCTTCAAGACCGCCCTCAAGGGCGGCCTGCCGCCCATCTCCGAGCGGCTGATGGAGGAGCTTCCGGCGCCCTCCCGGGACGAGTAGCCCCTCCCCGGCGTCTCCCTTGCGCGCCGCGCGGACGCCCCCACCTTGGCGGCGTGCCCGTGCCCCCGAACCCGGAGACGCCGAGCCCGTGACGGAGTCAATCCGCGCCGCCACCGACGCGACCGAGGAGATCCGCGAGCTGGAGGAGGTGGCCCGCCGCCTCGAGCCGGATCGTGACGGACGTGCCGCCCTCCTGGGCCCCCTCGCCGCCCACGCCGACGACTTCCTGGACGCGCTGGACGGGGCGCCTGCCTTCGTGGCCGACAAGGGGCCGGCCCGGGAGCTGCGGGACCACGACGTCCGGGACGAGCCGAGGAGCATGGAGGAGGTCCTGGACCTCTACCGCCGGGCGGTGGAGGAGCCGGGGCTGAAGCCCGCCTCCGGCCGGCACCTGGCCTACATCCCCGGCGGGGGGCTGTACGCCGCGGCCCTGGGCGACTTCCTGGCGGCGGTGTCCAACGACTACGCCGGCATCCGCTTCACCGGCGCCGGCGCCGTGGAGATGGAGAACCGGCTGATCCGGTGGATGGCGGAGCTGGTCGGATATCCCTCCGACGCGGCGGGCAACCTGGCCTCCGGCGGGAGCATCGCCAACCTGATCGCCGTCGTCACCGCCCGGGAGGCGCACGACCTGGCCCCGGAGGACGTCTCCCGGGCCGTGGTCTACCTCACCCAGCAGGCCCACCACTGCGTGGACAAGGCCCTGCGCATCGCCGGGCTGGGGCCGTGCGAACGCCGCTACCTGCCCATGGACGGGGGCCGCCGGATGCGGGCCGAGGCCCTGGACGAGGCCGTCGAGGAGGACCGCGCCGCGGGGCTCCGGCCCTGGATGGTGGTGGCGTCGGCGGGGACCACCGACGTCGGGGCGGTGGACCCCCTGGCGGAGATCGGTCGGGTGGCGCGGCGCCACGGCCTCTGGTACCACGTCGACGCCGCCTACGGCGGCTTCTTCCTCCTCTGCCCCGAGGTCCGCGACCTGTTCCGGGGGATCGGCGGCTCGGACTCGGTGGTGATGGACCCCCACAAGGGTCTCTTCCTGCCCTACGGGCTGGGCGCCGTCGTGATCAAGGACCGGGAGGCGATGCACCGGGCCCACCGCTACCGGGCCGCCTACATGCAGGACGCGGTGGGCGACGACCACGTCGTGGACGACCCGGCGGAGCTCTCGCCCGAGCTGAGCAAGCACTTCCGGGGACTGCGCATGTGGCTGCCGCTGATGGTCCACGGGCTGGAGCCCTTCCGGGCCGGCCTGCGCGAGAAGCTGCGGCTCACCCGCTACTTTCACGAGAAGGTGGGCCGGTTGGGCTTCGAGACCGGCCCGGAGCCGGAGCTCTCGGTGGCCACCTACCGGTGGGTGCCCGACGAGGGCGACGCCGACGCCTTCAACCGGCGGCTCGTGGAGCGGATCCACGAGGACGGACGGGTCTTCGTGTCCTCCACGACGCTGGACGGCACCGTCTGGCTCCGGCTGGCCGTCCTCTCCGTGCGCACCCACCTCGAGGACGTCGACCTGACCCTCCGGGTGCTGGAGGAGAAGGTGGCCGAGCTGGAGGCCGGGACCGGGGCCGCGGAGGCCTGAGCGTGCTCCCCGGCGCCTTCTGTCGCCTGGCCGATCTCCTGGAGGGACGCCGTACCGTCGTGCTCACCGGGGCGGGCTGCAGCACGGAGTCGGGGATTCCCGACTACCGCACCGAGGACGGTCGGCTCAAGACCCCCGAGCCCATCCGATACGCCGAGTTCGTGCGCCACGAGCGGGCCCGCCGCCGCTACTGGTCCCGGAGCGCGGTGGGCTGGCCCCGGATGGCCCATGCCGAGCCGAACGCCGCTCACCGGGTCCTGGCCCGCCTGGAGGAGGGAGGCGCCGTCGTCGGCGTCCTCACCCAGAACGTCGACGGGCTGCACCAGCGGGCCGGCAGCCGGCGGGTGGTCGAGCTGCACGGCAGCCTGCGCGAGGTCCGCTGCCTGGACTGCGGGGAGCGGGAGCCCCGGGCCGACGTGCAGCTCCGGCTCCTGGCCCGCAACCCGTCCCTCCGGGACGTGACCCCCGCCGGCCCGGGCCGCGGGGAGGAGGTGCAGCTGGCGCCCGACGGGGACGCCGCCGTTCCCGAAGGGGCGGCCGCCGGGTTCCGGGTCCCGTCGTGCAGGAGCTGCGGAGGCGTGCTGAAGCCCGACGTGGTCTTCTTCGGCGAGAGCGTGCCCCCCGATCGGGTCGAAGAGGCGTGGGAGCTTTTCGGCCGCGGCGAGGCCCTGCTGGTGGTCGGCTCCTCGCTCTCGGTCTGGTCGGGCTACCGTTTCGTGGCCCGTGCCGCCGAGGAAGGCGTCCCCGTGGGCATCGTCAACCTCGGTCCCTCCCGGGGCGACGGCGACGCCGCCGTCCGGGTCCGGGGACGCGCCGGCGAGGTGCTCCCCGAGCTGGCCGACGCGCTGATGGGATCGGGACGGCCCTCGTCGGCCGGGAGCGGCCGCGGCCCGCGGGAGGTCGATCCCGGGGGCCGCCCGGAGGCCGCCACCCGCGGGACATCGGCGCCATAGCCCGACCGGAGGCCGGCGGCGGCTGACGTCAGCGGCCGGAGCCCGGGTCCGACCGCGACCCGCGGCTCCCGGATCCGGTACCGACCGTCCCGCCTTCAGATCGCTCCGCCGTCCACTCCCCCGTCAGCACGCGGTCCCCGAACTCCGACGCGTCGCCGTTGGCCGCGTTGGCGGCCGCGTGGAGGACGACCGAGGGACAGCCGGCAAGCGGCGCGGAGGATCCTCCGTCGTCCAGCGTCCTGCCCCCCTCCGCGGGCGCGCTCGCCGACCGGCCGCCCGGCGCGGTCCACTCCAGGCGCCAGGTCGCCGTGTCGGGCGCCGTGGTCCGGCTGCCCTCCCGGGTGTGGCGGGCGTACTGGACGGCGGAGTCGCCCGTGAGCTCCTCGCCACCCCCCGTCACGACCGCGACCCGGGGGCCGCCGGTCGACAGTCGCCCCGCCTGGCGGCCCTCGTGCCCGCCCCCCGCGCACCGGACGGACGCCTCGAAGCCAGCGCTGCCCAGGTCCGGCGCCGTCACCAGGACCGAGAGGCGGTAGGTGGAGTCCGACCGGAATCGGTCGGGAAGGCCCCGGACCTCCAGGCGGGCCTCCGGCGGGTTCACCGGCGCGTCGAAGTGGCAGCGCTGGCAGGCGGGCTCCCCGAAGCCGCCGGTGTGGCCCGGCGGCGGTCCGTCCATGTAGGCGTGGGCCGGGACGTACGCGGCGGCGAGATCATGCCGCGCGGCGGCTCGCTCGGAGCTTCGCTCGGGGTCCCGGGCATCGCCCCCGGCGGCGGCGGGCGGAACCGCGCCGCCGGACGGAACCGCGCCGCCGGACGCCGCCAGCAGGCCGGCCCCGAGAGCGACCGGGAGCGCGGCCGACGCGACGACCTTCGCCGCCGACGCGACGACGTTCGCCGCCGGCCCTCGCCGGCCGTCCCCGGGCATCGGGGCTAGGGGACCCGGATGCGGCCCACCGTGTTCGTGTCCGCGCCGAACCAGATGTCGCCCGTCGGCGGGTGGGTGTACATGTGCCGCACGGTGCCGCCCCCGCTCGGGACCGGCGTCATGCCGAAGAACGCCTCCTTCTCCGGGTCGAAACCCACGAGACGGTTGGGCTCCGGGCCGGTCTCCACGAACCAGATCCGGTCCCGTCCGTCAACGGCCATCCCGTAGGGCCGGGCCTCCTGGCCCGAGGGGGTCCTCCACTCCCGGAAGTCCGCCGTCCCGGGATCGTAGCGCCCCAGGTAGCCCTGGGTGTAATCCACGTACCAGACGGAACCGTCGGAGGTGATGCCCACGCGCCGCGGGTTGGCGTCCGTGCGGGGCAGGTCGATCTCCCTCAGCTCGAACGTCTCCGGGTCGACGGTGGCCAGCTTGTAGGTGCCCACCATGACGATCCAGGGGCGGCCGTCGGAGGCGACCTTGATCCCGTACGGCCGGGCCCCGTCGGTGGGGACCTCCACCAGGCGGACGTCGCCGGAGCCGGTGTCCAGCTTCCCGATGAAGTTGCCCCCCTGGACGGTGAACCAGATGTCCCCCGCCCCGTCGAAGACCAGCGTGTGGGGATCCCGGGCGTCGGGGTTCGGCATCGGGTATTCCTCGATGGTCCCCGTCTCGGGGTCCAGGGCCCCGATGTGCCGGTCCCGGTTGCCGGCGTACCATACGGTCCCGTCGTCGGCGACGATCAGGTTGTGGGGCCCCGTGCCGGGATCCAGCGGGTAGCGGACCATGGTCCCGGACTCCGGCTCCAGGTAGGCCAGGTAGTCGCCCCGCTGACCGACGAACCAGACCCGGCCGTCCGGCCCGACGTAGGGATCACGCGGACGGGTGTCCTCCCAGGGCACCTTCCATTCGTCGATCTCCACGGCGGCGGACGACGGCGTCGAGATCACCGTGTCGGCCGTGGCGACGGTGGTGTCCGGCGACTGGGCGGACAGCCCGGAGGCCGGCCACCCTCCGGCCACCAGCGCTCCCGCGAGGACGAGGGCGATCTTCTTCATGAGGCGCCTCCTGGGTCGGATCGATGCCGCTCCATCGACGGGCACGGAAGGAGCGATGCAAATGTCGTGTCGCTCGGAGCCGAACCGGGGGCCAGGGGACGCGCCTCCGGACCCTCGCCCGGAGCCGCGGCGCTCCTGCGAGCCATCTTCGCTCTCCGCCCGCCTACTCCCCGTCCTCCGCCAGCGCTTCCAGCCCCTCCCGGATCTCCGCCTCGGGCAGCCACGTGCCCCGGGCCATGACCCCGAGGATCTCACGGGTGGCCGAGATGTCCTCCAGCGGGTTCGCTTCCAGGAGGACCAGATCGGCCACCCTGCCCTCCTCCACCGTGCCGTACTCGGCCTCGTCGCCGAAGTAGGTGGCCACGTTGCGGGTGCCCGTGACCAGCGCCTCGTACGGGCTGAGGCCCGACGCCACCAGAAGCCGCAGCTCGTGGTGGACCGAGAAGCCGGGCACCTGGAAGATCTGCGGCGCGTCGGAGCCCAGGAGCAGAGGGGCACCGGCCTCGTGGAGCGCGTTGATCAGGTAGCGCCGGAGCTGGATGAACTCCTCGCGTCGCTCCGGCGTGTTCCGCGGGTCGGCGTCGAAGCGGGCCTTGGCCTCCTTCCAGTCCTCCACCATGTCGTCGGGCATGTAGCGGACCTCGGGAGCGGCGGCCATGTCCTCGGGCGACTCCGGGGCGTAGACCTGCTCGATGAGGCTCTGGGTGGGGACGTTCCACACCCCGGCCTCGGCCGTGGCCCGGACCACCTCGGAGATCCTGGAGGCGTCCACCCGGTCGACCGCGCCGAAGCCGAAGAACCCGGCCTCGTCGGGCGAGACGTCGACGTCCTCGGGCAGGAGGGCCATCACGTACTTGTCCAGGTGGTCGATGCTCGCCTGTCCGGTCTCCAGCGCGTGGTGCAGCCCCACGTCGTGCGACACGTGGCCGGCCCAGCGGATCCCCACGTCGCGCGCCTCCTCCACCAGCGCGTCGTACTCCTCGCGGGTGAGCCCGGGGTGGATCTTCAGGAAGTCGTAGCCCGCCTCGTGCTGGTGACGGACGGCCCGGCGCGCCGAGTCGGGGCTCGGGATGCTGTTGCCGTTGATGGAGGGACCCGAGGTGTAGATCCGCGGGCCGAGCACCTCCCCGGCGGCCACGTCCTCCCGGAGCTCCAGGTGCTCGGGCTGGCCCAGCATCCCCCGGGCCGTCGTGATCCCGTTGGCCAGGTAGAGGAAGAGGACGTCCTCCATCCACGCCCGGCCGCCCTGGGGCGGGATGTGGGCGTGCATCTCGCCGAGCCCCGGCATGAGCCAGCCGCCTTCCGCCGCCACCCGGGCGTCGTCGGGGACCTCCATCTCGCCGGCGGCCCCGATCCTCTGGATCCGGCCGTCCCGCACCAGGACGGTGCGGTCCTCCAGCACCCGCTCCCGGTCCATGGGGATCACGTTCACGCCGACGAAGGCCGTCGTCCCCTGCGGCGCGCCCTCCACCGCCTGGGCGGCGGCACCGGCGGCGGCTGACTCGTCGGAGGAGGCGGCCGACTCGTCGGCACAGCCGGCGAGGAGGAACGGGACGGCGAGGAGGGCGGCCAGGGCGGCCAGGGCGGCCGGCGACGTGGGGTGGCCGATCGGGACACCGGGAGCGGCGGCCCGGCGGCAGGACGTCCGGGGGTCGGGGGCCGGTCGGGGGCGACGGACGGTCATGGCGGTCCCTCTCTCGCGGGCGTGGGGGAGCCGGCGGGCCTGCCCGCGGCCGCGAGCAGGCCGGCCGTCGACGGGGTCAACGTTCGCGGCTCGACGCCCCGCGGGCAAGCGTCGGCCCGGGCAGCGGGATCAACGGAGACCGCACGGTCTGCCGGCACCGGTCGACGTGGCGCCTGGCCGCAGGGACCGGCCGCCATGGCGTCCGGCCGGCGGGACCGGCAGCGACGGCGCCCGGTCGCCCGGACAGACGGCGACGGCGCTTGTGACGGGCCGCCGCCACCGCCATCGTTGCAGGGAGCGTCCGCCGCACGGACGGACCCTCGAGCCCGCCCCCCGAACCCGGTTCCGAGCATGCTCCTCAAGGCCCACCGGATGCAGCAGATCGCCCGCAAGATGGCGCAGCTCGAGGCGAGCCTCGCGGGCGCCAGCGGCGAGCTGCACGAGCTGCGGGAGGAGCTGGAGGAGACGGCGGCCACCACGGGGGTGGAGCTGGAGACGATCCGGCGGCTGGACGCCGGCACCCTCACCGGCGCCCTGGCGCCCGGCGGCAGCCCGGCTCCCGGTCGGCTGTGGGCCGCCGCCGAGGTGCTCTTCCTGGACGGCCTGGCGGCCCTGGGAGAAGGGCGTGACGCCACGGCGCGACGGCGGCTGGGCAAGGCCCGGCACCTCTACGCCGAGCTCGGCGACGGCCTCGAGCTGCCGGAGGGGGCCGCGGCGCCCGAGAATCGTCTGGAGCGGATCGACGACCTGCTGGAGGGGGGCGGCTGAGGGCGGCGGCCCGGGCCGGCTGCGGCGCGACGAGCGCCGGGCGCCGGCGCCCGGTCAGGGCTCCTGTCCGAGCCCGGACGCGGAGACATCGGCCCCGCCGCTGCCGGCCGCGGCCCGGAGGACCGCCACGTGACGCCGCACGTCCTCCAGAGAGCTGACGAACCGCAGGCGGCCCTCCCCGTCGAGCACGTAGTACTGGGGCGTGCCCCAGCTGTTGACCGCCCGGGCGACCTGTCCCTCCACGTCGAACAGGACCTCGAGGTCCAGGTCCTCCTCCCGCAAGTAGGCCTTCGCCTCCTCCGGCGCATCCCCGGTGACGGCCACGAGGGGCACGTCCTCGGCGGCCAGCTCCTCCGACAGCTCGACGACGCGGGGCATGGCCTGGCGGGACGGTCCGCAGTAGCGGGACCAGATCACCAGCACCGTGGCGTCCTCCCCCAGCCGGTCCTCCAGCCGGATCCGCGAGCCGTCCGGGGTGACCGCCTCCGGCGACCCCGTCGGCTCCTTCCGGTCCTCGGCCAGCGTCCGCTCCACCATCTCGGCCTCGGCCCGCCGGACCGCCTCTTCCCACGCCGGCCGCTCCACACCGAGGCGGCGACGGAGGGAATCTGCGGTCTCCTTCGACGCGCCGGGATCGGCGGCCACCGCCGCCAACGCCTCCGTCGCCCCCTCCCGGTCGCCCGTCTCCAGGCGCGCTTCGCCCAGGGCCCGGAACCGATCCGCCTCCCATCCGACGGCCGCCGCCCGCTCCAGGGCGGCCAGGCCCTCCTCCGTCCGCTCCTCGGCGAGCCACGCCTCGCCCATGGCCATTCGGAGCCGTGCCGCCAGCCGGGCCGACCGCCGCCGGTGTCCGGCACGCGTCTCCCCCAGCCGACGCTCGTCGTCCGGCACCGCCCGGAGCCGCTCGATTTCCCCTTCGGCGAGCGTCAGGGCCCGGGCCCGGGTCGCCTCGTTCGACAGGAGCGTCTCCATCATGTTGATCCGCGGCGTGGCGACGATGCCCGGCGGGTACGCCCGGTACCGCTCGGTCCACCGCAGGAGAGGCCCCCTCTCCCCCAGCCTCCGCGCGGCCCGCAGGCCGACGTCCGCGACCAGGCGGCGGGCCTCCCGATCCTCGGTCACCTGCCACAGCTTCCCGAGCTCGCGGAGCAGGACCTCCGGCCGCTCCCCGTGCTCCCGGAACAGGTCCATCGCGCGTGCCCGCACCACGAGGGGATGCCCGGGACGCTCCTCCCGGAGCTCTCGCCATCGCTGTCGCCAGCGCTCGGCGAGCCTCTCCTCCCCGTGCCGGTCGGCGTAGCGGGCCATGGAGGCCGTCTGCTCCACCTCCGGCCGCTCCCGCTCCGCCAGGGCGGAGTCGAAGCGTGCCAGTCGCTCCCGGTGTCTCGCGCGTCGCTCCTCCTCCCGTCCGTCGCCGAGGACCCAACCCTCGGCCGCGTCCAGGAGGATCCATCCCCGCACCCGGTCGGGATGCACCCGCACGATCTCCCGGGCCGTCTCCAGGACGGCCCGGCGATCCCGCCCCATGTGGTCCAGGAACCGCTGCTCGAGGGCCTCGAAGAGGGGGCGGCCGGCCGAGTCGTGGACCACCAATTCCCAGAATCGCCCCGCCCGGCTGTCGGTGGCCGACGCCGCGGTGTCCTCCACCGCGAAAGCCCCGTAGACCACCGAGTCGGGAAGCGAGAAGGCGCCCTGGTAGACTCCCTCCCCGTCGGGGGTCAGGGTCGCCACCGCCGACGCCCCGATCGTCCGGGGATACTCCGGATCCTTCGCCGTCCGCAGGCGGGCCCGGAGTCGGAGGCGGGGCTCGTCGGACAGCGCGGCCGCCGGCCGATAGGCCGCCTCGATCCGCTGGCCGGCGTGGGGCCGCTCCGGAGTGAGCGTCAGCTCGCCGGCCTGGGCGGGTAGCGGGGCGGGGCAGAGGACCGGCAGGAGCGCCCCGAGTCCCGCGAGGAGCCATCCCGGTCGCGTCGGCGCCGATCGCATCGATCCTCCCTCCCTCTCCGGTCCCGGACGTCCGGTCCCCTCGCCTCCGCACCCGACGACGCGGACGACGGGGCGGCCGTCCCGGGGGACGGCTCTCTCCGCCCGCGCTCGCCGCGGAGGGTTCCCCGAACCCATACTACGGAACCAGAGATACGATGAAAGCCCCCGTGGCGAACCACGTACCCTTTCCTTCCGGACGGGAGCACGTCGAACCCTGCGGCCGACCGGACCTTCCCGCGAACTGACCCGGCCCGGGGCCTCGCCCCGGTCCGCTGCAGTTGACACGCGCCATGCCCCTTCTTTTCTTCACAGGACATATAGCGGAGCCCGGACGTGGCGGCCGCCATCCTCCCTGTCGACCGAAGACCCGTCCCGGGAATCCCCGGCCTCCCTCCGGGCCTCGCGCTCCATGAATCGGGAGGTGAGACTCCTCGCGCGGGTGCTCGCCTTCCGGGAGGATGCCCGATGACGCCCCTCGTCTCCGAGGACCGCGACCTGCAGATCCTCCTCGTCGAGGACAACCCCGGAGACGCGCGCCTGGTGGAGACCAGCCTGGAGGAGGGTCTGGACGTCGACTTCGAGCTCCACCGAGTCACCCGCGTCCAGGAAGGCGTCCGCTCGCTGGAGGAGCGGACGGCGGACCTCGTCCTGCTCGACCTGAACCTCCCCGACGCCTCCGGGCTCGACACGGTCCGGGGGATCCTGTCGGCCGATTTCGAAGGCCCCGTGGTCGTCCTGACCGGCCTCGACGACGAGGACACCGCGCTCCGGGCGCTGCGGGAGGGAGTGCAGGACTACCTCGCCAAGGACCGGCTGGGGCCGGACACCCTGCGGCGGATCGTCCGCTACAGCCTCGAGCGCCACCGCACGGCGCGGGAGCTGGACCGGGCCCGGCAGGTGAGCACCCGCCTGACCGCCATCCTCGAGGCCACCCCCGACTACGTGGCGCTGGCCGATCCCGAGGGCCGCATCCAGTGGGTCAACGGTCGTGGCAAGGAGCTCGTCGGCCGGCCCGACGACGATCTCACCGGCGAACCCTTCGACCGCTTCCAGCCGGACTGGGCCCGGGAGACGGTCCGGGAGGAAGCCATCCCACGGGCCGTCGAAACGGGTGTCTGGCGGGACGAGACCGCGCTCCTCACCCGGGACGGCGACGAGATCCCGGTCTCGCAGATCCTACTGGCCCACCGGGGGGAGGACGACGACGTCGAGTACCTCTCCACCATCATGCGGGACGTGTCCGACGCGAGGCAGCGGGAGGAGGATCTCCGGCGGAGCGAGGAGCGGCTCCAGCGCGTGCTCGAGACGATGGTGGAGGGGCTCTGCATCACCGACGCCCAGGGAACGATCAGCTTCGCCAACGAGGGGGCCGAGGAGATCCTGGAGGTGCCGGCCGAGGAGCTGGTCGGCCGGAAGGCCACCGACGAAGCGCTGAGCCGTGGACGCTGGCGGCGGCACGCTCCCGACGGGAGCTCACGGGAGGAGGAGGAGCTGGCCGTCTACCGGGCCCTGTCGACCGGCCAGCCGGTGCACGGCGTGGAGCACGTGCTGAAGCGGCCCGACAGGGAGGCGAAGATCGTCTCCGTCAACGCCGCCCCGCTTCGGGGCCCGTCGGGGGAGACAGAGGGCGTCGTCCTGTCGCTTCGCGACGTGACCCGGCAACGGCGATTCGAGGACGAGCTGGAGCGAAAGGCGCTCTTCGACCGTCTCACGGGCCTCCCGAACCGGACCCTCTTCTTCGACCGCCTGGAGCAGGCGTCGGCCCGAGCCGCCCGGGACGGCAAACGCTTCGCCATCCTCTTCATCGATCTGGACCGGTTCAAGGCCGTGAACGACAGCCTGGGCCACGCCGCCGGGGACCGGGTGCTGAAGCGAGTGGCCGAGCGGATCCAGGGCTGCTTCCGGGAGGAGGACACGGTCGCCCGCATCGGGGGGGACGAGTTCACCGTCCTTCTCGAGGGGTTCGAGAGCCAGGAAGGGCTGCAGGTGGTCGTCGATCGACTGGTCGAGAGCCTCGAGCCCCCCCACCGGATCCACGGGGAGGAGTTTCGCATCCCGGCCAGCGTGGGGGTCGTCCTCGGCGACGGCGAGGAAGACCCGGATCATCTCGTCCGGCGCGCCGACAGGGCCATGTACCGGGTCAAGGAGCAGGGGGGCTCCGGCCATCACTTCTTCTCCCCCGGCGACGACGAAGGGGACGCCCACCGTCTCCAGCGCGAGTCGCGCCTGCGGGAGGCCATCCAGGCGGAGGAGTTCACGCTGCACTACCATCCCGTGGTCGACCTGGCCACCGCGCAGGTGCGAGGCGTGGAGGCCCTGGCCCGCTGGCGCCATCCCGAGCGCGGCCTGCTCATGGCCGGCGAGTTCATCGATCTCGCCGAGGAGATCGGCCTCATCGTCGAGCTGGGACGGCAGCTCCTTGAGGAGGCCTGCAGCGCGGCGGCCAGCTGGCAGGAGGTCGGGCCGACCCCGCTGTTCTTCAACCTGTCGGCCCGCCAGTTCGAAGGGGACGATCTGGCCCCGACGCTCTCCCGCACCCTCGAGGAGAGCGGCCTTCCACCCGAACTGCTCCGCCTGGAGGTGACCGAGCGGCTCGTCATGCGGTCTTCCGCCCGCCTGACCGCCGTCAAGGATCTCGGCGTGGAGCTGTACGTGGACGACTTCGGCATCGGGTTCTCCTCGCTCTCCTACCTCCGCGACCTGCCGGTCGACGGCCTGAAGGTGGACCGGTCCTTCACCGCCGGGCTGGGCCCCGGGACCAGCGACGAGGCGATCGTCCGAACGATCCTCACCCTGGGGGAGACCCTGGATCTCGACGTCGTGGCGGAAGGGATCGAGCGCGAGGAGCAGAGGCGACGACTCATCGACCTGGGCTGCCGGCTCGGGCAGGGCTTCCACTTCACCCGTCCCATGGACGCGGAGGTCCTGGGCCGCTGGCGGAAGGAGACGCGAGGATGAGAGGGAGGCACTGAGAAGAGCCGTGTCGAGCTCCACGCCGGACCCCGACCTCGTCGCGTCCCGCATCGTGGAGACGATCCGGGAGCCCCTCCTGGTGCTGGACGAGGAGCTGCGGGTCGTCCGCGCGAACCCCTCCTTCTGTCGGACGTTCCGGGTGTCGCAGGACCTCGTCGAGGGGCACCGGCTGGACGAGCTGGGCGACGGCGAGTGGGACGTCCCTGCCCTTCGCAGCCGGCTGAGCCGGGCGATGGAGGAGGAGGAACCCTTCGAGGGCTTCGAGGTCGTGCAGAGCTTCCCCGACGTCGGCCGACGGGTGATGCGGATCAACGGCCGGAGCCTGCCGTGGAAGGCGGGGGAGTCGAGGACGATCCTCCTGGCCATCGAGGACGTCACCGAGCGGCTCGAGCTGGAGTCCGACCTGCGCAGGCACGCCCGCGAGCTGGAGCGCTCGAACGCCGACCTGGAGCAGTTCGCCTATGCCGCCTCCCACGACCTCCAGGAGCCGCTGCGGATGGTGGCCAGCTACCTGGAGCTGCTGGAGCGTCGCTACCGGGACCAGCTGGACGAGGAGGCCTGCGAGTTCATCGACTACGCGGTGGACGGGGCCCGCCGGATGAAGGCGCTCATCAACGGCCTGCTGGCCTACTCCCGGGTCGGCCGCAAGGACGGCTCGATGGTGGAGGTCGACCTGGACGCGGTGCTGGACGACGTGCTGGACGACCTGGGCGGACGAATCCGGGACACCGGGGCGGAGATCGAGTGCGGTCCGCTGCCCACGACCCACGGAAGTCCCGAGCAGCTCCGGCAGGTGCTCCAGAACCTGATCGAGAACGCCCTCGTCTACTGCGGCGAGGGAACGCCCCGCATCGAAGTCCGGAGCGAGGAGCGGGACGACGGGTCGGTGGCCGTCGAGGTGGCCGACCAGGGGCCCGGCATTCCGCCGGAGGCGCAGGACAAGGTGTTCCAGATCTTCCACCAGCTCGATCCGCACGGCGAGGGGCGTGAGGGCGCGGGGATGGGGCTGGCGCTGTGCCGCAAGATCGTCGAGCGCCACGGGGGTCGGATCGGTGTATCGTCCGAGCCCGGTGAGGGCGCGACCTTCCGATTCACTCTCGACCTCGATCCGGAGGAGGCCCCATGAACGCGAACGCAGAAGAAGACCCCGACCGCCGTCCCGCCCGCATCCTGCTGGTGGAGGACAACCCTGCCGACGTGCGGCTGACCCGCGAGATGTTGCGGGAGTCCAAGGTCCGCAACGACCTCATGGTGGCCTATAACGCCGAGGAAGCGGAGCGGATCCTGGGCATGGGGGATGGGAAGGCCTCCGAGGAGCGGCCCGACCTGGTGCTGCTGGACCTCAACCTGCCGGGCAAGAGCGGCCACCAGCTCCTGGAGGAGATGAAAGCCGATTCCGACCTGCGGCGGATCCCCGTGGTGATCCTCACCAGCTCGGAGGCTGAGGAGGACATCGAGAAGAGCTACGACCGCTACGCCAACGCCTACGTCACCAAGCCGGTGGACCTGTCGGAGCTCTCCAAGGTCGTCCGCGCCATCGACAGCTTCTGGTTCGAGGTCGTCCGCCTGCCCCCGGAGGAGAGCTGAGAGGGCTGCCCCCGGAGGTGGGCTGAGAGGGCTGGCCCCCGGGTCGGCTGCGAGGGCGGGCGGCGGGCCTTGGGCGGGGGCGTCGCAGGTAGAGTAGGGATGGTCGTACTTCTCCGTGCACCTCGGATGGGACATTCTGCCCCTATTCCGTGTGACGCATCACCCCACGGGCCTCCCCCTGCCGGAGTACGGTCACAGGTGACAATCGCATATCGCCTTGCCACACCATCCGTTGTCGTTCCACCAGCGGCCATGAGCGCACGTGGCGGGAACCCTGCATCTCCGTCCGGGGCAGACGACGGATTCCATGTGCCGTCCGGGTCCTACGGCTCGTACTGACCAGCGGACCAATCGCACGGGTCGAGATGAGACGAGCGGAACGGTCCACCCACCCGGCGGCGCCGAAATCGTGGTGCCCCACCTCCTGTTCCATGGAGGGGACGGTATCGACACGCCCAGCCGGAAGGGCATGATGAGAGACCTGGACCGACGCCGGGCCATCGGATCGAGACACACCGAGCCCTCGCACGACAGTCGGGATCTGTCCCCCGCCGAGCGAGCGGTATCGATGGCCTGGGCGCGTGAGCAGGGGTACACCCGGCCTTCCGTCCAGGACTTCCGCAAGGAGCCTTTCGGCACGATCTGTCTGATGGCGGACGGGGACATATGCCAGGGACTGGTCATCATCGAGGGGTTGGACGTCGTGATCGGGGTCGACGACTCCACCGCGGCCATCCTCTTCCTGGAAGTGACAGGACCTCCGCCCTGGGGCACACAAACGCTTCGGCCGTAGCGGCCGGAGGCGGGCCGGGACCCACCCGTCGGCTCCCCGGATCCTCTCGAAGCTGCAGTACCGGACGGACGGGCCGGGTAGGTCCCCTCCCCGGTCCACGTCCTCGCGGGCGACCGCGTCGACCCCTTCGTCGACGATCCCGGTGTCCGTTCGGTACTTTGGCGCCCCGCACGGGACGAACCGCCCGAATCGCCCCGCTCCTGCCCCCTCGCCCCTCTCCCCGTCAGGAGAGGGGATCCCTCAACTCGCTGGCGCTGGCGAGCTCCCGTGGGGGCACCTGACTCCGTTGGCCAGGCCCGAGCGGACGCTCCGAACGGGGGCGGACGGGATTCCAAGTTGGAATGCCGCGATCAAGGTACTGTCGGGATGACCGGTCCCGCACCGAAGCGTATTGTGAGCGGAGCGTCCGCCACCCACCGTCGGGTGCTCGCATCGCCTGACGCCGCCCACTCCTCGCAGCGAGGTTGAGGTTTCCATGGCCACCTCCCCGGGCCGGACCGGCCTCTTCGAGACCACCCGACAGCTGCTGCCCCTCGTCCTGGCGGACGACCTCACCGACGGGCTGGTGGTGATCGACCGGGAGAGCCGGATCCAGTACGCCAACCCGGCGATGACCCGGATCTTCGCCTTCGCCCGGGACGAGCTCGAGGGCGAGCCCCTCACGATGCTGATCCCCGAGGCGTACCGGGAGCGCCACCGGGAGGTGGTCGAGAGATATCTGACCACCGGCGTCCGGAGCCGTCCGTGGTCGGAAGTCGAGCTCCCGGGTCGGCACCGGGACGGGCACCGGCTGGATCTTCGGGTCTCGTTCACCGAGTTCAGCCGGAACGGACGCCGGCTCTTCGCCGGGACGATCCGGGACCGGACGGCGGCGGACGATCCGGAGGAGGAGCAGCGGCTGCTGGTCCGCAGCTACCGGGCGCTGTTCGAGGACAACGTGGCGGCGGTCTTCCGTACCGCGCCGGACGGCCGGATCCTCGCCGCCAACCGGGCACTGGCCCGAATGATGGGCTTGACGGACGCCAGCGAGCTCGAGGGGCGAAACGTGACGGCGTGTTACGAGGAGAGCCACGAGCGGGAGCAGTTCGTGCGCGACCTCCGGAAGCACCGCGAGGTCCACAACCGCGAGCTCCAGCTCCGGCGGGCAGACGGCAGCGTCCAGTGGTCGCTGGTCAACGCCGTCTGGATCGACGACTCGGCGGACGCCGAGCCGGAGGCGCTGGTGGGGACGGTCGTCGACATCTCGGCCCGCAAGCGCGTCGAGCGAGAGCTCCGGCTCTCCGAGGAGCGGTACCGGCGCCTCTTCGAGCAGAACCTGGTCGGGGTGTTCCGCTCCCGCCGGGGGCCCGGCGGCGAGGTCGTCGAGTGCAACCAGGCGTTCGCCGACATCTTCGGGTACGACTCCCCGGAGGAGGTGACGGGCCGTCCGGCTCAGGACTTCTACCCGGAGGGGGAGGACCGGCAGGCCACCATCGAGACGTTCCGGGAGAACCGGGTCGACGTCCGGGACGAGGCCCGTCTGCAGCGAAAGGACGGCTCCACCGTCTGGGTGCTCGCCCACGCCCGACTGCTGGAGGACCCGGAGCACGGCAGGATCCTGGAAGGTACGATCTTCGACGTCTCCGACCGGGTCCGGGCGCGGGAGGCACTCGAGCGGGCGAAGGAGAAGTTCCAGAGCGTCTTCGACATCAGTCCCGTGGCGCTGAAGATCGTCCGGCCGGAGACGGGCGAGTACGTGAAGGTGAACGAGGCGTTCGAGGAGGTCTTCGGGTACGACCGGGCCCAGCTTCTGGACGGCCCGGTGACCAGCGAGGACCTGTGGGAGGATCCGAGCGAGCGGGACCGGATCTACCGGCGGCTCGGCCGCGGGGAGGACGTCCGAAAGGCGGGGGTCCGGCTCCAGAAGAGAGACGGATCGGTCTTCGACGCGCTCTTCTCAGCTTCGGAGCTCCAGGTCGACGGCGAACGGCTCCTGGTGGCTGCCATCCAGGACATCTCGCAGATGAAGGAGCTGGAGCGGGAACTGGAGCAGGAACGCACGCAGCTCGAGGAGGTGTTCCATGAGGCGCCGGCCTTCCTGGCCGTCCTGCGTGGAGAGGACTACGTGTTCGAGCGGGCGAATCCGACCTACCGGGAGTTGGTGGGCGACCGCGAGCTGATCGACCGGCCGATACGCGAGGTCTTCCCGGAGCTGGAAGGGCAGCCGTTCTTCGACCTCCTGGACGAAGTCTACCGCACCGGCGAGCCCTACCATGCCGACGCGACCCCCGTCGATCTGGATGCCGGCGAGGGGCGTGAGCGCCGGTACCTGAGCTTCGTCTACCAACCGCTGACCGAGCAGGGCGACGTCAGCGGTATTCTCGTCCACGGATTTGACGTCACTGACCGGACGAAGGCCGAGAAGGCGCTCCGCCGGAGCGAGACTCGCCACCGGACGCTCGTCGAGACGATGGCGGAGGCAACGGTGATCCTGGACACCGAGGGGCAGATCACCTTCGCCAACGAGGAGGCCAAAGAGGTGCTTGGCCTGGAGAGGGCTGGAAGCCACGGCCAGAGCTATGTTCATTCCGACCTGAAGATCACAGTCCCCGACGGCGGGCCGTTCCCGGACGAGAAGTCCCCCCTCCGTCAGGTCCTGAAGACGCAGCGGCCGGTCCGGAACGTGGAGTACGGGGTCGAGTTCCCGGACGGGAGACGGCGGATCCTGTCGTCCAATGCGGCCCCACTGTTCGGAGAGGACGACGAGCTGGAAGGGGTCGTGGCCACGATCCGGGACGTCACCGAGCGCCATCGGATGGAGGAGGAGCTCCGGCACCGGTCCCTCCACGACGCGCTCACCGGCCTGCCGAACCGGACCCTGTTCTGGGACCGTCTGGAACACGCCCTCGAGCGGAGCTGCCGCACCGGGGAGAGGGTCGCCGTCCTCTTCCTCGACCTGGACGGGTTCAAGCGCATCAACGACGAGCACGGCCACGCGTCGGGCGACGACGTCCTGCGGCAGGTGGCCGGCCGCCTGCGCTCGGCGATCCGGGAGGCGGACACGCTGGCGCGTGTCGGCGGCGACGAGTTCGGCGTCCTGCTGGAGGACCTGTCGGACGCGTCGGAGGCCGAGGAGGCGGCCCGTCGGCTCACCGACCGGTTCGACGCTCCGGTGCCGGTCGCCGGCGAGGAGGCGATCATCCGCATGAGCTGCGGCATCGCCCTGGCGGGAGGCGAGGAGGACGGGGAGGAGAAGGTGACGGCCGACGAGCTCGTCCACCTCGCCGACCGGGCCATGTACGCGGCCAAGGAGGAGCCCGGCTCCTCGTTCCGCCGCTACGGGCCCGAGATCGCGGAGGAGCGCACGGGCCGGCTGCGGCGGGAGATCGAGCTGAAGGAGGCCCTCGAGCGCGGCCACGTGGTGCCCTACTACCAGCCCATCGTCGACCTGGAGGACGGCCGCATCGTCGGGGCCGAGGCGCTGGCCCGGTGGAACCACCCCGAGCGGGGGCTCGTCGCGCCCGGGGCCTTCATCCCGCTGGCCGAGGAGACGGGTCTCATCGTCGACCTCGGGCGGCAGGTGGCCCGCTCCGCGTGCGGGCAGTTGGCCCGGTGGAGCGAGGACGGGGTGCTTCCCCCCGACTTCCGTCTCCACCTCAACCTGTCGGCCCGCGAGCTCGACCGCCCGGACCTGGTCGACGTCCTCGAGGAGATGTTCCGGGAGCTCGGCCTCGCCCCCGACCAGGTGGCCTTCGAGGTCACCGAGACCGTGGCGGTCGAGGGGGCGGGCATCGTGGAAGCGATCCGGGCGCTGGGCTCCCCCGTGGCCGTCGATGACTTCGGGACCCAGTACGCCACCCTCGAGCGGTTGGCCACCCTCGAGCTGGACAGCCTCAAGCTCGACCGGCTCTTCGTGGACCGGATCGGCACCTCGAGCCGGCACGAAGCCGTGCTGGAGGCCAGCCTGACGTTGGCCGAGGCGATGGGGCTCTGCCCGGTGGCCGAGGGCGTCGAGACCGAGCCGCAGCGCGCGTGGCTGCTGGATCACGGGTGCCGGTTCGCCCAGGGGTTCCTCTTCGCACCCGCCGTATCGGTCGATGCGTTCGCCGCCTGGCTCCGCTCGGGCACGAAGCTGCCGGCCTAGCCGGGATTCGAGGCGGAGCCAGATTCCAGGCGAGGGTCCCCCACCCCCAGGCCGGTCGTTCAGACCACGTTCCGCCCCGTAAGCAGTCGGAACGCGAGGACGATCTCAGTTGAAGCGAATGCCTGAGAAGCAGGCTGCAGCATCCCGACCGCCGGGGAGGGATGAGACACTTTGCGACAAGCCCCGGGCATGCGGACGGTCGCCGTGTGGATCCGACGGTTGCCTCCGCCGCCGACATGGGACATAATGCGCCGACTCCGGTCCATGCGCTCTCACGCTCTGAGGGGCGGAGCGGGGTCCTCTCCAGCGGAGGTGAACGTGTCCGACCAGCCCGTCCCCGAGAGGGACGTCGAGGACATCGAGATCCTCGTCGTCGAGGACGACGAGGAGCCCCGAGAACTCCTGACCCAGCTGCTGCGCGGCCACGACTTCTCGGCTACGGGGGCGGCTGACGGCGCGGCCGCCGAGCGCGCGCTGGAGCAGAACACGTTCGACCTCGTCCTCCTCGATCTCGAGCTCCCCGACATCCACGGCCTGGAGCTGCTCGGCCGGGTGGCCGGCCGGCATCCCTACACCCAGTTCCTCATCGTCACGGGCCACGCCGACGTGGATTCCGCGGTGACGGCCATGCGTCGTGGGGCGTTCGACTACATCTCCAAGCCCATCCAGACCGAGGAGCTGCTCCTCACCATCCGTCGGGCGCTGGACGACGTCGCGCTGCGCGAGGAGGTGGCCCGGCTCCGCCGCCGTGCGGGCGGCGGCGCGTTCGGGGAGATCGTTGGCCAGTCGCAGCCTATGCGGAGCATGCTGGACCGGGTCGCCCGGGTGGCTCCGACCCGCGCCAGCGTGCTCGTCACCGGCGAGACGGGGACGGGCAAGGAGCTGGTGGCGCGGGCGCTCCACGAGCTCTCCCCCCGGGCCGACGGGAAGTTCGTGCCCGTCGTGTGCTCGGCGCTCAGCAAGTCGTTGCTGGAGTCGGAGCTGTTCGGCCACCGGGAAGGGAGCTTCACCGGGGCGGTCCGCGACCGGACGGGGATGATCGAGACGGCCGAGGGCGGGACCCTCTTCCTCGACGAGGTCTCCACGATCCCGCTGTCCACGCAGGTCACCCTGCTCCGGGTCCTGGAGGAGCGGGCCGTCACGCCCGTCGGCACCAGCGAGGAGATACCGGTGGATTTCCGGCTCGTGGCCGCCACGAACCGCGATCTGGAGGAGCTCGTGGAGTCGGGACAGTTCCGCGAGGACCTCTACTACCGGCTCAACGTCTTCCCGATCCGGGTGCCCCCGCTCCGGGACCGTCCCGACGACATCCCCCCCCTCGTGCGCAGCTTCCGCCTCGCCTTCGCGCGCCGGAACGACGTGGATCCGCCCGCGTTCAGCGACGAGGCGATCGAGCAGATGACCGGGTACGAGTGGCCCGGAAACGTCCGACAGCTCGAGAACTACGTGACCCGGGCCCTCATCGAACATTCCGACCGCGACCAGGTGCCGTTCGAGGAGCCCGAAAGCCTGCGGACCCGAGGCTCGCCGTCCCCCGAGCGCGCCCTGCTCGACCGCGGCCGCGATCTGGAGTGGGAGCTCGAGCGGCTCGAGCGGGAGTTCATCTTCCTGATCCTGGAGGAGACCGGCGGCCACAAGAGCGACGCGGCGGAGCAGCTCGGCATCGACCGGCGTACCCTCTATCGGAAGCTGAGCCGGTACCGGGAGAAGGGCCTGGTGCCGGACCACCTGGAGCCGCTGCTCGACTGACCCCCCCCCCCCACCGCGCGGGAGAGAGGAGCACATGGCGAACGCATCGGACGAGGAGAGACCCGTGCTCGTGGCCGCGCTCGGGGCGTCGGCCGGTGGGCTCGAGGCGCTCCAGGACTTCCTCGACCACGTGCCGGACGACACGGGGGTCGCGTTCGTCGTCGCACAGCACCTGGATCCGAGCCGCGATTCCATCGGCCCCGAACTGCTCGGCCAGCACACGGAGATGCCCGTGAAGCAGGCGGTGGAGGGCGACGTGCTCCGGCCGGACCACGTCTACGTGACCCCTCCGGACGCCTGGATCTCCATGGAAGCCGGTCAGCTTCACATGGCACGGCCCGGGGACGAGGGAACCCCGACGCTCGTGGATCGCCTCTTCCGGTCGCTGGCCGAGGACCAGGGGAGGCGGGGCGTCGCCATCCTGCTGTCCGGCGCTGGCTCGGACGGCGCCGCGGGGATCGGACGGGTTCGGGAGGCCGGCGGTCTGACGATGGTCCAGGACCCGGCCACGGCCCGGTTCGACTCCATGCCGCGGCACGGGATCAGCGCGGGGAGGGTCTCGGACGTCCTGCCCCCGGCGGAGCTGGCGGTTCGGCTGGCCAAGTACGCGGAGCGGATGGGGCGAGAGGGGGAGCAGGACGGGCTCCACGCGTACGATGATCCCGAGGTGGTCTTCGAACGCGTCACCGACCTCCTCGAGCGCGAGACAGGCCGAGACCTCTCCCGCTACAAGCCCCCCACCGTCCTCCGGCGACTCGACCGGCGGATCCAGATGCGTCACTGCGACGGCGTGGAGGAGTACCTCGAACTCCTCCGGGAGGATGCGGACGAGGTCCGGGCCTTCTACGAGGACGCCCTGATCGGGGTCACGGAGTTCTTCCGCGATCCCGACACGTTCCTCATGATCGGGGAGGACGTCATGCCTCGCATCGTCTCCGGCCGCCAGGCGGGCGAGGAGATCCGGTTCTGGGTGGCCGGATGTGGTACGGGCCAGGAAGCGTACTCCCTGGCCATGCTGCTGCACCGGGCGACGGGGGACCTCTCCCGGCGTCCCTCGATGAAGATCTTCGCCACCGACATCAACGAGGACGCCCTCGGCGTGGCCCGACGGGGATCTTACCCCCAGGGGATCGCCGAAGAGGTGCCCGGCCCGCTCCTCGACCGCTACTTTCGCCACGAGCAGAACGCGCTTCAGATCACGGATGAGATCCGGGAGATGTGCATCTTCGCGCCGCACGATCTCCTGACGGACCCGCCGTTCTCCGATCTCGACCTCCTGGCGTGCCGAAACCTGCTCATCTACCTGAAGGCGGACGAGCAGAACCGCCTCATGCCGTATTTGCACTATGCCCTCCGTCCCGGCGGCTTCCTCTTCCTCGGGGCCTCGGAGAGCGTGGCGCAGCACGACGACCTCTTCCGGGAGGTCGAGAAGGGACACCGTATCTACCAGCGCCGGGAGACGGCGGGCGACGTGCCCGTGCGGTTCCCCGGCCGCGGAGGCCGCACCTTCGTCGGCCTGGAACCCCGGGACCGGAGAAGACACGCCGTCCCCGGCGACGCGGCCTCGGGGGACGCGGCGGCGGGATACGGGGGCGGCTACGTCGACAACCTGGAGCGGATCCTCCTCGCCGAGTTCACCCCTCCCTCCGTGATCGTCGACGACCAGGGGGGGATCGTCTACTACCACGGGCGAACCGGAGAGTACCTGGAGCCGGCCCCCGGCCGGCCCCGCGACGACCTCACCGACATGGCGCGCCCCGGCCTGCGACACCATCTGCGGAGCGCGATGACCGAAGCGACCCAGTCGGACACGCCGGACGATCCGGTGCGCCGAACCGGGGTGGTGGTGGACGCCGGCGACGGATGGACGGAGATCGACCTGACGGTGCGCCGTGTGGTTCGAGGGCCCGACGAAGAGGACTTTTACCTCGTCGTGTTCGAGGAGGCGACCGACCGGCCGTCCCTCGACGAGGTCCCGTCCCGGGACGAGGCACCGCGGGAGGAAAGGAAGGAGGAGGCCGACCGGGACCGCATCATCCGGGAGCTCGAACAGGAGCTCGCCGACACCCGCGACCAGCTCCAGGCGACCATCCGGGAGCTCGAGAGCGCGAACGAAGAGCTCCGGGTGGCCAACGAGGAGCTGATCACGATGAACGAGGAGCTCCAGTCGTCGAACGAGGAGCTCCAGACCGCCCAGGAGGAGACCCAGTCGATCAACGAGGAGCTCCAGACGGTCAACGCGGAGCTCTCCCAGAAGATCGAGCAGCTCAAGGAAGCCCACTCGGACCTGGAGAACCTCTTCCGCAGCACCGAGATCGCAACGATCTTCCTGGACGACAATCTTCGCTTCCAGCGCTTCACTCCGGCGGCCACCGACCTCTTCCGGCTCCGGGACGGCGACATCGGCCGACCGCTCGAGGACATCACGTCCCGAATCGAGGGGGACGTGGAGCGGCTCAGGAGCGACGCGAAGCGGGTGCTCGAGACGCTCGAGACGGTGGAGCGCGAGATCCGGGTGCCGGGGGAAGAGGAGGAGGAGGAAGCCTGGTATTCCATGCGGATCTTCCCCTACCGGACCGTGGACGACGTCATCGACGGGGTGGTGCTCACCTTCGTCGACGTCACAGACATCAAGCGGCTCGAGCTGGAGCGCGGCCGCCTGGGGGCGATCGTAGAGGGCATGCACGACGCCGTCGTGGGCCACGATCCCGACGGAAGGATCACGAGCTGGAACGAGGGGGCCGAGCGGCTCTTCGGCTGGGCGAGGGAGGAGGCCCTGGGCCGGGACATCCACCTGATCGTCCCCGAGGACCGGGAGGCGGAGTTCGCGTCCGCGGTGGAGCGTGTGCTCCAGGACAAGTGGCCCTCCCCCGCCGACACCCAGCGTCGTACACGGGACGGCGAGCAGATCCACGTCTCGGTCAACTTCTCCCCGATCCGCGACGGCGCGGGGAACGTCATCGAGATCTCCCAGTCGGCCCGGGACATCAGCGACCGGGTAGAGGCCGAGCGGGCGGTTCGCGCCGCCGAGCAGCGGAAGGACGAATTCCTCACCATGCTGGGCCACGAGCTGCGCAATCCGCTGGCGACGATCCAGGCGTCGGTGGAGCTCCTGAAGCAGGGCCCGGAGCGGCCGGAGACGGACGGAGACGTGGACCCGGTGAAGATCCTGGATCGGCAGGCGGACTACCTTTCCGATCTGGTGGACGACCTCAGCGACATGGCCCGGATGAACACGGGCGAGTTCGACCTGCGGCTGGACGAGGTGGACCTCTCGGTGCTCGTGCGAGAGTGCGTGGAGGACTACCAGGGAGCCGCGTCCGCGGCCGGCGTCGAGCTGGAGGCCGACGTCCCCGAGCACCCGGTCGTGCTCGCCGGCGATCGGACGCGCCTCGCGCAGGTGACGGGCAACCTGATCCGGAACGCGTGCATGTACACGCCCGAGGGGGGACGGGTACGGGTGAGCGTCGGGGAGGACGGCGAGGACGGGGAGGCCGTCGTCTCCGTGGAGGACGAGGGCGTGGGCCTCTCCGAAGAGGACCTCGAGCGCATCTTCGACATGTTCCAGCGCGGCGCCGTCTCCTCCTCCGGATCACCGGACGAGGAGGGCCTGGGCCTGGGCCTGCCCGTGGCCCGGAGGATCGTCGAGCTCCACGGGGGAACGCTGGAGGCGACGAGCGAAGGGCCCGGTCGGGGCTCCACCTTCTCGTTCCGGCTACCCCTGTCCGACGACCGTGTCGACCTCGCGGCCGACGACCGGGCGCCAGGGGCTTCCAGCGCCGTGGACGGTGACGACGCCGATCCCGAGGAGGCGCCGGCCTCCCGAAGAGTCCTGATCGTCGAGGACAATCGGGACGCCGGCGAGGTACTGACGCAGCTCCTGAAGAACATGGGCCACGACGTCTCGCTCACGCACGACGCCCCCTCCGGCCTGGATGCGGCCCGGGGGCGCCCGCCCGACGTGGTGCTGTGCGACATCAACCTGCCGGGCGAGATGGACGGCTACGGGCTGGCCGCCGCGCTCCGTGAAGAACCGGAGCTGGAGAACGTCCGCCTGGTCGCCCTCACGGGTTTCGGCCGCGACGTCGACCGGAATCGAGCCCGGGAGGCCGGCTTCGACGAGCACCTCACCAAGCCGGTCGGAGCCGACGAGCTCCGACGGGCGCTCCGTGGCTGACGAACGTCCCGGGACGGCGACGGTCCCGCCCGGGTATGCCGCCATCCCTCCGATCTGTCGGACCGCGAGAGGTCCCGGGTCAGCCGCCGTCGCCGGCGGGGAGGATCAGGACCATCGTCGCCCGGGTCCGGTCGTCCACCTCGACCCGGAGCCGCCCGCCGAGTCGGTCCACGACATGCCGTAGCGACGGACGCCCTTCTTCGCGCTCCTCCCCGTCGGGACGCTCGGGACCGTCGCCCCCCCCACCAGCCGGAGAGGGACCGGCGTACGCTTCCGGTTTGTCCGGGTCGCCGCCCGTACCGGGAAACGGGTCGAGCTCGACGGACAGGTCGATCCGGGCGCCGGACCGGGAGCCCTCGGGTCGGACCGAGACGGTCGGCGTGCTCCGCGACCGTCGGGCCAGGTCGAAGAGCTCCTCCAGGGCGGGCCCGAGCTGACCGGGGTCCGCACGGAGGGCCGGGATCCGGCCGTCGACGTCGAGACGGGGCGCCGCTTCACCGTCCCCCGCCCTCTCGGCCGCCTGGCGCAGGAGCTCCGGGATCCGAAGGTCGTCCCGTGGTCCGGCCGCCGACCCCGGGGACGGCTCGGCCGGGGTGTCCGGCGCGTCGACGGCCTCGCGGATCTCCTCCGCCATCCCCTTGATCGTGTCCCTGAGGTCATCGAGCTGCTCTCGAACCAGGGCGACGTCCGCTTCCCCCTCTTCCGGGAAGCCCACCATGAGACTGTCGGCCTGCAGCATCGCCGTATGGAGGTGCCCCCTGAGGGTGTGGCCGAGCACGCCTCTGACCTCCCTGGCCTCTCTCCGCGTCCGTCGGGCCTCGCGGGCCAGGCGGTGCGTCGCGAGCAGCAGGCCGGCGAAGGCGGCGAGCGGGGACAGCCGGTCGAGAGCCGGGGGCGTGCGCTCCCCGCCGTGCCGCTCCACCGCGAGCCAGGCCTCGGGCACTCTCGGGGCGCGCGGTGCACCGACCGGGATCCGGTGCCAGCCCGGGCCGCCCTCGGCGGGCTCGGAGCCGGAGGGCGCGTTCGGATCCTCGGGCGAGCCCGGATCGGCCGCCGCGCCCGGATCTTCCGCCCCGCCCGAGCCGCCGGCGGCGAATTCGACACGACATCGGCGGCCGCCGGACATCTCGCGGGCCAGAAGGGCCAGCGAGCAGCAGCAGGCCAGATCGCCCCCTCCGAGACGCTGAAGCGTCACCGCCAGCACGGTCGAAGGCGGGCCGTCCCGCGCGGATCCGGACCACACGCTTTCCCGGGCTTCGGAGTCGTTCAAGACGCCGCTCAATCAGCGAAAAGTGAAACGCCAGGTGTACCCGGCGCCGGATCGTACCGACCCGCTCGCGGACACGAAAGGGAAGAGGGTGTAGACGGAAAAAAGTTTACGGGGCCGCCCTTCGCGAGGAAAGAGGCGACCCCTGGAGCGGGGGAGCTGCGGCCGCCGGGCGTCGGCCACGACATGGAGGGCTTCGAGGCCGCCGACGCCGCGAATCGGCGCGGTGTCTTCACGATCCTGATGGCCGCACGGAAGATCTCACAGCACGGATCCCGCTCGCAGCGAGAACGAGAGGAGAAAGCAGTGTCAGTTGCCCCCGCTATCCCCGTGCGTCTTCCGGCAAGCTCCCGTCCGGGTCGAGGCCCCAGTGGGTGTGAACCTCCTCGAGGTATGCCTCGAACCTGGGATCCTCGCGCAGAGGCCGGAAGGTGGCCGGAAAGAAGTACCGGATCACGATCGTGAGGTCCACGTCCCAGAGACGGTCCTCACGCGGGTACGCGTCACCCAGGATTTCGAACGCCCGGTCCCGCTGGCCGAGGGACGAATGCAGCGCGAGCAACGTCAGGAGAGGGGTCTCCGGTCCGGCCTCCGCGAGCAGCCGCTCGGCCGCCGCCGGGTTTCCGGTCACCGCCTGGTGGGTTGCCGCGAAGGGAATGACCTGTTTGGGCACGCCCCACTCCTCGATGGTCCGCCCCATCTCGTCGAGGCGGTCCAGGTGCGCCAGGACCATCACGCGGTAGAGCGGGGCGCTGCCCCCGGGGTCCCGCAGCCTGACGATCCGGTCAACCACCTCCAGCGCCCTCTCGGGACGGTCTGTGGCCAACAGCGTCCAGCAGAGGGTGGCCAGGTTCTCCTCCGACAGGGGGTCCAGCTCCACGGAACGCTGCGCGGCCTCGAGCGCTTCCCCGGGATAGCCCAGGCTGAGCCATAGCTTGGCGAGCCAGGCGTGGGCGGCGGCCAGGCTGGGCTTCAGCTCGATGGCCCGCCGGAAGTCCCGCAGTGCCAGGGGCCCCTCCCGCCGGTACATGTGTAGACGCCCCCGGGCGACGTGCCCCTCGGCGAGGTCCGGCGCGATCTCGAGCGCCCGTAGCGCCGCCTCGCGGGCCCGGGGCAAGAGGGTGTCCGGGTTCGTGCCCCCGCGGTCGCGGTAGGGGACGAGCGACAGTGCGTCGGCGATTCCCGCCCAGGCGAGCGCGTAGCTGGAGTCCTCGGCCAGCGCCTGCTCGAAGTAGTCCAGCGACCGGCGAATGTACGGCACCTCCCGCTGCTCCAGCAGGCTCCGCCCCCGGACGTAGAAACGGTGCGCCTGGAGGCTCCCGGTGGCCCGTCGGTCGAGCCGGTCTTCCTCGACGCCCGTCAGGCGCGTCTCGAGAGACTCGACGATCCGGCGGGTGATGTCGCCCTGTAGCTCGAACAGGTTCTCGGCGGTCAGCTCCCGGCGGTAGGTCTCGGCCCAGGCATGGGTGTCGGTGCGGGGATCGATGAGCTGGGCGTGCACCTCGATCCCCTCGCCTGCCCGCTGGACGTGGCCCTCGAGCACCCACGTCACCCCCAGGCTGTCGGCGATGGCCGGCAACGGCAGATCGGCCTCCCGGAAGCGCTCGACCGAGGTCGCCGAGATCACCTTCAGGTCGCCGACGGCCGACAGCCGCGTGAGCAGGTCGCTCTGCAGACCCGCGGCGGTGGGGCCCGGGTCCTCGGTGCCGGTCGCCTCGAACGGGAGCACCGCCACCGACCGGTCACCGGCAGCGACGGCCGCCGCTTCCCCACCCGGGCCCACCAGGTACCAGGCCCCGGCCAGGGCCGCGCTCACGAGCCCCACCGCCGCCAGCGCGCCGAGGAGGGTGCGCCGCCGGAAGCGGGCCCAGCGGGAGGCCGTCGCACCCACCGGGACGTCGGTGTCAGGAGAAGGACGAACCTCGAGCGCCTCCTCCGAGGAGCCTCCCGCCTCGGGCCCGGGGACCTCCTCCGCCGGGTCCCCCTCCTCGGTGGCGCCGAACGCCGCGGGCGGGGCCTGCTTCAGCCCCTCCACCCACGCGTCGAGCTCCTCGGAGGGCGCCATCTCCAGCTCCGCCTCACGGCGGGCCCGGAATGCCTCGTAGAGCTGGACGGCGTCGGCCGCACGGCCGCGGTCGGCCAGCGTCCGGAGGAGCTTCTCGGCGGCCTCCTCCCGCAGCGGGGCCAGGTCCAGCGCCCGCCGGTACGCCGCCTCGGCCGCCGCCAGGTCGTCCGTAGCGCGGGCCGCCGCCCCGACCGACAGGGCCGCCTCGTATGCCTGCTGGCGAAGGTGCCCCCGCTGCCGGTCCGCCCAGCGCTGGAACCGGCCGGCCCCCTGCACGCGGACCCCGGCCAGGAAGTCGCCGCCGTAGATCTCCAGGGCCCGGGCCTCCTCGCCCGCCGCCAGCGCTTCCCGGAAGACAGTGACGTCGGCCCGCAGGTGGTCACGGACCAGCCCGACCCGGGAGGTGCCCTCCCCGGCCACCAGGACGGGACCGGTCGCCTGCCGGATCTGACTGAGGGCGGCCCGAAGAGACGCCCGGGCTCGCTCGTCCGTCCCCCCGGGCCACAGCAGCGCGGCCACCTGCTCCCGGGGCACATGGCCGTCGGGGGCCTCCACCGCCAGGTACGCCAGCAGCGCGAGGCACTTGGTTCGCCCCGCCAGCGCCTCGACCCCCTCGCCGGCCTCCGTTCGGAGCTCCAGGCCGCCGAAGGTCTGCAGCTCAAGCACGGCGACTCGCCTCCCGTTGGGGTCGCGTCGGGCCCGGCCCTCCATGCGAGAGGGGGCTCCGGGCCGACTACGCAGGCTCCAATATAAACGACCGGAGACGGGTCGTCATCGTCACGCTCCCCCCGAGGGGGGCCAGACGCCCCCTTCCGTCAGCCCAGCGGTCCTCCGCACGCCGACCGGATCCGAGGATTCACGCTCGATTCACGCCCCGTTCACGCTCGTTCAACACCCCACGTCCAGCTTGCCCCCCGTCGACGCCGGGCGCGCTTCGGCCGCCCGGTCCTCGAAGCGCGAACATGGCTACCAGGAGGCAGCCCATGCGTAAGCTACTCTCCCTCGTTCTCGTCGCCGGTCTCGTGGCCGTGGCGTGCGACCAGGTGCCCACGACCACCGAGGCCCCGCAGGAGGCCGACGCCTCGGCCGAGGTCACGGGTCCCCTCACCGCCGCCACCTCCTCCTCGGCGATGACGAACTCCGAGGCCCCGTTCCAGGCCTGGCAGCAGGGGTTCGAGCACGACACCGACGGGTGGGTGACGAAGGAGGATCCCGGGCCGTTCGGTTGGTGCGGCACCATCCAGCGCGTGGACCGTCGAACGGGCGATCTCGCGCCCTCGGCCGGCTCGGGCTACGCGATCGTGGAGCACGACGCGTGCAACGACTTCTACCAGCCGTTCTTCCCCGACGGAAGCGCCCCCGCGTCCGCCGACCCGGATCTGTTCAGCACGGCCTTTCCGACCGGCGGGTACGTGAACCAGGTGGACGTCTACCTGGATCCCGGGTGGGAGGACGGCACGGCCTTCGGCTACGCCGTCAGCTTCCAGGTGCTGGACGAGGACTTCCCCAACTTCCGATACTTCTTCCTGCCCGTCTCGAAGGCCGACGGGACGCTCTCGGTGGCCGGCCACGAGGTCGGCGAGGCCGGCTGGTACACCTTCCGTCACCGGTTCACCGAGGAGGGCGGAGACCTGGCCGTGGCGTTTGAGCTCGCCCGTGACGGGGAGACGCTCTTCACCAGGGAGACGGGGACGACGCTGTTGACCGGCGAGCTGGCCTCGGACTTCGACGCCTCGAACACCAGCAACGGCTACATCTGGTTCGTGTCGATCAGCGACGGCCTCGGCCTGGCGATCGACGAGAACCGGGTCCGACGGGGGAGGTGACCGGGTCCGGCACTCCGTAGCTGCAGCGCGGGGGGACCCCGGCCCCTGATCGGCCGGGGGCTCCCGAAAGGGGCTCACCGGGGCCGGGGCCAAGGGAGACCCCGACCTCGGTACCGTGAGGTTTCGATCACCTCCGGTCGATCGAGACGACGTTGCCCGACTCGGCGGCCATCAGCACCAGGGCCCCCAGGCCCGTGGGATCGGTGCTGGAGAGGTCGGGGCGGGTGTGGCAGAACTCGGAGGGCTCTCCCTCGTCGGGCTGGATCGTGCGCGCGGTGAGCATGTCCCCGCCGGGCGCGTCCCGGATGTGCAGGATGGAGAAGTGCGTTTCCCCGGGCGGAACAGTCACCCAGCCCAGGCCAGCGTGACTGATCCAGATGTCGGTCGCGCCGTCGCCGCGGGCGGCGATCTCCAGGCAGATGACCTCCTCGGTGGTCTCCTGCAGGAAGGGTCCATCCCCGAAGTCGATCTCGATGTCCAGCTCGAAGGAGCCGTCGGGATTCTCCTCACGGTCGAGGATGGCGTTGAGGCCGCGGATCGTGGACCAGTTCACGATGGGCCAGCTGTGCGGCGCCCGGATCAGCGACCCCGCGACGCGCGCGGCTGCGCCACCGGTACTTACAGCGTGTGAGGAGCTCGGCGGCGCTGCCAGCGGCTCCAACGGAGAGACGGTGCCGTCCGAGCACGCGCCCAGGCTCAGGGCGAGGGCCAAGAGGCCGGTGGCGAAGGCCGGAGCCCACGACCTGCTTCTCCTCCGGGTGGAGGGACGTCGGCGCGTCGGGGTGAGGTAGTTCATGGCGTCCTCTGTGCCAGGGGTGAAGGCCGGCCGGAACAGCATGCGTGCCGATGGACGGCTCCGGCCGTCGCCATAAGGAAGCTCCGCCCATCACGAATCGCCCTCAACGTAGATGGGGAGTCCCGTAGACCGCATAGGAAGAAGATCCTATGTTTGCGATTGTAATCCTTGGCCTGCGGTGGACCCCTGCGAAGCGGGCTTTCCTCGACGTGGGAAGGCATCGCCCGGAGAGGAGCTGGCACCGTGTCCCTTCGCCTGACGAACGGCCAGCTGCGGCAGATCCGGGAGCTCCAGGAGCTCCTCGTCGGTCCCCTGCGCTTTCCCGACACCGATTCGTGGACAGCAGCGATCCACGAGGCCGCGACCGACCTGTTCGGCGTCGATCGGTCCCTGCTGGTGTTACCTGAAGCCTCTGGCGGGGTCCTCAGTGACTCGCCCAACCTCGGACAGCCGGCTTTACAGAAACTCCGTGAGGCACTGACGGGGACGCTGCCCAGCGCCAACCAATACGACGATCCCCTGCTGCACCGACAGATGAAACGACTCGCCACCTGCGGGGTCGAGGTCTGGAACCGTGAGATCGCCGAGCGCGTGAGCCGGATCTCAATCGCGGAGATGCCCCGCTTCTATCCGGAGGTGCTTCGCCCATACGAGCTCGAAGGCTTTCTCCTGATGGCGCACTCCCTGCCGGAGGGTCGAGCCCACCTTCACATACTGCCGGGCAGAAGAGAGACGACGACCTTCGGAGATGATGCACTTGACGTTTTGCGCCTCCTCCTGCCCGCGTTCAGGGCCGGGAGCCGTACCTATGCGCTCGCGTCACGGCGCCGCGGCCGGCTACGAGCGAGCCTGGACCTCCTGCAGGAAGGCGTGGCCGTCTTTCGAGACGGGTCCGAGTCCTATCGGAACCGCGCCCTCAGGAGGCTCCTGTCGGCCGAGGAGCGCGAGGAGGACCTGACCGAGGCCATAGCGGCTTGCGCCGGCAGGCTCCGGCGAGCGCTGGGGGAGCGAACGGTTCCGGGAAGTGACCTGAACAGCTCGATCAAGGTCACGACCCCGACGAACCGGTACCGGCTCGCGGCGAGCCACCTGGAGGGCGGCTACGGAGAGGCGCCCGTCACGGTGCTCGTTGTCGTCCGGCCGGTCGTACCTCCCCTTCCTGACGAGGTGGAGCTCCGCGAGCGCTACGGGCTCACCCCCCGTCAATCGGAGGTGGCTATACTTCTCGCCCGGGGACATTCGAACCGTGACATCGCGGATCGACTCACCATCAGCCCCCACACCGCCCGTCACCACGCTCAGAGGGTCCTGGAGAAGACCGGCGCACCGAGCCGCAAAGCGCTGGCGTTGCACCTGCTCGCCGACGGACGCTGACGCCCCTCGTCCCCTCGAACCCGCTCCTGGAGACACCCGAGATCATCCGTCTCGTCCAGTGAGCACAGGGGTTATCGTCACACCGTCAGGCTGCAGCTTCACCCGCCGCCGGCCATCCCACCTTCGAACGACCTGGCGGGCAAACGGCAAACGCTTGGGCGGAAGGCCCGGAGCCGGGGGAGGAAAAGCTGAGGAGATTATACCCGGGGTGGGTCTCGAACCCACGACCTACGGATTAAAAGTCCGTTGCTCTG
>CAZSKS010000004.1:51135-97564 GCA_964607465.1 uncultured Gemmatimonadota bacterium | reverse complement strand
TGTTGTTGAAGACGGCGTGGTGGTACTGGACGTCGAAGGAGCTGCAGACGTAGAGCTTGGCCCCGAACTCCTCGGCCATCTCGAGGGCCTTCTTCATGGCCCGGTAGCTGTACGCCGAGCCGTCGACGCAGACCATCCAGTCCCCGCCCTCCAGCGGGGCGTCGTCCCGGACGATCATCGTGTCCTTCTCCACCCCGCGGGCCACTCGGGACACCACGCCCCCGAGCTGGGAGGCCGGCTGCCGCCCGATGCCGTGGGCGCCGATGACCAGCAGGTCGTAGTCCCGCTCGGAGCTCCCGGCGACCTTCTCCTCCTGGTCCTCGTCCTCGGCGACGATGTTCCCCTCGTCGTCGACCTCGACGTCGCCCCGGACGTTCTCGCCCCCGTCGTACTTGCCGGCGATGTTCGGGTCGAAGCCGATGAGGCTGGGCAGCTGCCCGCCCCCGCGGTTCGTCTCCTTGATGATCTCCTCGTAGTTGATCCCTTCGAGGAGCTGCCGGGTGAGGTCGACCCCCGCCTCCCGGCACTGCCTCTCCACCTCGTTCAGGAAGCTGTCGGAGATGAGCTGGAGGCCCTTCTCGATCAGCTTGTCGTGGATCTTCCGCTGCCGGCGGATCTCCTTGGGGTCCTGGAACCGGGCGGGGAGCCCCACCTCGAGCTGACGGAACCGGATGTCGTGGAGCCGGGCGGCGTAGACGTGGCTGGCGGTGACGTGGCCGTCGGAGCGCTTCGTGAGCTCGATGGCCCGATCCACGGCCCAGTCGGAATGACGGGAGTTGTCGACGGGAACGAGGAGCTCGCGGTACATCGGCACCTCATGACCTCGAGGACAGAGCGACGCCTGGGAGGCCCGGCGCGCTGCCGGCCCCGCTCCACACAGTGCGCACCCGCTTTCTGGATGCGACTTCGGATCCGTCTAGGGATCCAACACGGCTCGATTCACGTCGCCGCCGGCACGCCTCGCCGGCGGTGCGATCTATCGTTCAGGAGCCGTCACGGCTCGTGCTGTCCTCGCTGCGAGGTGCCGCCCGACCGCTCGGAGCGGTGAACGGGCGCTCCCCCTGCTGCAGGCGACTCCCTCCCGGCGCCAGGATCCTCGCCGCGGGTGCCGCGGACGCGGCGTCCCGAGGCTTCCCGGTCGGGGGTCGCGGCTCGGCTATCGCTATATAGGCCGTCCGCTGACGGATGTCAAAGCTCGCCCCGCGGCCGGCGCCCGGGCCGCTCCGACCCGGCCCGCTCCTCCACGATGCGCTCAGGGAGCCACCACCTCACCGTCCTCGTTTCGGGCGGTGATGGCGTCCACGGGACAGGAGCGACACGCCTCCAGGAGCCGTTCCCGGTCCACCTCCTCCGGCCGGGTGAAGACGGCCACGTTCTCCTCGTCCAGCTCGAACGCCTCCGGGGCCGCGTCCAGGCAGTCCCCGAAGCCCACGCACAGGTCACGATCGATCTCCACCCGCAGGCCGTGGACGTCACGGATCCGCTGGTGCCGGTCGTCCGTCACATGCCCTCCAGGCCCAGGTCCGTGCGGGCCCGGTCCATCACCTCGGGCGTGATGGTCCGGATGTCCCGCTCCCGGGCCCAGTCGGTGTAGATCCGGCGGACCATCCCCCGGACGAAGCTCGGCACGCGGCCCAGGCGGTCCACCGCGTCCTCCGTCCACTCCACCGGGGGCGGGTCGTCCGGTCCGTCGCCCCCTCCGGCCGCGGCGGCGTCCGAACCCGGCGCCGGCCCGGCCTGCGAGCCGTCCGACGGACCGGCGCCGCTCGCGGCGTCCTCGGGGGCCCCGCCGGCCCCTTCCAGCGAGCCCTCCCGCCGGTCGGCCAGCATCTCGCGGGTCCCCTCCATCGGCTCCTCCGGGACCTCGCTCCCGCCGATCTTCACGCCGAGGGAGGAGACGAGCTGGGTCTCCATGGGATTGGTGAGCATGGCCACGGCCCGCCCGCAGTCCGGACAGTCGAACACGGCCGCCAGGGTCCCGTCGCCCGGGATCTCCCGCTGGGCGAAGTCCATCCGTCGGTCACACGCGACGCACAGGAACTTCACGCCGCTCCTCCCCCGTCCAGCGTACCGGCGATCCGCCGCAGCGCCTCCCCCGCCCGGGTCGCCTCCAGCAGATGATTCAGCCGGCCGTCGTCGGCCGCCTGCGCGGCCTCGGGATCGAAGGGCACCCGGCCCAGGAGGGGCACGTCGAAGGCCGCCGCGAGATCGGGTCCCGCCTCCCCCGGAAACAGGGGACGCAGGTCGGCGCAGCCGGGGCAGGCGTAGCGGGCCATGTTCTCCACCACTCCCAGGAGCCGGACTCCCCGGTCCCGGGCCAGCCCCATGGACCGTCGGACCGAAGACCGGGAAGCTCCCGAGGGGAGGGTCACGGCCACCGTCCCCTCCAGGTCGGGCACCAGGCCCGTCAGCTGCTCGAACCGGGAGGCGCCCGGCGGCAGGTCCACCACCAGCACGTCCAGCCGACCCCAGTCCACGTCGGAGAGGAACTCGCGCAGCACACCGCGCTCCTGGGCGCCCCGCCAGACCCAGCTCTCCCCCTCCGGGCCCTCCCAGCGCAGGCGCCCGTCCTCCTCCAGAAGGAGGGCGGTGCTGACCAGCCGGACCCCCGAGGGCGTGGCCGCGGGCCGCATCCCGTCGTCTCCGGGCTCGAGGCTCGTCCCTTCCGCGCCCAGCATCCGGGCGCCCGTGGGGCTGTCCAGGTCGGCGTCCAGCAGGCCCACGCGACGTCCGTCCCGGGCCCAGGCCCCGGCCAGGGCACCGGCCACGAGGCTCTTCCCCACCCCGCCCTTGCCGCTCATGACGGCCACCACCCGATCGACCCCGGCCATCCGGAGGGCGACGCGCCGCTCCTGCTCTCCCATCTGGCCGGCCAGGTCCGACCGGTCCTCGCCCTCCACCTCGCCGTAGGTGCGGATCTCGTAGCGGCTCACAGGTCCCACCCCGCCCGGGCCAGGAAGGCCAGGTTCACGAGCACCACGGCCAGGGCGGTGCCGTAGAAGCCGGCCGGGAGTCCCTCGCCCGGGGTGCTCCGGAGAAAGGCGCCCTCCAGCAGGGCCGGGAGCCGCAACGCGTGGAGCGCCCACACGACGCGTGCGAACCACACGCTCCGGCGGAACCAGAGCCCCCAGAACACGAAGGCCACGATGGCCGCCCCCACCAGGAGCCAGACCCAGACCGGCCCGCGTCCTCCGGGCAGCATTCCCGCCCGCCACATGGCGAACACCGCCGCCTCGTAGAGCAGGCCCACGTGCAGGTAGACGAACGCCGCCTGCCGGAACCTGTCGCTCCGCCGGGCCGCGGCCTCGCTCATGCCGTCTCCGGGCTCATGACGCCTCCGGACTCATGCCCTCACCGGGGTCGAGAGGATCGCGCGGGCCGGATCGACGCGGGGAACATCGGCCCGTCTGCTCACGCTGCACGTGTCCCGTATATTGACGCTCGGAGGCCGCCGCGCCAACCGGCCGACGGCCGCGACCGCCCGAGGAGCGCCGTCCCCCGCCCCGGGCGCGGTCGGAAACCGCAGCGCCGACGACGGAGCCGCCATGCCGAGGACGCCGGAGCGAGCTCGTCCCACCGGGGCCGCCACGCCCTCCCCCGGCAAGACGCCAGGGAGCGGGGGATGAGGTGGCCGGCGGCGGGACGTTTTCCCTGGTGGCTCGGAGCCGTGGGGGGGCTGTTCCTCCTCCTGGCGGGCGGGCTCGTCGCCACCTCGCTGGCGGACCGCTCACCGCCCACCTTCGCGCCCACGCCCTCCGCAGACGGGCCGGAGCCCGACGCCACGGGCGCCCGGCAGGTCACGCTGGACGCGCGGAGCTCGGAGCGCTGGACGTATTTCGACTTCGCGGACGGCCGCATCGCCGAGCGGGAGTTCGAGGGATGGGACCTCGCCGCCCGGCGCTTCCGGATCGTGGTGAACGGCGGCGTGGGCCTGCCCGGCAGCGCACGGGCGGCCCGGCTGGCGGTCGGATCCCTGGATTCCGTCCGATCGGCCCCGGACTCCGGCTGGCGTGCCACCGAGTCCCGGGCGGGCGAGCTGCGCCATCCCCTCCTGGAAGACTGGTACGAGTATGACTTCTTCTCGCACGTCCTCCGTCCGCGCCCGCGGGTCTACGCGGTCCGCACCTCGGAGGGAGAGTACGTGGCGCTGCGCTTCCTCGGCTACTACTGTCCGGGCACCAGAGCCGGATGCGTCACCTTCCGATACCGGCCCCTCACCCGGGCGGACCCCGGGAACGGGATCGGGACGAGCCGGGAGTCTCCATGAGCGGTGAGGCGGGCAGGAGCGGGCAGGCGGGCCCGTCGGACGAGACCCCCCTGGGGCGCACCCTGGCGGGCTTCGCCATCGGCGGCGCCCTCTTCCTCGCGCTCGGGCTCTACCTCAACGTGGCCACCGGCTTCGGTCCGGCGGACAACCCGGGACCGGTGGCCGTCCTCGCCCTCATCGGGGCCACGGTCGGCGGGCTCGTGGCACCGATGTTCTCCTCGCTGGTCCGCCGATGGCGGGACGACGGAGGCGGATCGAATTGAGGGGGGGCGGAGTCGCCGGCGCTCCGGACGAGCCCGCCCCGGGGCCGAACCCGCGTTCCACCCGTACCGGGAGGCACCATGTCGCTCATCGGATTCCACCGCGTTCTCATCGCCACGGCCATCCTCTTCTGCCTCGGCTTCGCGGGGCTGACGGGCGCCTCCTTCCTGCAGGACGGCGGGACGGGGTCCCTGGTCCTGGCCGTGGGGTTCGCCGTGGCCGGGCTGCTGCTGGCCACCTACCTGCGCTACCTGAACCGGGTGCTGGGCCGGGAGGACTAGCACCGCAGTAACCGCCGCGGACCGGCCCCGCGCATCGCGGCTCAGCCCGCCAGCATCCCCCGCAGCACCGTCTGCAGGATGCCCCCGTTCCGGTAGTGGGTGACCTCCCTGCCCGTGTCCAGCCGGACTCGCGCACGGAACTCCTTGGCGTCGCCGTCGTCGGAGCGGGCCACCACCCGCACCTCCCCGCCGGGCTCCAGCGCCCCGGCCACCCCCAGGACGTCGAAGGTCCCGGTGCCGTCGATCCCGAGGGTCTCCCGATCGTCGCCCGGCAGGAACTGGAGGGGGAGGATGCCCATGCCGATGGCGTTGCTACGGAAGATCCGCTCGTAGCCCTCGGCCAGGACGGCCTCGACGCCCAGCAGCGCCGGCCCCTTGGCGGCCCAGTCCCGCGAGGAGCCCGTGCCGAACTGGTCCCCCGCGAGGACCAGGGTCGGGACGCTCTCCTCCCGGTAGCGCATGGCGGCCTCGTAGATCGTCATCTTCTCCCCGTCGGGGAAGTGCCTCGTGTAGCCGCCCTCGACCCCCGGCACCAGGTGGTTCCGGAGCCGGATGTTGGCGAAGGTCCCCCGCATCATCACCTCGTGGTTCCCCCGGCGGGAGCCGTACGTGTTGAAGTCCAGGAGGTCGACGCCCTTCGACCGGAGGTACTCCGCCGCCGGCGAATCCCCGGGGATGGCCCCGGCGGGCGAGATGTGGTCCGTGGTCACCGAGTCCCCCACGACCACCAGGGCCCGGGCCCCCACGAGGTCCTTCGGCTCGTCCGGGTCCCGTGACATGCCCCGGAAGAAGGGCGGCTGCCGCACGTAGGTGGAGTCGTCCTGCCAGTCGAAGCGCTCGCCCTCCGGTACCTCGAGCTCCCTCCACCGCTCCTCCCCCTCGAAGACGTCGGCGTACTGCTCCCGGAACATCTCGCTGGTGAGGGAGCTCCGGATCGTGGCGCGGATCTCCTCCTGGGAGGGCCAGACGTCCTCGAGGTAGACCTCCCGCCCCTCCGCGTCCCGCCCCAGGGGTTCCTCCCGCAGGTCCACGTCCATCCTCCCGGCCAGGGCGTAGGCCACCACCAGCGGGGGGGAGGCCAGGTAGTTGGCCCGCGTGTCGGGATTGATCCGCCCCTCGAAGTTCCGGTTCCCCGAGAGGACCGAGCAGGTCACCAGGTCGTTCTCCCGGATGGCCTCGGACACCGGACCGGGCAGGGGGCCGCTGTTCCCGATGCAGGTCGTGCAGCCGTACCCCACCAGGTGGAAGCCCAGCTCCTCCAGACAGGGCATGAGGTCGGCCTCCTCCAGGTACTCCGTCACCACCTTGGAGCCCGGGGCCAGGCTCGTCTTCACCCAGGGCCTGCGGGCCAGGCCGCGCTCGACGGCATGCTTCGCCAGGAGCCCGGCCGCCACCATGACCGAGGGATTCGAGGTGTTGGTGCAGCTGGTGATGGCTGCGATGACCACCGACCCGTGGTCCAGCTCGAACTCCACCGGCTCGCCCTCCGGCGTATCGTCCGCCGACAGCCGGACGGTCACCGCCGTGGACGTCCGGTCCGCCACGGCCGCCCCACCGTCACCGCCCTCCCCCTCCCACCGGGCGACCGGATCGTCGGCCGCGCCGGCCGCGGTCCCGGGCTCCAGGCCCCGGAGGGCGTCGTAGAAGGCCTCCTTGCTCCGGGAGAGCGGAATCCGCTGCTGCGGGAGCTTGGGACCGGCCAGGCTGGGCTCCACCTCGCCCAGGTCCAGCTCCAGGGTGTCCGTGTAGTCCGGCTCGGGAGCGTCCGGGGTGTGGAAGAGGCCCTGCGCCCTCATGTAGTCCTCCACCAGGGCCACCCGCTCGGGGGAGCGACCGGTGAAGCGCAGGTAGTCGAGCGTCTCCTCGTCCACCGGGAAGATGGCGCAGGTGCCCCCGTACTCGGGGGACATGTTGCCCAGGGTGGCCCGGTCGGCCAGGGAGAGCTGGGAGACGCCGGGACCGTGGAACTCCACGAACTTCCCGACGACCCCCTTCTCCCGCAGCATCTCGGTGACGCGCAGCACCAGGTCCGTGGCCGTGGCCCCCTCCGGGAGCCGGCCGGAGAGACGGAAGCCCACCACCTCGGGGACGAGGAGGCCGACGGGCTCGCCCAGCATGGCGGCCTCGGCCTCGATTCCTCCCACCCCCCAGCCCAGCACTCCCAGGCCGTTGATCATGGGCGTGTGGCTGTCGGTGCCCACCAGCGTGTCCGGATAGGCCAGCGGCCCGTCGCGCCCCTCCCGCCGGAAGACGACCCGGGCCAGGTACTCCAGGTTCACCTGGTGGACGATGCCGGTGTCGGGCGGCACGACGCGGAAGTTCTCGAAGGCCGTTTGGCCCCACCGGAGGAACTGGTAGCGCTCCCGGTTCCGCTCGTACTCCTTCGCCTCGTTCACCCGGAAGGAGATCTCGCGGCCGAAGGAGTCCACCTGGACCGAGTGGTCGATGACCAGCTCGGCCGGGAGGAGGGGGTTGATCTCGGACGGGTCGCCGCCGAGCTCTGCCACGGCGTCCCGCATGGCGGCGAGGTCCACGACGGCCGGCACCCCGGTGAGGTCCTGCAGAAGCACACGGGCGGGACGGAAGGAGATCTCCCGCTCGCCCCCAGACGACGGGTCCCACGCGGCCAGGGCCTCGATCTGCGCGGCGGTGACGGTCTCGCCGTCCTCGTTCCGCAGGAGGTTCTCCAGGAGGATGCGGATGGAGTACGGGAGGCGGGTCAGGTCCGTGCAACCTGCGTCCTCCAGGGCGGCGAGCCGGTAGACGACCGTCGGCTCCCCCGCCAGCTCCATGGTCGTCCGGGCGCCGAAGCTGTCGGCGGGTCCCTCGGCGCGGTGCGTCATGACGCCTCTCGACACAGATTTAGACTGATGTACCTAGGTGATTGTGTCACAGTCACTTCACCTCAGGTTCCAGTGATGCTCATCGGGCTGTCGGATCCCGCTCCTCTCAGTGCGTCAGCGGAAGGGAGCGGTCGTCCGGTCCTCCCGGTCCCGGTGGAATCTCCGCCCCGGCGCCGTCGGGTCCCCATCCGTCGGGCACGTAGGGGCAGAAGGGGTCCGGACCCATCCAGTCGCCATGGACGGCCATCGCCCGGGCCCGGCTGCCGCCGCAGACGTAGCGGAACTCGCACGCCCCGCATTTCCCCCGCAGAGCGTCCCGATCCCGCAACTTCCTGAACACCTCCGACTCGCGGTAGATCCGTACCAGCTCGTCCCGCCGGACGTTGCCGGCGGAGACGGGGAGGAAACCCGACGGCAGGACCTCGCCCGTGTGGCTCACGAAGACGAAGCCGTTCCCGTCGCCGGTGGAGCCCGGAAAGCGGCCCCGGGAGCCCATCGAGGCGCCGTCTATGGACTCGTCCGACCCGCGGCGCTCCCGGGCCTCGATCTGACGGCCGATTCGTCGGTAGAACGGGGCCTCCACGGTGATGATCCGGTAGGGAGCCCGGCGGGAGTGCCGGTACAGCCACCCGAGCACCCGCTCGTGCTGAAGCGGCGAGAGGGGCTCCAGCACCCTGCCCCGTCCCACCGGCACCAGGAAGAAGACCTCCCACATCACCGCTCCCATCCTCTCCACCAGGCCGGCCATCTCGCGGAGACCGCGGACCGTCGAGCGGGTGACGGTCGTGTTGACCTGGACGGGCAGGCCCATCGCCCCGGCCTGCTCGGCGGCCCGCAGGGCCACGTCGAAGGAGCCGCGCTCCCCTCGGAAGGCGTCGTGGCGCTCGGCCGCGGCGGCGTCCACCGACAGCGCGATCCGGCGGGCGCCCGCCTCCTTCAGCGCGGCCAGCCGGCGGCGGGTGAGCCTCGGCGTCGTGGCCGGCGTCACCGCCATGGTGAGGCCCAGCTCCGTGCCGTACCGGACGAGCTCGGTCAGGTCCGGGCGCATCAGCGGATCGCCCCCCGTGAAGACGACCACGGGAGAGGGGTCGCCGAACGCCCGCACCGACTCCAGGAAGGCGCGGCCCTCGGCGGTGTCCAGCTCCCTCGGGTCGCGCTCGGGGCGGGCGTCGGCCCGGCAGTGCCGGCAGGTTAGCCCGCAGGCCCGGGTGATCTCCCACGTGATGACCAGCGGCCGGTCGGCATAGCCCTCCCGGCCCGGGGAGGCGTGGCGCCCCGACAGCCCGGGGGCGGGGTGCCCCGTCGTCATCGTCGTCCCTCTAGCGGGAAGGCGGAGCCGAGCCCGCCGCAGGCCGCTCCCGGTGGAGTCCGGTCCAGCGGAGGATGTCCTCCATGAGGCACCATCCCGAGAAGGACGACTGGAGGAGGTTCACGCCCACGAAGGCCGTGAACAGGTACCACCAGGGGCTCACCCACCACCCCAGGGCCAGGCTGGCCAGCACGAAGCTGCCCGCGATCGCGCGGATCTTGTTCTCCATGGTCATGGTCGTCCTCCGTTCGGCTTCAGTTCTCTCGAACCCCGTCGCGGTAGGCCAGGAAGTAGATGCCGGGCACCACGACCAGGGTGAGCGCGGTGGAGGCCACCGCGCCGGTGATGAGGGACACGGCCAGCCCCTCGAAGATGGGATCGAAGAGGATCACGAAGGCCCCGATCACCACGGTGCCCGCCGTCAGGGCGATGGGGCGGGTCCGGACCGCGCCCGCCTCCAGCACCGCGGCCTTCAGCGACGCTCCGGCGTCCAGGCGCGCTTCCAGGTAGTCGATGAGCAGGATCCCGTTGCGGACCATGATGCCGGCCAGCGCGATCATTCCGATCATGGAGGTGGCCGTGAAGAAGGCTCCGAAGCCCCAGTGGCCCGGAGCGATGCCCACCAGCGTCAGCGGGATGGCGGCCATCATGACCAGGGGGGTGGTCAGGGAGCCGAACCAGGCCACGATGAGCAGATAGATGAGCACGAGGGCCCCGGCGAAGGCGATGCCCAGGTCCCGGAACACCTCGTAGGTGATCTGCCACTCCCCGTCCCATTTCACCACCGGACGGTCGACCCGGCGGGGCTGCCGGGTGAACAGCTGGCCCAGGCCGGTGCCCGACGGCAGATCGAGCCCGGAGATCTTCTCCTTCAGGTCGAGGATGGCGTAGACCGGGCTCTCCTCCTCCCCGGCCACGTCGGCCGTCACGTAGACCACCCGCCGAAAGTTCTTCCGGTCGATCACCTGGGGGACGGTGTCCTCTTCCGTCGTCACCAGCTCCCCGACCGGGACCATCGTGCCCCCGGCGGAGGCCACGTGAAGTCCCCCCAGCCGCTCCACGCCGGAACGATCGGGCTCGGCCAGCCGGACCCGGACCGGGACCTCGGTCCGGTGCTCCGGGACCGAGAGTCGGGTGGCGACGTGGCCCGCCAGCCCCACGCGGAGGCCCTGGACGACCCGGGCCTTGGGCACCCCGGACAGGGCGGCCTTCTCCTCGTCCACACGGAAGTGCACCTCCCGCTGGGGTGCGGCCAGCGACCAGTCCACGTCCACCACGCCGGCCTCGGCCTCGAAGAGCTCCTTCACCGCGCGCGCCGCCTCCACCTGGGCGTCCCGGTCGCGGCCGTAGACCTCGGCCACCAGGGTCGACAGCACGGGCGGACCCGGAGGGACCTCCACGACCTTGACCCTGGCGCCGGTGCCGGAGCGGTCGGCCACCCCCTGGACGAGGGGCCGGATCCGGCCCGCCACGTCGTGGCTCTGGGCGGAGCGCTCCCCCTTCCCCACCAGGTTCACCTGCAGGTCGGCCACCGTGGGCCCGCTCCGCAGGTAGTAGTGGCGGATCATTCCGTTGAAGTTGAACGGGGCGGCCGTGCCCACGTACTGCTGGACGTGCTCCACCTCCGGGACCTCCCGCAGGGCCCGGGCGATCCGCTCCGACAGGTCGGCGGTGGTCTCCAGCGCCGTCCCCTCGGGCATGTCCACGATCACCTGCATCTCGTCCTTGTCGTCGAAGGGGAGCATCTTGACCGTCACCGCCCGCATCGTGAACAGCCCCACCGCCGCCAGCAGCAGAACCCCCACGCCGCCCAGCAGCCACCAGAGGCGACGGGGGGCGTCGAGGAGCGGCTCCATCACCCGCCGGTACGCCCGATAGATGGGCGTCTCCTCCAGCCGGTAGTCGGGCCGCTCGTCCTCGCCCTCCCCGTGATCGCCCCTCAACAGCCGGTACGCCAGCCACGGTGCCCCGACGAGGGCGACCAGGAGCGAGAAGGACATGGCCAGGGTCGACCCGATGGGCATCGGGCTCATGTAGGGGCCCATCAGCCCCGACACGAAGAGCATCGGCAGGACCGCGGCGATCACCGTGAGGGTGGCCAGGATCGTGGGGTTCCCCACCTCGTCCACGGCGACGCGGGCCGCGTCGCGGAGCGGGCGGTCCCGCATGCCGAAGTGACGGTGCATGTTCTCGACGACGATGATGGAGTCGTCGATGACGATGCCGGTGACGAAGATCAGGGCGAAGAGGGTGACGCGGTTGAGGGTGTAGTCGAAGAGGTGGTACGTGAGGAGGGTGAGGGCGAAGGTCACCGGCACGGCGGTCATCACCACCACGCCGGCCCGCCAGCCCATGCCGAGGGCGACGACGAGGCCGACGGCCAGGATGGCCAGCAGCAGGTGCAGCCGGAGGGTGCTCACCTTCTCCCGGGCCGTGTCGCCGTAGTTGCGCGTGACCAGCGAGGCGACGTCCCCCGGGACCAGGCGGCCGCGGAGGGACGCCATCTTCTCTTCGATGCGACCCGCCAGCTTCGTCTCGTCGGCCCCGGGTCGCTTGGCCACGGCCAGCGTCACCATGGGGACGGCCGCCCGACCGGGCTCGGCGTGGAGCGTGTAGGTCTCGACCTCCCCGGGTCCGTCCGTGACTCGCGCCACGTCGCCCACCTGCACCGGCCGGCCGTCCCGGACGTCCAGGACGACGGCCTCCACGTCCCGCGCCGAGGTCAGGTAGGGCCCGGCCTTGATTCGAACCACCGACGACCGCCGGGAGAACTCGCCCGCGCCCAGGCTCGTGTTGGCCGCCTCCAGGCGCTCCACCACCCGCCCCGGGTCCACCCCGTAGGCGGCCATCCGCTCCGGGCTCAACTCCACCCGGATCTCCCGCGGCGAGCCACCGATGACCTCCACCCGTCGGACCCGCTCGACCGAGCGGAGCTCGACGGCCACCTCGTCCGCCAGGGACCGGAGCTCGGATGTCTCCATGCCCTCCCCGTGCAGGGTGAGGGTCAGGAACGGCACGTCGTCGATGGTCACCGTCTTCACCAGCGGGAAGCCCTCCAGGTCGGCGGGCATCCGGTCGGCGTTCCTCCACAGCTCGCTGTGGAGTCGGACCAGCGCCTCCTCCATGTCCGTGCCCACCTCGTAGCGCACGGTGACCAGGCCGAAGCCCGACTCGGCGTGGCTGTAGACGTACTCCACGTCCTCGATGCCCCCCAGCACCTCCTCCAGGGGGATCAGCGCCCGGTTCTCCACCTCCCGTGGCGTGGCCCCTGGCATGGGCAGATAGACGTCCGCCACGGGGACCACGATCTCCGGCTCCTCACGGCTGGGGAGGCTGAAGACGCTCCACAGGCCGACGCCCAGGGCCGCGGTCAGCAGGAGCGGGGTCAGCTTGGAGCCGATGAAGAAATCGGCGAGCCGACCGGCGATCCCGAGCTTCACGGTCCCGATCCCGGGCGCCAGGCCTCCTCCTCGACGGAGCCCACCGGGAGGCGATCCGTCAGGTCGCGATCCGGGCGACGGACGACGCGCTCGCCGGACCCGATCCCCGCCAGCGCCTCCACGGCGTCGCCGCGCCGGAGACCCAGCCGAACCCACCGGAGGTCGAGGCTGTCCCCGTCCAGTCCGAAGACACCGGTGAGCTGACCCCTCCGCACCACCGCGTCGGCGGGGATCCAGACGGTGGACGTCCCGGGGGCCTCACGCTCCAGCCGGGCGAAGGCCCCGGGCGCGAAGCCCGTCCCACGGACGTCCTCGCCCCGCTCGAACCGAAGCTCCACCCGGATGCGACGGCTCGCCGGGTCCCGGGCCGGCGACACCCGGACCACCCGGGCGCGCCGCGCCTCGCCGGAGTCGGGGTCCCGGACGACGAACCGATCGCCCTCCCGCACGTCGCCTCCCGGCCCGGCGGGGAGATCGGCCGTGATCTCCAGGGCCCCGGGACGCGCCAGCGACAGGACGGGGCGGCCCGGCAGGGTCAAAGCGCCGGCGTCCGCCATCCGGCCCGTCACCACGCCGTCGAACGGGGCCCTCAGCACCACGTAGTCCACCTGGGCCCGCGCCTCCGCCAGGGCGGCCTCGGCCCGGCGCAGGGCCGCCCGGGCGTCGTCCAGCTCCTGGCTCGTGGCCGCCCCGTCCCGCTCCAGGTTCCGGATCCGCTCGAAGTACCGTCGCGCCCTCCTGTGCTCCGCCTCGGCCCCCTCGACCCTGGCCCGCACGTCGGCCGCGTCCACCTCGACCAGCGTATCCCCGGCGGCCACCCGGCTCCCCACGTCGGCGCGAACGCGGAGGATGGTTCCGCTGGTCCGGGTCCCGACATCGACCTCCGCCGTGGAGACCACGGTGGCCGGATGGATGGACACGGTCGGACCCGTCGCCGCGGGCGAGACGACGACGTCCACCGAGCCGGACGGCGGCGGCACGGCGCCGGGCTCGCCGCGGTCGCACGCGGTCAGCGCGACGCCCGAAGCGAGCAGGAACACCAGGCTTCGCGCCTTCATCGGATCTCCTCGGAATCGGAAGCGTCCAGGATGAACTCGAGGCGGGCCACGGCGAGGTGGTACCGGACGAGGGCCTCCACGGCCTCCGCCCGGGCCCGGTTCGCCCGGGCCTCCGCCTGCAGCAGGTCCGCGGGCGTGGCGAGCCCCTCCTCCAGGCGACGTCGGACGAGGTCCCGTCCCTCCTCCGCCGCGTCCCGGGCCGCCCGGCTCGCCCTCAGCGCCGACCGGGCGGACGCCACCGAGCGCCGGGCCACGGCCGCCTCGCCCCGGGCCTCGCGGAGCCCCTCCCGAAAGTCCAGGCGTCGGGAGGTGAGTTCGGCCCGGGCTCGTCCGGACTCGGCCGCCCGGCGGAAGCCCGCGAACAGCTCCCAGCGCAGGGCCACCCCCACCGTCCAGTCGGTACCGTCGGACGCGAAGGGCTCTCCTCCGTGGACCGACCCCCCCGCGAACGCGTCCAGCGCGGGCAGGTAGGCCAGCCGGGCCCCGGTCACCCGGGACTCCGCGGCGTCGACCGCCGCCGCGAGGGCACGTACGTCGGCCCGGCGCGACGGATCGAAGCCGGCGGTCTCGCCGCGGGCCTCCGGGTCCGGAAGGGGCCCGCGGGGATCGGGGAGGCGATCCGGCTCCCAGCCCAGATGCAGAGCGAGCCGGACACGGGCCTCGTGCAGGGAGGCCCGGGCCCGGGCCAGCTCGGCCTGCGCGCGTTCCCGCTCGGCCCGGGCCTGGAGCACGTCGGCCCGCGTCATCATCCCCTCCTCGTGACGCCGTCGGAAGAGAGCCTCCGTGTCCTCGGCGGCGTGCCGTGAGGCCCGGACGGCGTCGACGGCCTCCCGCCGCCCCTGCACCTGTCGAAAGCGCACGCGCGTCATCAGGTCGGTTCCCTCGCGGGTCCTGACCTCCCTCCACGCCTCGGCCGCGGCGGCGCGCCGGGCGGCCGATCGATCGGCCCAGGCCCGCGGCGAGGCCACGCCCCACCGGAGGCGCAACGTCGTGAACCAATCCTCCAGCGGGCTCGGGTCGTTCAGGGCGTTCACGGCGAAGTCCTCCTGGCCGAAGGTTCCCTGGCGCAGCCGGGTGCCGAAGACGCCGACGGGGTCGGAGGTCCGGGTCCAGCCCGTCTCGGCGCCCAGGGAAGGCAGGAGCGGTGCGGTCGACGCCCGGCTCTCGGCCCGGGCCCCCTCCGTCCGGGCGGCCTGGCGCCGCAGCTCCGGGTTCCCTTCCCGGGCTTCGCGGAGGGCCTCCTCCAGCGTGATCGGCCGCAGCCTCGCTTCCTCCCGCGCCGGTCCGGGGACCGAGGGGGGCGGCGGGGGCGGGGCGACCCCCGTCGGGCCGTCGACGGTGTCCTGAGCCGCGGCCGGGACGACGAGGGCCGCCGTGAGGAGCAGGGTCAGCAGCGCGGCCGGCCGCCGGCCGGCGTTCGTCGAGCCAGCGCCTGAATCGTTCACGGGATCTCCGTTCGATCGATCCGTCGTCGGGGCCTCGGCGCCGGCCGTCGGTGAGCGGCGGCGGGACCCATGATCAACTATATGAGTATATGCGTATACAATGAATACAACGAGGGGTTCCCCACCGGGGTACACCCGGTCCCGGCGCCTCCCGATCCGACGGTACCCTGCAGGAGACACGACCATGCCCGACTTCTCCGACGCCACCCTCGAGGCCATCGCCAACCGCTTCAAGGTGCTGGCCGAGCCCACCCGCCTCCGCCTCCTGGACGCGCTCCGGGATGGGGAGCGCACCGTCACCGAGCTGGCGGGCGCCCTGGATCTCGGGCAGGCGAACGTCTCCCGCCACCTCGCACTTCTCCGGCGTCACGGCATGGTCGCCCGGCGCAAGGAAGGGGTCCGCCGTCCCTACAGGATCGCCGACCCGGTGGTCTTCGAGCTCTGTGACCTGATGTGCGGGCGGATCGAGGAGGATCTCGAGGACCGGCGACGGGCCATGGGGGGCTGAGGGGCGCCGCGGCCCCGGGGGCCGCCGCCGGGGCGCCCGCCTCCTCCCTTCGGTGGCGGCGGTTGGGAGGGCGAAGCCGACGACCTCCCGGGGTCCGGCCACCGGGATCACGAGGCGCGGAGCGGAGCCAGGAACGTCCTCCGTCCCCCACGGTAGGCGACGACGATCCACGCCGAGAGGGAGAGGAGCGACGCCGCGACGAGCCGTCCGCCTCCCAGCCGGTCCGCCAGGTCGGCCCCCACCGGCCCGAGCATGTGGAGCTCCGGGTCGAGGAGGGTAACCATGGCCATGCGGAACGCCTCCACCGGGTTCAGGAAGGCCCACGCCTCCAGCACCTCCGGAGCGACGCCCCAGCCCACGAAGGCCCCCATCAGCCCCAGGCTGCCCAGGGCCAGCAGGACGAGCCACAGGCTGAGGCCGAGGCTCGTGGCGCGGCCCTGGGTGGAGGTGGAAGCGGAGAGCCAGAGGCCCAGGGAGACGAAGGCCAGCGCCAGGAGCACGGTCAGGCCGCAGAGCGCGAGGAGGAGCGCGAGGGGCATCCCGCGCCACGCGGCGAGGCCGGCCACGACGACCAGACCTCCCACCACCGACGAGAGGACGGCCGCCGCCACGCCGAGCCATTTCCCGGCGAACACGTCGGCCCGGCTCACGGGCTGCGACAGGAGGTAGTCCAGGGTCCCCACCTCCCGCTCCCCGGAGACGACCGCCGCCGTCGGGAAGATCGCCATCAGGGGGACGACGAAGAGCGCCAGCTGCATCAGCCCGGCCATCGACCGTGCGACGCCACGGTAGCCGAGGACGGCCACGTCGGCCTGGCCGAAGAGCACCAGCAGGACCCCTCCGGTGACGAAGACGCCGGTGTTCACCCAGAACCAGTAGTTCCGCAGCGTCTCCCGGAACTCCCGTCCGGCCAGCCGACGGACCGTCATCGGTCCCCTCCGGCTCCTGCTTCTGCCTCCCCGGCGAGCTCCAGCACCCTCGCCATCATCTCCTCGGGAGCCGGGGGGCGCGAGCGGATCTCCTGGACTTCCACGCCCCGGCCCCGGAGCGCCGCGATCACGTCCGCGGCGCTCGCCGGATCGACGTCGGCCCGGAGGCCCACGCCGTTCCGGGCCACGTGCCGCACGGCAGCGTCCCCCCGCAGCTCCTCGACGGCCCGGTCCACGGACGCCGCCGGCATCCGGAGCCAGAGGGAGGATCCCAGCCCCGTGCGCTCCCTCAGCTCCTCGGGCGAACCGTCGAAGACGATCCCTCCCCGGTGAAGCACCAGGACACGGTCGGCCAGCGCCTCGATCTCGTCGAACCGGTGGGAGGCGAAGAGGAGGGTCCGGCCGACGTCCACCTCGCGTACGCCCCGCAGGAACTCCCGGCGGGAGGCCGGATCGAGGCTGGCCGTGGGCTCGTCCAGGAGGAGGACCGGGGCCTCGGAGGCCAGGGCCAGGGCCAGCACGGCCTTCTGGAGCATGCCGCCGGAGAGCTCCCGGAGGGACTTGTCGCCCGCTTCCTCGAAAGACAGGCCCAGCTCCTCCAGCCTCCGGAGCGCACCGGAGACCGGCACCCCGCGGAGGTCGGAGAAGAACCCCAGGAAGGACCGGAGGGACATCTGATAGGCCGGGGCCGCCTGGGGCACGTATCCCAACCTCCGCCGGGCCTCCCGGCCCGCCCGGTCGACGGCGTACCCCGCGATCTCGATCTCCCCGCGGAAGCCGATGATCCCCAGGACACACCGGAAGAGGGTCGTCTTTCCGGCGCCGTTCGGGCCCAGCAGGGCGACCCGCTCGCCCTCGTCCACCCGCAGGTCCAGGCCGTCCAGGACCGCCTCCCCCCCGAAGCCGCGGTGCAGCCCCCGAACGCGGATCATGGCCGAGCCTCCGCCGCGGCGACGGAGTCCGGCACGGCCACCGGCGGATCGGCCGCCCAGCGCTCCAGCGCCGCCGGCTCCAACCGGGGGGCCCTGTCCACGAAGACCGGCTCGGGCTCCAGGAGGGGGAAGAAGCGCCGCAGGGCCTCGACGACGGGCATGACCGGGCTGGCCTCGTAGAGACGGAGCGTCGGATGGCGGCTCAGGAGATCGTCCGTGAGGCGGGCGTACCGATAGGGGGTGTCCCCTACCCCGTCGTCGTCGCGGTCGAAGCCCGCGTATCCGCTCCAGTAGTTGCCGTCCCAGTCGTTCCGGTCCGCCTGGTCGCGCCCCACGCCGCCCGACACCTCCACCGCCCGGCGGTTGTCGACGAAGCTGTTGCCCTCGAAGACGTTCCCCGTCACCGACGGCAGCATGCGGACGGCCGAGCCGTTGTGGAGGAAGAGGTTCTCCCGCACGCGGTTGGCATCGGCGGCCGTCCGGGGCGAGTTGTCCAGGTACAGCCCGCTCTCGTTCCCCACCAGGAGGTTGTCCCGAGCCACGACCCCGTCGGCGTCCTTGAGGCCCAGCCCCATGCCGCTGGCCCCCCGGGCCTCGGCGAAGACGTTCTCCCGGAGCCGGACGTCCCGGGAATACATGATGAACGCCCCGACCTGGTTCCGGGCGAAGTAGTTGCCGACGAACTCGTTGTGGTCGGAGTACATGTAGTGGAGGCCGTAGCGCCCGCCGGTGATCGCGTTCCCGCGGATGGCCAGGTCGCTCGAGAAGTACACCACCACGTCCCTCGTCCGATGGACCCGGTTCTCCAGGATCCGGCTGTGGGAGCTGTACCAGAGCCGGATGCCGTCACCCCGGCGGGGGGGCGGGAGGTCCTTCCCGACGACCCGGTTGCCGCGCAGCAGGGAACCCGGGGCGTCCTTCAGATAGATGCCGTAGTAGACGTCCTCCAGCTCGTTGTCCAGCACCGAGGCGGGGGCGCCCCGGACCATCACCCCGGCGTGCTCCCGGTCCGGGTTCGTGCCGGTGTCGCGAAGGCGAAACCCCCGGAGGACCAGGGAGGCCGAGGCCTCGACCACGTGTCCTTCGCCGCCGGCATCCAGGACGGGCCGGCCCTCCCCCAGGAGCACGACCGGCCGTTCGATCCGGATCCGCTCCCGGTAGGTTCCCGGACCCACCCGGACGGTGTCGTACGGGGAGGCGGCGTCCACGGCCGCCTGGACGCTGGCGTAGGCCCCGCCCTCGCCCACCCGGAGGACCTCCTGCCCGAGGGCCGGGAGCGCGCCACCGTCACCGGCCCACAGCAGCGCCCCCACCAGGGCGACCGCCGCGACGCGACCGGTCGACGGGACCGGGTTCAGGAGCCGTCGCGACGTCGCCACCACTCGTATCCCACGAGGACGGGGCCGGCCAGTCCCGCCGCAGCCATGAGCACGGCGGCGGCGCTCGGATAGCTCGTCACCGAGAAGTTCCCCACCTCGGTCACGCCCAGCAGGTTGGGCGTGAAGGGCTCCAGCTCGATGGGGGCGTCGGGCGACAGGTCGTGGCCGTACTCGTACAGCCAGTGGTGGAAGTCGAACAGCATCACGGCACCGAAGACCGTGAAGTCGATCCATCCGATGGCCGCCACGGGCATCCGGGCGACGACGAAGGCCAGCAGGGCGAAGGCCAGGAACCGGATCAGGAAGAAGGGGATGAAGTTGAACTCGGGAAACTCGTCCGGGCTGATCTCGTTCATCCCGATGTAGTGATTCAGGTTGTTCACCTCCTGGAGGTCGCCGGACACCGTGTGCGAGTAGATCTCGACGGTCAGCCCGTCGGGGTACTGGGGCGCGTGGAGGGTGATCTGCCAGACGGGGAGGAAGAGGGCCGGAATCAGGGCCAGCGCGACCACGAGCATCGTGATGCGGCTCCCCTTCGACAGCTCGCCCCGGAACAGATCGGTCGTCTCGGTCATCGGTCTCCGCGGGGTCAGGGGGTCACAGCGGACGGACTCGGTGTCGTTCGCGCGGCGGGTTCACGGCGGAGGCCGGGGCCCGGGGGCCCCGGCGCGTCCGGCCGCTGGGAGATCCCGGCTCCTACCGCACCAGCAGGTAGCCGGCCATCTCCAGATGGAGCGCGGAGCAGAACTCCGTGCAGTAGAAGGGGAAGACGCCGGCCCGGTCCGCGGTGAAGCGGATCGTCTGCGTCTCCCCGGGCTCGAGGCTGACGTTGACGTTGTACTTGTCGATGGCGAAGCCGTGGGTCGCGTCCCGGGCCTGCTCGACGTTCGTGACGTGGAGGACCACCTCGTCACCCTCGTTCACCTCGATGTGCTCGGGGGTGAAGTGGCTCCGGACGGCCGTCATGTAGACGTGCACCTCGTTCCCGCGCCGGTCGATCCGCTCGTCGCCGGCCCTCGGCGCGTCGGGGTTCACCGACATCGTCATCGGATCGAAGCCCACCTCGGGATAGGTGTTCCAGGCGTCGATCTTGTCGGACGCGATCATCTGGGCGTAGTGGGGCTCGCCGATGCCCACGGGGGCGTCGTAGAGCAGCTGCATCTCGTCGCCCGACGTGTCCACGAGCTGGAAGTTCTGCGGGTGGAGCGGACCCACGGACTGGAACCGGTCGATGGCCCACTTGTTCAGCGAGACCACGTACTTGCCGTCCGGCGAGCGGGTGTCCCCCTCGGCCGCGGCCAGGTGGCCGACGTTGTAGTGGACCGAGAGCTTCTCGTCCAGCTCCATCGTCTGCCAGTTCCACTTCGCCACGGCGGACTCGATGAACAGGCTGGTGTAGGCCTCGCCGTCGGGCCCGAACTGGGTGTGGAGCGGGCCCAGGCCGAGCTCGAGCTGGCCCTCCACGACGGCGTCGAAGTCGAGAATCGGCACGCCGTAGTCGTCCGTCCCGGAGAAATTCTCCTCCTGGATGGCCTGCTGGACCATCTCCCACGAGTAGACGGTGGCGTGGGGGTCCAGCTTGCCCGAGACGACCAGGCGCGTCCCATCCGGCGTCACGTCGATGCCGTGGGGACTCTTGGGCTCCGGCGCGAAGTAGATGAGCCCTTCCTCGATGGCGGTCTGCAGCGGGATCACGGTCCGACCCTGGACCCGTGTCGTCATGCCGGCCTCGGTCGCCACCTCGGCCGCCCGCTCCCAGTGGATGAAGGTCAGGTAGTCCATGTCGTTGGCCGAGGCCCCGGCCTCGAAGGGCGGATTGCCCTTCTCGATGCCGCCCGTGGCCATCTCGGTGTTGAACGTGTTCAGGAACGCCCAGCCGTGGGAGGGCCCCTTGCCGGCGTCGGACAGGTCCTGCCAGTAGGGCGGCAGCTCGATGGTGAAGCTCCGCTCCGGATCGATCTTGCCCGTCTCGCGGTCGAACTTCCACATCGTCACGGCGCCCCGGTACCGCTCCTCGTAGTCGTCGAGCGAAGCGTAAGACCCGTCCAGCGGGACGGCGTACTGGCTGCCCTCGATGACGTACTCGGTGTTCGGCGTGACGAAGGCGCCCCCGTGGTTGGCCCCCATGAGCGGGTTCGTCACGATCTGCTTCGTCTCCATGTCCCGGAGATCGACGACCCCGATGCGCGGGTTCGCCTTGTCGTTGATGAAGAGGAACCGACCGTCGTAGTCGCCGTCGGTCTCCGAGAGGGCCGGGTGGTGGGTGTCGCCCCAGGTGATGTCCTTGTCGTTCATCCGCCCCTGGGCGAACAGCGAGACGTGCTCCTCCGCCCCGTACCCGTACCCCTGCCACGGCTCGGGCGTGAAGACGCCGATCACCTTCAGCAGGCGCATGGACGGCACGCCGTAGACGAGCACCTGGCCGGAGTGCCCCCCGGAGGCGAACAGGTAGTACTCGTCCATCTTGCCGGTGGGAACGTAGGTCTTCACGGCAGCCGCGACGTCGGCCTCGCTCAGGCCGCGATCCCGGACGATGTCGGACACGTCGGCGCCGCTCCCGTTCTCTCCGCCGCATCCCGCCAGCAGGAGGAGGACAGCCGCCGCGGTGACCCACCGGCCGAGATGGAACGTGGATTCGTGGTATCTCATGATGTCGTATCTCCCCTGTCTCGCGTGAAGGCTCCTCGACGGGCCGACCCCGACGCCTCGATCCTCTCGCTCACCGCTCACCGGCTCCGGCGCCGGCTTCCTCGTCCTCGTGCCGAAGGTGCTCCCAGATCGCCCGGGACTCCTCGGGGGTCACCCCCTGGTCGGACATCGGCGTGAAGTACTCGCCCAACAGTCGCTCGGCGATGGTGTCGCTCCGCAGCATGGAGTCGGGGCTCGTGATCATCCCCATGGTCCAGGCGTAGGAACGTCTCTCCGTGATGCCCTCCAGGTCCGGACCCACGAGCCGGCCGCCGCCGATCTTGTGGCAGGAGACGCAGCCCTTCTCCCGGAAGAGCCGCTCACCTCGCTCGGCGAGCCGCTCGTCCACGCTCCCCGTGGGTTGGGCGGGCCAGGGGCCGGACGCCTCGACGGCCTCGTCACCCGACGCCCCGGAGCCGTCGGTCCCGCCGCAGGCGACCGACAGGCTCAGGACGACGACCAGGGACAGCACGCGCGTCGGAAACCGCATCTTCGGGTGGTGTCTTCCGCTCCGGGGAGCTCTCGCCTGCGAACGTCCCGAAGGTAGATGGCCGGCCGCCGGGCGTCTGTCGTGATCTGCCCGTGAGGGCGTGTCGGGGTTTCCCCGGGGACGTGTGGGGAGCCTCCCCACACGGGAGAGCGCGGCAGAGGAGGAAGCGGGAGGAAGGAGGGCAAGCGGGAGGCAGGAGGGACGGTCCGCGGAGGGACCGGGCGGGCGCGGGCTAGACTTCCTTCAGCAGGCCGACTTGCAGGGCGAAGCGGACCAGCTCGGATCGGTGGTTGAGGCCCAGCTTCTTCATGATCCGTGACCGGTAGGTGTCCACGGTCTTCGGAGAGATGAACAGCTTCTCGCCGATCTCCCGCGAGCTGTAGCCCTCGGCCGTCAGGGCCGCCACCTCCTGCTCGCGCGAGCTCAGCTCGTGCAGCTTCCCCGTCTCCTCGTCCTCCTCCGCGGCCCGGTACTCCTGGAGCAGCAGCTTCGTCGCCTGCGGGGGAAGGTAGACCTCCCCCCTCGCGACCACCCGGATCGCCTCCAGGAGCTCCCGGTCGGCGCTCGTCTTCGTCAGGTAGCCGCTGGCGCCGGCCTCCACGACCGGGACCAGGTACTCCTCCTCCGCGTGAACGGTGAGGACCAGGACGGCCACGTCCAGGTCGAGGGCGGAGATCCTCCGCGTCGCCTCCAGGCCGTCCGATCCGGGCATGGAGAGGTCCATCACCAGCACGTCGGGCCGGATGCTGCGAGCCTTGTCGACCGCCTCGTCCCCCGTCGACGCCTCCCCCACCACCTCCATGGAGGACTCGTCCTCCAGGAGGGCCCGGATGCCCGACCGGAACATGGCGTGGTCGTCGGCGAGCAGCACCTTGATCGGCTCAGCCATCTTCTCTCTCCCTGTCGGAGGTGGGGACGCGCACCCGCACGGTCGTGCCCCGGCCCGATGCGCTCTCGATCTCCAGCTCGCCGCCGGCGATGGAAGCTCGTTCCCTCATGCCCAGGATTCCGAGCCCCGCCTCGTTGCTCTCGACGGAGCCCGAGGGCTCGAAGCCCCGCCCGTCGTCCTCCACCTCGGCCACGACGTGCCCGTCTCCTCCCCGTACCCGGATCCACACGGACGCGGCGTCCGCGTGCCGGAGGGCGTTGGACAGGGCCTCCTGCACGATCCGGTAGACGGCGAGCTTCGCCTCGTCGTCCAGCCGATCGTCCACGGGATCCATCTCGACGTGGACCTCCAGGGACGAGGCCTCCAGCCGCTGGCGGACGTGGCTCCGGATCGCGGTCCCCAGGCCGGCGTCCTCGAGGGCCGGAGGTCGGAGGCCCCGGGCCACGCGCCGGATCGCCTCGGCGGCGCCCACGATCTCCTCCCGGATCTCCTCGAGGATCTCCTCCCTCTCCGCATCACCCTCCGCCTGCCGCGCCAGCCGCAGCCGTACCAGGAGCCCGGCCAGCCGCTGGGCCGTGTCGTCGTGGAGTTCCCGGGCGATCCGTCGGCGCTCCTCCTCGGCGGCCCGCATCGTACCCGCCCCGAACCGGCGGAGCCGCTTCCGGTCTGTGACGTCGCGTACGATGCTGATCACCCGCACCTCGCCCTCCGACTCGAGGGGGCTCAGGCTGATCTCCACCGGGAACTCCGAGCCGTCCTTCCGCACGCCCCGCAGCTCCATTCCGATCCCCATGGGGCGCCTGTGGGGATCCGCGACGTACTCCCGTCGCTCCTCACGGTGGACGGATCGCGAGGCCGCAGGCACCAGCGTCTCCACCTCGGAGCCCAGCAGCTCCTCCCTGTCGTACCCGAACATCCCCTCCGCGGCCGGGTTCAGGTCGACGATGCGTCCGTCGGCGTCCACCACGATGATGCCGTCGGGCGCCGCCTCGAACACGGCACGGTACTCCTCCTCGGGACCCAGCGCCTGTGCCTCCCTCGCCATCGTCGATGATAGGGCGTCGACCCGACGGGCCGCTCGCCCCCCTCAGTCCCGCCGACCTCCGCGGGCCCCGCCGCCGTCCGTGGGGAATCTCCCCACATCCACCCGAGTCATCTCCCACGCCGGCGTCCGGCGATGCCCGACAGACGGTCGACGCCGACACGTCTAGGTTCGGAGCGTGCCACACGAAGCCGCAGCCCGCGACACGCCCGAGCCGTCCCCTTCCGGGGGGGCGGAGGGCAGCGATCCGCCGGGACCGTCTCCCTCCGTCTTCCGTCGCCTGGCGGCGAGGCTCCTGCGGATCCCGCTCTTCTACAAGATCCTGCTGGCCAACGCCGCTGCCGTCGCGCTGGCGGCCGGACTGGGCGCGTGGCTGGCGGCCGCCCACGGCCTCGGCCGCTCCGGTCAGCCAAGCCCCCTGGCCTCCGCCCTCCTTCTCGCCACGGTCGCCGGCCTGACCAGCGCGGGCATCCACGTCTTCCTGCTCCGCCGGGCGCTGGCCCCGCTCCGGGAGCTGGCCGACGTGGCCTCACGACTGCAGGACCGGGGGGCGGACGACACCCTGAGGGCCCGCATCCCGGCCACCGCCGACAGCAACCTGGCCGATCTCATCCGGGTCTTCAACGGCATGCTCGATACCATGGCCGCCTACCGGTCCCAGCTCCGCCGCCTCACCGCCCGGACGCTGGAGGCGGCCGAGGAGGAGCGCAAGCTCGTGGCGGATCGCCTGCACCAGGACGTCGCCCAGCGTCTCGCCGCCCTGCTGGTGGGCCTGCGGGTCGTCCGCCGGAGCCGGGACCCCGACCGGCGGGAGGAGGCCCTCGAGCGGCTCCGGGAGGAAGCTGCCCTCGCCCTGGAATCGGTGCGCCGCACGGCCCGGAGCCTCCATCCCCCCGAGCTGGCCGACCTCGGGCTGGAGGGTGCCCTGCGCGCCTTCGTCCGCCGCATGGAGGACGAGGGTCGGGCGGGGGAAGCCCGCGTTGAGCTGGAGCTGGATCCCCTGGACGACGATTTCGGTGAGGCGCGGCGAATCGCCCTCTACCGGATCCTCCGGGAAGCCCTCCACAACGCCTGGTCCCACGCGGAAGCCACCCTCGTCCGCGTGGAGGTTCGCCGGGACGGCGACCGCCTCCGGGCGACGGTCAGAGACGACGGCCGCGGGTTCGAAGGTCACGGACCCGGGACCTCCGAGCAGGGCCTCGGGCTGCTGGCCATGCGGGAGCTCGCCATCCACGCGGGCGGGGATCTCGACATCCACAGCCGGTCCGGGCGGGGAACGAGCGTGCTCGTCGACCTCCCCGTCTCGCGCCGATCCGACCCCGGGGCAACCGGGGACCGTCCGCCCCCGGGAGGTTGACCCGCGGATCGACCGCCGCGCCCTTACCTTGCCGCGTGCGGCACGCGTCGCTCCGATCGCGATGACGAGGGGACGGGCTCCGATGCTCCAGATCGACGGCAGCCTGGGGGAGGGCGGGGGACAGGTCGTCCGGTCGTCGCTGGCCCTCTCCCTGCTGACGGGCCGCCCCTTCCGGCTCCGCAACGTCCGCGCGGGCCGGGACCGCCCGGGGCTCCGCCGCCAGCACCTGGCCGCCGTTCGGGCGGCCGCCGCCATCGGCGGGGCGGAGGTGGACGGCGACGAGCCGGGTTCCGAGGAGATCACCTTCCGGTCGGGGGACCCCGAGCCCGGCGAGCACCACTTCGACGTGGGAACCGCCGGCAGTGCCGTGCTGGTGTTCCAGACGATCCTCCCTCCCCTGCTGACCGCCGACGGGCCAAGCTCCCTGACGGTCGAGGGCGGCACTCACAATCCCCACGCCCCGCCATTCGACTTCCTGGACCGGTCCTTCCTCCCCCAGGTCCGGCGCATGGGGGCGGAGGTGGACGCGACGCTCGAGCGGCCGGGCTTCTATCCTGCCGGCGGTGGGCGCCTCGAGGCCGACGTCCGACCGGCGACGGAACTGGATCCCCTGGTCCTGGAGGAGAGGGGACGGGAGCGGGAACGCCGGGCCACCGCGATCGTCTCCGCCCTGCCCCGTCACATCGCCGAGCGGGAGCTCTCCATCGTCCATGCCCTGCTCCGGCTCCGATCGGACGCCCTGGAGGTCGTCGAGGTGCCGGAAGAGCAGGCGCGGGGGCCGGGCAACGCGCTGGTGGTGTCGCTGACGTTCGAGGAGGTGACCGGCGTCTTCACCGGCTTCGGACGGAAGGGCGTGCCCGCCGAGGAGGTGGCCCGGGAGGCCTGCCGGGAGGCGGAGGCATGGCTCGAGGCCGACGTGCCGGTGGGCCCGCGCCTGGCCGACCAGCTGCTGGTCCCCATGGTCGCCGCAGGTGGAGGACGCTTCCGCACCGTCGAGCCGACCCCGCACACCCGGACCCAGGCCGAGCTGATCGAACGCTTCACCGGGCGGGAGGTGAAGATGACGGAGCTGTCGGAGGGATCCTGGCAGGTGAGGGTGGAGGGCTGACCGCCGGACCGGAGCCGACGCCGCGGCCGACGCGAGCCCGGGCCGGTCCGGCAACCCTCGCTGGATCCCGTCCGCTACGCGAGCGTAGCATGTCACCGAGCCCGGAACGGCCCCGAGCGGCCGTCCCTGTTTTCCACCTCGCCCCCTGGAGCCACCGGCGTGAACCGAGCCTTCCCTTTCGACCGATCGGCCCGTCGCCCGGGGGAGCGGCTCGCGGTGTCGCCGGCCCTGCTGGTGCCGGTCGTCCTGCTCGCGGCGGGCTGCTCCGGTGCCGACGGCGGCGAGGCCCCCGACGGCGAGGTCCCGGCGGCCGAGACGGAGGCGAGGGCGACCAGCCCCGATCCGGCGAGGGCACGCTCCGGCGACCGTGACCGGGGTTGGCACGGGACGTCCGTCGATCCTCCCCTGACCATGCCCTCGGTGACCCTCACCGATACCCGGGGACGCCTTCATCCCCTGCGAGAGGAGGCCCGGGGCCGGGTGACTCTCCTCTTCCTGGGCTACACCCACTGCCCCGACGTCTGTCCCGTCCAGATGGCCAACCTCGGCGCCGTGCTAGACGAGCTGACGCCGTCGGTCCGACGGCACCTGCGGGTGGTCTTCGTCACCCTGGACCCGGCCCGCGACAGCGCGGCGCGGATCCGGGCGTGGCTGGATCGCTTCGGCGACGGGTTCGTGGGGCTGCGCGGGAGCCAGCGGGAGATCACGGCCCTGCAGGACAGCCTCCGTCTCCCCCGCGCGGCGCGCCAGGACCGGAGCGTCCAGGGGCGATACACGGTGGGCCACGCCTCGCAGGTCATGGTCTTCGGCCCCGACGCCAGGGCGCGGCTGGCCTACCCCTCCGGCACGCGGCAGCGGGCCTGGCGGGACGACCTGCCGCGGCTGGTCCGGGAGACCGTGGACGCCGATCCGGCGGGAGGCGGCTGAGGATGCAGTGGTGGTGCTCGGCCGTGACGGCGCCCTGGAGCTGGAGCTGGCAGCCCTACCCCGGCGTGTGGCTGTTCGTGGCGGGGCTGGCCCTGGGCTACGCGGTCCTCCGACGCAGGCTCCCGCAGGGACCTTCCGGGGAGGAGGGCCTGGCGCGGGGTCATCCGGCCTGGTTCGCGACGGGGCTCCTCCTGGTCTGGGCGGCCCTCGACTGGCCTGTCGGACCGCTCGGCGCCAGCTACCTGGCGAGCGTCCACATGGGCCAGGTCCTCGTGCTGTCCCTCCTCGCGCCGGCGCTCCTCCTGATGGGGACGCCGCCGGGTGCCTTCCGGGCCCTGGAGCGCCGCCTCGGGTCCCGCCCGGCGGCTCGACGGGCGTTCGAGCTGGCCACCCATCCGGTGGTCGCCCTCGTCCTCTACAACACGGTGATCGTGGCGACGCACGTGCCCCGGGTACTCGACGGCCTCGCGGCCACCCAGGTGGGCATGATGGGCATGGACCTGGCCTGGCTGACGGCCGGTCTCCTCTTCTGGTGGCCGGTGCTGAGCCCCGTTCCCGACCGTCCGTGGTTCGGCTGGTTCTTCAAGATGGGCTACCTCTTCCTCAACACCGTCCCGGTCACCGTCCCGTACAGCTTCCTGGTCTTCGCCGACGTGCCCCTCTATGCTACCTACGAGCTGGCCCCGCCGATTCCGGGGGTCTCCACGCTCACCGACCAGCAGGTGGCCGGGCTGGCCATGAAGTTCGGGGGCGGGCTCGTCCTGTGGACAGCCATCACTCTGCTCTTCTTCCGATGGTGGCGCCTGGAGCAGGCCGACGAGCCGGCCCCGTCGGGAGCCCCGGCGTCCCGCCGGCGAGGCGGAACTTTTGGCGGGGGCGCTGGTTGAGAGGGAGGGTCCGGAGAAGAATCCGCCCCGATCCGCGGCCGCCGGGCGAGCGGCCCCGCCGCGGTCGCGAGAGCGATCGCGAGACCCATGTTGTCGACGACGGACGATTCACCATGGCAGACGAGCTGGAGACGACGATGCAGACCACCCGGATCCCGAGGACGAACGAGGTCCCCAGGACGACCGACGGTCCGACGCGACCCCCCCGCCGCGCGGTGGAGGCCGGCGGGGTCGCCGGTGCCCTCCTCCTGGCGGCCCTCCTGCTGACCCCTTCCACCGCCGCGGCGCAGCACGGCGACCACGGGACGGACCCGGCGGCGGGCATCGGGGAGGCGGCGGGCCCGGACGCCGCGACGTCCCTGGACCTGCCGGTGGGTCGGGACGGCCTGGTGCGGGTGGAGTCGCGGCCCGGGGAGGGCACGGTGGAGGTCGTCTTCGGACCGGTGGAGCTTCCGCCCCGGCTGAACCACTACCGGGCGCCCGTCCAGATGATGGAGTGGCCGGTGGAGGGCTGGCTCCACGGCTACTCGTGGGAGCTCCGTGACGCCGACGGCGACACCCTGCCCGCGTCGATGCTCCACCACCTCGGCTTCATCGATCCGGACCGTCGCCAGCTCTTCTCCCCCATCGCCCAGCGGGTGGTGTCGGCGGGGAACGAGACGAAGTCGCCCATGCTCCCCCGGATGATCGGGGTTCCGATGAGCGACGAGACCCGGCTGCTGGTCATCGGCATGTTCGCCAACCCCACCGACCGTCACGTGGAGGAGGCCTACCTGCACGTCAGCCTCCGGGTCAGCCCGAAGGACGGGAGCGTGCTGCCCCGGATGTCGGTCCGCCCCTTCTATCTGGACGTCATGGGGCCGGTCGGCGCCAAGAGCTTCCCCGTGCCGCCGGGCCGGACGGTGAAGGGGTGGGAGGGGAGCCCCGCCGTGGACGGCCGGATCCTCGGCCTGGGGGGGCACGCCCACGATTTCGCCCGGGAGCTCCGCCTGGTGGACCTGACCACCGGTGACACGATCTGGCGGGTCGAGCCCGCGACGGAGGACGGCCACCGGGTCGTCAACGTCCCCACCGCCCACGCCTGGAAGAGCGGCGGCGTGAAGATCCGGGCCGACCATCGCTACCGGGCGGAGGTGGAGTACCTGAATCCCACCGACGAGCCCGCCTCCCACGGCGGCATGGGCGTCATCGCCGGCGTGGTGTGGCCGACGGGGGAGGACTGGCCCGAGATCGACGCGGCCGACGCCGCCTACCAGGCCGACCTGTGGAACACCCTGACCGCCCCGGAGCGCTCCTCCGCCAGCCACGCGCACGCCCACCACGGGTCGGCGTCGGGCGAAGTGCAGGACACGCTGGAGTGGAAGCGGCGGGTCGGCGACCGGGCCGAGGTGGAGGATGCCGGGCTCGGCTCCCGCGACGAGGAGAGGGATCCCTAGGCCGGGGAGGCGCGCACCCGGGCCAGGCGGAGGGAGTTCCCGGTGACCCCCAGCGACGCCCCCATGTCGCCCACCAGGACGGCCACCACCAGCGACACCCAGCCCAGCGGAACGCCGGCGGCCAGCAGGAACTTCACCCCCAGCGAGGCCCCGATGTTCTGGCGGATGACGCCCCGTCCCCGCCGGGAGAGCTCGAACACGTAGGGCAGGCGGTCCAGCTCGTCGCCCATGAGCGCCACGTCGGCCGTCTCCAGCGCCGCGTCGCTCCCCGCCACCCCCATGGCGATCCCCACCGTGGCCGCTGCCAGCGCCGGGCCGTCGTTCACCCCGTCGCCCACCATCGCCACCGGCCCGTAGCGCGCCTCCAGCTCGCGGACCTTCTCCACCTTCTCCTCGGGGAGCAGGTCGGCGTGCACCTCGTCGAAGCCGAGCTCGTCGCCGATGGCCCGGGCCGTGGCCCGGTTGTCCCCCGTGAGCATCACGATCCGGCCGACGCCGGCCTCCCGCAGCCGTCGGAGGGCCCCCGCGGCCTCCTCCCGCGGCCGGTCCGCCACGGCGATCAGCCCCAGGGGCCGATCGGGCCGCCCCACGACGACGGTCGTCTTGCCCTGGGAGCGGAGCCGACCGATCCGGTCCCCGAGGTCGGAGCCGTCGTCGAAGAGCGCGGGAAGCCCCACCCGGATCTCGTGGCCGTCGACCCGCGCCCTCACGCCCTTCCCCCGCAGGTCCTCGAAGTCCCGGACCCGCCACCGCTCGAGGTCCAGGCCCCGGTGGCGCGCCTCCCGCACCACCGCCCGGGCCACGGGATGCTGGGAGTGGGCCTCCACGGCGGCGGCCCGGGACAGCAGCTCGTCCGGGTCGCCGCCGTCCAGCGGCACCACGTCGGTGACCTCGGGGTGGCCGGCCGTCAGCGTGCCCGTCTTGTCCATGGCGAAGACCTCCACCCGGCCCAGGGCTTCCAGGTGGACGCCCCCCTTGATGAGGACCCCGTTGCGGGCGGCGGCGGTGATGCCGCTCACCACGGCCACGGGGGTGGAGATGACCAGGGCGCAGGGACAGGCGATGACCAGCAGCGTGAGCCCGCGGACGAACCAGGTCTCGAAGGGGGCGCCGAACACGAGGGGCGGGATCGCCGTCAGCAGCACCGCCGCGACGGCGACGGCCGGCGTGTAGTAGCGGGCGAAGCGGTCCACGAAGCGCTCGCTCGGCGCCTTCAGGCTCTCCGCCTCCTCGACGAGATGGATGATCCTCGCCAGGGTGGAGTCGTCGGCCGCCCGGTCGGCCCGCACCCGCAGGTAGCCGTCGCCGTTGATCGTCCCGGCGTAGACCTCGTCGCCCCGCTCCTTGTCCACCGGCATCGACTCGCCGGTGATGGTGGCCTGGTTGACCGCGGACGCCCCCTCGGTCACGGTCCCGTCCACCGGGACCCGGTCGCCCGGCCGGACCACGACCGTCTCGCCGACCCGCACCTCGCCGGCGGGCACCGTCACCTCCCTGCCCTCCCGGATCACGCTGGCCCGATCCGGGGACAGGTCCAGCAGCGAGCTCAGCGACGCCCGGGCGCGATCCACCGAGTACGTCTCCAGCAGCTCGGCCAGGGAGAAGAGGAAGGCGATGGCGCCCGCCTCGAGGAACTCGCCCACCGCCACGGCGCCGAGGATGGCCACGGTCATGAGGAAGTTCATGTCGAGGGAGAGCGCCCGGGCGGCGCGGACGCCCGCCGGGAAAAAGTTCCACCCTCCCAGCCCGGCCGCCAGCAGGAACAGGACGTCCGGAAGGTGGAGGTCGTGCAGCGGCAGGCCCACCAGCGGGCCGCCGGGGGCCAGCCAGGCCAGGACGAGGCCGACCAGGAAGAGGACCGTCGCTCCGTAGGTGCGAATCGCGTCCGGGGCGGTCCAGGTGCCGCGCAGATCTTCCTTCGCCGACGGGCCCTCGTCCGGACGGGCCAGGTAGCCCAGCCGGCCGATCTCGGCCCGCATCCTCTCGCCGTCGACCCGGGACGGATCGAACGACACCCGGAGCCGCCGGGAGACGGGGTTTCCCACGGCCTCCTCGACGCCGTCCAGCCGCCGCAGCCGGTCCTGGATCCGGCGGGCGCAGTCCGGGCAGTCCATGTCCTGGATCCGGAAAACGGCCCGCTCGGGGGCGCGCTCCCGCTCCTCTGCCCGATCCTTCGCCCCCCGCTCCGGTGCGGGGGTGGCCGACGTGGACCCGCTCGACGGTCCGCTCATCCGGCGCCGCTCACTCGCGGACGTGCTCCATGCCGATGCCGAAGAGGGAGGCGATGTGGTCGTCGTCCAGCCGGTAGTAGGCCATGCGGCCGGCCTTGCGATACCGAACGATCTTCATCTGCCGGAGCTGTCGCAGGTGGTGGCTGACGGCCGACGCGCTGGCCCCCACCACCGCGGCCAGGTCGCACACGCACAGCTCCCGCCGCGCCAGGGCGTCGACGATCCGGAGACGCGTCGGGTTGGCCAGGATCTGGAAGGTGTCGGCCAGATAGGTGAGATCCTCCTCGTCCGCCCGGGCCTCCAGGGCCTCCCGCACGGCGTCCTCGTGGACGACGTGGATCTCGCACGTCTCGTCGGCGTCCCGCCGGTCGGCGGTCTCGACGAGCTGATCGGATTCGGCCATGGTCACGTCCCTTCCCGCTGCCCACATGCGATGCCGTCCGTCTTCACCGGTCGGACCCGGGTCGACGAACACCGGCGCTCGCGACCGGCGGCCGGGCCTGGCCGGGGTCGCCTGCTCGTTTCCTGCGCCTGCTCATTTCCTGAACATATGAACGGACGCTCATATATATCTCCGCGGCCCGGTCCCGTCAAGCGGCCCGGTCCCGCCTGCAAGGAACGGTTCTGGCTCTCTTGCCGGAGGAGACCGCGACTCGGAGATCGAACCTGACACCTGCGGAGAAGCCATGCGGAGCGAACCGGCGGACGGGCCGGGTGGACGGCGGAACCGGAGGACGGTACATCGGTTCCTCCTCCCCGCCCTGGCCCTCCTCCTGGCGGGAGGCTGCGGCGGCGGGGCCGAAGAGCTGCCCGTCCTCTTCGAGGCCCCGAGCTTTGCGCTGACCGACCAGACGGGCGACACGCTGCGGGCCTCGCAGCTGGAGGGCCAGGCGTGGGTGGTCCACCCCTTCTTCATCAACTGCCGCGACGTGTGTCCCGTCACGACCGGGCGCATGGCCGGCCTCCGGGACTCCCTGGCCGCCGGGGGGCTGCTGGGGGACGGCGCGCGCCTCGTCTCGGTGACGGTGGACCCGGCGCGGGACAGCACGGCCGCCCTGCGCCGCTGGGCGGAGCAGCACGGGGACAGCCCGCCGGCCCAATGGGCGTTCCTCCGGGGCGACCCGCCGGAGGCGGTCCGGAGCCTGGTCCAGGACGGGTTCCACCTGTCGGCGATGATGCCGGGCGAGGTCCCGACGGAGGCGCCGGCGTCCGATGAGCCCGCCACCGGCGAGGCAGCGCCCGGCGGCCCCGACCCCGCCGCCGCCGACTCGGCCGCCGGCTACCAGGTCCTCCACGCCTCCCAGGTGCTGCTGGTGGACGGCCGGGGTCGGGTGCGGGGGACCTACGAGATCCTGCGGCCCGACGACTTCCGACAGCTGGTCTCGGACGCGCGGCGTCTGGCACGGCAGGCCGACTGACGGACGTACGCGCGGGCGGTCAGCCGCCGGCTCATGGCAGGTCGGCGTGGCACGCCACGCAGTCCCGACCGGCCACCTCCCAGGTGTGGGCCTGGTGGCACGTCTCGCAGCTCGCCAGCGTCGCGTCGCCGAGCCCCCGGTGGAAGGGCGTGGACGCCTCGGGGTCGTCGTGGCAGCCGCTGCCTGTGCAGGTACGGAACGCCGCCTCGGGCGTCGTCTGCACGTGGGGGTCGTGACATGCCCCGCAGACCCCGCCGTGGGGATCCTCCGCCGGCCGGAAATCGGCCAGGACCTTCTGCATCTCGTGGCAGCCGAGGCACTTCCGGTCTCCGGGTCGAAGGGCCGCCGCGGCCGTCCCCATCGGGGACACTTCGGGCACGGGCTCCGTGAACTCGTGGCAGGACAGGCAGTGCATGCTGGTCTCGGCCGCCGCCATCCGGCCGAGGACGATCTCCGTGTCCTCGCGGGAGTGACAGCCCGCCTGTCCGCACGTCTGTTCGGCCGGCACGAACTGGTGCACCTCCACGCCGTGGCAGGTCACGCACATGACGTCCTCCAGGGCGGAGCTGTCGGATTCCAGATGCACCCTGTGTCCGGCCGTGGAGGAGATGCGCTGCCAGATCGAGTCCGGGCGCTCCGTGACGTGGCACGAGACGCATCGCTCGTTCGGGACCGGGGAATGGGGCCCGATCTCCTCCGGTCGCTCGAGCACCCACAGGTACATCTGGCGGGCGCTGGCGTAGAGGGACTGCTGGTGGCAGTCGTGGCAGCCGAGATCGGAGTGCTCGCTGCGCTGGAACTTCTGGAAGGATTCCCCCATCACGTGGCAGCCGGTACAGAAAGCGTTGTCGTGCTGCACGTAGTTCCAGCTCTCCGCCCCGGCCCAGGCGGCCGAGGTGAGCACGATCGCCGCCACCAGCCCGAGGGTGGTCTGGAGGGCCAGGCTCCGTGTCCGGAGCCAATCCACGATGCCCGCGCGGTTCCGCCAGGCGACCACGACCAGCGTGGCCGCCACCGCGACGGCGAGCACGGCCCCGCCGATCTGGATCCACTGCGGCACGTGGAAGAAGAAGCGGACGACCTCCGCGACCCCGCCGGGGAGGGGCTGGGGGGACTCGGCGAGCTCCTGCAGCGTCGGCCGGCTCCCTGTCATCCGTCTCCTCCTTCGACGGTCCGGCGGACGTCGACCGGCGGTCGCACCGACGCCTACACCCGACCCGGTGGCTCCCCTCCGGAAGCTTCGCTCCACCGGACATATCGTCCGGAAGCTCGTCGCCCGGTTGCGGATCGAAGGCCCGATTCAGTATAGGTGTTATCGGGAGAATGAGTAACGGGTCTCCCGTCCGACTCCGCCAGAGGAGGGACGACGTGAGGCGATCGCGGATCCAGGCCGTCCCCGTGGTCATCCTGCTCGGGCTCGCGGGCTTCGGCCTGACTCTGGCCGGCTGCGTGGACGAGGAGGTGGTGTTCCGGGATCGTCCGCTCTTCCAGGACCCGCCCTCCGGGGCCGGATCCTTCCTGGGGTATGCCAACCAGAGCGAGAAGCTGACCACCTGCGGCAACTGCCACGTCGGCATGCAGGCCGGGTGGGAGACCACCGGTCACGCCGGCGCCTGGGAGACCCTGGAGGCCAGCGGCCACGCCCAGGAATTCTGCGAGGGCTGCCACTCGGTCAACGAGCTGGGCAACCCGACCGAGGACGCGGCCGGCTGGACGGCCACCGGCGACCCCCGCTATCACGACGTCCAGTGCGAGTCGTGCCACGGCCCCGGGCTGGACCACGTCGACAACCCGGACGCCACCCAGCCGCTGGCCAGCATCGCGGCCGGGACGGATCTGGACGCCGGCTGCGGCGAGTGCCACTCGGGCAGCCACCACCCGTTCGTCGACCAGTGGGCGCAGTCCCGGCACGGCTCGGTCCCCGCCCAGAGCTCCGCCCTCCAGGTAGGCTCGGCGTGCCTCAGCTGCCACGAGGGCAAGGCCGCCCTCCGGAACACCTTCGGCGAGCGCACCGACTTCGTCGAGTCGGAGACGGACGAGCCCCAGCCCATCGTCTGCGCCACGTGCCACGATCCCCACGGATCGCCCTTCGCGTCCAACCTGAGGGCCCCCATCGACGAGCCGGACCAGGGGAACCTCTGCGTCCGCTGCCACTCTCGATCGGGCACGCCCTCCTCCAGCAGCCCGAACTTCCGGGGACCGCACGGCTTCCAGGGCAACCTGGTGCTGGGAGAGGACATCGGATGGGTGCCCGATGACTTCCAGTACAATCCGGACGACCTAGCCTCGACACACGGCAGCGAGGCCAACCCGAGGCTCTGCGCCACCTGCCACGTCGCTCGCTTCACCGTGACGGACCAGGAGACCGGCGAGTTCGCGTTCGAGTCGGTGGGCCACACCTTCGAGGCCGTCCCCTGCACGGACGACGACGGCGTCCCCGTGGGGGGCTCCTGCGACCTGGCCGACCGGACCTTCCGGACGTGCACCGGCTCCGGATGCCACGGGAGCCAGTCCATCGCCCGGACCCGCATGGCGAACACGCGCCAGCAGATCAACAACCTGCTGGACGACCTGTGGACGGACACCGACGGGGACGCCGTGCTGGAGGCCAGCGACGCCGGGCTCCTCCCGCAGGTCCTGGCCCAGGAGGGCACGGCCGAGCTGAACCCCTTCGACAGCCGGTTCACGACGGCCGAAGGGGCGCTCTGGAACGCCCAGGTCGCGTGGACCAGCCAGCGGACCCACTGGAGCGACGGCCAGATCGAAGGGCTGGAGGGGTCCTTCTCCTCCCACAAGGGGAGCGGCGAGGGCGTGCACAACCCCTTCCTGATCGAGGCGCTCCTCACGGCCTCGATCTCCGCCGTTGAGGAGCGGTACGGGCTGAGCGCCCCCTCCAGCACCGAGCTCCAGGCCACGCCTCCGCCCGGCGTGAGCCTCCGCTGATCCCGGAGAGAGCCCCGGAGCCCCGGCTCCGGCTCGCGGCGTGACGCCTGCTTCCCGGGTCCGCCGGACCGTGGTGGCGCTGACCCTGGCGGCCACCGCGGGGGCCCTCGGGGTCGCCCGGGCCGACGACACCCCCGCGCCGGGCCCCTCGGTCCGCGCCGACGGGCTGGCGACGGCCGCGCCGCCTCCCCCGGGTCCGGTCGTCGGGCCCGACACCACGGAATTCCGGCACAGGGATCATCGCGGCGTGAGCTGCGTCACCTGTCACCCGTCGGAGGAGTCCCACGGCGGCCTCGCCGTGACGGGGCCGGAGGACTGCCTCCAGTGTCACCACCGGGCGGCCGAGGCCCCCGCCTGCACCCGATGCCACGCGTCCGCCGACCTGCGCGGGGCCCGGTACCCGGTGCGTCGCTCCCTCCAGCTCTCGGTGGGCCCCGTTCGCGAGCGCTCGCTGTCGTTCGATCACGGGGAGCACGGAGAGACCGCCTGCGCGGATTGTCACACCGGGGGGGCGGAGGTCTCCGCCGGGAGCGTCTCGTGCGCCGACTGTCACGAGGAGCACCACCGCCTGGACTCGGACTGCATGGCCTGCCACGCCGACCCGCCCGAGGACGCCCACACCGTCGAGGTCGCCCACGTCACCTGCGGAGGCAGCGGATGCCACCGGTCCCTCCCCTTCCCGCGGGTGCCGCGCTCCCGCCCCGCGTGCCTGGCCTGCCACCGGGACCTGGTGGACCACCGTCCGGGACGGCCGTGCGTCGAATGTCACGTCCTGCCCGATCGCGAAGCGCAGGGACGCGGCGCGGCCGGGAGCTCCTCCCGGTGAAGGTCCCGGCACGCCTCGCGGGGGGGCTGGCGCTCCTCGTCGCCGCAACGGGGATGACCGACTCCGCGGCCGCCCAGGGCGCGCGGGGAACCGCCACCACGACCGCCCGCTACTTCGAGTTCCGACCCGTCGCCCGGGACACGGTCCCCCGGAGCGAGGTGACGCGCAGGGACGGCCGCTTCTTCTTCGGCGACCGCCCGGCCAGCTGCGGCCCCCTCGTCTGCACCGTCCGGCGTCCGGGGTCGGTGGCCGGCGGCGTCTCGCTCTCCCAGACCCTGAGCGCCACCGCGTGGGGACTGGGCGTCCAGGGGCTCAGCGCCCGGGTGCTCGTCCGCTCCCGGTTCGAGGTGGGCGACGAGTTCGTATGGCCGCGGAGCCGCGACAACTTCGACGCCGTGCTGGCCTATGCGCAGCTGGTCCGCGACGACTACCGGATACGGGTCGGTCGGCTGCGCAACGCCTCGGGGCTCGGGTTCACCGGCTACGACGGAGCCCACGTCCGGGTGCGGCCCGTGCCCGAGCTGCGCGTGGCCGCCTACGGGGGACGGAGCCTGGCCCGGGCGCTGAACGAGCCGCGGAACGAGATCCTGATCGGACGGGACGACTTCGTGCTGGACGAGGACGCGTGGCTGGTGGGGGCGATGGCCGAGGTGGAGCCCCGGAGGGGCACGGTGATCACGGCCCGCTACCAGCGCGAGATCTGGGGCGACCGCTCGGGCCTGGTGTCGGAGCGGGCCTCGCTGGACGTGCGCTCCCGTCTCCTGGCTCCCGTCCGGGTCGAGGGGTCGGTGGACTGGGACGTGGCCTTCGACCGGATCGGCAAGTCGCACCTCACCCTCTCCGTCCCGGTCCCGGGGGCGAGCGTCGAGGTCGAGGGCACCTATCGTCACTACGTGCCCTATTTCGAGCTGTGGACCGTCTGGGGCTTCTTCGATCCCACCGGATACGACGAGGGCGAGATCCGGGCGACCTGGGCGCCGCGCCATGACCTGGACGTCTGGGGCAGCGCGGCGCTTCGCGGCTACGCCGACACCGACACCCAGGGCTTCCTCTCACCCCTGGAGGACCGGACCGTGCGCGTCGGGCTCGGCGGACGGTGGCGCCCGGCGCCCCGATGGCAACTCCGCGCCCGGTACGACCTGGAGCACGGCTTCGGGGCCTTCCTCAGCTCCGGCCAGCTGCAGGCGCGCTGGCAGGCCACCCCGGACCTTCGCCTCCGGGCCCGGGCCACGGCGTTCCAGCAGATCCAGGAGTTCCGCGTCGGCGAGGGAGCCGTGGTCGGGGGCGGGCTGGGCGGATCGCTGGAGCTGTGGGCGGGGATGCGATTGCAGGGGAGCGTGGACCTGTACCACCAGATGTGGCAGAACCGGCCCTCCGCCATGGACTGGGACCAGGTGCGGGGCTGGACGTCCCTGAGCGTCCCCTTCGGCGGGGATCCGGGGATGAGAGGCCGGGACCGATGAGCCGTCCGGCTGGCTCGAGCGAGGACAGGACGACGCCCCCGGGTGCACGGGCCGCTCGCGCCAGGCCGGCCGCGCGGGCCGCGGCCCTCGCCCTGGCGGTGGCCCTGGTCGGTCCCGCGGGGACGACGGGAGCGGCGGCCCAGCAGGCGGCCCAGGAGGAGGATCCCTTTCCCCACGAGGACCACGCCGGCCTCTTCCCGGTCTGCACCGGCTGCCACGAGGGCGCCGAGAGCGGCGAGCCGGGGGCGATGCACCCCGAGCCCGCCCTGTGTGTCACCTGCCATGACGGACGGGAGGAGGAGCTGGTCTTCTGGCGGGGACCGGGTGAGCGGACGACCAACCTCCGGTTCGACCACGGCGAGCACGCCGTCGAGACGATGGACGCGACCGGGCGGGACTCGGCCCTGGCGTGCTCGGCCTGCCACGCGCCGGAGGGAGCCCCCCGGATGAGGGTGGAGCGGTCGGCCACGGGCCGCTGCTTCGACTGCCATTCGCACCGGGCCGAGGACCACTACGTGGATGCCGCCTGCTCCACCTGCCACCGCCCCCTGGCCGAGACACGGTTCTCCGGCGAGCGCGTCGCCGACCTGCCCGAGCCTTCCACGCACGAGGATCCCGACTTCCTGGCCCGGGTCCACGCCGAGCGGGCCGGGGAGAGCCTGGCGAGCTGCACCACCTGTCACACCCGGGAGCGGTGCGTGAGCTGTCACGTCGATCCGGACGGCGTCGAGGCGGTCACGCGGATGGCCCGGGCGCCGGCGGGGATGGCGCTCCCGTCGTTCGAGGCCAGCTACAGCGTCCCGACGACGCACCGGAGGGACGACTGGCTGGAGACCCACGGGCGGGAGCTCCAGCCGGCCGAGTGCTCCACCTGCCACACCCGGGAGAGCTGCACGACGTGCCACGTGGAGGACGAGCCGACGGCCGTGACCCGGCTGCCCTCCGGCCGGGACGTGCGTGCCCCCGGGGCCGACGTCCGCCGGACGGAACCCGCGAGCCACGAGTCCCCGTTCTTCGTGGAGGCCCACGAGGCCCGGGCGGCCGCCGGCGGCGCCTCCTGCGAGGCCTGCCACGCGACCACGACCTGCTCGGAATGCCACCAGCAGGACCGGGGGGCAGGCTACCACCCGCCCAACTTCGCGCTTCAGCACGCCTCCCGGGCCTACGGCCAGCAGATGGAGTGTGCCAGCTGTCACGACACCTCCGTGTTCTGCCGCGACTGCCACGCGCAGCTGGGGATGGAAGCCAGGGGGCGACGGGGAGGCGGTTTCCACGACGGGACCCCCGCGTGGCTGCTGCGCCACGGACAGGCGGCCCGTCAGGGGCTGGAGTCGTGCACGACGTGCCACGGCCAGCGGGACTGCCTGCAGTGCCATTCCGAGACGGGCGCCTTCCAGGTCAGCCCCCACGGCCCCGGCTTCGACGCCCGCCGCATGTTCGACAGGAACCCCCAGATCTGCTTCGCCTGCCACCTCTCGAACCCACTGGACGAGCCCCGACCATGAAGCGGATGCCCGCTCGCCTGCCGACGACCCTCGGCGCCGCCGTGGCCCTGGCCCTCGCCCTCGGGGCCTGCGGCCAGGAGGAGGACACCTCGGGCCGCCGCCCGCTGGGCCAGCAGCAGGCCACGCCCATGGAGGGCCAGCTCCCGGAAGGCCACCCCGAGGTCCCCGGGATGGGAAACGACGGAGCCCCGACCGGCGCGGCGGGGCGCGACCTGCCCCGCGCCGTGACCGTGCACCTGGACAGCGGCAACGCGGCCTACCGGGCGGGCGACTATCCGGGGGCCCGGCGCCAGTACCGGGCGGCGGTGGGGGAGGATTCCACGGCGGCGGCCGCCTGGTTCGGCGTCTACATGGCGGAGCGGGCCCTGGGCAACGAGCTGGCCGCCGACTCCGCCCTGAGCCGGGCCGGCGACCTGGGCGGCGCCTCGGAGGTCCACGAGACCCCCTCGGGAGAAGCCGGTGAGGAGGCCGGCGAGATGCCCCATCCCCCGATGGAGGCGCCCGGCCGCTGAAAGCAGCGCGGAGACGGTCGGGCTGAATCGGGGCGCCCGGATTCGAACCGGGAACTTCGTGCACCCAAAGCACGCGCGCTACCGGATTGCGCCACGCCCCGCGGGCCGGCCGACGCTCCTCTCGCGGCCGGCTCGGCACCGCCGAAAGATAGGATACCGGTGGCGAGCGCGGAAGTGGGCGCCGACACCAGCCTCCTCGCGGTACCCGGCCCCGGCGCCCGGGTTCAGCTCCCCTGCCCCGCCCTCTCCCTCAGCCACGGCAGCAGCGCGCGGATCGCCTCGGCGCGGTGGCTCATCGACCCCTTGACCTCGGGCGGCAGCTCGGCGAAGGTCCGTCCGTGCTCGGGGACCACGAACAGGGGATCGTAACCGAAGCCTCCCTCCCCACGGGGCTCGCTGGCGATGCGGCCGTCGACCTTGCCCTGCACCACCAGGGACGCCTCGTCGGTGCGGACGGCCAGCGAGCAGTGGTAGTGGGCGCCGCGCTCCTCCCGGGGGACGCCGGACAGGCGCTCCAGGAGGTGCCGGTTGTTCGCCTCGTCGCGGCCCCAGCGCTCGACCATCTCGTCCGGCGCGAAGCGCTTCGTCCGGACGCCGGGGCCGCCGTCCAGGGCGTCCACGCAGAGGCCGGAGTCGTCGGCCAGGGTCGGCATGCCGGTGCGGCGGTGGAAGTGGCGGGCCTTGGCCGCCGCGTTCTCGGCGAAGGTCCCGTGGACCTCGATCGTCTCCTCCTCCTCGGTCTCCGGCACGCCGAGGTCCGCCAGCGAGACGAAGTCCAGGGGAAGGTCGCCCGCCAGCTCCCGCAGCTCCTCCAGCTTGTGGGGGCTCCGGGTGGCCACCAGCAGGCGCGGGGGAGGCTCCGCCGATCCGGACCCGTCGTCGTGCCGTCCCATCCCCCGCTCCTTCCCCTTCCCGCCGCTCATCCCGGGTCGCCCTTCGAGCGGATCCGCTCCAGCAGGCCGGACGTGGAGCGTCCCGGCTCCAGGGGGAGGATCCGTACCTCGCCCCCCGCCGCCTCCACCGTCTCCCGGCCCACGACGCGGTCGGGCGCGTAATCCCCGCCCTTCACCAGGACGTCGGGCACCAGCTCGTCGATCAGCTCGGCCGGCGTGTCCTCCTCGAACACGACGACGGCGTCCACGGCCCGGAGGCTGGCCAGGAGGTAGGCCCGGTCCTCCACGGGCAGCACCGGCCGACCGGGGCCCTTCAGGCGACGCACCGAGGCGTCGGAGTTGAGCCCCACCAGCAGGCGGTCCCCCAGCGCGGAGGCCTCGTTCAGATAGGCGGCGTGGCCGCGGTGCAGCAGGTCGAAGCATCCGTTGGTGAAGACGAGCCGGAAGTCACGGCCGGGCCCGTACGCGGACGCCGCCTCCTCGCGCGCCAGCACACGCTCGGCGGCGTCGCTTCGCGGACCGTCCACGCCCCCGCTCCCCCCCCGTACGCCCGCCTCGTCGTCGCTCAACCGTGCTCCTCCAGCCCGGCCAGGATGCGGTCCGCGCCGTCGGCGATCAGCTCTTCGGCCACCCGCCGGCCCAGCGGGGCCGCGTCCCCGGCCGGGGCCCGACCCTCAGCCCTCACCTCCCGGCTGCCGTCCGGGGGGAGGACGACGGCCGCCAGCGACACCTCCCCGTCCTCCACCCGGCCCAGCGCCCCGACGGGCACCAGGCATCCCCCCTCCAGCCGCGCCAGCAGCGAGCGCTCGGCCGTCACCGCGGTCCGCACGTCGGGGTCCTCGAGGCCGGCCACCAGCTCGGCCGTCGCCTCGTCGCCGGCCCGGCCCTCGACGCCGAGGGCGCCCTGCCCCGGCGCCGGCAGCCACGCGGGCGGCTCCAGGAACGGACCGTCCAGGGCTTCCTCCACCTCCAGCCGTCGGAGGCCTGCCGCCGCCAGGATCACGGCGTCGTAGTCGCCGCCCTCCATCTTCGAGATGCGGGTCCCGACGTTGCCCCGGAGGTCCCGGACTCGGCCGTCGGGACGTCGCGCCAGAAGCTGCGCCCGGCGGCGCAGCGACGACGTGCCCACCACGGCCCCCTGCTCCAGGTCCTCGAGCGTCGTGGGCCCTTCCGGCCCCAGCAGCACGTCCCGCGGGTCCTCCCGCTCGGCCACGCCCAGGATCTCGAAGCCCTCCCCCAGGTCGGTGGGGAGGTCCTTCAGGGAATGGACGGCGGCGTCGATCTCCCCCCCCAGGAGGGCGGCCTCGAGCTCGGCCGTGAAGACCCCCTTGCCGCCGATCTCGGGCAGGGGCCGGTCCAGCACGCGGTCGCCGGTGGTGGTGATCCACTCGGTCGTCACCTCCAGGCCCGGCCACCTCTCGCGCAGCCCGTCCGCGACCCGTCCGGCCTGGATCCGCGCCAGCTCCGACCCGCGGGACCCGAGGACGAGGCGGTCCCGCGGCGGCGACGGGGTCAAGACCCGTCGTCCTCCCGTGACGCTCCCGCCCCGTGCCCGGCGCCCCCGTGGCCGCCGGCGTTCGGGGCCCCGTCGGGTTCCACGGCCGGCTCGGCCGGTCCCCCCTCGACGGCTCCCGGCACCGTGGACCCCCCCCGGGCGAAGATGCCCTTCAGGAAGGGCGGCACCACGAAGGTGGACAGGATCACCATGATGAGGATGGCGCTGTAGGCCGCCGACGACAGGATGCCGCCGGTGAGGCCGATGGAGGCGAAGATGAGCCCCACCTCGCCCCGGGGGATCATGCCGGCGCCGATGGCGAAGCGGTTCAGCTCGCTGCGGCGCGTGGCCCACCCCGCCAGCAGCTTGCTGACGATGGCGATGGCGGTGAGCACCAGGCCCACGCCCAGCACGTTGATGTCGAAGTCCTCCGCCCCCGGGATGAAGAGGTTCACGTTCACCGGGGCGCCCACCACGACGAAGAAGATGGGGGTGAAGATGTCGGCCACCGGCTCCACCCGCTGGACCACCGTGTCGAACTGGTTCGTGGAGGAGAGCACGATGCCGGCCGCGAAGGCCCCGATGATCATGGCCGAGCCCGACAGGTCGGCCAGGGCGGCCAGCAGGAGCGCGAAGGAGAAGGCGCTCACCAGCAGAACGCCGCGGACCCGCATGCGGTCCACGAGATCGAAGAGGAAGGGGGCGGCCTTGTTCCCGATCCACACCGCCAGCACCAGGTAGCCCACGGCGAACAGCAGGATTCGCAGGATGTCGGTCACCTGGGCCGCCGTGGCGGCCGAGTCGGCGGCGAGTCCGAGGCTCATGAAAAAGCTCTCGACGGCCTCGGGCGCCCCCGTCCCGGCGGCCATCCCGGCCACGACCGCCAGGATCACGATGCCCAGGACGTCGTCGATGACGGCCGCCCCGATGATGATCCGGGCCTCGGAGGTGTGCATCTTGTCCAGGTCCGACAGGACCCGGGCGGTGATCCCCACCGAGGTGGCCGTCAGGGTGGCCCCCACGAAGATGGCCACCATCCAGAAGGTGATGCCCTCCGGATGCACGCCGATCTGGGGGTCCACCGCATACCAGTAGACGAAGCCCATCACGAAGGGCAGCGTGATCCCGACCAGCGCCACGGCGGCCGCCGAGGTGCCGACGCGGAACATCTCCTTGAGGTCCGTCTCCAGGCCGATCTCGAACAGGAGGATGGCCACGCCGATCTCGGCGAAAACGTGCACGATGTCGCCGATCTCGGTGCCCAGGGGGGGGATGACGCCCAGGACGCTGCCGCCGAGGACGACGCCCGCCACCAGCTCGCCCAGCACCGACGGCTGGCCGATGCGCTCGGCCGCCTCGCCCAGGAGCTTGCCGACCAGGAGGATGGAGATGAGGATGAGGAAGATGCGCGCGTAGGGGAGCCCGTGCCCCTCCTCCTCGTGGCCGTCCTCCTCCGCGGCGGCGTGGTCACCCTCCTGTCCGTCGTCGTGCCCGGCGTCCTGTCCCGCCGCCTCCCCGGCGGCCTGCGCTCCCGCCACCCCGACCGCTTCCCCGGGGAGGTCGAGCCCCCCCACCGCGGCGGTCGCGGCCTCCACCGTTCCTGTCCCGTCGAAGCCGGCGACCGGGCCGGTGACGGCCGGGACCAGGGGCCCCAGGACCAGGGCCAGACCGAGGGCCAGCCCCAAGAGCAGGCGTCCCCTCCTCCCGCCGCCGGGCTCTCCGCCGGGGCGACGACCCGGCCCGGGGCTCGTCTCCGTCCCGTCCGGTCCGAGCCCTCCCGATCCTCCTCCGCGGATCTCCCTCTCCTTCACGCCCTCTCCTCCCCCGAGCCGCCTATTCGCGATCGCGTCGTCACCACTGGGACTGCGTGCCATCGACAATCTTCTGGATCAGATCCTCCACGGCCAGCGAGACCCCGGCCTCCTCGGTCTCGTCGTCGGGAGCGTACTCCCCCGTGCCCCGGACCGACGTAGAAGCCCAGATCGTGTCGCCCCTAACCTGGTCGATGAACTCCACGGAGGCGGAGATGGAGACCCGCCGCTGGAAGACGTCGGCGCCGACCCCCTCCCGAGCCGCGAAGTTCATCGCCTGGTTCTCGTAGCCGGTGACGACCACCCGCACGACGGCGTCGGCCGCCTCGGCCGAGGCCACCCGGGCCCCGAGCCGCCCGCGGATGGCCTCCAGCAGCCCCTGGGTGAGCGGCTCGCTGATGGCGAACTGGCTGGTGCGGTTCTCCACCGGCGGCACGTAGATGGTCTCGATGTCCGACGGCAGGCCGCCGCCCCCGGAGAACGAGTAGAGGCACCCTGCCAGGAGGACCGTCGCCAGCGGGACGGCCGTCCTACGGAGCGTCGGGAAGCTCATAGATCTCACGGGGAAACGATGCCTCCTCGACTCGTGTCTCCTCCACGGTCCAGCGCGCCCGGCTCTGCCGCGTCGCGTCCCGATATTCGGCCTCCCGGGGCCAGATTCCGGTCGACTCGGGCCAGTCGAGCTCGACGCGTCGCAGCTCCCGCCCGTCCTCCCGCTCGTCCAGGCGGACGATTCTCGTGTCGCGCAAACGGTACACCAGCGTGCCGCCCCCGGGGGCCCGGTAGGCGAGATGGCGATCGCCCCCGGCCTCCCAGCCCTCCCCGGGCCCCGTCCGGCCCGGTCGGAAGAGGCCGGCCGTCGCGTACAGGAAGGCGGCCGGCGGAAGGCGCACGTCCTCGATCTGGCCCGCGCTGCGGAGCTCCCCGTCCACCAGGGCGACGTTCATGGAGGCGTCCGCCGCGGAGAAGAGGTCCAGACGGACGCTGTCGGGCGGGTTGAAGCGGAGCACCCCGTCGCCCCGGACCGGCCCCCGCTCGTCGGCGTACTCCCACCGGAAGGTGACCCGATGGGGCCGATCCGGCCCCGCCTCGGCCGCCCGGTCCGCGATCTCCGCCGGGTCCGGCAGGGGGGTCCGGTCGCCCCGTGCCGTGGCGCACCGGGCCGACGCGAGAGCGACCAGGAGGACGGCCGCGGAACGGAGCACGACACCGGGCGGCGGCGGCCGCCCGCGGGAGGGACGCGCGCTCACCGCTCGTCGACTCCCCGCTCCAGCAGCGACCTGAGGTCGTCGGGCATCCTCCGAATGCGTTCCTCGGGGTCCACGCAGACGAGCTCCGTCTCGGCTTCGGCCAGCAGCTCCCCGGAGGAGCTCCGACGCAGGGCGTACCGGAAGGTCACCGACCGGCTCCTCACGACCTCGGGCCAGGCCTCCACGCTCACCCTCTCGTCGTATCGCGCCGGACGACGGTAGTCCACCTCGACGCGGGAGACCGGAAGGAGGACGTCCCGCTCCTCCAGCTCGTCGTAGGCCAGGCCGCGCGCCCGGAGCCAGGCCGTGCGGGCGGCCTCACACCAGACCAGGTGATGGGCGTGATGGGCCCGACCCATCTGGTCCGTCTCCGCGTAGCGGACCCGGACCTCGATCTCGGTGGAATCCATCTCCTCCTGGGCGTGGGCGACCCGCCGGCGGCCGGTCGCCGCTCCCCCCCCGGCCGGCCGCGTCGATCCTCCGGGAGCCCCGACAGTACCGGCGGCCACACGGGGTGTCAAACCGGTCGGGGACGGGCGACAGGCCCCCGGCGCGCCGTTGACCCGCACGCCCCCCGACCTATCTTCCGGCCCATGTCGTCGCCCC
>CAZSKS010000004.1:0-51035 GCA_964607465.1 uncultured Gemmatimonadota bacterium | reverse complement strand
CGCGCCGTTGACCCGCACGCCCCCCGACCTATCTTCCGGCCCATGTCGTCGCCCCGAGCCCTCGTCGCGTCGGACGCCCACCTGGGCGCGGTCCCCGCCGAGCAGGAGCGTCGGTTCCTGGCCTTCCTGGACGCCGTGCCCGGTCGCGCCGACGAGCTGGTGCTGGCTGGCGACGTCTTCGACTTCTGGTTCGAGTGGAGGCACGTGATCCAGGAGGAGCACTTCCCCGTCCTCCGGCGGCTGGCCGACGTGGTGGACGCCGGGGTCCGGGTGCGGATGGTGGGCGGCAACCACGACGCCTGGGGCGGGAAGTTCCTGGAGCGTACGGTGGGCCTGGAGCTCGTGGAGGGACCGATCGTCACCGAGGTCGGAGGGCGCCGCACCTTCCTGGCCCACGGCGACGGGTTGGCCGGCGGCGACCTGGGGTACCGGATCCTCAAGAAGGTGATCCGCAGCCGACCCGCCCGGACCCTCTTCCGGGCGCTCCACCCCGACCTCGCGATCCCGCTGGTCCGCCGAATCAGCGGGACCGGCGAGGAAGTGGCGGCCGAGGGAGAGACCGCCGGCGTTCGCACCCGGGCCGAGGTGCTCTCCGACCACGCCGACGAGGTCCTGCGCGCCCGACCGGAGGTGGAGCTGGTGGTCCTCGGCCACGCGCACCGCGCCGAGCTGCGGGAGGTGGAGCCGGGGCGCCACTACCTGAATCCCGGTGACTGGATCCGGAGCTTCACCTACGGGGTCGTGAGCCCCGACGGGGTGGACCTCCGGCATTGGGACGGGAGCTGACGGGACCCCTCATCCTCCCAGCACCACCTGCTCCAGGTGCTCGATGTCCTCCCCCATCCACGCCCCGGCCAGCGTGCGGAACCGCTCCGCGTCGTCGGTCACCACGTAGCGCCGGTCCGGCGCGTCCCCATCGCCCGGGGTGGTGAGCCCGAGGGCGGCCATCCGCTCGGCCGCCTCCCGGGCGGTGGCGCGGGCCGGCTCCACCAGCTCCACCCCCTCCCCTACCACCTCCCGCAGGAGGCCGCGGAGGTGGGGGTAGTGGGTGCACCCCAGTACCAGCGTGTCCACCCCCCGGGCCAGCAGCGGCTCCAGGTAGCGGGCGGCGGTGAGCCGGGCCACCTCGTCGTCCGTCCATCCCTCCTCCACCAGCGGCACGAACAGCGGGCAGGCCACGCCTTCCACCCGCGCGTCGGGCCGCAGCTCCCGGATCGCCTCCTGGTAGGCGCCGCTGTCGATCGTCCCCCGGGTGCCGATCACCCCGATCCGTCCCTCCCGGGACCGCTCGGCGGCCTCCCGGGCCCCGGGCAGGACCACCCCCACCACGGGCACAGGGAGCTCGCGCTCCAGGGCGGGAAGCGCCCGGGCCGAGGCCGTGTTGCAGGCGACGACCACCATCTTGACCCCCCGGTCCAGGAGGAAGGAGGCGCACTCCCGGGCGTACCGCAGGACCGTCTCCGGCGACTTGGGGCCGTACGGCAGCCGGGCGGTGTCGCCCAGGTAGATCGTGGCCTCGTCCGGGAGACGCTCCCGGAAAGCCTGCAGGACGGTCAGGCCGCCCACGCCGGAGTCGAACACCCCGACCGGGGCGCCGGGCCCGGGGGCCGCGCCGGCGGTCACGGCGCGACGGCGGGCGGCGCCGGGGGACCGCACGCCGCGAAGGGACCGGACGCCGCGAGGGAATCAGACGTCGCAGCCCTCACGGCGCTCCGACGGGGATCGTGTAGCGGAGCTGGGCCCCCGCCGTGCCGTCCTCGGGCGGCTCGAGCTGGCCCTCGAAGCCGTACAGGTGGGTCGACACCCAGGCGTCCACCCCGCTCATCAGGGCGATGAACACCGAGAGGACGATCCAGTCCTCGCGCTGGGCCGTGCGGCTCTCCACCAGGGCCGAGTCCGCGGGCAGGGCCCGCCGGGCGGAGGCGAGCTTCGCCTGGGTCTTGAAGACCATCCACAGGCTGGCCGCCTCGGCGGCGAAGTAGACCGCGCCCCGGGCGGGCTGGTCCACCTCGGCCTGCCCCCAGCCCGGCAGGACGAAGGAGCGGGCGAAGGCGCCCAGGGGCGTGACGGGCGGGCCGGGGGTCGTGTCGGGCTCGGCGGCCGCGGCGGCGGTGTCCGGAGCCGCCCGGGCGGTGTCGGGCTCCTGGCCCGGGGCGGCCGACGGCGCGAGGGACCAGCCCGCGAGGGCGAGGACCAGCGCCACGACCGGAGCCCGGACGAGAGCCGCGCCGCTCTTCCGGACGGGAGCCGGGCCGCGCCGCCGGCCGGGATGGCGGGAACGTGTGGGAATCGAACCCACCGGGGACGTCTTCACGCCCCCTGACGGATTTGAAGTCCGCAGGCGACACCAGTCACCATCCGTTCCCATCCCGGCCGGCCCGTGCGGCCCGCTCCGTGCGCTCAGCCGGTCCCGGCGGACCGGTGCGCCACCATCTCGATCTCCACCCGGGCGTCCTTCGGGAGCCGTCCCGCCTCCACCGTGGAGCGGGCCGGATAGGGCTCCTCGAAGTGTTCGCCGTACACTTCATTCACGGTGGCGAAGTCCTCCAGGTCGGCCACGAAGATCGTCGTCTTCACCACGTCGCCGAACCCCAGGTCCGCCGCCTCCAGCACGGCCCGGAGGTTCGCCATGGCCTGCCGCGTCTGGGTGGCGACGTCAGGCCCGGCGAACTCCCCCGTCGCGGGATCCATGCCCACCTGCCCCGCGGTGAACACCATGTCACCGGCCGCCACCGCCTGAGAATAGGGACCGATGGCCGCCGGCGCGCCCTCGGTGTGGATCTCCGTCCTGCCTGCCTCCGCCATGCCTCTCCTCCTCCCGAACTCAGATCTCTCGAGCACCCGGCGGCCGGCGCCCGCCGGAGGGCTCCCCCGACCGGCTCCCGTCCCGCCCCCCGTCGCCGTCGTCCTCCAGCGCCCGGAGGATCTCGTCGCGGGAGACCGCCACGGCCCCCAGATGGGATACCTCCAGCCCCGCCGCGAAGTTCGCCAGGGCCGCCGCCTCGGGCACCGGGGCCCCGTCGCCCAGGCCCGTCGCCAGCACGGCCGTCACGGTGTCGCCGGCCCCGGACACGTCGTAGACGTCGCGGGCCTCGGCGGGGATCTCCACCCGGCCGCCGTCCTCGCTCACCAGCACCATCCCCTGCTCGCCCAGCGTGACCAGCAGGTGGCGCGCGTTCAGCCGATCCAGCACCTCGCGCAGCTCCGCCTCCCCCAGCGGGGGCTCCTCCACCCCGCGGGCGGCGGCCAGCTCCGCCCCGTTGGGCTTCATCAGGAAGGCGCCGTCGTAGTCGAAGAAGCTCCGCAGCTTGGGGTCCACCACCGAGGGGACGCCCCGTCGGTCGGCCGCCTGGACCAGCTCACGTCCCACCCCGCCGCTCAGGACCCCCTTGTCGTAGTCCACCAGGGCCACGACGTCCACCTCCGCCATCGCGGCGGACGCCCGCTCCAGCAGCCGCCGTCGGGTGGCGTCGGCCAGCGGATCGACCGACTCCCGGTCGATCCGGAGCATCTGCTGATGTCTCGCCAGGACCCGGGACTTGAAGGTGGTGGGCCGGCCCGCCTCGGCCACCATCCCGGTGGCCTCCACCCCCTGCTCCGCCAGCAGCTCGCGCAGCCGGTCCGCCTCCCCGTCCTCGCCCACGACCGACACCAGGCGGCACTCGGCCCCCAGGGCCACCACGCCGGCGGCGACGTTGGCCGCCCCACCGGGCGCGCGCCGTTCCCCCTCCACCCGCACGACGGGCACGGGGGCCTCCGGGGAGATCCGGTCCACCCGCCCCGTCACGTAATGGTCGACCATGCTGTCGCCCACCACCAGGACCCGGGGGGAACGATCGCCGGGAAGGAGCCGCCGCGCCAGCGCGGCATCGGGGCGAGCCGGGGATTCTGACACCTGGATGATCTTCTTGCGTGTCCCGGGGATGGCAGGTAACCTGCCGGCCGTGGAGTCGACGCCTCCCGGCGTCGCTCCCGACGCCCGCGCACAGCGGAAGGCGCCCGGCGGGCGGGCCGAAGGCCGCGGAGAACGGCCGCGAAATTACGGGCGATCCGCGAGGGTGTCAAAGCTGAGCTCCATGGACTCCGACGCCTGGCCGCCGTCCCCGGGGCGGTGGATCGACAGCCTCCTCAAGAGCTGGGCGCTGCAGACCCAGGAGTACTTCACCCTCCTGGCCCGGACCCTCCGAGCCTCGGTCACCCGCCCGTTCTACCGGACGGAGCTGGTGGGCCAGATGGACGCGGTGGGCGTCTCCTCGCTGGGGATCGTCCTGCTCACCGGCCTCTTCACCGGGATGGTCCTGGCCCTCCAGTCCTCCGTGGAGATGCAGCAGTTCGGCGCCACCATCTACATCGGTCGCCTCGTGGGAGCCTCTGCCGTCCGGGAGCTGGGTCCGGTCCTCACCGCCCTCATGGTGACGGGACGGGCGGGCTCGGGGATGGCGGCCCAGCTCGGCGCGATGCGGGTCACCGAGCAGGTCGACGCGCTCAACACGATGGGCGTCGATCCGATCCGGAGGCTGGTCGTCCCCCGCTTCCTCGCCTCGGTGATCGTCCTCCCGCTGCTCACGATCGTGACCGACGTCGTCGCCATCCTGGGGGGCATGCTCATCGCCGTGGTGAAGCTGGACCTCACCGCCGGCCTCTACATCCGATCGGTGTACAACACGCTGGCCCAGACCGGCTTCCTGGGACGGTTCATCCCCATCGACGTCTTCGCGGGTCTCCTGAAGCCGCTGGTGTTCGGGGGGATCATGGCCCTCACGGCGTGTTACTACGGCCTGAGGACCGAGGGGGGGACCGAGGGCGTCGGCCGGGCGGCCACGCGGGCGGTGGTCACCACCTCCGTCCTCGTGCTGGCGTCCGACTACTTCCTGACGCAGCTCATCATCGCCGTGCTCGTGGAATGAACCGGGACGACGAGGCTCGCGCCGAGCGCCGCTACCTGGAGGAGGTGCGCCGGGAGGTACGGGAGGAGGAGGCCACGGAAGGGCGAACCGGGGTCGCCGCCGTGTCGTCCGCCGTCGAGCTGGAGGACGTCAGCGTCAGCTTCGGATCCAAGCCGGTGCTGTCGGGCGTCTCGTTCCGCGTGGACAAGGGCGAGACCCTGTGCGTGCTCGGAGGCTCGGGGGCCGGGAAGTCCACGATCCTCCGATGCATCCTGCTCCTCACGCGGCCCGACACCGGCCGGGTTCACGTGCTGGGACGGGACATCACCGAGGCCCCGCTGGAGGAGGTGCTGGAGGTTCGCCGCCGGCTGGGGATGGTCTTCCAGGCGTCGGCCCTGTTCGACTCCCTCTCGGTCTACGAGAACGTGGCCTTCCCCCTCCGGGAGCACACCGACCGTCCGGAGGCGGAGATCGCCCGGCGGGTGCGGGAGGTGCTGAGCTTCGTGGACCTGGATACGGACGACGTGTCGGATCTGCTGCCGGCAGCCCTCAGCGGCGGGATGAAGAAGAGGGTGGCCATCGCACGGGCCATCGTCGAGGAGCCGGAGGTCTTCCTGTTCGACGAGCCCACCAGCGGGCTCGACCCCATCACCACCCGAACGATCAACGAGCTGACGATCAAGATGCGACGGGAGCTGGAGGTGGCCTCGGTGGTGGTCACCCACGACATCCGGGCGGCTTTTCGCATCGCGAACCGTGTCGCCCTGCTGTACGAAGGCCGTATCGTGTTCGAGGGGACCCCGGAAGAGATGATCGCCTCGGAGGACGAGTACGTACGTGAATTCCTGCGCTGAGGACGGCCGACGGTGAGACGACCCACGCCCGTGACCTGGGAGCAGCTCCGGGTGGGCGCGCTGCTCCTGGTGGCGCTCGCCCTGCTGGCCCTGGGCATCTTCTTCGTGGGCCAGGTGGGCAACGTCTTCGGCGACCGGTATCGCCTGGTGACCCTCATGGAGTCCAGCGCCGGGCTGGTCCCGGGCGCAGCGGTGCAGCTGGCCGGCCAGAACGTGGGTCAGGTCGACCGGATCGAGTGGATCGAGCCCGGCGACCGGCCCGAGACCGGCGAGACGGTGGCCGTGTGGCTCGCGGTGAACGGCCACGTCCGCACGCAGATCCGGTCCGACTCCCGGGCCCGGCTCCGGACCCAGGGCCTGCTGGGGGACCAGGTCATCGACATCCGGCCGGGCTCCGCCGGGGCCGACGTCCTGCAGCCGGGCGACACCCTTCCCTCGGACGCGGCGCTGGACTACCAGCAGATCCTGGAGCAGGCCTCGGGAGCCGTGACGAGCCTCACGCGGCTGACCGGGCGCCTGGAGACGCTGACGCGCCGCCTGCTGGAGGGCGAGGGAAGCCTGGGTCGGCTGGTCACCGACGAGACCCTCTACCGCCGGCTGACCGCGCTCAGCCTGGAGCTGACGACCTTCCTCGAGGCGGCCCGGGACGACGAGGGCAGCCTGGGACGGCTGCTGGCCGACCGGGAGCTGTACGACCGGATGGTGGCCGTGACGGCGTCGCTGGACACGCTCACGGCCGGCATCGACCAGGGGCGGGGATCCCTGGGTCGCCTGGTGGCCTCCGACTCCCTCTACCGGGACCTGCGGTCGGTGGCCGTCCGCTCGGACTCGCTGCTCCGTCGCCTGGAGGAGGGACGGGGCTCGGCCGGAAGGCTGATGGCGGACGACCGCCTCTACGAGGAGCTGCTGAGGACCCTGACCGACTTCAACGCCCTGCTGGCCGACCTGAGGGAGCAGCCCCGGCGGTACATCCCCCCGGTGGAGATCTTCTAGGCCGGCCCCTCCCGGGGACGGGCCCCGGGCGCGTCACTCCTCCAGGTCCTCCATCTCCATCAGCTCGTGGAGGGTGTCGAACGCCAGCACCTCGTAATGGAGCTGGCCCCCGGGGGTGCTGACGGTGACCTCGTCGCCCACGGTGCTCCCCAGGAGCGCCCGGCCGATGGGCGACTCCATGGAGATCTCGCCCGACTCGAAGTCGATGAATTCCCCCATGGCCAGGGTGAATTCCTCCTCGGCGTCCTCGTCCAGGTCCAGGACCTTCACCTTCGATCCGAAGCCGATCCGATCCTCGGGGATCGTCTCCAGATCCATCTCCGCCAGCTCGGAGAGCCGGCGTGAGATGTAGTCCAGCCGGGCCTGGACGAAGCGCTGGCGCTCCAGCGCGGCCTCGTACTCGGAGTTCTCCCTCAGGTCGCCCTGCGCCACGGCCTTCTCGATCTCCTTCGGAAGGGTGACGTTGAGCTCGTGAAGGAGCTCCTCGGCCTCGTCGTTCAGCTGCTCCCGAAGCTCGTCCAGCACCGTGCGTCCTCCTTGGAGGTTTACCTCGAGGGACCGGCGCCATCGGAATCGATGACGCGGCGTCGCGAGGAGTCGACAACAAAAAAACCGTGACGGCGTACCCGACCGTCACGGAAGCGGAAAGTGGAGGCGGCGGGAATCGAACCCGCGTCCGCGCGCTCGTCCATCGCGGGGTCTACGCACATAGCTCGCGGTTTTTTTCTCGTCGGAAACGGGCCCACGAGCGGCCCGAGACCGACCAGCCGCGGAAGGGCTCTCGCCCTCTCACCCGCGACGTCCACGGCAACCGTCACGGGCCAGCCCGATTCTTCGTCGTCTTCAGGCCTGCCTCGGGCCGGGCCGACCAGAAGACGGACTACGCGTTAGTTACGCAGCCAGAGCCAAGTTATCGTTGGCAGGTAATACGTTTCTCGGTGTTTTACGAGGACCCGAGCACCTCGGTACGCTCCCTCGACTTCCGACGCACGCGTCGAAGCCAGATCGCCCCCGAATTGTCAATCAGCCGTCGGACCCGGCGCCGTGCTGCGGCCGGGTCCCTGTGGACGTTAGTTGGCTACCCCCGCCGGGGCAAATGGTTCACTCCCCCGCCCCCTCCGGCTCCCGGTCGAGGACCCCCGCGATCTCCAGGGCCGCCACGTGCTGTCGGGCGGCGTCCAGGGCCCGGCGCGCCCCGGCCGGCGGAGAGCCGCCGAAGACCATCACCAGGACCCGCTCGCTCCCCGGCACCGGACCCGCCAGGCTCCACCCGCCCGCCCGGCGGTCACCCGCCAGCTCGCCGCGGGGCAGCTGGGCCACCAGCTCCTCCCGGAGGCACCACGAGAGGGGATGCCCCCGGGCCGGCAGGTCCCGGGGCGTCTCGGGGTCTCCGTTCCCACCGACCGCCGAGTCCTCCGGCTCCCACGCTTCCCGGCCCCGGTCCAGCCGGTACAGGGTTGCCCGCTCCGCGCCGAAGGCCACCGCCAGCGTCCGCAGGAAGGTGGCCGCGGGATCGCCGGTCCCGTCCCGCGAGGCCGCCGCCGGGAGGCCGGGGCCCGGCTCGTCGGCGCGCTCCTGCCGGAAGGATGGCCAGGGCCACGACCGGGGCCACCACGACGGCCGCGTCACCGGGCCCTCCCGGACGGGACCGACCGGCCCGGGACGGACGTCGCCCCCGTCGACCGCCTCACGACGCACCGGACCGCCGGTCGGGCACGGTCGGGTGGCGCGGCGGTCCTCCCTGGACGAACGGTGATCCGGCCCGGTGCGGTTCCTGCATGAGAGGGTAAGCTGGCCGTCCGACCGGCGCGGCGCCACCCGTGAAGCTCTCGGAAGCGCAGCTCTTCGGGAAGGACTCGGCTCTTGCAGCTCTCTGCACTCGAAGACAGAACGTCGCCCGCGGATCTCGGATCCCTCCGTGTGGGCGTAAGAATCACGACTCCAGCCCCGGCGAGACGGGGGAGGGGACGATAGATGCAGCTACGCGACTTCTTCAGCACCGACACGATCAAGCTCGACCTGGAGGCCGAGACGAAAGACGAGGTCCTCAAGGAGCTCGTCGCCCTCCTGCAGCTGGACGAGAAGTCCGAGGGCATCCTGTTCAAGATGCTCAAGCGCAGGGAGAACCTGGGCTCCACCGGCATCGGGAGGGGCATCGCGATCCCGCACTGCCGGTCGCTGGTGGTGAACCGGCTCCGGGTGGCGTTCGGGCGGCAGCCGCAGGGGGTCGACTTCAAGGCCATCGACGAGCAGCCCGTCCACAACGTCTTCCTCATCGTCGCTCCTCCCCTCGAAGTCTCCAATCAGTACCTACCCGTCCTCGGAAAGATCGCACAGTTCAGCAAGGAACCGGACGTCCCGGAGCGACTCGCGGATCTCGAGGACCCGCAGGGCTTCGTGGATCTCCTGGAAGAGAAGGGAGTCTAGCTCGATGCATGCCCAGCTGGAGATCCTGCTCGAGATCCAGGACCTCCGGGCACAGAAGCGTGCCCTGGAGGAGGAAGGCGTCCGGGAGGTCGAGTCCGAGGTCTTCGAGATGCCGGTGGAGGAAGCGCTGGCCAAGATCGACGAGAAGGTCGAGCAGCTCGAGGACCGCCTGGAGACCCCCGCCGCCACCCGCTACCGCCGCCTCGGCGGCCCGGACGGATCCCGGGCGGTCGTGCCCGTGGTCGACGGGATCTGCTACGGCTGCTTCATGCGGGTCCCCACCGCCTGGGCCTCCGACGCCGAGCGGAACGAGGAGCTGGAGGTGTGCGACAACTGCGGGCGGTTCCTCTACCACGTGGAGTGAGTGCACGGGGAGTGAGCCGCGCAGGGCCCGCGACCCGTAGCGGGCCGTGACAGGCAGCGAGTCGTCCCGGGTCGAGGACGGTCCGCGTCAGCGGACCAGCAGCACCTTCCGCACCGCCGTCCAGCCGTCGACGACGATCTCCACGAAGTACGGCCCCGACACGACCCGGTGGCCGTCGTCGCCCCGGCCGTCCCAGACCGCCCGGTAGACGCCGGGGACCTCGTACTCGAGGTCCCGCAGCCGCCGCCCGGAGCTTTCCTCCCCCGGGCCCACCTCCGCCCAGGCCACCCGCTGGTGCAGCACGTTGAAGATCCGGATCGATACCGTGGCGCGCTCCGGCCGCTCGGCCGGCCGGGCCCGGCCCGGATCGCCCGTCCCCTCGCCGAGCGCCGGAGCCCGCCCGCCGGGAGCCGCTCCCTCCCCCAGCACGAAGGGTAGCTCGACCCGGTCCTGGAACGGGCTGGGACGCGGCTCCTCGAGCCGGAAGGAAACGGTCGGGGAAAGCACCATCTCCCGATCGAGCGCCTCCTGCGCCCCCAGATCGGCGGCGACGACGGTCAGCCACACCGCCACGGTCAGGCCCACGGCGCGTCGGCCCGCGCCGCGCCCGGTCGCGGCCGGCGGCGCGCTTCCCCCGTCCGGCACACCCGCCGTCACGTGGGAGCCTCCTCGCCGGCGGGCACCCGCCCCTCCCCGGTCCGGCGGGTCACGCCTTCCGCGTCCATGTACTCCAGAAACGGGATGAGGTATTTACGGCTAACATCAAACACCTCTTTGAAGTGCGTCACACTCGCCGGCCGGTGCTCCCGGGCCACCTCACCGCCCTGCCGGCGAAGCTCCCGGGCCCGATCGTCCGGCAGGTAGATCTCCGGGCTCACCGCCACCAGCCGCCCCTCGGCCTCCAGCAGGTCCAGCAGCTGGTGGAGGAGCTGGTCGTCCACGTCGAGCCGGTCGCCCAGCTCGCTCACCGTCGGAGGCTCCAGGCCGCCCGCGTCCACCTCCTCCATGAGACGCTCCCGGAGGTCCCGCTCCTCCTCGGTGAGGGTGGGCGTGTGGTCGGGCAGCCGCACGCGGGGTCCCTCCACCACCAGCTGGCCGTCCGCCTCCAGGCGGGCCAGCGTGCGCTCCACCAGCACCTCGGCGACCCCCTCCCCCGCCGCCCGGCGCAGGGCCTCCAGGGAGGCGCCGCGCTCCCGGCGGTTGTCCCGGTGAATGCGCGCCAGCGCCTCCAGCAGGCGGCCCTCCAGCCTCTCGACCGCGCCCTCCCGGAACCATCGCCCGTCAAGAAGGAAGAGGCCGTCCGGCGGTGACGCCCCCAGCTCGCGGAGGCGCTCGGCGGCGAGCCCCGTCGCCAGGGGCGCCCTGGCGGTGGACAGCCCCCGGTCGCCGGCCAGCTGCACCGCGCTGCGGAGGACCGCTTCCGGCCCCCCGTCCAGGAGTCGGTCCCAGGCGTCGGTCCTCTCGGTCCAGTCCGGGCCCGGCGACAGCTCCGCCACCTGCCCCCCTCCGATCGTGACGATCGGCGAGTAGAACCGCACCACGAACCGGTCCCGGGCCCGGGCCACCAGGCTGTCCTCGAGCGCCAGCCGTGCGTGGACGGTCCCGCCCGGGGGCACCTCCGGCACGGTCAGCTCCGCCCGGGCCATCACCTCCCGGGTCCCGAGGTAGACCCGGACCCGCTGGCCGTCCTCCAGCCGCCGCGGCGCGTGGTCCGGCCGCCGGATCCGGACGCCGAGGCTCTCCACCGGCCGCCAGGCCTCGCCCTCCACGACCGAGGCGCCCCGGGGCACCTCGTCCGCGTCCACCCCCACCAGGGCCAGCGCGCAGCGACGACCGGGGCCCACCTCGTCGCGACGCTCCCCGTGGACCTCCAGGGACCGGACCCGGACCCCCCGGTCGCCCGGCAGGACCCGGAAGCGGTCGTCCCGGCGGGCGGTCCCGCTCCACGACGTCCCGGTGACGACGGTTCCCGCCCCCTGCACCGAGAAGGAGCGGTCGACCGGCAGCCGGAACAGGTCGGACGCCGACCGGCCCTCCAGCGCCTCCGCCCGCCGGCCGATCTCGGCCCGCAAATCCTCGAGGCCCGTCCCGTCCTCGGCCGAGGTCCGCACCACCGGCCAGTCGTCGTGGCCTAGGACGGTGCGCATCTCGTCCCGGACGGCCTCCTCCGCCAGCTCCGCCCACTCCGCCTCGACCCGGTCCATCTTCGTCAGGGCCACGACCCCTTCCCGCACGCCCAGGAGGTGGGCGATGGTGAGGTGCTCCCTGGTCTGGGGCATGGGCCCCTCGTCGGCGGCCACGACCAGGAGGAGCAGGTCCAGCCCGGTGGCGCCGGCCAGCATGTTCGAGACGAAGTCCTCGTGGCCGGGCACGTCCACCACCCCCACCTCCGCCTCCCCGCCCACGTCGAGGCGGGCGAAGCCGAGGTCGATGGTCAGGCCGCGCTCCTTCTCCTCCTCCCAGCGGTCGGTGTCCACCCCGGTGAGGGCCCGCACGAGGGCCGTCTTTCCGTGGTCCACGTGTCCCGCCGTGCCCACGACGAACGCCTTCACGCCTCCTCCCCCCGTTCCAGGAAGGCGAGGGAGCGCAGGCGCGTGCCCTCGGCCAGGTGATAGCGGATGAAATCGGTGAGCAGCCGTCGCTGGCGCGCGCTCGCCCCGTCCCGGGGGGCGTCCGGGGAAGCGTCGGCCCCCGCCAGCCGGCGCAGCGTCCGCAGCTCGTCCCCCTCGAGGCGCACCCCCTCCCCCCCGCACGCCGTGCAGCGGAGCCCGCCGGCGGCGTGGTCGAAGCGGGCACCCGCTCCGTCCTCCACCGTCCGGCCACAGCCCGCGCACCGACGGAGCTCGGGAGCGAAGCCCAGGACGCCCACCAGCCGCCAGATCTCGCGGAGAGCCACGGCGCCCGCCCGGCCGGGCTCGGCCTCGATCAGGGCGTCCAGCCCCCGCACCAGGGCGCCGAAGAGGCGGTCGTCCCGGTGCTCGGGCGCCAGCCGCATCACGAGCTCGCAGAGCACCGACGCCCCGGCGAAGCGCAGCAGGTCCACCCCGAGCCCCTGGCGCTCCCGGATCAGGTCGAAGTCCGAGAGGGTGTGGAGGTCCCTCCCCTCCTTCAGGTACAGGGTGGCGTGGCCCTCGGCGAAGGGCTCGATGAGCCCGCCGAACCGGCTCTTCGGCCGGCGGGCTCCCTTGGCGATGGCCGACCGCGGCCCGTGATCCAGCGTCATGAGCCGCAGGATCTTGCTCGTGTCGCTGTAGGGATACGTCTGCAGGACGATGGTCCGGGTGGTGACGATGGGCACGGGGAGGAAGCTAGGACGCCCCCCGCCCGGGTACAACGCCGAGCGGGCCCCCTCCCGCGGGCCGCGCCGCACCGGCGCCGGGGATGGGCGCCGCACCGGCGTCGGGGGCGGAGCCGCCCGCCGTCGCCGGCCCGCAGGCCTCCTCCAGCGCGGTCGCCGTCAGCCGGGGGGCCAGCTCCGGGTGCACCGCGGCGGCCAGCGCCGCGGCCGCCTCGCCGATCCGCGGGCCCAGCCGGTGGACCAGGTCCCCGTCCACCTGCCGGACCCTCCCCTGCCGGATCGCCTCCAGCGCCTTCCATCCCGGCCGCCGCGAGGGCGGTGTGGCGGCCTCCCCGCCCGACCGTCGGGGCACGATCACGAGCTCCGGATCCCGGGAGACGACGCTCTCCAGGCTGACCTGCGGCGACGGGGCCTCCAGCTCCCCGAAGACGTTCCGCGCCCCGGCCACCGTCAGGAGGGAGTCCAGGTAGCTGCCCGCTCCCACGGTGACGGGCGGATCGGACCAGACCTCGTAGTAGACCCGCCGCGGCGGCACCTCTCCGGTCACCTGCGCCACCGCCGCCAGCCGGCACCGGAGCCCGTCGACCAGCTCCCGGGCCTCCGACCCCCGGCCGGTGAGGCGACCCAGCCGACGGACGTTCCGGACCAGGTCCTCCAGAGTGTCGTGGCCCAGGGCCAGGACCGACACGCCCAGCGCCTCCAGGCGGTCGACCGTGGCCCGGTTGGCGGCTCCCGCGTAGAGCACCACGGCGTCCGGGTTCCGGTCCATCACCAACTCGAGGGAGGGCCGCATGCCCGGGCCCACGTCCGGCACCGCGGCCGCGGCCGGCGGGTGGGTGCCGTACCGGGTCCGCCCCACGACCCTCGAGCCCGCGTCCAGGGCGAAGAGGATCTCGGTGGCCGCCGGGACCAGGGACACGATCCGCTCCGGCGGCGCGGCCAGCCGCACCGTCCGGCCCAGGTCGTCCTCCATCACCAGCGTGTCGGCGGCCGGGGCGCCGGGCTGCGCCGGTGCCGTGTCGGCGGCCGGAGCGCCGGGCGCCAGGAGGAGGAGGACGGCCGACAGCAGGGCCGCGGCCGACACCGTCAGGCCCCCGTCGGCCGACGGGCGAGACGCCACGCCACGGCGGCACCCGCCAGGAGCAGGGCCCCGATCCCCCCCGCGATCCAGGCTTCCCGGGGCACGCCCGGTCCGCCGGCACCGGCGACGGCGATCCGGACCTCCCGGCCGGGCTCCACCTCCCGGGCCGAATACCGGTGGTACCGCCGGCCGCCGGAAGCGATCTCCTCGCCACCGGACAGGCCGTCGACCGTCACCCCGGCCACGTCCTGTCGGACCACGACCTCCAGGTGTCCCACCGGACGGGCGATCCGGAGGCGGGCCTCCGCCCCCGACGGCACGCGATAGCCCAATACCACCCGGGCCCCGGTGGGGGGCACCGGGGCGGCCAGCCGCGCCTCGCCTTCGAGCAGCTCCACCTGCCGCTCCCCGACGCCGCCGGCGAGCACGCGCACGTCCCGGACGCCCGCCGGCAGCGGCAGGCTCCACCAGGGCTCCCGTTCGGCCACCTCGGCCACCGGGGCCCGGCCCACCAGCGTCCGGCCGGCGATCCCCGCCGCCAGCACGACGTCGGTGACCTCCACGCCGGAGGTCCCTGGGGTCACCACCAGCGCGCGGCTGGCCAGGCGCAGGGTGTCGGCAGGAGTCGCCGCCCGGACGTCGTAGACGGGCAGCCGGTAGGCGTCCGGAGGAGATCCGCCGTCGACGGCGGGTCCGAAGTAGAGGATGCCGGCGTGACGCGCCGACGCGACGTAGACGTCGCCGGACCCGGCCGGGAGACGAAAGGAAAACCGGCCGTCGGCGTCGGTGGTGACGCTGTCCACGGCCATGCCGGTGTCGGGGGTGACCCGGTGGAGCACCACCGTCTGGCCGGCGACCGCGGCGGAGTCGGGCCCCAGCACCACCCTGCCGCGCAGCTCGTCCTCGCCCGGGCTCTGTCCCCGGGCGTCGGACGGAAGCCCCGCCGTCGCGGCCAGCCCCCCTGCCAGCAGCAGGGTCATGGCCGCGGGCGGTCTCACGGCGTGAAGCGTCCGAAGTCCTCCGGGTTGAGGTTCTTCAGGTATTCCCGGAGATCCCCGGCCGGAGCGTCTTCGCCCTCCTCCGACCCCGCCTCGGCGGCGGTCGGGCCGCCGGCCTCCCCCTGCGCCAGGAATTCCTCGGGCTGTCCCTCGGCCTCGAGCTGCGCCTCCTCGATCTCGACGGCGGTGAGCTCCATCAGCTCCTGGTCGGCGTAGATCGGCGCCTCGGCCCGCAGGGCCAGCGCGATGCTGTCGCTGGGGCGGGCGTCGATGGAGATCATCTCGCCCTCCTGGCGGAACACGAGGGAGGCGTAATAGGTGTTGTCGACCACCTTGGTGATGAGCACGCGGACCAGCTCGCCGCCCAGGCCCTCCACCACCGTGGTCAGCAGGTCGTGGGTGAGGGGACGGGAGAACTCGATCCCGGCCAGCTTCATAGCGATGGCGCTCGCCTCGCCGGGGCCGATCCAGATCGGCAGGACGCCCTCGCCCTCCTTCTCCTTGAGGATGACGACCGGGGTGTTGGACGACTTGTCCAGCCCGAGGCTCGCCACCTCCACTTCCCGCATCGAGTCCTTCATGGACGGGAGCTGCCGCCTCCTCGTCAGGTTCCCAGGTGCCACGAGGACAGGTATCGCTCCTGCTCCTCGGTGAGCTCGTCGATCTCGATCCCCTCGCCGGCCAGCTTGAGGCGGGCGATCCGGCGGTCGATCTCGGGCGGGACCCGGTGGACGTCGCGATCCAGGCCCGCGCCCTCGTCCGACAGTAGATACTCGGCGGCCAGCGCCTGGTTCGCGAAGGACATGTCCATCACGCTGGCCGGGTGCCCCTCGGCCGACGCCAGGTTGATCAGCCGGCCCCGTCCCAGCAGGACGATGCGCTTCCCGTCCACGTCATACTCCTCGACGTTCTCACGGGGGCGGGACGGCGGGCCGTCGGCGATGGCCTCCAGGCGGTTCACGTCGATCTCCACGTCGAAGTGGCCCGAGTTGGCCACGATGGCCCCGTCCTTCATGGCCCGGAAATGCTCCTCCCGCAGGACACTGGTGTTGCCCGTGAGGGTGACGAAGAGGTCGCCCTGGGGCGCGGCCTCGGCCATGGGCATCACCCGGAAGCCGTCCATCGAGGCTTCCAGCGCCCGCAGCGGATCGACTTCGGTGACGATGACCTTGGCGCCGGCGCCCTGGGCTCGCACCGCCACGCCCCGGCCGCACCAGCCGTAGCCGGCCACCACCACCGTGGAGCCCGCCAGGAGCATGTTCGTGGCCCGGATGATCCCGTCCAGAGTGGACTGCCCGGTGCCGTAGCGGTTGTCGAACAGGTGCTTCGTGTCGCTGTCGTTGACGGCGATGACGGGAAACTGCAGGACGCCGTCGCGGGCCATGGAGCGGAGCCGAATCACGCCGGTCGTCGTCTCCTCGGTGGACCCCCGGACGCCCTCCACCACGGCGCGGCGCTCGTCCTCCGCGAGCCCCTCGGCCCAGCCCCGGACCGGCGCCGCCAGGTCGTCCCACCGCTCCAGGGCCATCATGTGCAGGGCGCCCACGACGTCGGCGCCGTCGTCCATGGTGATGGCAGGTCGATGCTCCAGCGCCGACCGGACGTGTCGGTAGTAGCGGTCGTCGTCCTCCCCGCGGACGGCGTGGACGGCGACGCCGACCTCCTCCACCAGGTAAGCGGCCACGTCGTCCTGGGTGGACAGCGGGTTCGAGGCGCAGAGGACGACGTCGGCCCCGCCGGCCCGGAGGGTCCTCATGAGGTTGGCCGTCTCGGTGGTGACGTGGAGGCAGGCGGAGACCCGGACGCCGTCCAGCGGCCGCTCCCGCTCGAATCGCTCGCGGATCTGGGCCAGGACGGGCATGAACCGATCGGCCCACTCCACGCGCTTGCGGCCCTTCTCGGCGAGCTCCAGGTCGGCCACGTCGTGGGCCGGCAGGGTGCCGGTGGAATCGCTCATTCTTCCTCCCGAGATCTATGGGTGTTCAACGGCTGGCTCGACAGGGGCGGACGCCCCCCGGGCCCCTTTCCTGCAAGAAGCCGGCGCGCGGCCGGCGAGCCTCCCGATCGAGTCGAGCCTCCCGATCGAGTCAGACCGCCGCCAGCAGGTCGTCCACCCGGTCGGTCCGCTCCCAGCTGAAGCCGCCCTCCCCGTCCGGCCGACGACCGAAATGCCCGTAGGCCGCGGTGCGGCGGAAGATGGGGCGCTGCAGGCCCAGCGCCTCGATGATGGCCCGGGGGCGCAGGTCGAAGACCTCCTCCACGACCCGGACCAGCTCCTCGTCGGGCACCTCCCCCGTGCCCCGGGTGTCGACCATCACGGAGACGGGCTCGGCGACCCCGATGGCGTAGGCCACCTGGATCTCCGTCTTGGCGGCCAGACCCGCCGCCACGATGTTCTTGGCCACCCAGCGGGCGGCGTAGCTCGCCGAGCGGTCCACCTTGGAGGGGTCCTTGCCGCTGAAGGCCCCGCCCCCGTGGGATCCGACCCCGCCGTAGGTGTCCACGATGATCTTCCGGCCGGTGATCCCCGCGTCCCCGACGGGCCCGCCGGTGACGAAGCGGCCCGTGGGGTTGATGTGGTAGATTACGTCGTCCCGGTCGTACAGGGGATCCGGCAGGACCGGCTCGATGATCTCCTCCACGATGCCGGCGCGGATCTCGTCGTCGTCCACGTCCGGCGCGTGCTGCGAGGAGACCACGACCGTGTCCACCCGCACCGGAGCGCCGTCGTCGTACTCCACGGTGACCTGGCTCTTCCCGTCGGGGCCCAGCCACGGCAGCCCGCCCTCCTTCCGGACCGTGGCCAGGCGTCGGGTGAGGCCGTGGGCCAGGGTGATGGGCAGCGGCATCAGGGAGTCGGTCTCGTCGGTGGCGTAGCCGAACATCATGCCCTGGTCGCCGGCGCCGCCCCGGTCCACCCCCCGGCTGATGTCCTCCGTCTGGCGGCCGATGGCGGTCAGGACCGCGCAGCTCTCTCCGTCGAAGCCGTGCCGGGCTCCCTCGTATCCGATCTCCCGGACGGTGTCGCGGGCGATCCGGCTGTAGTCGACCTCGGCGTCGGTCGTGATTTCCCCCGCCATGAGCACCAGCCCGGTGGTGACCAGCGTCTCGCAGGCCACGCGGGCCTCCGGATCCTGGGCCAGGATCGCGTCCAGGACGCCGTCGGAGACCTGGTCGGCGATCTTGTCCGGGTGGCCCTCGGTGACCGACTCGGAGCTGAAGAAGTGATGGCTCTCGAAAGACCCCACGTGTGCCTCGGCTGGTGCTCTGGATGGGCGCTCGTTCGGACGGGTGCCGGCGGGCCGGAGAGGCGCGAAGCTACCCGGTCAGAGGGACTTTGACAACCGGTTCGTGGGGACCAGCTCGGGGGGAAGCGCTCCCTCCAGATAGAGGCGGAGCGGCTCCCGGATCTCCGCCGCCGACTCCACGCCGCCGATCCCCTCGCACACCTCGGTCAGCTCGCCCACGTCCACCGCGCGCACCCACTCCTTCACTTCCAGCAGGGAGGCCGGCGGCAGGCTGAACTTCCGGTAGCCCAGCCCCAGCAGGGCCGCCAGGCCCACGGGGTCGGTGGCCAGGTCTCCACACACGCTGACCGAGAGGCCCGCCTCGTCCGCTTCGCGGCGGAGACGACGATAGAGGCGGAAGAGCGCCGGGTGAAGGGGCTCGTAGAGACCCGCCAGCTGGGCGTCGTTCCGATCCACGGCCAGCACGTACTGGGTCAGGTCGTTGGTGCCCAGACTGAGGAAGTCCACGTGGGGCGCCAGCTGGTCCACCGTCTCGACGGCGGCCGGTGTCTCCACCATCACCCCGAGCGGCACCTCCAGCTCCTCTTCCTCCAGGTCGAGGGAGTCCCGGACGTCGCGGATCAGCTCGCGGGTCCTGCGGATCTCGTCGGCCGAGATCACGAAGGGGATCAGCAGCCGCATCCGGCCGTGTCGGGCCGCCCGCAGCGCTGCCCGGAGCTGGTTCCGGAAGAGCTCCGGGTGATCCAGGCAGACCCGCACGGCGCGCCAGCCCAGGTAGGGGTTCTCCTCGGGCGGCACCTGCAGGAAGATCGGAAACTTGTCGCCTCCGATGTCGAAGGTGCGGAGAGTCACCTCCTGGCTGGGAAACGCCTCCACCACCCGTCGGTAAGCCCGGTACTGCTCTTCCTCGTCGGGTATGATCCGCCGGCCGATGACCAGGAACTCGGTCCGGAACAGACCTACCCCGTCGGCCCCGACCCGGGCGGCCTCCTCCGCCTCTCCGGGCTGGTCCAGATTGGCCTGGAGCGTCACGGGCACACCGTCGCGGGCTTCCGACGGCAGGCCCTTGAGCTCCTCCACCCGGGCTCGCCGCTTCTCGCTCTGGGCGCGAGTGTTCCGGAAGCCCTCGATCTCCTCCTCCGTGGGATCCACGACGATGCGGCCGCTGGCGCCGTCCAGGATGATCCGGACCCCGGGCTCGATGTCCTGCAGCCGGTCGCCGATCCCCACCACCGTGGGGATCCCCAGGGAGCGGGCCAGCACGGCGCTGTGGGAGGCCCGTGACCCGGCGGCGGTCAGGATGCCGGTCACCCGCTCGGGATCCAGGCCCACCGCCACGCCGGGCGTCAGCTCCCGGTACGCCAGGACGTCCCCGACCTCCTCCTCCTCCTTCTCCGTCGCGTCGCCCTGCTGGAGCCGCTGCAGCACCCTGCCCCGGATGTCCTGCAGGTCCGCCAGCCGGTCGGCCACCATGGCGTGGGCGCTGTCCAGGAAGCGGGAGCGAAGCTCCAGTAGACGCCAGTCGAACGCCCGCTCGGCCGACAGGTAGTTCTCCCGGATGTAGGCCACCGTGCCCTCCACCAGGTCCGGGTCCTCCAGCATGAGGGCCTGGGGCTCGAAGATCTTCGCCTCGATCTCCCCCAGCCGCTCCAGGGTCCGCTCCCGGAGCTCCCGAGTCCGCTCGAGCGCGGCCTCGCGGGCCGCCTCGAAGCGCTCGAGTTCCTGCTCCACCTCCTCCGGCGCGATGGTCCGGTGGGGTACCCGTGGGATCTCCGCGTCGGCACGTCGGACCTTGCCCATGACCCGCCCCGGCGACGCGCCGATCCCCTGCAGGCGCCAGCTCATGCGTCGTCTTCCGGCAAATCCATCCCCTCCAGCCCCTCGTCCGTGTGGAGATACTCCACCAGAGCCGCGACCGCCTGCTCGGCGTCGACGCCGTCGGCCTGGATGGTGAGGACGGCCCCCGGCTCGGCGGCCAGCATCAGGACGCCCATGATGCTCTTGCCGTTCACCTCCAGGTCGTCCTTGCTCACCAGTACCTCGGCGTCGAATTTCGAGGCCAGCCGCACGAACTCTGCGGCCGGACGGGCGTGGAGCCCGTGCCTGTTCCGTACCTCCACGCTGCGCTCGACCCGCATCTCGCCCGCCCCGTCCGTCGTGCCGCCGTTCTCCCCGTTCTCTCCCCTCACGCCGCACCCCCCACCCGGGCCAGCGCCAGGGCCACCGCCACCAGGGGGACGGCGAGGCGACCGGCGGCCTCCGGCCACCGGAAGCCCGCGGCGACGGCCAGCGCCGCTGCCGCTCCGACCCCCGCGCCCGTCCCTCCCCCCACCTCCAGGCTCACCAGGAGCGCCGCGGCTCCCGCCAGGACGACGGACCCGCGGCTCAGCAGCTCGCCCATCCGGCCCGGCCATCCCGTGGAGAGCCCCTGCAGGGCCGAAGGGCCGTCGTGCCAGCCCCGATGGAAAGCCCAGAGCCGGAGGGCCAGGTGGCCCGTGTTGTAGGAGGCGAGGAAGAGGAGTACGGAGGCCCAGGGACCGACACCCAAAGTGTAGGCGACCACCGCGGACAGCAAGCAGAACGGCCGCCAGCCGGCCCACACCAGGCGGTCGCCGACCGCCCCCAGGGGACCCTGGACGGCGCGGTGCAGCTGCCGGAGGTCGTCGGGTCGCGCCCCGTCGTGCTCCATCCTGGCCAGCGCCCCCGCCGCCATCAGGACCAGGTACGGATGCGCGTTGAAGGGCTCCAGGGCGCGAGCGACGGACCGGCGCCTGGCCTCGGGATTCCCGCCGTGGATCCGTCGGAGCAGCGGCAGGAGGCAGAACGCCAGTCCCCCGGCCAGGAACGACCGGTAGTTCCACGAGGCCTGGACGGCGAAGCTTCGCAGGAAGGCGCGGGCGAAGTCCGGCCGGGTCGGCTTCACGGGGCCAGCCACCCTCCCGCCACGAAGCCGGCGGCAGCCCCGAGTACGACCAGGATGAGGCCCCGGTCGCCGGATCCCAGGGTCCGGGCCCCGGAGCCGGCGGCGGCCCCTAGAGCCGCCGCGGTCACGGCTCCGACGGCCGGGCCGGCCGCACCGCCGGCCAGGAGGCGCACCACCACCGTGCCCGGCACGACGAAGGCCACGCCCAGGACCCCGCCCCGGACGAAGTCGGCGGCGGCCAGGAGCCGCTGCCGGCGCTCCAGGGTGGCGGGGCGGCGGGCCAGCTCCCCGGTGTCCCCCAGCGCCCCACGCGACAGGCGGCGCAGCCACCCGACCGTGACCTCCCCGACCCAGCCGAGACCCCAGCCGACGAGGGCGGAGGCCAGCAGGGCCGCCGGGTCCCCCGGCGACCCCACGCCGGCGTACACCGCGCCGGCGACCACCGACGCCGGCCCGAGGTCGGGGCTCCGTGCGCCTCCGAAGGGCAGCTGGCGGAGGGTCAGCAGCTCCAGGAGCACCCCCACCAGGAAGCCGGCCGCCGGGTCGCCGAGCAGCCATCCGCCGACCGTGGCCGCCACCAGGGGCCGGGAGATCATGGCCTGCGGCCACGACGCGGCATCCACGCCGGCCAGCCCCGCCGCGGCCGCCAGGCCGAGCCAGGTCCCCGACGTCAGCTCAATCCCCATCGACCGCCTCCAGCACGTCCTCCACCGACACCGACCGGGCCGTCGGCACGTCCCGGGCCGAGATCTCCGCTCCGCTCCGTGCCGCGACCCGGACGTCCTCCGCCTCCTTCGGGCTCAGGTGAAGATACTCGAGGGCCTCCCGGCGCTCGGGCGTCGCCCCCAGGCATCCGAGGTTGACCCGCCGTCCCTCCAGGGCACCGGCCTCCGCCAGCCGGCGGAGGCCCCGGGTCCCCGCCAGGAGCACGCAGCCCGGGGTGGATCGGCGCTCGAGCTCCGGCAGGCGCTCCGCGGCCTCGTCGACCTCGAGGAACAGCGCCTCCGCGCCCTCCGGCAGCCCGCCACGGTAGACGTCCTGCTCCCAGGTGGAGCCCGCCAGGTCGTCGTCGGCCACCACGTACCAGCGGAGGCCGAGGCGCTGCCCCCATCCGACGATCACCTGCCCGTGGAGCAGGCGCTCGTCAACACGAATCAGCTCGATCGCCATCGTCGCTCCCCTCCTCGGGCGCGTCGGGCGGCGCCACCGCCGCGGCGGCTCCCCGGCCCTTTCCCGCGACCCGCTCGGCGAGGGGCGCCGGCTCCATGTCACGGTGGAAGACGAAGTCCAGCAGCATCGGCAGGCTCAGCCCGGTGACCACGGCCACGCCGGACGCCTCCTCGGCCACCTTCCGGGCCGCGAAAGCGCAGCTCCCGCTCGCCATGTCCACGAAGACCACCGCCGGCCCCTCCCCGACGGCGCCGGCCACGCGACGCTTCAGCTCGCCCGGCGTGGCCCCGGCGTTGGAGATGCCCACCAGGACCCCCCGGACTCCGGAGATCCCCTCCACGGCCCGGATCATGGCGGCGGCCAGGTCCCCGTGAGCCACGACCACGCCGGTGACCTCCGCCACGCGCTACTCCGTGTCCTCTTCCAGGTACTCCCGGACGGGTTGCATGCGCTGCTGCAGGTCGCGATCGAGCTGCTGGGCCGTGTCCACCCCGGAGTACTTCAGCAGGTGGTTCATGGCGATCACCTCGGCGATGACGGTGATGTTCTTCCCCGGGTTCAGGGGGATCACGACCTTGGGGAGGGACACGCCGAGGATCTCCGTGGTGTCGGCGTCCAGCCCGGTACGGTCGTACGTGGCGCGGTCGCTCCACTCCTCCAGCTGTACGATGACCTCGATGCGCTTCTGCTGGCGCGTGGCCCGGATGCCGAAGAGGGCCTGGACGTCGATGATGCCGACGCCCCGGATCTCCATGTGGTGTCGGGCCAGCTCGTGGCCCCGGCCCAGGAGGACGTCGTTGCCCCGACGGTTCACCATGACCACGTCGTCGGCCACCAGCCGATGTCCCCGCTCCACCAGGTCCAGCACGCACTCGCTCTTGCCGATCCCGCTCTTCCCCACGAAGAGCAGCCCCACCCCGTACACGTCGGCCAGGGATCCGTGGATGGAGGTCCGGGGCGCGAACTCCTCCTCCAGGTAGGGCTTGATGCGCCGGAAGAACTCCCCGGTCTTCAGGTGGGTGAGGACGAGGGGCACCGCCGCCCGGTCGGCCGCCTCGATCAGCTCCTCGGGGGCGGTCAGCCCCTTGGTGACGAACAGGACCGGGATGTCGAACTCCACCAGGAGCCGCACCGCCTCGCGCCGCTCCTCGGCCGGCCGGGACTCCAGGTAGGTGATCTCCGTCTCACCGAGGACCTGGATCCGCCCCTCGGGAAACCGCTCGGTGTAGCCGCTGAGGACCAGGCCGGGGCTCCCCGTCTCGGGGCCCGTGATCAACCCGTCGAGGCCCTCCTCCCCTGCCAGCAGCTCCAGCGAGAGGGAGTCTCGCTTCCGGTCCAGCAGATCCTGGACGGTGAGGCCGCTCACGCGTCCTCTCCGTCCGGGACGACCGACTCCTTGCCGGGCCCCTGGTGATCCACGTGCCGGCCATGGAGACGCCGGAGCTGGCGCGCCATCCGGTCCACCGCCGCGTCCAGGGCGGTCTTCGCGTCCGAGTCCTCGCCGTGGGAGTGTACCGGCTCGGCCCGGTCGATGCTGGCCAGCGCCTCCACCTCCCACCGGTTCTTCTCGTCGGTGAAGGTCACCTCCACCCGCGAGATCCGGGACTCGTATCGCGAGAGACGACGGAACTGCTGCTCCGCCTCGCCCCGCAGCCGGTCCGAGATCTCCCCGTGACGCGTCGAAACGACGATCTGCATGTGGACCTCCCTTCCGCTCCGCTGTCCGATGGACGATCGCTCAGTCGTCGCCCGGTTCCCCTCCGGCCACCCCGGCCACGCGGGCCAGCGACGCCTCGGTCTCCCGGGCGGAGCGCTCCCACGAGAAGCGGCTGGCGTGACGCCGCGCCGCCCCGGCCATGCGCTCCCGCAGCTCCGTGTCGCCGGCGACCTGCTCCAGGCGCCCGGCCCAGGCCTCCACGTCGTCGTGGGGAACCAGGAAGCCCGTCTCCCCGTGGCGCACCGACTCCCGCAGGCCCGGGGCGTCGCTGGCCACCGTGAGCGTGCCGCAGGCCGCCGCCTCCAGGTTGGTGAGCCCCCATCCCTCCTTGGGAGAAGGATACACGTTCGCCCACGCGCGGCGAAGGAGCTCCACCTTCCGCTCCTCGGAGACGAAGCCGGGGAAGGCGACCCGATCCGCCACGCCGACCTCCTCCGCCACCCCGCCCAGCCGGTCGCGGTCGTCTCCGCTGCCCGCCACCACGAGACGGGCCCCCGCCGCCGGGCCCGACGCCCGGGCCAGCGCCCGCAGGACGACGTCCAGGCCCTTGTAGCGCTTCAGGCGGCCGACGTACACGAAGGTGGGGTCCCCGAAGCGCTCGACCTCCGGATCGGGCCGGTAGCGGTCGTGATCCACGGCGCCGTAGATCACCTCCACGTGGGAGGCGTCGAGCCCCCGGTCGACCAGGTCCTCCGCCGTGCTCCGGGACACGGCGTGGAAGGGCACGCTCCCGTAGGCCAGGGGCAGGAAGCGCTCGGCGGTCCACACGGTGGCCGCCACCGGCCAGGAGGCCTCGCGGAAGGCGGTGCGGCCGAACAGGTGATTCACCAGGCCCACCACCGGGGGCTGCATCCAGAGAGGGGTGAAGAGGGGCAGCTTGTTGATGTTCTCCACCACGACGTCGAAGCGCCGGTCCCGCAGGCGCCGCCACCCGCCGCGCACCCGGAGGGGAAAGGTGTAGCGGCGCCCCACGCGGTGGACGTCCATCCCGTCGACCCGGGCCCGGGGCTCGCACCCGGACCATCCCGACACCAGGAGCGTCACGTCGTGACCCCGGTCGGCCAGCCGCCCGAAGATCTCGTGGAGATGGATCTCGGCGCCGCCCGCCTGGGGGTTGTGACGGTCCTGCCAGTTCACGACCAGGAGCCTCGTCCCCTACCCCCTCTCGCCGCCGGCGTCCGGCGCCGGGACCACGTCGTGGTAGACGGCGTCCAGCACGCCGTTCACGAACCGGGGGCTCTCCTCGCCGCCGTACTTCTCGGCCAGGGTGACGCCCTCGCTGATGGCCACCTTGGGCGGGATCTCCTCGAGGTGCAGGAGCTCGGCCGATCCGATCCGCAGGACGTTGCGGTCGATCACGGCCAGCCGCTCCAGGCGCCAGTTGGGCATGATGTTCGCCAGCACCTCGTCGATCTCCGGGAGGTGCTCCTCCAGCACCTCCAGCAGCCGGCGGAGGTGCGGCCGGTACCGCTCCGACACCCGCCGCCGGGACAGGGCCCGCTCGGCGTACTCGGTGAGGGGGAGGTCGCTCCCGCTCACTTCCCAGCCGTACAGGACCTGGAGGGTCCAGCTCCGGGCCCGGCTGTGGGCGTGCGCCGCCATCAGGACAGCCGGCCGGCCAGGTCGGCCAGCTCCAGGGCCGCCTCCGCGGCCTCGGCCCCCTTGTTCCCGTGGGAGCCCCCCGCCCGCTCCCGGGCCTGATCGGCGGTGTCGCAGGTGAGCAGCCCCAGGGTGACGGGCACCTCGCTCCTCACCGTAAGCTCACCCAGGCCACGGGTCGCCGCCTCGCAGATGTAGTCGAAGTGAGGGGTCTCCCCCCGGATGACGCAGCCCAGCGCCACGACCGCGTCGTAGCCCCCGTCCACGGCCCGGGCCGCCGCCCACGGAAGCTCCCAGGCCCCGGGGACCCAGACGAGATCGAGGTCCTCCTCCTCCACCCCGGCCTCTTCCAGGACCGCGCGCGCCCCGTCCACGAGACGCTCCACGACCAGCCGGTTGAACCGGCTGGCGACCAGGCAGAAGCGCCGGCCGCGCCCCTGCAGCTCACCCCGGTGGACCGTCACGCGCCCCCCGCGTCAGGGGTTCTCGAGAAGGTGACCGAGCTTCTCGCGCTTCGTGTCCAGGTATCCCTGGTTCTCGTCGGTGGCCTCTACGTCCAGCGGCACGCGGCCGCTGATCTCCAGGTCGAAGCCGTTCAGGCCGCCCAGCTTCTTAGGGTTGTTCGTCATCACCCGCATGGAATGGATGCCCAGATCGTTGAGGATCTGGGCCCCGATGCCGTAATTGCGCAGGTCGGGGGGAAAGCCCAGGATCTCATTGGCCTCCACCGTGTCGTGCCCTTCGTCCTGGAGTTCGTAGGCCCGGAGCTTGTTCAGCAGCCCGATGCCCCTCCCCTCCTGGTCGAGGTAGACGATCACGCCGGATCCCTCCCGGGAGATCAGCTCCATGGCGCGATGCAGCTGCTCCCGGCAATCGCAGCGCCGGGAGCCGAACACGTCGCCGGTGAGGCACTTGGAGTGCACCCGGACCAGCACGTCCTCCTGCCGCTCCACCTCCCCCCTCACCAGCGCCACGTGCTCCCGGTCGTCCACGTCGTTCCCGTACCCGACGATGCGAAACTCCCCGTAGGGCGTGGGCAGCCGGGCCTCGGCCACACGGTGGACCAGGCGCTCGTTCTTCAGACGGTGGGAGACGATCTGGGCCACCGTGATGAACGGAATGTCGTGCTCTTCGGCGAACGCCTCGAGCTGGGGCCGCCGCGCCATCGTGCCGTCCGCGTTGAGGATCTCGCAGATGACGCCCGCCGGGCGGAGGCCAGCCAGGCGGGCCAGGTCCACCGACGCCTCGGTCTGTCCGACCCGCTGGAGGACGCCGCCCGGCCGGGCCCGCAGGGGGAAGATGTGGCCCGGCCGCTGGAGGTCGGACGGACGGGCGTCGGGGCTCACCGCGACCTCGATGGTGCGGGCTCGATCCCTGGCGCTGATGCCCGTCGTGACCCCGTGCTCGGATCGGGCGTCGACGCTGACGGTGAACGCGGTCTCGTTGGGGTCGGTCCACCGGCCGTTGGTCATGAGGGGCAGCTCGAGCCGGTCGGCGATCTCCGGATCGAGGGTGAGGCAGATCAGCCCTCGCCCGTGGGTGGCCATGAAGTTGACCGCGTCCGCCGTGCACTTCTCGGCGGCGCAGACCAGGTCGCCCTCGTTCTCCCGGTCCTCGTTGTCGGCCACGATGACCATGTCCCCGCGACGGATCGCGGCGATGGCCTCTTCGACGCTGCTGAATTCCATGGAGATCTCCGTTCTCACCCCTGGGCCCCGGCCGCCCCGCCCGGTTCGCCCTTCCCGGCGAAGCGGCCACGTGTCAAGCGCTCAACGTACTTACCCAACAGGTCCCCCTCGAGGTTCACCCGGGCGCCCGGCTCCAGGCGGTCCAGCGCCGTGTGCTGCCATGTATACGGCACGACCGCTACCTCCGCGACCGACCCCGACAGGTCGTTGACCGTGAGGCTCACCCCGTCCACCGCCAGGGATCCCCGGGGCACCGTGACCCGGGCGACCTCGTCGGGGAGGCGGATCCGTACGAAGACCGTCTCGCCGGCCGTCTCCACCTCGAGCACCTCGCCCGGGGCGTCCACGTGGGCCTGGACGAAGTGCCCCCCCAGCCGGTCCCCGACCCGGAGGGCCCGCTCCAGGTTCACCCTCCGGCCGGGTTCGACCTCCCCGAGGGTGGTCCGGGAGAGGGTGGTCCGGACGGCCTCGACCCGGAACGTCCGCCCGCCCGCCTCCACGACGCTGAGGCACGCCCCGTCGACCGCGACGCTCTCCCCCGCCGCGAGCTCGCCGGCCAGCCGCGTCTCGATCCGCAGGGCGATCCCTTCCTCCACGGGCTCCCGGTGGGTCAGGGTCCCCACGTCCTCCACGAGTCCCGTGAACATCGTCCCTCCGCGCGTGCTGTCGGCTCAGCCGGCCGTCGGGTCCCCGACGACCCGCGACCCGAACGCCTCGGGCCGGGCCGCCCGGTCGAGCAGATCCGCCAGCGCCGGGCTCTCCAGCTCCAGCAGCGTGTCGCGGCCCAGCGCGTCCCGGGCAGCGACACGCCACCCCTCCCCCGTGGCCGGCCGCCCCCCCGGAAATCCCTCCACCCCGTCGGACCCGAAGAGCACCGGCGCGTACAGCAGGTGCATCCGCTCCACGGCCTCCTCCCGCAGGAACGACGCCGCCACCCGGCCGCCCCCCTCCACGAGCACCGATCCGATCCCCTCCCCGCCCAGGCGCTCCAGCAGGGCCGTCGGGTCCACCCCGCCGCCCGTCCCGGCCGGCAGCTCCAGCACCCGGACACCGGCCTCCTCCAGCGCCGCGGCCGCCGCCGGGGCGGGAGCGGTGCAGGCCACCCACGTCGGGGTCTCCTCCGTCGTGCGGGCGAGGCGGGACGTCGGCGACAGGGCGAGCCCGCTGTCCATCACCACCCGGACGGCCGGCTCGCGGGGCTCGATGTCGCCGCGAGCCGTGAGGCGGGGGTCGTCCACCTCCGCCGTCCGCCGCCCCACCAGCACGGCGTCGTGCGCGGCCCGGAGGCGATGGACGTGCCGCCACGCCGCATCCCCGGTGACCGCGGTGCGCTCGCCCTCCCGGGCCGCGATCCGGGCGTCCAGCGAGAGGGCCAGCTTCAGCGTCACGAACGGTCGCCCGCCCCGCTGCCGCCACAGGAAGGGGGCGTTGAGGCGGGCCGCCGCCCGTCCCTCCACGCCCACGTCGACCCGCAGGCCCTGCCGGCGGAGCGCCTTCGCGCCGCCCCGGGCCTCGGGGTGGGGGTCCGGGCACCCCACGACGACCCGCTCCACCCCCGCCCGGAGGATCGCCTCCGTGCACGGTGGGGTCTTCCCCCGGTGGTCGCACGGCTCCAGCCCCACGTAGACCGTGGCGCCGCGGGCCGCCTCGCCGGCCGCCTCCAGCGCCCGCACCTCGGCGTGGGGGGCGCCGTACCCCTCGTGCCACCCCTCGCCCACGACCCGCCCGTCGCGGACGACGACGGCGCCCACCAGCGGGTTCGGCGCCACCCGGCCCAGGCCCCGCTCCGCCAGCTCCAGGGCCCGCCGCATGTGTCGGCGGTCCGCCGTCTCTCCGGCGCCCGAGGTCACCCGACGCCCTCGAGCCGGACGCGTCCCTCCCCCTCCACCAGCTCGCCGCAGGCGAAGGCCTCGCAGCCGGACGACCGGACGGCCTCGAGGACCGCGTCGGCGTCGGACGGCCGTGTCACCGCCACCATGCCGACCCCCATGTTGAAGACGCGGTACATCTCGGCCGTCGACGCGCCGCTGGCCTCCCGGAGAGTTCGGAAGACGTCCGGCGGCCGGTGACCCGACAGGTCGATCCGGGCGTCCAGCCCGGCGGGCAGCACCCGGTCCAGGTTCCCCTCCAGCCCGCCGCCGGTGACGTGGGCCAGGGCCCGGACCGCCCCTTCCGAGCAGGGCTCCCGCAGGTGGGGCAGGTAGGAGCGGTGCACCCGCAGCAGGACGTCGGCCACCGTGACCCCCTCCTCCTCGCCAGGCCAGGGATCGTCGGCCGCCAGTCCGTTCCGCTCGAAGAGCACCTTCCGCGCGAAGGTGTACCCGTTGGTGTGGATCCCGTCCGAGGCGAGGGCCAGGAGACGGTCGCCGGCGCGGAGCCGGCGGCGTCCCACCTCGGGGTAGGCCACCCTTCCCACGAGGAAGCCGGCCAGGTCGTACTCGCCGGCGTCGTACAGGTCGGGCATCTCGGCGGTCTCCCCGCCCAGGAGGGCGCAGCCGTTCCGCCGGCAGCCCCGGGCCACCCCCTCCACCACCCCCAGGACGGTCTGCTCCTCCAGCCGGCCCGACGCCAGGTAGTCGAGGAAGAAGAGGGGCTCGGCCCCCTCGGCCAGGACGTCGTCGACGCAGTGGTTCACCAGGTCCTCGCCCACCGTGTCGTGCCGCCCCGCCCGGATGGCCACAAGGACCTTGGTCCCCACGCCGTCGGCGCTCGCCACCACGTCGGCGTCCGCCTCCAGGGCGAAGCGGCCGCCGAAGGAGCCGAAGGCCGAGCGGACACCCTCCGTCCGGGTGCTCTCGACCAGGTCCCGGATCCGCGCCTTCACCGAGCGCGCGGCGGCCAGATCTACGCCCGCATCACGGTAGGTGAATCCCTTGTCGTCGAATCCCTTGCGATCGTTCATCTCATGTCACGTCCAGGGGACCGGTCCGGGAAATCACGTCGGGCGCCGGCACGCGTCCGTCGTCCCACGAGTCAGGTCGTCGATTCCGCCTCCGCCGCCTCCACCTGACCCGCCTCGGGTTCGAAGCGCGTCATCTCCCGGAAGGAGCGGACCCGGTGGGCGAGGTCGGCGTCGGTGAGCCCTCGGAAGCGGGCCGGGCCGAACTCCTCGCAGGCGAAGGAGCCGGCCGCACAGCCGAACACCACCGCCCGGCGGAGCACCTCCTCGGTGACCCGGCCGGCCCGGGCCAGGCTCCCGACGACGCCGCCGGCGAAGGCGTCGCCGGCCCCGGTGGGGTCGAAGACCTCCTCCAGGGGATAGCCCGGCGAGAAGAAGCAGGCGTCCCGGCCGAAGAGGATGGCGCCGTGCTCGCCCTTCTTGACGACGACCCAGTCGGGGCCCCGATCCAGCACCCACCCGGCGGCCCGGGAGAGGTTGTGGTCGTCGGCCAGCTCCCGCACCTCGGCGTCGTTGACCATGAGCACGTCGATGCGGGAAAGAAGCTCCACCAGGGCCTCCCGTTCCCGCTCGATCCAGTAGTTCATCGTGTCACAGGCCACCAGCCGGGGGGCCCGGATCTGGTCCAGCACGTCGTGCTGGAGTGCCGGGTCGATGTTCCCCAGGAAGATCCACTCGGCCTCGCGGAAGCCCTCGGGGATCCTGGCCCGGAAGTCGGCGAAAACGCCGAGCTCGGTGAAGAGGGTCTCCCGGGCGTTGAGGTCGTAGTCGTAGCGGCCGCCCCAACGGAAGCTGGATCCGTCCGCCTCCTGGATCCCGTCGAGGTCGACCCCCCGACGCACCAGGAAGCCCAGCTCCTCGCGCGGATAGTCCGTGCCGACCACGCCGACGACCCGCACCGGTCCGAGGAGCGAGGCGGCGGCGCTGAAGTACACGGCCGAGCCGCCGATCACCTCCTCGGCCCGACCGAACGGGGTCTCCACGGTGTCCAGCGCCACGCTTCCCACGACCAGCATACCGCTCACCGTCGCCTCCCGCCGCCGGGTCCGATCGCCTCGATTCTCACGTCCCCGCCTCCGGCCCACCGACCGACGCCGCCTCCTCGCGGGCCATGTGTTCGGGAGCCGACACCCCCAGGAGCTCCAGGCCGTTCCGGAAGGTGACCTGGATCGCCCGGGCCAGGGCCAGGCGACCCGGCCGTGCCGGGCCCTCGGCCAGCACCCGGAGGGAGCGGTCCAGGTTGCCCTCGTGGTACCAGGCGTTCACCCGGCCGGCCGCGTCCTCCAGGTACTGACACAGCTGGTAGGGCGCCCGGGACCGCGCGGCTTCCCGCACCACGCCGGGGAAGCGCAGGAGCTCCCTGGCCACGCCCCGCTCGGCCTCCGTCTCCAGGCGCTGGAGCTCCTCCGGGGACGGACGCAGCTCGGCTGGATCCACCCCGCCCTTCTCGAACACGCTGCACATGCGGGCGTGGGCGTACTGGACCTTGTAGACCGGGTTGCGCTCCGAGGTGTCCAGGGCCAGGTCCAGGTCGAAGTTGAGATGCTGCTCGGCTCGGCGCATCAGGAAGAACCAGCGGGCGACGTCCGGCCCCGTCTCCTCGAACAGCTCCCGCAGGGTGACGAACTGGCCGGCCCGCTTGCTCATCCGGACCTCCTCCCCGCCCCGGAGCACCGTCACCAGCTGGAGGATCAGCACCTCCAGCCACGAGGGATCGCGGCCCAGCCCTTCCAGGGCCGCCTTCATGCGGGTCACGTGCCCGTGGTGGTCGGCTCCCCAGACGTCCAGGGCCCGGTCGAAGCCGCGCTCCGCCTTGTCCAGGTGATAGGCGATGTCCGGGAGGAAGTAGGTGTAGCTCCCGTCGCTCTTCACCAGCACCCGGTCCTTCTCGTCCCCGAACCGGCCGGTGGCCAGCCACACCGCATCCTCCTCGAGGTACACCAGCCCCTCGTCCTCCAGCCGCTCCAGCGCCCGCTCCACCCGGCCGTCGTCGTACAGCTCGCTCTCCCGGCGATAGAGGTCCATGGCCACGCCGAAGTCCCGGAGGTCCCGGTCGTGCTCCTCCAGGAGCCGGGCCGCCGCCGCGTCGGCGAACCAGGCGGCGCGGCGACCGGCGTCCATGGCCTCCAGCTCTCCCTCGCCGGCCTCCTCGGCCAGCTCCCGGGCCAGCTCCCGCACGTAGCCGCCGTGATAGCCCCCCTCGGGAATCGCGGCCTCCTCCCCCTGCAGCTCGCGCCAGCGGGCCTCCACGCTCTCCCCCAGCAGGTCGATCTGCCGGCCCGCGTCGTTGACGTAGAACTCCCGCGTCACGTCGTGGCCCCTCCAGGCGAGCAACGAGGCCACGGCGTCGCCTACCGCCGCTCCCCGTCCGTGGGCCACGTGCAGCGGACCCGTCGGGTTGGCGGAGACGAACTCCACGTTGATCCGCTCCGGCTCGTCGGACCGGGTGCGGCCCCACTCGTCGTCGTCTTCCAGGACGGCCGCCAGCCCCTCGAAGACCACCCGATCGGCGAAGCGGAGGTTCAGGAAGCCCGGCCCCGCGACGTCCACCGAGTCCACGCCGGCGCCCCTCGCCTCCAGGGCCTCGGCCATCTCGCCGGCGATCTCCCGCGGCGGGCGGCCCAGCCGGCCCGCCAGCACCATGGCGGCGTTGGTGGCCAGGTCCCCGTGCTCCGGATCCCGCGGCCGCTCCAGCTCCGGCACGAAGTCGTCGGGGGCGCCCGCCTCGCGGGCGGCGTCGGCCAGGGCGCGGGCCAGCTCCCGCCGGCGGTCGGCCAGGGGATCAGTCATCCGGCCCGCCGCCCTCCCCGCCGGCGTCGCCGCCCCCGCCGGTGCCCCCGGCCGAGCTGCCGCCCTCGCTCTCGCCCGGGCTCTCGCCCTCTCCGCCGGACGTCGCCTCTCCCGAGCTCTTCTTCGGCGGGTCGCGGTAGTCGGTCGCGTAGAAGCCGCTGCCCTTGAACACCAGCCCGCCGCCCGAGGAGATGAGGCGCTCGACCTCCTCCTCGCCGCACTCCGGGCACACGGAGACCGGCTCGGCCGTCATCTTCTGGAAGCGCTCGAAGCGGGCCCCACAGGACCCGCACCTGTACTCGTACGTCGGCATGTCGTCTCCCCGTCATCTCCTGTCGTATTCGCCCCATTCCTCCCGCAGGACGTCGCTGATCTCCCCCAGCGTCGCCCGGGCCTTCACGGCGTCGACCATCGCGGGCAGCAGGTTGTCCCCGGACCGGGCCCGGCTGCGCACTTCCTGCAGGGTCCGGTCCACCCGCTCGCCGTCCCTCCGGGACCGGACCCTCTCCAGCCGCCGACGCTGGTCCCGGGCCAGGCCCTCGAAGTCCGGGAGCTCGATCTCCTGGCGGGGCTCCTCCTCCCGGTAGACGTTCACCCCCACCACCTCCTTCTCGCCGCTCTCCACGGCCTTCTGCCAGCGGTAGGCCGAGCGGTGGATCTCGTCCTCCATGTAGGCGATGGACCGCCCCGCCCCGCCCCGCTCGCCGATCTCCGCCAGGTAGGATCGCGCCTTCTCCTCGAGCCGGTCGGTGAGCTCCTCGACGTAGTAGGAGCCCGCCAGCGGATCCGGCGTGTCCGCAACGCCCGACTCGACCGCCAGGATCTGCTGGGTCCGGAGGGCCAGCCGGGCGGCGTCCTCCGACGGGAGCGCCAGTGCCTCGTCGTAGCTGTTGGTGTGGAGGGACTGGGTCCCTCCCAGCACGGCCGCCAGGGCCTGGACGGCCACCCGGACCACGTTGTTCTCGGGCTGCTGGGCCGTGAGCGTCGAGCCCGCCGTCTGCGTGTGGAAGCGGAGCCGCTGGCTCCGCGCCGAGGCACCGTACCGCTCGGCCATCAGGTCGGACCAGAGCCTCCGGGCCGCCCGGAACTTGGCGACCTCCTCGAAGACGTGGTTGTCGCAGGCGAAGAAGAAGCTGAGCCGTGGGGCGAAGTCCTCCAGCTCCAGCCCCCGCTCCAGCGCCCGGTCCACGTACTCCAGCCCGTCGGCCAGGGTGAAGGCCAGCTCCTGGGCCGCGGTGGCCCCCGCCTCCCGCATGTGGTATCCGCTGATGGAGATGCTATTCCACTTCGGCACCTCGCGGGAGCAGAAGTCGAAGAGGTCGGTCACCAGCCGGAGGCTCGGCTCCACCGGGTAGATGTAGGTGCCCCGGGCCACGAACTCCTTGAGGATGTCGTTCTGCACGGTTCCCCGGAGCTCGGAGCGGTCGACGCCCTGCTCGTCCCCCACCGCCACGTACAGCGCAAGGAGGATCGGTGCCGTGGCGTTGATGGTCATGGAGGTGGACACCCGGTCCAGGGGGATGCCGTCCAGCAGCCGCTCCATGTCGTCCAGGGTGTCGATGGCCACCCCGACGCGGCCCACCTCCCCCTGCGCCATGACGTGGTCCGAGTCGTAGCCCATCTGGGTCGGCAGGTCGAAAGCCACCGAGAGGCCGGTCTGTCCCGACTCCAGCAGGTAGTGGAAGCGCTCGTTCGTCTCCTCGGCGGTCCCGTAGCCGGCGTACTGGCGCATGGTCCAGAGCCGTCCGCGGTACATGGTGGGATAGACGCCGCGGGTGAACGGCGGTCGGCCGGGGTAGCCCACCTCCTCGGCGTAGTCCGCGCCCCGGCGGTCCTCGGGACCGTACAGGGGCCGCACCTCGATCCCCGAGGAGGTGTCGAAGCTCTCCCTACGCTCTCCGTGTCGGTCCAGGAAGGGGCCGAGGACCTCCTCCTCCCACTCGCGCCGCGAGGTCACGCTCGCTACTCCAGCGTCACGAGGACGTCGTTCCGGGTCACCGTCTGGCCCTCCTCGACCCGGACCGCCGTGACGATCCCGTCCGCCCGGGCCGACAGCTCGTTCTCCATCTTCATGGCCTCCATCACGACCAGCCCGTCACCGGCCGACACCTCGTGACCCGGCTCGACCAGCACCCGCACCACGAGCCCCGGCATGGGGGCCCGTAGCTCCCGGACGCCCTCCCCGGGATCGGTGGCGCCGGCCAGCTCCCGAATGGCGTGGGTCCGCTCGTCCTCCACGGTCACCCGGACGCTCCGGCCCGCCACCCGCACGGCCCATCCCTCGTCGTCGCGCTCCGCCAGGAGGGGAAACCCCCGACCGTCCAGGAGGAGGTGCCGGAGGTCGGAGCCGGGCACGGTGGCGATCTCGGCCTCCAGCTCCTCCCCGTCCAGACGGACCCCCTCCGGCGTCAGCTCGACCTCGCGTCGCTCGCCGTCCAGCGTGACGTAGTACTTCATCCGGGACTCGCGTTTCGCAGCATCAGGCGGCCTCCATCCACACCACGGTCTCCACGTGGGCGGTCTGGGGAAAGGCGTCGAAGGGCTGGACGGAGACGATGCGCCACCCGGACCCCATCCGCTCCAGGTCCCGCGCCAGGGTGGCCGGGTCGCACGACACATAGGCCACGGCCTCGACGTCCGCGTCGGCCAGCCGGCCGGCCACCTCGCCGGAGAGGCCGGCCCGGGGCGGATTCACCACCGCCAGGTCGGCCGGGAGCAGCCCGTCGAGCCGCTCCTCCACGTCGGCCGCATGGAAGGCCACGTCCGTCCCGCGCCGGTCGGCCGCCCGCCGGCCCGCCTCCACCGCCTCCCCGTCCCGCTCGCAGGCGACCGTTCGGGCCCCGGCCTCGGACCAGCGCAGGGCCCGGAGCCCGACGCCGGCGTACAGGTCCAGGATCCGGAGCCCCGCGGGGCCCTCCATGCGCTCCGCCAGCAGACGGTCCAGGTGCTCCTCGATGGTCGCGGCGACCTCCCGGTTCACCTGCACGAACGTCTCGGGCCCCAGCTCCAGCTCCACGCCGTCCCAGACCTCCCGCAGCCGCGGCTCGCCCGCCAGCAGGCGGCGTCGGCCCCGCTCCGGGCGCCAGAAGTAGCCGCTCAGCCCGGGGACGGCCTCGACCACCGCCCCCGGATCGCCCTTCGGATCGCGACCTCCCTCCACGAGGAGGGCCGTGGCGCCGGCCGCCGAGGCCCGCAGCGTCAGGCGCAGCTCCCGTCCCGTCGGCAGCCGCTCCGCCTCCCCTCCCCACGTCTCCCGGAGGGCGGACCAGGCCCGGTTCACCGGCTCCTCCGCCAGGGGGCAGGTCGACACGTCCACCAGGCGGTCCGGCTCGTCCCACCGGTGATAGCCGGCCCGCACCCTCCCTTCCGCCCGCCGGAGGGTCAGGGCGATCCGATTCCGGTAGCCCAGGGACGGGCCCGGATCCCGGACCGGCTCGACCTCCGGTGTCAGCCCGCCGATCCGCTCCAGGGCGTCCCGGACCGCCTCCCGCTTCGCTGCGAGCTCGCCGGCCCGCTCCAGGTGCTGGAGCTGGCACCCGCCGCAGGCCTCGTAGTAGGGACAGGGCGCCTCCCGGCGCCGGGGGCCGGCTTCCAGGAGCCGCACGGGATGGGCCCGGGCCCAGCTGTCGTGCTCCGCCACCAGCCGGGCGACGAGACGGTCCCCGGGTGCCGTCCGCGGGACGAACACCACCCGACCGCCGGCTTCCCGGGCCACCCCGTCGCCTCCCACCGCGATGGACTCCACCGTCAGCTCCCGCTCGCGGGCGTCGGCGGCCACGCCGGTGGAGGCGGGGTCGCCCTCGCCGCCGGCCGTGCCCCTGTCCTCGTTCACCGATCGGGCGGGATCCCCCGACCGGGCGAGGTCACCCTCGTCGGCCGTCACCGGGGGTCGAAGGCCCGCTGCCACGCGCTCCGACCCCCGCTCCGGGCCGCTCCCCCGTCCTGCGGGGCCCCGGCGACGGGGTGCACCCCACCCCGGCGCTCCTCCTCCAGCAGCGCCGCGGCGACGGCCACGGCCCGGGCCCACCCGGACGGCAGCTCGCCGCGCGCCACACCCGGGTGTCGATCCACGTAGTCGATGCCGAGCCGCCCGGCCCGGAAGTCCTCCTCCTCCATCACCGCCAGGTGGAACGGCTGGGTCGTCGAGAGCCCGTCGATCTGGAGCTGCCCGAGGGCCCGTCGCATCCGGCGGATGGCGGCGTCGCGGTCGGGGGCGTGGACGACGAGCTTCGCCAGCAGCGGGTCGTAGTGGAGGCCCACCTCGAAGCCCGCCTCGATGCCCGAGTCCCAGCGGACCCCCGGACCCGTGGGCACCCGGAGACGCTCGATGCGGCCCGAGGACGGGAGGAAGCCGCCGGCCGGGTCCTCGCCGCTGATGCGACACTCGATGGCGTGGCCCCGGGGCCAGGCGGGATCGGGCTCCCAGCCGAGGGGCTCGCCGGCGGCGATCCGGAGCTGCTCCTGCACCAGGTCCACCCCCGTCACCATCTCGGTCACCGGGTGCTCGACCTGGATGCGGGTGTTCATCTCCAGGAAGAAGAACTCCCCGTCCTGGTAGAGGAACTCCACCGTCCCGGCGCTCCGGTAGTCCACCGCCTCGGCCGCCGCCACGGCCACCCGCCCCATCTCCTCCCGGGTCGCGCCGTCCAGGGCCGGCGAGGGCGCCTCCTCGATCAACTTCTGGTGGCGCCGCTGGATGGAGCACTCCCGCTCGCCCAGGTGGACGGTGGTCCCGTGGTCGTCGGCCAGCACCTGGATCTCGACGTGGCGGGGCGACTCCAGGTAGCGCTCCAGGTAGACGCGGCCGTCGCCGAAGGCCTGGCGGGCCTCGTTGTGGGCCCCCTGGAAGGCGGACGCCATGTCGTCCGGGTCCTCCACCACCCGCATCCCCTTGCCCCCGCCACCGGCGGCGGCCTTCAGCATCACGGGATAGCCGATCTCCGACGCCGCCTCGGCCGCCGCGCCGGCGTCGGCCACCGCCTCTCCCGACCCGGGGATCACGGGTACGCCGGCCTCGGCCATACGGCTCCGTGCCTCGGTCTTGTCGCCCATGGCGGCGATCGCCGACGAGGGCGGGCCGATCCACACCAGCTCCGACGTCTCCACCCGGGCGGCGAAGTCCGCGTTCTCGGCCAGGAACCCGTAGCCCGGATGGACGGCTCCGGCGCCGGTCCGGTCGGCCGCCTCCAGCAGCGCGTCCACGTCCAGGTAGCTCTCGGAGGCCGGGGCCGGACCCAGCGGGACCGCCTGGTCGGCCAGCAGCACGTGGGGGGCCAGCCGGTCGGGCTCCGAGTAGACGGCCACCGCGCCCAGACCGAGCTCCCGGCAGGCCTGGATGACCCGAACCGCGATCTCGCCACGGTTCGCCACCAGGACCTTCCCGAACGCCCGACCGCTCACAGCGGGAGGTTCCCGTGCTTCTTGGGCGGGTTGCGGTCCCGCTTGTCCTCCAGCACGCGGAGGCCGGAGATCAACCGCGACCGGGTCTCCCGGGGATCGATCACGTCGTCCAGGTAGCCCCGGGCCGCCGCCCCGTAGGGATGGGCGAACTTCTCCCGGAACTCGGCCTCCAGCTCCTTCGTCCTCGCCTCGGGGTCGTCCGCCTCCTCGATCTCCTTCCGGTGGAGGATCTCCACGGCCCCTTTCGGGCCCATGACGGCGATCTCGGCCGTGGGCCACGCCAGATTCAGGTCCCCGCGGATGTGCTTGGAGGACATGACGTCGTAGGCCCCTCCGTACGCCTTGCGCGTGATCACCGTGAGCTTCGGGACGGTGGCCTCGCAGTAGGCGTACAGGAGCTTCGCCCCGTGCTTGATGATCCCGCCGTGCTCCTGGTCGGTGCCCGGCATGAAGCCCGGCACGTCCTCGAAGGTGACCAGCGGGAGGTTGAACGCGTCGCAGAAGCGGACGAAGCGCGCCCCCTTCAGGCTGGCGTCGATGTCCAGCACGCCGGCCAGCACCGCGGGCTGGTTGGCCACGATGCCCACGGGTCGGCCGTCCAGGCGGCCGAAGCCGACCACCAGGTTGCGGGCGTAGCCCTCGTGGACCTCGAGGAACTCGCCGTCGTCCACGATCCTCCGGATGACCTCGTGCATGTCGTACGGCCGGTTCGGCTCGTCGGGCACGATCTCCAGCAGCTCCTCGTCGGCCCGGTCCGGCGGATCCTCGGTCTCCCGGCGGGGCGGCGCTTCCTGGTTGTTCGCCGGCAGGAAGGTCACCAGCTGGCGGATGGCCTCGAAGGTCTCGACCTCGGAGCCGTGGACGAAGTGGGCCACCCCGCTCTCGGTGCCGTGGACGTCGGCCCCGCCCAGCTCCTCGAAGGTCACCTCCTCGTGGGTCACGGTCTTCACCACGTTCGGGCCGGTGACGAACATGTGGCTGATCCCCTCCACCATGAACACGAAGTCGGTGATGGCCGGGGAGTAGACCGCGCCGCCCGCGCAGGGGCCGAGGATGGCGCTGATCTGCGGCACGACGCCGGAGGCGAGCGTGTTCCGAAGGAAGATCTCGGCGTAGCCGCCCAGCGAGGCCACGCCCTCCTGGATCCGGGCCCCGCCGGAGTCGTTGAGCCCGATGAGGGGTCGTCCGTTGCGGGCGGCCAGCTCCTGCAGCTTGACGATCTTCTCGGCGTGGGCCTCGGACAGCGACCCTCCGAAGACGGTGAAGTCCTGGCTGAAGACGTAGACCGTCCGCCCGTGGATCTCGCCGTAGCCGGTGACGACGCCGTCGCCCGGGATCTTCCGGTCCTCCATGCCGAAGTCGTGGCACCGGTGCTCCACGTAGCGGTCCTGCTCGACGAACGTCCCCTCGTCCAGCAGCAGCTCCAGCCGCTCGCGGGCGCTCAGCTTGCCCTTGTCGTGCTGGCGCTCCAGCCGCTCCTCTCCGCCGCCCCGCTCCGCCTCGCGACGGCGCTCCTCCAGCTCCCGGAGCTTCTCCCGCATCGTCATCTGCCCGTCGCCTCCTCCGCGCTCTGGTCGTCCGGCGTCGTCAGCGGGATCCCGGCCTCCCGCACCGCCTGCAGCGCCCGGTTCCGCTGGCTGCGGGCCCGGGCCGTCTCCAGCCGGCCGGAGGACGCCAGCCACGAGCGGACCTCCTCGGCCGACGTCACCTTCAGCTCCCGCTCCTGGACGGCCCGCAGCCGGACCCGGCGGGACACCGCGCCGCCCGGCACCATCCGGAGCCGTCCGGTGGCGCCCTCCACCCCTTCCAGGCGAGCCAGCGCCCGGGCCAGCGCCCGGGGTCGGACGGGCCGGGTCTCTTCCAGCGCCCGGGCCAGCAGGAGCGCCGCGTCGTGGCCCAGGGCCGGCACCACGTTGTCCCCCAGGGACGTCCGGTACGTCCGCTCGAAGGCGGACCGGAACCGGCTCCAGGCCCCGCTCTCCTCGCGCCGGTCGGCGTAGGCCGCCACGACCCGATACTGGGAGAAGCTGGGATCGAGGCGACGGATGGTGGACGGATCCCCCCAGTCGGCCCCACCCGCCACCAGCGCCCCGCGAATGCCGTAATAGGACAGCTGGGGGGCCATCTGGAGGACCGAGGCCGACCCGGAGGCCCCGGCGAAGATCGCCCGGGGGCCGAAGGCCGCCACGGCCGAGACCGGACCCTCCAGCGTGGTGGCCTCGGGATCGTAGCTCTCGGCGGCCACCATCCAGGCCCCCTCCCCCGCCAGGACCCGCTGGAAGCGGAGGTAGGACCGACGGCTCAGATCATCCTCCGGGAACAGGGCCCCCACGGGACCCGGCCGGACGTCCCGGGCGATCCAGCGGCCCAGGGCCTCCGCGGCGTCCAGCTCGCGGCGCTCCCGGTCCCACAGCGTGAAGGTGGCCGACGACGACACCGCCCGGGACGCCAGCGGGCTCACCAGCGGGAGGCCCGGCGCCTCGCGGGCCGCGGCCGCCGCGGCCAGCTCGTCGGACCGCACCGGGCCCAGGACGGCCGCCACGCCCACCCGCTCGAGACGGCGGACCCGGTCGGCCGCCGGACCCGGCCCCGCCGCGTCCTCCGAGGTGAGCTCGATCTCGCGCCCTCCGGCCGGGCCGTGGTCCTCCAGCGCCAGCTCCACGCCCTGCCGGAGCCAGCGGCCCACCGCCTCGAAGCGCCCCGAGTCCGGAAAGAGGAGGCCGATCCGGACGGGGCCCTCCTCCCGGTCCACCCGCCCGTCCAGCACGTCCCGGGCCCGGCGACGGTCGGGGTCTCGCGGGTCGGAGGCCAGCGCCCGCTCGGCGGCGTCGCGCGCTTCGGAGGGGCGGCCCGCCCGCGACCGGGCGACCGCCAGCTCCGCCCACAGAAGGGCCCGCAGATCGTCGGGCGGACCGCCGGCCGAGGGGAGCTCGTCCAGCACCGCCTCCAGCTCCCCCACCGACATGGCCCGGCCGGCGGCTCGCAGCACGGTGCGGGCGGAATCGTCCACCGCGCCGGGACGGGCGAGAAGGACCCGGACCGCCGAGGGATCGTCCAGCCGCTCGCGAAGCAGCCGGGCCAGGGTCCGGGTCCCCGGATCGGTCTCCGCCGCGTCCGGATAGGCGGCCAACAGCTCCCGGAGGCGGGCCGTGGCGGCGGCCGGCTCGCCCGCCCGCTCCAGGGCACGGGCCTCGAGCCACAGGGCCCCGGACGCCAGCTCTCCGAGGCCCGCCCGGGCCCGGGCGGTGAAGTAGAGCGAGTCGGCCGCCACGGCGGCGCCCGTGGCGTCGCCGGCGGCCAGGGCGGCGCGGGCGCCCTCCAGCGCGGTGCGGGCCCGCTCCTCCGCGTCGGCGTCGGCGGGATCCGTCGGGGTCGGCCCCGCGGGATCGGGGCCGGCGGGATCCGGACCCGGGCCGGCCGTGGCGCACCCCGCCGCGAGGGCGGCGAGCAGCGATACGGCGACCACCCCGGGGAAGGCGTCGCCCCACGAGAGGAGGGGCCCGACCGGCGCCGGACCCCTCTCCAGACGATGACTCACGAAACGGCCCCGAGGCTCAGGTGCCGTCCTTCTCCTCGTCGTCCGCTTCCTCCGCCTCGTCTTCCTCGTCCTCGGCGCCATCGGCCTTCGCCTCGAGCTCCTCCTCCGCCTCGGCCTCGGGCTCCTCGTCGGCCTCGGACTCCGGCTGCTCCTCGGCTTCCGCCGCGGGCTCCGCTTTCTCCTCGGCCGCGAGCTCCTCCTCGGCCGCGGGCTCCTCGTCGGACGCCTCCTCCTCCTCTTCCGCATCCTCCTCGTCGGCCACGGCCGTACCGGCCTCGGCCTCGGGGGTCTCGTCGACGTCCGCCTCAGCCTCCGGGGCCTCGGCCTCCGCCTCGGCGGCTTCCGCCTCTTCCTCCCCGGCTTCCTCCTCTTCGGCTTCCTCCTCGTCGGCCACGGCGGTCCCGGCCTCGGCCGTCGGCTCCGCGTCGGCTTCCGCTTCGGGGGCCTCCTCGGCCTCCGCCTCGGCGTCCGGGGCGGCCTCGCCCTCCTCCGCGGCGGCCTCCTCCGCGTCCTCCGCCTCCTCGGCCTCGGTCTCGGGGCGCTCCGGGCGGGACGTGACGGTCAGGACGATGCGCCGGTTGATGGGATCGGACTCGAGGACCTTGAGCTCGACCTCGTCGCCCTCGACGTACAGGTCGGACGGGTCGTCGATCTCCGCGTCCTCCTCCACCGTCACCTGGCTGAGGGGCACGAAGCCCTCCACCTGGTCGCCCAGGTCCACCACCATGCCCTTGTCCAGGAGGCGGACCACCGAGCCCGTGACCTCCTTGCCCGGCTCGTACTCCTGGGCCAGCTCGTACCACGGATCCTCCTCGACCTGCTTCAGGCCCAGCGAGATCCGCTTCTTCTCGGGATCGATGTTCAGGACCACGACCTCGATCTCCTCGCCCTTGCGCACCACCTCGGAGGGGTGCTGCACGCGGCGGGTCCAGCTCATGTCGGAGATGTGGACCAGGCCGTCGATGCCGGGCTCCACCTCCACGAAGGCGCCGAAGGAGGTGAGGTTGCGGACGACGCCCTCGATCTTGGTCCCCGGCGGATACTTGGCCGGGAGGGAGAGCCACGGGTCCTCGCCGGTCTGCTTCATGCCGAGGGAGATCTTCTGGTCCTCCTCGTCGACCCGGAGCACCACGCACTCGATGATCTCGCCGATGGAGACCAGCTGCGAGGGATGCCGGATGTTGCGGGTCCAGCTCATCTCGGAGATGTGGACCAGACCCTCGACGCCCTTCTCCAGCTCCACGAAGGCGCCGTAGTTGGTGATGGAGACGACCTTCCCCTTCACCCGGCTGCCAACGGGATACTTCTCGCCCACGTCCTTCCAGGGGTGGGCCTGCAGCTGCTTGAGGCCGAGGGAGATGCGCTCCCGCTCCCAGTCGATGTCCAGCACCTCGACCTCGATCTCGTCCCCGATGTCGCAGACCTCGGTGGGGTCGCCCACCCGGCCCCAGGACATGTCGGTGATGTGGAGGAGGCCGTCCATCCCGCCGAGGTCGATGAAGGCGCCGAAGTCTGTGATGTTCTTCACCGTGCCGCTGCGGACCTGTCCGACCTCCAGCTCCTTCTTGAGCTCCTTCTTCTGCTCCTCCCGCTCCTCCTCCAGGAGGACCCGGCGGCTGACGACGATGTTCCGCCGCCGCTTGTTCAGCTTGAGGATCTTGAACTTGTACTCGTTGCCGGCCAGGGCGTCGATGTCCCGGACCCGCCGGAGGGCGATCTGGGAGCCGGGGAGGAAGGCGTCGACCCCCATGAGGTCGACCATGGCGCCGCCCTTGATGGAGTGTTTGATGGAGCCGGGCACGGGCTCCTCCTTCTCGTAGGCCTCCTTGAGCTGCTCCCACACCCGGAGGAAGTCGGCCTTCTTCTTCGAGAGGACGACCCGGCCCTCCTCGTCCTCCAGCTGCTCCAGGAGGACCTCGACCTCGGTGCCGGGCTCCAGCTCGTCGGGATCGCGGAACTCGTCCAGGTCCACCGCGCCCTCGGACTTGAAGCCGACGTCGAGGACGACCGTGTTCTCCGTCTTGCGGAGCACGGTGGCCTGCACGATCTGGCCCTCGGCCACGTCGCCGAGGGTCTCTTCGTACATGGCCAGCATGTCCTCGTACTCGTCGAGGGTGTAGTCCTCCTCGTCGAAGAGGTCGGCCCGCACGCCCACCTCCTGGGCGCGCTCCTCGATCTGGTCCTCGGTCAGCTCGACCGCGCGAGCTCCCGGCGCGGGATCGCCGGGCTCCATCTCGGTGGTGTCCACCACGGGGATCTCCTCGTCCTCGCGGACGGAGTCCATGGCGGGATTGGCGGTTTCGGTGGCGGTGGGATTCTGGTCGTCGGTCATGTACGGTCGTCCTGCGGCTGCTGGCCCGCCCGGGGGTGCCTTCGACGGTCGATGTCGTGAAGGAGGGTCCTGCCGGCGGGGGCTCGGGTTCACGCTCGTCTCGCGATGGAGGCGCCCGTCTCTCGGACGCAGACCATGAATAGTACCGCGCCGGACCGCCATGGGCAACGTCGCGCGGAAGCGCGGGCCCGCTGCCGGCCGATCCGGCGCGTCGCTACCCTACCCGGCCGACGGGCACGTGTGCCGGGTCCGGCGACGGGCGCACGGACCGGGCCCCGGCGTCACGCCAGACCCCGGCGCTTCGCCTCGGCCACGATCCGGTCCGTCACCTCCCCGGGCGACAGGTCGGTGGAATCCACGTCCAGCGCGTCCTCCGGGCGCCGCAGCGGGTCCAGCTCCCGCGACGCGTCCGCCTCGTCCCGGGCCCGGATCCGCTCGGCGACCTCCCGGACCCGATCCGGATCCGGATCGTCCGACTCCTCGGCCAGCCGGCGACGGGCCCGCTCCTCCGGGGTCGCGGTCAGCCACACCTTGAGGTCGGCGCCGGGGAAGACGACCGTGCCGACGTCCCGGCCGTCGCACACCAGGTCCCGGCGTTTCCCCTCCCGGCGCACCAGCTCGTTGACCTGCCGGCGCACCGGTTCGAGCTGCGAGAGGCGGGAGGCCGCCTCCGCCACCGCGGCGGTCCGCAGCTCCGGACCCGGCCGCCGGCCGTCCACCTCCACGGCGTAGCCGCCGGTCTCCGGGACCAGGGACATCTCCAGCGAGCCCAGCCGCTCGGCCACCTCCCCGGCGTCGGCGTCGGACCATCCCTCCGCCAGCGCGGCCCACCCCACGGCCCGGTAGAGAACACCTGAGCTAAGATGGTGGAAGTCGAGCTTTTTCGCCACGTTGCGTGCCGCCGTGCTCTTGCCCGACGCCGCGGGACCGTCCACGCTGATGACCGACGGGCTCACGGGCCCGGCCCCGGCCGACCGGCCGTCACGCCGCCTCTCCCGCGACCCGCTCCAGGTCGCGCCAGAAATCCGGGTAGGACACCTCGACGCAGCCGGGATCGTCGACCTCCACCCGGCATTCGGGCACGACCGACAGCAGGCCGAACGCCATGGCGATCCGGTGGTCCCCCCCGGTCTCCACGCGTCCCTGCAGCGGGCCGGTGCTCCCGGTCACCTCCAGCCCGTCCGCCAGCTCCCGGCACCGGGCGCCCAGCCGCTCGAGGTTCGAGGCCACCAACGCCAGCCGATCGCTCTCCTTCACCCGGAGCTCCTCCGCCCCGCGGATCACCGACGTGCCCTCCGCCCGTGCCGCCAGCACCGCCAGGACGGGGACCTCGTCCAGGAGGCGAGGCACCTCGCCGGGACCGACCTCGAAGGCCCGGAGGGAGGACGGCTCCGCCTCCAGGTCCCCCACCGGCTCCCCGGCCTCGTCGCCGGTCTCCCGAACGGTCACCGACCCGCCCATCCTCCGCAGGACCTCGAGCCACGCCGTCCGGGTCACGTTGAGCCCCATCCCCTCCAGGCGCACGGCTCCGGCCCCAAGCAGCGCGGCGGCGGCCAGGAAGGCGGCCGAGGATGCGTCGCCCGGGACGGTGAGGTCCAGGGGCTCGAGGCCGTGGCTCCCGCCCTCGGGGGCGGCGATCTCGGCCCGGGCGCCCTCCCCCTCCGGTCCGAAGCTCACGGGCGCTCCCATGGCCCGCAGCAGCCGCTCGGTGTGGTCCCGGGACCGTCCGGGCTCGACGACCTCGACCCGGACGCCGGAGGCGAGCCCGGCCAGCAGGAGGCTGGACTTGACCTGGGCGCTGGCCACCGCCGGGCGGTGGAGCAGCGGGCGAAGGGATCCGGTGGCCCGGGAACGGATGCGGAAGGGGAGCCGGTCCTCCGCCTCCAGGTATTCGATGCGGGCGCCGAGGGCCTGGAGGGGGTAGACCACCCGGTCCATGGGCCGGGCCCGCAGCGACGCGTCGCCGTCCAGGACCGCTCCCCGGCCCAGACCGCTCACCAGCCCGGCCAGGATCCGGGCCGTCGTCCCGCTGTTGCCGCAGTGGAGGGGCTCTTCGGCGTCATGGAGGTCGGCCGGCCCGGGAATCCGCACCTCGCCCGACCAGTCCTCCGGGATCGAGGCCCCCAGGGCCCGCATGGCCCCCGCCGTGGAGCGCACGTCGGCGGCATCCAGCAGCCCGCGCACGACGGTGGTCCCCCCGGCCAGGGGGGCCAGCATGAGCACCCGATGGGAGAGGGACTTGTCGCCCGGCGGGCGGACGGTCGTCGTCAACGCCGCCCCTCCGCCCGGACGGGGCCGTGGGCGGAGACCTCGGCGTCCTGGTCCCGGTAGGGGACCTCGACGGCCAGCCCGTCCTCGGCCACGACCGGGTCGGGAAAGACCGACGCGGCCTCGTGGCCCAGCCGGTGGGCCTGCTCGGAGTACCGGGCGCTGAAGTGGGTCAGGGCCAGGCTGCGTACGCCGGCCTCCCGCGCCACCTTCGCCGCCTGGCGGGCCGTGCTGTGCCCCGTGTCCCGGGCCCGCTCCTCCTCCTCGTCGCCGAAGGTCGCCTCGTGGACCAGGAGGTCGGCGTCCCGGGCCGCCTCCACGGTCTCGTCGCACGGCAGCGTGTCGCCCGTGTAGACGACGGTGCGGCCGGGACGCGGCGGGCCGACGACCTCCTCGGGCGTCACCCGCCGACCGCCCTCCAGCTCCACCGCCTCCCCGCGGTGGAGGCGGCCGAAGAGAGGACCCTCCGGCACGCCCAGATCCCGGGCCCGCTCCGGGTCGAAGCGGCCCAGCCGCTCCTCCTCCTGGAGGACGAGCCCGATCGAGTCCCGGGTGTGTCGGGTGGGGAACGCCTCGATGCGGTAGTCACCCCTCTCCAGGGCCTCTCCGGGCGTCAGCTCCCCGACCTCCACCTCGTACAGCAGCCGGTCGCCGCCCAGCTCCACCGCCTGGACCAGGAGGTCCCGGCTCCGGGGCGGGCCCCACACCCGGACCCCCTGCTGGCGGCCCTGCAGGCTCATGGTCCGCAGGAGGCCGACGACGCCCAGGTAATGGTCCGCGTGCATGTGGGTGACGAAGATCTCCCGCATGCGGAACCCCACGCCGAAGCGCATCATCTGGCGCTGGGTCCCCTCGCCGCAGTCGAAGAGGTACGTCTCCCCTTCCCGCTGCACGGCCAGCGAAGAGACGTTGCGGCGCACCGTCGGGCGGGAGGAGGCGGTGCCCAGGAAGGTGACCCTGAGCACCCTCAGCGCCCCCCGTCGCCGGGGACCGGTGCGTCCGGACCCTCGCCGGAGGGCGGTACGTCGTCGCCGTCGACCGGCCCGTCCCCGGGTGCGCGGTCCTTCTCCCGGTCCTCGCGGGCGCGGTCCGCCGCTTCCCGCAGGACGTCCTCGGGGGCGGCGCCCACGACCTTGTGACGCCCGAAGAGGAGCGTCGGGGTCCCCTCGATGTCGTAGCGCTCCGCTTCCCGGGAGGCCCGCTCCAGCTCCTCCTCGTAGCGGCCGTCCTCCAGGGCTCCCTCCAACCCCTCGCGATCCAGACCCGCCGCCTCGGCGACGTCCAGCAGGACCTCCCGGCGGCCGAAGTTGCGCCCGTCGACGAAATAGGCTTCGAACAGGGCACGGTGGGTCCGCCGGAACGCTTCGGAGCCCACGTCCCGGGCGAACTCGCCCGCCTGCAGGGCCTCGTGGGAGTTGGCGACGAAGTCCGGCAGCTCGAAGGCCAGCTCCTCCTCCCGCGCCATGTCCGATACGCCGGACTCCACCCGGGCCCATTCGTCCGGCGGGCGGCCCGTCTGGTCGATGGGGAGGCCGTCGGTGGGCACGGCCGGGTGGATGGAGAGGGGACGCCAGTGGACCCGCAGGTCCAGGTCGTCCCGCAGGCGGCGCAGGCGGGCGTCGACGACGTAGGAGAAGGGACAGACGTAGTCGCCGTACAGGAAGACGTCCACCGGGCCGCTCGGTCCGCCGCGCTCGTCGCTCATCCGCCGATCCGCCTCACCCCTGGGTCTCCGCCGCGGGGCGCCCCGTCGACGACGGACGGTCCTCCCCGTCCCGGCCGTCCTCCCCGGATCCCTCCACCGCCCGGCGCCACCGCTCCGCCAGCTCGCCGTCCGACAACTCGCCGGCGTGTCCCCCGGCGACGGAGGCCCGCCCGGGCGGGCCCTCCAGCGCGGTGAAGAGGAGGCCGGTGAGCCCCGACGCCACGGCGTCGGCCCATACGGGTCCCACGCTCTGGACCAGCCACAGGCGGCCGTCCGGGGCGCGGAAGCGGCGCTCCGTCCCCGTGAGAGGCGTCGCCCGTCCGAGGCGCTCCCGCAGCACCTCCTCCTCCAGGCCCTGCACCGTCTCGCCGGGCTCCAGGGCGGCCCGGCGGTCCTCCCGGTCCTCCTCCGCCACCCCCGCGCCCTCGTCGAGCGGCAGGAAGTAGACCAGGCCCAGCCCGCTCTCCGCGCGCCAGGCCTCCACGGCCCGCCAGCGCCGGCCCTCCGCCTCCATCGTCTTCTCACCGCGGCTCATGCGTAGACGCCCCCCTCGGCCGCCTCCGGCTCGGGCATCCGGTGGCGGCGGCTCTCCAGCGCCTCCTCGGCCGCCGCGTCCACCTCGGCCCGGACCTCCTCCTCGATCGCCTCCAGCTTCGCGCCGTTACGCTCCTCCAGCGAGCCCTTCGCATCGCCGCCCAGGTCGATCCCGCTCCGGACGAGCCACGTCTCGTAGAGCCCGACGGGGTCCCGGCGCCCCCAGCGCTCGAACAGCTCGTCCGGAAAGGTCTCTCGCGCCTCCCGCACGTCGTGGGTGGCGTGCCCGCCCATCCGGAAGGTCTCGGCCGCCACGAAGACCGGTCCCTCGCCCTCCACGCACCGGCGGCGGGCCCGGACGGTGGCCGCGTGGACGTCCAGCACGTGATTCCCGTCCACCTCCTCCAGGTGGGCCCCGTAGGCCCGCCCCCAGCCCGAGAAGTCCTCCGAGGGATGATGCTGGTCGAAGCGCGTGCCCAGCGCGACCTGGTTGTTCTGGATCACGAAGATGACCGGCAGCCGCTGTACGGCCGCGAAGTTCAGCGCCTCGTGGACCTCCCCGTGCTTCGTGGCGCCGTCCCCCACCCAGGTGAGGGCCACCCGGTCCTCGCCCCGGCGCCGAAAGGCCCAGGCGAAGCCGTTCATCACCGGTGCCAGGCCGCCCACCATGCTGACGGGCGCCTGGATCCCGTGCCGCAGGTCGCCCACGTGGAGGTCGCGCCCCCGGGTGGGCGAATCGTCGCTGGCCAGGTAGCCCCGGAGCATGTCGGCCACGGGCATCCCCATCTCGTGGCAGGCCCCGGCGTTGCGGATCATCGGACCGACCACGTCGCCGTCGGGTCCCTCCCGGCGGAGGGCGTGGACGGCACCCACGGTGACCGCCTCCTCGCCGGTGCCCAGCCAGGCCTTGGAGATGACCCCCTGCTTCACCCAGCGCTGCAGGGCGACGTCGTGGAGGCGGAAGCGGAGGAGGCCCCGGTACAGCTCCAGGAGCCGGTCGACGTCCAGCTCCTCGACGACCTCGCGGCGCTCCGGTCGCTCCTCGATCCTCTCGCGATAGGCGCGGAGGAGCTCCTCGTCCGGGGACCAGTCCACGTACTCGGGCGGATCGTAGGCCGGATACCGCTTCACGCCCTGCCTCTCGGGATCGGGTGACCTGGGATGACGTCGCGCCTCGCCTGGACCGCCGGGACGCCGTTCCGAACACGGATCGCCGCCCGTGGGAGGCGGGCCCGTTGGCGCGGCCCGGCGGCGCCCTTATCCTAAGGGGCCTGCGAGCCGGAGGCCAGGTCCAGGGGCCCTTCGAGCGCGACCTTCCGGCCCCGGCGCCGGCCCCCGCCGATCCGGCCGTCCGACCACCGCGAAAGTGCGACGTGACCGACGACAGCTCATCGTCCTCCAGCTCCGATGCCTCCACGCCTCTCGGGCTCCCGCCGGGCGCGCTGCGCTGGGGCGTCATCGGATTCGTCGCGGCCTCGGTGGTGGGCTTCGCCGCCCTCTTCTTCTACTCCCAGGACGTGTCCGCCAGCCTGCGGGGGTTCCGACGGTTCGACCTCGTCTGGGCCCTCCCCTGCCTGGCCTTCGCCTCCATGGACTGGTTCGGCGGCGGCGTCCGGGTATGGCTGCTCCTCCGGCCGCTGGACCTGCGGGTCGGCTACTGGGACTGCGTCAAGATCAGCGGCACGACCGCCGGCCTGGCCTACCTGACGCCCTCGGGGGTGGGCGGGGGACCGGCCCACCTGTACGGGCTGGTCCGCACCGGGGTCTCGGTGGGCAAGGCCGCCGCCAGCAACTTCGCCAGCCTGCTGGTCAACCTGATCTTCCTCACCACCGCCGGGTTCGCGGCCTGGTTCTTCGGCGCCGCCGCCACCATCCGCGAGGTGCAGCTCCCCGGCGTCAACCTCTCGGCTGCCACCCTGTTCGAGTGGACGGTCTCGGTGTTCGCCGGCGTGGTCGTGATCCTCGTCCTCTTCGCCGTCAACCCCCGGCCGGTCCGGGGATGGGTGCTGCGGATCTTCGGCTCCGGGCAGCGCGTCCGGACCGTCCTCCGGTGGATCCACGAGCTGCACGGCAGCCTCCTGATCTACGCCCGGAAGGGCAAGCTCGCCCTGTTCCTTGCCACCCTCTCCGGCGCGCTCCACTTCGGAGGACGGTTCCTGCTGGGCTGGGGCGTGCTGCGGGGGTTCGGGATCGAGGCCGGCTTCTGGAACATCGTCACCCTCCACGTTCTCCTCCAGTTCCTGCTGATCTTCATGCCGACGCCGGGGGGCAGCGGCGTGGGCGAGATCCTGGCGCCGGCCCTCATGCGGCCCTTCCTGCCCTC
>CAZSKS010000003.1:103486-114226 GCA_964607465.1 uncultured Gemmatimonadota bacterium | reverse complement strand
GGCCCGGTCGTCCCGGCCCGTCCGATCACGCCGGCGGGTCCGCTCACCCCGCTCGCTCCGGCGCCCCTCCCACAGGAAGAGGGCCAGCAGGGTCGCGAAGGAGACCAGCAGCCAGGCCACCACCCAGGCCAGGGACAGGGGCACGCCGAGCACCAGGGGACGGATGCCTGCGAAGAGGGGATAGACGGGCCAGACCAGGGCGCAGAAGACGACCGCCAGGAGGGCGGCCGCGCCCAGGTAGATCCGCCGCTCCCGGGGCGTCAGGTCGGAGGGGACGAAGCGGGGCCCCGGCTTCACGGAACCGACGCTCCCGCCCGCCGCCGGCCGCCGCAGGAGGCTCGGGCCCGTCGGGCCACCGGCCGCCCACCCGTCACGACGCTTCCCGTGCGTCGGCGTACACCCGGACCCGGTCGCCGCCCCGGGCCTTGGCGGCGTACAGCGCCTGGTCGGCCCGGGTGAGCAGCTCGGAGGCGTCCTCCACCTCGTCCCGGAAGCTGGAGATCCCGGCGCTGATCGTCGGCCCCTCCTCCCCGGCATCCAGCTTCGCGATCTCCTCGCGGACCCGCTCGGCGTAGACGCGGGCGCCATCGGAGTCCTCGCCGGGGAGCACGGCCAGGAACTCCTCCCCGCCGTACCGGCCGGCCAGGTTCATCTCCCGGGTGTTCTCGTTCAGCACCGCCCCCACCCGGTAGAGGAAGCGGTCGCCGGCGGCGTGGCCGTGGCGGTCGTTGTAGCTCTTGAACTGGTCCAGGTCGAAGAAGACCAGGCTGAGCTCCTGTCCCCGGCGCGCCGCCGCCACCTGCGTCGACAGGAAGAAGTCCAGGGCCCGGCGGCTCGGCAGCAGGGTCAGCGGGTCCTCGTAGGCCAGGCGCACGGCCTCGCGCCGCTCCCGGTGCAGGAGTTCGGTGACCCAGCCGGTGCCCACGGTGACGACGGCCAGCAGGAGGACCGCCGTCCCGTACAGGCGCCAGTCGACGCTCCTGCCCATGAGCTGGACCACCACGACCTCCACCAGCGTGAAGACGACCATGGCGGAGCCCGCGGCGATGGCGGCGCCCCGGCACCCCCGGTAGTAGGAGAGGAGGAAGATGGGGACGAGGGCGAGTGTCCAGACGTGGCCGGAGTAGGCCTGGACCGCGTCCGGCCACGCCAGGCTGACGACGGAGGCGGCGAGCAGCGCCAGGACGCTGATGCCCAGCCCCCGGAGCGGTACGGGATGCAGCGCGAGCGCCGGGAAGTGGTCCTCCCGGAGCGCGGACGTCGCCCGGGGATCGGCGCGATCGCCCGCCCCGCCGGCGCCTCCCGTCCCGTTCGGCCCCTCCCCGACGCTCCTCACGTCAGCGGCCGTCCCCGTCGTCGGCCTCCCCGGCGGTGTCCAGGCTCCGGAGCTTGCGGCGGACGATCTCCTCCGGGCTCAGGCCGGATCCGAAGCCGGTGACCGCGCCCTCCCAGCTCCCGTAGGTGGGGTTGGGCAGCATGAACCAGCTCTCGCCAAAGCGGTCGCGGTGGGCCTCCAGGGCCCGCCGGTACGTCGCGGTCGAACCCCGGGCGTCCACGAAGTCGTTGAGATCGTCGCCCAGCTGGATCAGGACCCGGTGGTCCCGGGCGACCCAGGCCCGCCGCGACGTCTTGTCCGACCCCCAGCCCTCCCGCTCCCCCTCGGTGAGCAGGTGGTCGGAGGTCGTGTCCAGCGGGAAGCCCAATCGCCGCAGGTTCCGGGCGGTGGCCTCCTCCCACCCGTGGTCCCGGTTGGTAACGTAGAAGACCGCCACGCCCAGGCTGTCGGCCGTCCGGGTGAACGCCAGGGCCCCGGGCACCGGCTCGGCCGCCGCCTCCCGCGTCCAGGCGGCGAAGCTCTCCGGCGTGTAGCCCGCTCCGGCCAGGATCCGGCGGGCGTTGTAGGGGGAGTTGTCGAGGACCGTCTCGTCCACGTCCAGGATCACCGCGGGCGGAAGCTCGGCCACGTCCCGACCCTCCTGCTCCAGGGCGGCCGTGCGGGAGCTGTCCTCCAGCGCCCGGCGCAGCGCCCGCTCGGCCAGGGCGTAGGTCTGGAGCGAGCTCGCCACGTAGCCGGCCCCGTGCTGCATCCACAGCGTCCCGTTCAGGGCCGCGGCGGCCGAGGCCGGGATCTGCCGCTCCTCGTCGGCCGCGGGAGCCGGCGCTCCGGCTTCCGCCGGATCTGCGGGGCCGGCGGCGCGGGTGCCGCAGGCCGCGCTGCCGGCGGCGAGCGCCAGGACCAGGAGGCAGGCGACGGGGCGGGGGAGGGCGGCGTCGAGGAAAGGCGTCATGGCGTGGCGTTCGCTCCGTGGAGGGTGGACGCGTCCGGCGGGCGGCGAGGCCGTCGACGCGGGCCGGCCCGTGGCGCGGCCCGTGTGCGCGGCGGAGCCAATGTATTCCGGGCGCCGCGGACCCGCGACCGCTTGCCCGGGGCGCCGGCCCGCGGCTAGCGTACCCGGGGCGGCGAGGACCGGGGAGCATCCGGGAGGGTCGATGGAGTACAGCTTCCAGCCGTTCCTCGATGCGTCCTCCGACGACTGGTCCGCCGACGACGAGCTCCTGCACCGCCTGCTGGACCATCACGGCGACCCGGACGGGGACGGGCGGGACGACCTCGGGAGGACCGGCCGTCTCGCCGCCGGGCGGCTCCGGACCCTGGCCGAGCGCTCCGCCCGCCCGGAGAACCGCCCCCGGCTGGAGACCCACGACGCCTACGGCCGCCGGGTGGACCGCGTCGTCCTGCCCTCCTCCACGCGCGAGGCACTGGCCCTGGCGGAGGGGGAGGAGGGCCTGGGGGCGGTCCACGGCGACCCCTTCGTCTTCTACGGCCGCGTCTACCTGGTCCACCAGAACGGCGAGGCCGGCGTCGCCTGCTCCATGGCCTGCACCGACGGGCTGGTGCGGGCCCTGGAGGCGCTGGCAGATCGGCCCGCCCACCGCCGGGCCGCCGAGCGGGTCCGGGGCTCCACGCGGGAGGAGGTGTGGCACGGCGCCCAGTTCGTGACCGAGATCCAGGGGGGCTCGGACGTGCCGGCCAACCGGACCCGGGCCGAGCCCGACGGCGACGCCTTCCGGCTGCACGGCCAGAAGTGGTTCTGCTCCAACGTCAACGCCGACTACTTCCTGGTCACCGCCCGTCCCGAGGGAGCGCCGGAGGGGGCGGAGGGGGTCGGCCTCTTCCTGGTGCCGGCCTACCCGGAGGGGGAGGACCGGTGGCGGAACGGCTACCGGATCGACCGGCTGAAGGACAAGCTGGGCACCCGGGAGCTGGCCACGGCCGAGGTCACCTTCGAGGGGGCGCGGGCCCTGCCGGTGGGCGAGCCGTCCCGGGGGCTGGCGAACCTGGTCCGCCACGTCCTCGTCCCCTCGCGCTTCGCCTGCGTGATCAGCGCCGCGGGCTTCCTGCGCCGGGCCGAGCGGATCGCGGCGGCCTACGCGGACTTCCGCACCGCCTTCGGCCGACCCATCGGCGAGTACCCCCTGGTGCGGGAGCCGCTGGAGGGGCTGCGCCGGGCCCGCCGCCGGAGCCTGGCGGCCGCCTTCGCCCTCCTGGCGCGGTGGGAATCCGGCGATCCGACGGCGGCGACCGACTTCCGGATCCTGCTCAGCCTCTGCAAGCCCGTGCTCACCCGTCGCTCCACGGAGATGCTCCACGAGGCGATGATGCTGCTGGGCGGCAACGGGATCGAGGAGCGGTTCTCGCCCCTGCCGCGGCTCTACCGGGACGCGGTGATCATGGAGACCTGGGAGGGACCCCACAACGTGCTGCTCACCCAGGCCCTCAGGGACCTGGAGCGGCTGGACGTGGACCCCCGGGCCTTCGTGGAGCGGTCCGCCGGCACGGCGCCGGCCTCGGAGGAGGGGCCGCAGCCCGCGCGCCTGGCCGACCGGCTGGAGGAGCTGCTGGAGGCGTCGGGCGAGCCGGCGACGACGGTGCCCTTCGCCCGGTGGGCGCAGGGGATGGTCCGGGCCTTCGCCGATCACGCCCTGCGGGAGGCGGGCGCGCCGTGAGCGGGGCGCTGTGGATCGCCCTGGGCGGGCTGGCCCTGGCCGCCGGCGTGGCCGTGCGCTGGCGGATCCACCGGGTCCGCCGGCGGGAGGGGGACGTGGAGGTGGACGACGAGGCCATGCGCCGGATCGAGGAGACCGGCCGGCTGGAGACCGACGAGCGGGAGCCTCTGGACCACGACCGGATCCGGGAGGAGGAGGACCGGTTCTGGTCGGAGACGTGGGACGAGCCGGACGAGCCCTTCTTCGGGTGAGGCGGGTTCCGATCCGGAGCACCGGGCCCCCGGCGGGGGCTCCGCCCCCGTCCCAGTTGGTGCCGGGGTGCCAGCGCCGCGCCGGCGGTCCCGAGCTCGCCGCAGGTCGCCACCCGTCCGGGGTGGCGTGCATCTTGAACTTGAGTCCGTCCCGATCGCCGACGGGTCCCGCCCCGACTGGTATGCGGGGCCCGCGCGGGTTAGATTTCCTTGGCTCGCGCTCGAGCGAGCCGCGCCTGGACGATGCGAAAGCAGAGCAGCACCTGACGACACAAGAGGAGAGACGCGCGACCGATGGCACGTACCGGACCACGACTGAAGATCATCCGCCGCCTGGGCACACCGCTGCCCGGCCTGACGCCCAAGAGCAGCGACCGGAAGCAGTATCCCCCCGGAGAGCACGGGCCGGGCCGCCGCCGCCGCCGCAAGACCGAGTACCGCGAGCGGCTGGAGGAGAAGCAGAAGATCCGCCTCAACTACGGCCTGAAGGAGAAGCAGCTCCGCAACTACTTCAAGCGGGCCAAGGAGAGCCGGGGTCCCACCGGCGAGGCGCTGCTGGAGCTGCTGGAGCGCCGCCTGGACAGCGTGGTCTTCCGGCTGGGCTTCGCCCGGACCATCCCCGCCGCCCGCCAGCTCATCGTGCACGGCCACGTCCGGGTCAACGACCGCAAGGTGGACAGCCCGGGCTACGAGATCGGCAGCGGCGACGAGATCACCCTCTCCGAGAAGGCCCGGAACAACGTCCACGTCAAGGAGTCGGTCCAGTCCGGCCCCCGCGTGGCGCTGCCCTCCAACCTGAAGCTCGACCCCGACGATCCCTTCGTCGGCCGCGTCGTCGGTAGCCCGGTGCGGGACGACGTCCCCGTCGTCATCGAGGAATCCAGCATAGTGGAGTTCTACGCGCGGTGAGCTGAAATCCGTGTAGTAAAGGGATCCTGACGGGTTTTCCACGCCCGGATGGACAGATCCCTGGACAAGTTCCCTTTCCCGAGCCGGGGTGAAGGCTCGAGAGGGCAGGGGCTGCGAGCCTCAGCGTCGCAACGCGGACGGCCCCATCGAGCCGTCGTCCTCTGTCAGGGCGATCATCCTTGTCCGGGCCCGCTCCACTCGGGGCCGTAGCTCGGGGTCGGCCTCAGCCCACAGCTCGACCAGCCGATTCCACGTCTCGAAGGCTCCGGTGTAGTCGCCCTCCTCCTCGTACAGGACGGCCAGGCGCTCCAGGACCTCGGCCAGATAGACGGCGTTCCACCAGTCTCGGTAATGGGCGGGGTGGGCCAGGTAGCGCTCGTAGTAGGCGACGGCGGAGTCACGCCGACCGGCCGCCTCGTGGGCCCGGGCCAGAACGGGCCGCTGGGGAAGCACCTGGGCGCAGGGCCCCCATCCCCACGACCCCCGACCTCGGACGGCCTCGATCTCGTCGATGGCGTCGTCCGGCCGCTCCTCCGCCAGGGCCGCCAGGGCGAGCACGCACTGACGATGGCGCTCCCTCCCCCCGGCCCGCCACGCCGAGTCCCGGACCTCTTCCTCCTCCCGGAGCAGTCCTCTCGCGCGCTCGGTCTGCCCGGCCTGCGCATAGAGACCGGCCAGAGGCAGGTAGGGACGGTTCACCGGCTCCATTCCATCCAGCGGGTGCCGCACGAGGACGGTGTCGACGCGCTCCAGGACTCCGGCCGTGTCCCGCATCACCTCCAACTCGACCCGGGCCTGCTGAAGCGCGGCCTCGATCGCGGCCCGCGGCCGTCCGGCTCGCTCCGCTGCGTCGATCGCCTCGCGCGTGACTTCCGCCGCGTAGCGGATCTGGCCCATGGTGGCTGCGTAGATCCCCAGCCGGAGATACGCGATCGAGCGCTGGTGGTCGTCCCTCGCCACCTCCACCTGGCGTTCCTGCTCGCCGATCGCGCGTACATAGTCCCCCTCTGCCGCCGCGATCCACGCCTGCTCGAGATGGCGGACGCCGAAGTGCCGCTCCTGGGCCTCCTGTACCCGCCAGGCTGCGTCGAACTTCCGCTGGTCCATCAGGATCCCCATCAGGTACAGGTAGGGGGCCGAGGAGGAGAGGGAGTCGAGGCGGATGGCCCGCTCCAGGAGCGCCTGGGCCCTCGCGAGCTCGTCCTGACCGCAGAATCTCGCCAGGAAGAACAGCCCGGTCCGATGATCGGGATAACGGTCCACGAGCGTCTCGAAGGCCGCCGTCGCCTTCTCCTCGTCGCCCGTGACGTGCATGTGGTACCAGCCCTCGACGAAAAACCGCTCCCGGTCGGGGAGGACGTGGCCGTGCCGGTATGCCTGTCGGGCCATCTCCACCCTGCCGGCGGGATCGCGGTTCCCGTTCCCCAGGTGAGCGGAGAGCTTCCGATAGGCGAGAGCGAAGGTGGAGTCCAGGGCGATGGCCTCCTCCAGGAAGCGCTTCACGGTCTCGAACCGCTCTCCACGCCCGAAGAGCTCGACCGCCCGGGAATAGTACTCCAGCGCCTCCAGGGAGGAGGTGGTCACGCGTTCCAGGGGTTCGGCCTCCCGCACCGAGGCCGACGACTCTCCGATTCGCTCACGGAGCTCCTTCGAGAGACGATCCATGGCCCCGACGAGCTCCTCCTGTCCGGAGGCGTCCTCCCGTAGCCCGGCGAGGAGGCGCCCTGTCTTCGCCTCGACGATCTTCCCGGTGAGGACGTAGCCGGAGCCCGCGGCGTGGACCTCCCCCCCCACGGCCGTCTCCAGCCCCTCCCGCACCGCGACTTCGCGGGCCGTTTCGAGATCGAGGGGTGCGCGGGGATCGCGCTCCATGCGCTCGAGCACGGCGCGGACGAGCGGAGGCTCCGCGAAGGTGATCGCGCGGGACTGGGAGAGATCGATCCGAACCGCTTCGGTGATCGCGCGTCCGAGGTTCGGCCGCGGGGTGTGATTCTCGAAGGTGGCCAGGACCCCTCGGAGCGACTTTGCCTCCGTTCCGGAGGATCCGGAGCCGCCCACGAGCAAGGACGCCCCGAACACCACGGCGAGGACGGCAGCGCCCGCGGCTACCCAACGGAGGCTGCCGATCACCTTCCGGCGCGACGTGCCGGATCGCCGGCCGGGGGTCATCGTCCGGGCCTTCTCCGGAAGGCCGTCGGATAACCCCGATTCGCCCGTTTCCCCCGGCGTCTCCGGCACCAAATCGCCGGGGTCTTCCGGATCCTCTTCGGGGGGGATGGTGCGGGTGTCCGGGGCCGTACCGTCCTCGGCGCCACGCGCCCCGCGTCGCAGGTTCTCAGCGAGCTCCGCGACCTCGTCGGCAGGCTCCAGCCCCAGCTCGTCCCGCAGCATCAGCTCGTGGATCCGGGCGTGCCGGAGGGCGCCCGCCGGGTTGCCGGCCGCCGCCAGCGCCGACATCAGCGCGTGCGCGATCCGGGAGTCGAACGGGTCGTGCGCCGCGCGCTTCTTCCACCACCGGACGGCCGCCTTCGCGTCGCCGTCGCCCTCCGCCTGTCGGGCCAGCCGCTCGAGCGCCTCGCCGTACAGGGAGCCCAGGCGACGGCGCTCCTTCTCCTGCCAGCGCTCGAAGCCCGGGGCGTCGCCGAGGTGAAAGCCGGCCAGGAACTCGCCGTCGTAAAAATCCACGGCGGTCTCGAGATCTCCGGCCTCCAGTGCCGCCTCGAAGGCGCCCACGTCGGTCCAGACCACGTCCCCGTCGAGCCGGAGGGCCTCGTTGCCGCGGCTCAGCAGGGCTTCCTCCCCCAGCGTTCGCCGGAGGACGTAGACGGCGTCGGACAGCAGGTGCCGGGCCCTGGCCTGCTCGGTTTCCGGCCAGACACACCCGACGATCCGGTCCCGGAGGAGAGTGCGGTCGGGGGCGGCCGCGAGGAGCGAGAGGACCGCGAGGCGACGGGGCTGGGCCGCCCGCCCCGTCACGGGCCCTTCCGGCCCTTCGAGCGCGGCACCGCCCAGTATTCGGAACCGGAAGGTCATGGGGCCACCCTGGGCGCCCGGTGGGGAATCGAGAATCCGTCGAAAGTATGTAGACCACCCTACACTAATCTGCGATCGACCGGCCCGGCCCCGCAACGACGGAAGCTCGGGTAGGTGGGTCGCCCCATCTCCGCCGGGCAGGACCGGGCACGCGATTCCCCGTACCGGGAGAACCCCCATGCGAACCCTGCGCACGATCACGACGATGGCCCTCGCCCTCCTCCTCTCGGCCGCCTGCGACCAGGCGCCGCCCACTGTGCCGGCGGACCCCGGGCCGGCGCCTGTCATGGACTTCACGAACGGGCCGGCGAATCCCGGCCAGTCGCACGTCATGCGGGTCGAGGATCTTTTCGTCTTCGTCGGCACCGACCCGGAGCGGGATCGTCTCTCCGCGAACGGCCTGGGCGTGGACGACCCGGCTTCGTCCATCCTCTGCGGGGGGTCGAGTCTGCCCGAGGTCATGTCGATCCAGTTTTTCTTCAACGACGAGACCCTGCACGGCAACGTCAGCGGCACCGACGTGACCCAGCACGTCTGGGCGTTCGACGGGACCCGGGGCGTGCTGGACGTGATCTGCAACGACACGCCGCTCGTCGCGGGCACGGGCAACTTCCGGCTGGTCGACGCCCAGGAGTTCGGGGTCGAGGGCACCCGCGGCTGGATGGCCCAGGGCGAGCTGTCCGATGCGGGAACGGGGCAAACCGTCCTCTACTCGGAGAACCAGCGGGCCGTCATCCGGGGCGGACAGGTGAACTGGGTCGCCGAGGAGATCCGTCTGACCTGGGTGGGGACCGCCCCGTAGAGGATCCGCGACCCGGCTCTCTCGCCTCCGTCTCGCGGTCGAGGCCGCACGGCCCCAAGGGGCGGAGGCGGAGCCGGCGATGAGCTGCATCGTACGCTCGCCCAGTGCCGTGGGACCGGAACGATCCTCGGACGCCGACATGGTGGAGGCCGTCCTCCGGATCCTCGGCGGCGAAGACCGGATCGGCGTGGCCGGTGACCTCGGGATCGGCTTGGAGACCCTGGAGGAGTGGGAGCGGATCTTCCTCCAGGCGGGACGGGACGGGCTCGCCCGGGCCCGGGCTCCGATGGCCGACGCCGAGCGGATGCGCACCTGGGCGAAGATCGGCGAGCTCACGATGCACCTGGACCTCTTGCGGAGGTTCATCGCCCGGAAGGGCTACGCCGACGAGCTCGAGGCTCTAGACGCGCGAACAACCTCTTACCAGACCGGGAGGACACCATGAGCACGCTCACCTCACACCCACTCACGACGCGCGCCGTCCCGACGGCCTCCGCGCTGGCCGCCGCCCTGCTCGTGGGGCTGGCGGCCTGCGACGGCGGACCCACGGAGCCGCCATCGAGCGCTCTGGGCCAGAATGCGCCTTCGTCGAAGAACGACGCCACGGACGGGACGGCCCTGCTCGTCGGCAACTTCTCGCCCGGGGGCGCGGCGAACGGCATTCTCCGCTACGCGGCCGCAGACGGGGACTTCGTCGACGAGATGGTGCCTGTCGGCACGGACGGGCTTACCATCGGCTGCTGCATGACCTTCGGTCCCGACGAGCACCTCTATGTCGGCAGCCCCTTCACCGCGGAGGTGCTACGCTTCAACGGGGTGACGGGGGAGTTCGTGGACGCCTTCGTCACCTCGGGTAGCGGCGGGCTGATCGTCCCTCTGGTGCCGGTCTTCGGGCCGGACGGGAACCTCTACGTCGGCGACCTGGGCGTGCAGCAAATCCTCCAGTACGACGGTTCCACCGGAGCTTTCATCGACGTCTTCGTGGCCCCCGGCAGCGCGGGCATGGACGGGGGCGACCCCCAGCTCTTCACGTTCGGCCCCGACGGGAACCTGTACGTGGCGAGCCAGGCGACGGACCGGGTCCTTCGATTCGACGGCGCCACGGGCGACTTCATCGACGAGTTCGTCCCGGAGGGCAGCGGAGGACTCGCGGCTCCCTCCGGTCTCACGTTCGGCCCCGACGGGGACCTGTATGTGGGCAGCACGAGCGGCGACCGGGTGCTCCGGTTCGACGGGAGCACGGGAGCGTTCATCGACGTTTTCGTCTCCGCCGGCAGCGGCGGCCTGGATCTGCCCGTCGGCGTGGCGTTCGGGCCCGGCGGGGACCTGTACGTCGCCAGCGCCACGGAGAGCGAGAACGAGGGCAGCATCCTTCGCTATGACGGAGACACCGGGGCCTTCGTGGAAGCCTTCGTGCCCACCGGGAGCGGCGGCATTTCCGGACCACGGGTGATCGAGTTCAAGTCGGATATCACGGTGTGTCACCGGTCGTCCGGGAATCCAAGCCATGAGAGGACGCTGACGATCGGCTACCTCTCCGGCATCGACCACGTGGCCCACGGCGACGAGGTCGGGGCCTGCAGCTGAGGCAGACGACGCCGGAAGGTCTCTGGCGGTGATTCCACGTCCGGGGTGGACCGACGGAGGTACGACGACGAGGGTTCCCTGCGGCGGGGGCGCGTCGTTCAGGATCACCACGTCCACGTCGTTCGAGTCGAGGGCGTCGATCAGCTCGGA
>CAZSKS010000003.1:0-103386 GCA_964607465.1 uncultured Gemmatimonadota bacterium | reverse complement strand
CGTTCAGGATCACCACGTCCACGTCGTTCGAGTCGAGGGCGTCGATCAGCTCGGAGCCCAGCCGGCTCCGCCCCGTCCGGGGGGGAGGCTGCCTTGGCACTCCACACCCGCCAGCAGGCGACCTCGACGAACTCCGGGTGTACAACGCCGATCGCGACATCGTGCGTACCGACGTCCTGTCGCTGACGGGCGCGACGGGAGCTCTGGATCGACTGAGCTGCGTCGACTAGGGCGACGAGCACCGCGACCCGGTGTGTCGTGCCGGCCATTCCCCGACCAGCAGGGTTCTGACTCACTATCGCTCTCCCTTTCCGTATCGTCCGACGCTGGGGGCCCCGGACGGCGGGCGAGTGCATCGGCTCCGTGGCAGGATTCTTCCGGGTCCGGTGATGCACGCGTGTCCCGCCGACCGCGATGGTGGGCGTCTCAGCACCGTGGACGTCTCCTCGCTGATCGCTGACGCGCCCCGATTCCTGCCTTCTCCTCGTCCATTCGACTCCCTCCGGGAGGTACATGATGCGTGGTTCGATCCCGAAGACCGCGAGCGCCCTGGCCCTGGCCGCCCTGCTTCCCGTGGCGCTGGCCTGTGACTCCGGCGACCAGGAGGCGGGCGATGCGGCCTCCCAGCAGCAGGGTCAGCCGCCGGCCGGGCAGCAGCAGCAGCCACCGCCGGGGCAGCAGCAGGCGCCCCAGATCGAGGTGGAGGAGGACGAGCTGCGCGCCTTCACCGAGGCCCAGGTCGAGATCGAGGGCCTGCGGGGCGAGTACCAGACCCGGCTGCAGGAGGCCGAGGGCCAGGAGGAGGCCCGACAGATCGAGCAGGAGGCGAACGAGGAGATGGTCGGGGTCGTGGAGGACCAGGGCCTGGACGTCCAGCGCTACACGCAGATCGCCCGGGCCATCGATTCCGATCCCGACCTGCGGCAGCGCTTCATGGAGCTCCGCCAGGAGCTGTCGGAGTAGCGGCTCGTCCATCCCCGAACGGGTACAGCTCGGTCCACACGAAGATGGCCCCGCAGTGCTCGACCCGCGGGGGCTCCGGGTAGAGCCCCTCGAGCACCGTCCCGGTCAGCTCCAGCTCCTCGTCCCGGTCCGGGACGCTGCGTCGGAGGCCGTCGAGCAGGCCGGATCCCGCCAGCACCCGCCGCGTTCCGGCACCGACGTCGCGACCCCGCTCCGGACCCCGGACCGGGCGACCGTCGACACCTCCCGGCCCTTCGGCTCCGGCGTCCAGGGATCCGCGGTACTCGGTGAAGGGGATGCTCTCCGGCAGGTCCGCTTCCCGGTAGTAGACCTCCATCGCCAGCACCTCGACGGGCGGGATCTCGTTGAAGTGCCAGTAGGGCGTGCCCGGTCCGAGCATCTCCCCGTCCACGAAGACCGCGGGGTGACAGTGGAGGCCCCGTCCCGGCCCCCGGTAGTAGAACTGGGGGTAGCGTACGGCCGCCCCGTCGGCGTGCCGGTTCCGCCCGATGCGCACCCCCTCGGAGCCCCGTAGCAGCTCGGTGAGGCGGGTCGGGTCGGTCCGGGCGATGTCCTCCCGGGTGAAGAAGTGGCCGGTACGCTCCTCCCGTCGGTCCAGGAAGCCGGGGAACCACGAGAGGGAGAGGGCGCTGACGTCGAGGTCCTCCACCGCCACCGGCCGGGGGGCGATCCTGACCTCCACCTCGTGCGTGACGCCGGCCTCGACCGTGAGATTCCGGACGGTCGTCCGGAACCCCAGGAAGGAGACCTCCAGCTCGTGGCTACCGGCGGGCACCGCCTCCAGGCGGAAGCGGCCCTGCCCGTCGGCCACGGTGGCCCGGTCCAGGGCGGGGATCGCCACCCGGACGAGCCCGACCGGGACGTCGCGCGTCGCGTCGATCACCTGGCCCTCGACGGCGCCGGTCGTCGCCTGGGCGGCGAGGCCGGCGGGCAGGGCGAGGCAGAGGAGGCTCAGGAGCACGACGGCCGGGGTTCGCATGGCACCTCCCGGGTGCGTGGCGAGATCGCGGCGCGCCCTCGGCGGGAGGGCGGCACGTACGATCGAATGCATTGTGGCCCGGGTCGGGACCGCCGCTCAAGTGGGCCCCGGCCGTCGAGCCGGCCGAGGAGGCACGTCCGGGCGGCGCGCTCCGGGGACGGGCCACCACGCCACGGAGCCGCCGATCCGCCTCGCGGCACGGCCGGGAGGGTCCTACCTTCACGGGCCACGCGCGGAGCGTAGCGGGGAGATCGCCGTCGCCGGCCGGCCGTCCTCCCTTTCGAGGTCCGGATCCGGTGGCTCGACGCCTCTTCCGAGTCCAATCTCCGAGGCACACCTCATGGACGAGCGACCGAAGATCGAGGAGCGAGGCCGCTACCGGTTCAGGGCGGACTGTCTTCCCGCCTCGCAGCGTCCCGCGTCTCCTGCCCTCGCTGCCTCCGGCGCCTGAGGTGGTGTCCCCTCCCGACGGCGGCTCCACGGCGGCGCCGACCTCCGATCCCGACCCCGGCGGCTCCGTCCGGGCCGCCGGCTGGAAGGACGAGTTCTCCCTGCCGGAGGAGGCCTCCTACCTGAACTGCGCGTTCACCTCGCCGCTGCTCCGATCGGTGGAGGAGGCCGCCACACGCGCCCTCCGACGCCTCCGCTTTCCGGCGCGGCTGAGCGGGGACGACTTCTTCGCCGAGAGCGACACGATCCGGGACCGGTTCGCCCGGCTGGTGGGGGGCGAGGCCCGGCAGGTGGCCCTGGTTCCCTCGGTCTCCTACGGGGCCGCCATCGTGGCCCGCAACCTGGAAGCGCCTCCCGGGAGCCACGTGGTGGTCGCCGGCGAGCAGTTCCCCAGCAACGTCTACCCCTGGACCCGCTGGGCCGCGGAGCAGGACGCCGAGGTGCGGACCGTGGCCCGGCCGGGGGTCGGCGGCGCAGAAGGGAAGGGCGGCGCGGAAAGGAGCGGCGAGGTGGGTCCCACCGGCGCGGGCTCCGACGGCTCGGCGGCCGACGGCTCCGGACCCGACGAAGGCACCGGAGGCCCGTGGACGGAGCGGATCCTGGAGGCGATGGATCGGGACACGGCGCTGGTGGCGCTGCCGCAGGCCCACTGGACCGACGGCACGCTGCTGGATCTGGAGGCCGTGGGCCGTCGCGCCCGGGAGGTGGACGCGGCCTTCGTGGTGGACGGCACCCAGACGGTGGGCGCCCATCCCTTCCGGGTGGACCGCATCCGCCCCGACGCCCTGCTGTGCGCCGGCTACAAGTGGCTGCTGGGCCCGTACGGGCTGGGCGTGGCCTGGTTCGGCGAGCGGTTCGCCGACGCCCGCCCGCTGGAGGAGACGTGGCTCGGGCGCCGGGGGAGCGAGGATTTCGCCGGCCTGGTGGACTACACCGACGCCTACCGGGAGGGGGCGGACCGGCTGGACGTGGGGGAGCGGAGCCACTTCGTGCTGGCCCCCATGCTGTCGGAGGCGCTGAGGCGGCTGCTGGAGTGGGGGGTGGACACGGTGGCCGACCACACGGCGCGTCTCACCTCGCAGGCGGCGGCCGGCGCCCGTGAGCTGGGCTTCCGCTCGGAGCCCGACGCCGGCCGGTGCTCCAACATCGTGGGGCTCGGGACGCCGGCGGGGACCGACGCCACGCGCCTGGCCCGGGAGCTCGAGGCCCGGGACGTGCACGTCTCCCGCCGCGGCGACGCCCTGCGGATCTCCCCCCACCTCTACAACGACGAGGCCGACGTCGAGGCGCTCCTGGAGGGGCTGGCGGACTCGAAACGACGTTAGATAAGTGCCCGTATCCACCCGCCGTCCACGGGGATGGACGTCCCCGTGATGTAGCCCGCCCGCTCGGAGGCCAGGAAGGCCACCAGGGCGGCGAACTCGTGGGGCTGGCCCAGCCGGCCCGCCGGGATCTCCTCCTCCCACCGTCCCATCGCCTGGTCGGGGGTGATCCCCTCCTCCCCGGCCGTCTCCCGCGCCAGCGACTCGACCCGGTCGGTGCGCGTGTAGCCGGGCATGACGTTGTTCACCGTGACGCCGTGGGGGGCCACCTCGGCGGAGAGGGTCTTCGCCAGCCCCGTGACGCCGGCCCGGAGGCTGTTGGAGAGGATGAGGCCGTCCACGGGCTGCTTCACGGCGATGGAGGTGACGTTGATGATCCGCCCCCATCGCTGCTCCTTCATCCCCGGCAGCACGCCGCGGATCAGCCGGACGACGCTCTCCAGGTTGTTCCGGTAGGCCTCCTGCCAGGCCTCCACCGGAAGGCTCTCGAAGGAGCCCGGTGGGGGACCGCCCGTGTTGGTGAGGAGGATGTCCACTCGCCCGTGCGCCTCCAGCGCCGCCTCCGCGACGCCGCGGACGCCCTCGGCCGTGGAGAGGTCGGCGGCCACGGACGTGACGTCGACGCCGTGGGTCTCCACCAGCTGCCGGCGGGCCTCCTCCAGGGCCTCCTCGCCCCGGGCGCAGATGGTGAGGTCCGCCCCCTCGGCGGCCAGCTCCTCGGCGACGGCGCGGCCGAGCCCCCGGCTCGACGCCGCGACCAGGGCCGACCTCCCCTCGATGCCCAGCTTCATCCTCGACCTCCCGCGTGGAAGTAGTCGTCGGTGCCGTCCAGCCAGTCCTGGCGCGGCGGGCAGAACACGTCCAGGTCGACGGTGTCCTCCAGGGCCTCGGCCTCGTGGGGCACGCCCGAGGGGATGTGGAGGACCTCCCCGGCCCGGACCACCAGCTCCTCGCGCTCCCCGTCCTCCGGGCCCAGGGAGAAACGGAGCGCCCCGTCCAGGATGTAGGTGAACTGCTCGTTGTCGTGGGCGTGCCGGGGCACCACCGATCCGGCGTCCAGGTAGACGTGGGCCAGCATCCCCCGCTCCCCCGTGACCAGCCGCCGGGAGATGGCGTCGGTGACGCTCTCCCGGGGAAGGTCGTCCCACCGCACGTGTCGCGTTCCGTGTGCTCCGGCCATCGCTTCCTCCTCGGTGTCGTCGCCTGTCAGCCGCCTGCCGGCCCCCGGCAGGGACCGCCGCCGGGGGAAGGTAGGGAGGGGCCCGCGGCCGGGCAGGGGGCCGGGGCCGGGCGACGCGTGACGATCTCGCCCCGGATCCCGTCGATAGGGTACGGGTATGAGGTTTTTCGTAGGAACGTGCCGAGCGTGGGGACGAGGCCGACGGAACGTCCGGACGCCCGCCCCGGAGACATCATCCTCGCCGGGAGGCACCATGTCTCGATTCCTCCGTTCGAACCCGTTGGCGGGTCGCGGCTCCCGCGCGGTCGGCCGCCGCGTCGGCGGCCTGGCCCTGGTGGCGGCCCTCGGCCTGACGATCGCCGCCTGCGGCGGGAAGCAGGTCTCCCGCATCGATCCGAACTCGGTCACCGACCTGTCGGGCCGGTGGAACGACACCGACTCGCGGCTGGTGGCGCGGGCCCTGATCGAGCAGAGCTTCGAGAACCGCTGGGCCGAGCGGCACGCCGACCGCAACGGCGGCGAGCCCCCCACGGTGATCGTCGGGACCTTCGAGAACCGCACGATGGAGCACGTCCCGGTCAACACCTTCCTGAACGACCTGGAGCGTGCCCTGATCAACTCCGGCAAGGTCCAGCTCGTGGCCAGCCAGGAGGAGCGGGAGGAGGTCCGGGCCGAGCGGGAGGACCAGCAGGAGCACGCCCGGGCCGACACGCGGGCGGAGCTGGGCCAGGAGCTGGGCGCCGACTACATCCTCCAGGGGGAGCTGCAGTCCATCGAGGACCAGGAGGGCGGCGAGAAGATCATCTACTACCAGGCGGATGCGGAGCTCGTGAACCTGCAGTCCAACGTGAAGGTCTGGACGGGACAGCACCGCATCAAGAAGTACATCGAGCGGTCCCGGCTGGGCTTCTGAGGAGGCCGCCATGCGCAACGCGACGATCCTGGTCCTGGCCGTCCTGACCGCCGCCTGCTCCAGCAAGCGGGTGCACGAGGAGCCGATCATCGAGCAGGGTGACCGGGTCGAGGCCCCCGACGGGACCGCCCAGCGGGGCTCCTCCGGAAGCTCCGAGGCCTCGGAGCGGGAGGACATCACCGCCCGGGCGCTGGAGTCCTGCGAGGCCGAGGCCTGCGAGGCCATCGTCCGCCAGGAGCTCGCCCTGGGCCTGAACCAGGACGGGGTCCTGGCCGCCACGCGGACGACGGGCTCGGCCTGGTCGATCCGGGAGGCGGGGGGCTCGACGGTGATGACGCCGGCCTCGCTGACCCAACCGCCGTCCGACGCATCGGGCGACCTGGTCATGGTGCAGCTGGAGGACGGCAGTGTTGCGCGGTACGCCTATCGGGAGTCCCAGGGCGTCCGCCTGGTGGCCTCGCCCGAGGACGCCACCACCGAGGGGCGGGCTCGGGACCGCGCCGAGCAGCTGCTGCGGGAGGGCGACGACTACGTGGCCCAGGGCGACCTGGACCGGGCCCTGGACCGCTACGACCGCGCCGACGTCCTGGCCCCGGGGGATCCGATGGTCGACTACCGGATCGCCACGGTCCTGGACAAGCAGCTCCGCCCGATCCAGGCGCTGATCCAGTACCGGCTCTTCCTCCACCAGCTGGAGCTGGAGAGGATCGAGGCCCGCGGCGAGGCGGCCGCGAAGCTGGCCGACGCCATCGCGCAGGCACGCCAGCGGATCATCGTCCTCGAGCGCGAGACGCGCTGAGCCGGATCCCGTGACCGTGGCCGGCGCGGGAACCGCGGCTCCCGGGCCGCCCCGTCGTCGAGCGGCCCGGCGCCTGGCGGGGCCGGCGGCCGTGCTGCCGCTGGTCCTGCTGGCGTCGGGGTGCGCCAGCGTCTTCGGCTCCTACGCCACGGGCCCCCACGGCATCGCGGCCCACGACCACGAGCTCCGGACCCTGCTGAGCCAGGGCCGCTACGACTCCGCCATGACCCGGGTCGCGCCGGACCGGTCGCGGGCCGGCGACGAGCTGCTCCGGCTGCAGAACCAGGTGCTGGTGGCCCGGCACGCCGGACGCCTGGAGGAGAGCGCGGCCGCGCTGGAGGAGGCCGTCGTCCTGGCGGAGGACCGCTACACTCGAAGCGTGTCGAAGGCCGTCCTCTCGGCCTTCACCAACGACCGGATCCTCCCCTACCGTCCCCCGCCCACCGAGCGGCTGCTCCTGCACTATTACGGCGCGCTGGTGCACCTGCGTCTGGGTGGCCCGTCGGCCGCGGCCGTGGAGGCGCGCCGGCTGGAGGGGCTGCTCCAGCGGGCCGAGGACGAGGGGGAGCCCACCGGCGCCCGCCGGGACCTGCACGTGGCCCTCCACCGGCTCGCCGGTACGATCTTCGAGGCGGCCGGCGACGCGAACGCCGCCGGCGTGGCCCACCGGCGGGCGGCGCGGCTGGAGGGGACGGGGGCGGCGGACGAGGCTTCGGCGACCGCCGAGGAAGCGCGCGCCCCGCACGGCGAGGTGGTGCTGGCGGTGGAGCAGGGCTTCGTGGCCCACCGGGTGGAGCGGTCGCTCAACGTCCCGGTCTGGCCGGAGGAGATGGACCGGCTGGCCGCCGCGTCGGATTCGGCCGACGAGGAGACGCGCTACGCGTCGGCGCTCACGGTGGCACGTCGGGCGCTGGCCAGCGGCGGAGAAGGTGGAGACGGCTCGTCCCCGTCCGGCGACGATGGATCGGACCCGCGGGCGAGCGCGACGACGGATCCCCGGGAGTGCGGGGTCCGGGTGATCCCGGGCGTGGGGCGGGTGCTGTCGCCCTGCGGCGACGGCCGGCAGCGGCTGGATCGCCGGCGGGCCCGGCGGGACCTGGAGGGGACGCCCCGACTCCTGCGGGTGGCGTGGCCGGAATACCGCGTCGTCTCCCGCCCCGATCCCGTCCACGTACGGACGGGCGAGGAGGAGGCCGGGTCGCGGGACCGCTGGAGCGTCGACCTCTCGGCGGCGGTCGTGGAGGAGTTCGGGGAGCGGGCCCCGGAGGTGCTGGCGAAGGCGCTGCTCCGGGCCGTGGCGAAGAACGTCGTGGCCGGAACGGTGGAGGAAGAGGTCGAGGAGGAGGACGAGGCGCTGGGCGAGGTCACCGGCGTCGCCCTCAACGTCCTGGGCGCGCTGAGCGAGCGGGCCGACACGCGGTCGTGGAACCTGCTGCCCGGCCGCATCCAGCTCGTCCGGCTTCGGCTCCCCGCCGGGGAGCATCGCCTGGAGGTGGTCTCGGGTCGGGATGTCCGGGGTGAGCGGCGGCCCGCGGAGACGGTGGACGTCCGGGTCCCGGCCGGGGGCGTGACGGTGGCCTCCGTGCGGCTGTGGCGCTGAGCGGGTCGGAGCGGCGCGATGCTTGCCCTGTGAGCCACGGGGACCGGGAGGTTCCCACCCGCCGGGCCCGTCTCGGGAGCCCGGGGATGCACCGTGGCCGAGGGAGGGCACGATGATCTTTCGACGGATCGCGATGGGTATGCTGGCGGCCGGAGTGACCGGCGTTATCCTGGCGGGCTGCGGCGAGGCCGGCGCGGGCGGTGCGGCGGAAGCCGACGCCCCGGAAGCCGGGGCGGAGACGGCCGTCGGGGCCGACGCCTCCGGCCAGGAAGCGTGGCCGGAGGGCTGGGCGTCCCGGACCGACGAGGGCGACACGGCCCGCTCGGCCGTGCGGCTCCAGCCCGCGGAGGGCGGGGTCCGGGTGCGGCCGGGCCCGCGGGCCATCTACTGGCGCGCCGGCGACAGCGCCCGGGACACCTACCGCGTCGGGGCCACCTTCACCCAGCTGGAGCGGGCCGGGGCCCCCGAGTCGTACGGCCTCTTCGTCGGCGGCCGCGACCTGGAGGGCCCGGGGCAGGACTACCTGTACTTCCTGGTGCGCCAGACGGGGGAGTACCTGGTGAAGCACCGCGCCGGCGACGAGACCCACGGCCTCGTGTCCTGGACGGAGCATCCCGCCGCCCGGGCCTTCGGGGAGGGCGCGGACTCGCTGGTGAACGAGCTGGCGGTGGAGTCGGGGGAGGATCGGGTCCGCTTCCTGGTCAACGGCACGGCGGTGGATTCGCTGGACCGAGCCCCGATGCTGAACACGGACGGGACCTTCGGCGTGCGGGTCAACCACCGCCTGGACGTTCGCGTCACGGGACTGGAGCATCGGGAACAACGGCCGTGAGGCCTGGTATGGACCACCGCTCCGGGGCCCCGAACGCCCGGCGATCTCCGGTCGCCGGCGGACCCGCTCCGGTGTCGGAGGCGAGAAACAGCGACATGGCGAGTCAGGACAGCATCCGCGGCAGGCTGGAGCTGACTCGCCATTCGTGTGTCTGGAGACCTGAAAGCTAAAGCCCAGGATCGGATGGCTTCCTTCCCCACGACGACAGAGCAGCTCGACTCCTTCGACCAGTACCTGAAGGACGTAGAGAAGTACCCCCTCATCGAGGACCGCGAGAAGGAGATGGAGATCGCCCGGCGGGCGCGCGAGGGCGATCGGCAGGCGGCCCAGCGGCTCGTCACCGCCAACCTCCGCTTCGTCATCTCCTACGTGAAGAAGTACCAGGGGCGGGGGCTCAGCTTCGCCGAGCTCGTCTGCATCGGCAACGAGGGGCTCCTGAAGGCGGTGAAGAAGTTCGACCCGGACCGGGGCGTGAAGTTCATCTCCTACGCGGTCTGGTGGATCCGCCAGACGGTCCACCAGGCGCTGGCCGAACAGACCCGCTCGGTCCGGATCCCGCTCAACCAGAACTCCAACCTGGTCAAGCTCTCCCGCACCGAGACGCGCCTCTCCCAGGAGCTGGGCCGCTCCCCCACCGACCGGGAGATCGCCGAGGATATGGAGGAGCCGGTGGAGACGGTGCGGACCCTGCGCCGGGTGGCGACCTCCGAGCTCAGCCTCGACGCCCCCATCGACGAGAACGACCGGGACAGCACCTCCTTCGGCGAGCGGTTCGCCGAGTCCGACGAGGAGGACATCGAGTCGAAGGTCGAGTTCCGTGCCCGGCGGGAGTTCCTCGAGCGCATGTTCGAGAAGCACCTGACCGAGCGGGAGCGGAAGATCCTCGTCCTCTATTACGGCCTGGACGACGGCGAGGAGATGACCCTGGAGGAGGTCGGCAAGCTGCTGGGCGTCACCCGGGAGCGGATCCGCCAGCTCCGGAACCGGGCCTTCGAGAAGCTCCGGCAGTCGGAGGACGGGGATACGCTGCAGCAGTTCTGGCGCGCCTCCGCCTGAGGCTTCGCAGCGGCCCGAATCTCGGCGTCGCGCTTCCTCGCCCCTCCCTCAACGTAGGTTTCGCTACGCCTCAGTCGGGGCTCGTCGCGCTCCTTGACCTTCGGGCCGCTGCTGTGCCTCAGGATGCGGCCGTCGAGGAGCCGAATCTCGGCGTCGGGCCGCGCTCACCCACCCTCGACGTACGGACCTGGCCGCGCTAGCCGTTTCGATCCGCGGCGATCGGCTCCAGCAGCAGCAGGGCCAGCAGGGCGGCCCGGCGCGGCATCTCCGGAATGCGGGCGTGCTCGTGGTCGGCGTGGGCCCCGCCGCCCACCGCCCCCAGGCCGTCCAGGGTGGGGGTGTACTGGCTGGTGAAGTTGGCGTCGGAGGCGCCGCCTGCGCGTCCCTGCTCCAGCGGGAAGCCGAGCCGGCGGCTCAGCTCCAGGGCGCGGGACCACAGGTCACGGCTCCCCGGCGTGGGCTCCATGGGCGGACGGCTCACGCCGCCCTCGATTTCCAGGCGGGTGCCGGGGGTCACGGGCTCCATGGATCGGATGGCCCGCTCCACGCGCCGGGCTGCCGCCTCGTCCGGCACCCGGACGTCCACCGACGCCCGGGCCTCCGCCGCGATCACGTTGGGCCGCGAGCCACCCCGGACCTCGCCCACGTTGACGGTGAGCCCCGTTTCGGCGTCGGAGAGGCCGTGCAACCGCTGGATGACGTGGGAGAGCTCCTGGATGGCGCTGGCGCCGTCCTCCGGGTCGAGCCCGGCGTGGGCGCTGCGCCCCCGGACGACGACGTGGAAGGTGCCCGTGCCCTTCCGGGCGGTCTTCAGCCGTCCCTCCGGCCCCAGGGCCGGCTCCAGCACGAAGGCCCGCTCCGCCCGCCGGGCCAGACGCCGCACCCAGCGCTCCGACTCGGGACTCCCGACCTCCTCGTCGGAGGTGACCAGGAGGACGGGGGTCAGGGCGGGGACCGCGCCCAGCTCGTCCAGCGCCTCGAGGGCGAACACCATCTGGGCCAGGCCGGTCTTCATGTCGAACACGCCGGGGCCGTGGAGGTCCTCGCCTTCACGCCGCACGGGCATGCCGTCCAGCGTTCCCCTCGGCCACACCGTGTCCACGTGGCCCAGGAGGAGCTGGAAGGGGCATCCCCGATCGGGGGGACGGGCGAACAGGTGGCCGCCGGACGTCCTTCCCGGGATCCGTCGCGTCCGGTAGCCGAGGGGCTCCAGCCGGGAGGCCAGGCGGTCGAACATCGCCCGCTGGGCCTCCGGCTCCCGGCTCGGGGACTCGATCTCGGCCAGCTCCCGGACGTAGTCGACGATCTCGTCGCGCCGGGCCTCCAGCCGCGGCAGGAGGCGGTCGGCCAGGTCGGCCGGAGGTGAGGCGGTCATCGGGGCTCCCCTGTCGTTCGGGTGCCAGTCGCGGGCGTCATCGGCGGGATCCGGCCCGCGCCGGCGGCCGGCCCGGACGTACCCCGCGGGTCCCGGCCTGCACGAACGGTTCCATGCCGCCCGGTCCCGCGGCCCGCTGAAACCGGAGATCGGCGTGCCCCGTAGGGTGGGGGGAGAGGGGGCGTGCGGCCCGCCGGGGCCCGCCGTCCGGCACGCGATGATTCCGACCGGGGAGATGAGACCGTGGAGAGCCGTCGAACGTCCGAGCTGAGCCTGCCGTACGGGAAGATCGCGATGTGGGGGATCGCCATCAGCGTGGTGGTCACCGGGACCTACCTGGCGCTGGCGCCCAGCTCTCCGGCCCGGATGGCGGCAGAGGCGCTGGACGGCCGGTCGACCCTCTCCGGGGCCCTGCTGCCGGACGGCCGCCACCTGCCCACGGCGGCGGAGGTCGGCCGGCGCGCGGTGGAGGAGGTCCTGGGTGCGGGCCACGACGTCGAGCACCGGTGGGTGCACGAGCACGAGTCGACCCGTGACGAGCGGGTGCTGGACGGGCTTCGGATCGTGCCCGGCTTGAGGGTCGAGCTCGACGGGGATTGGACCCGGATGCTCCCGAACGTCGGCGCCGAGATGGCGCGGGAGTGGAGCCGGATGGCGCCCCGGATGCGTGCCGAGGTCAGGAGGGAGTGGAGAGAGATGGCCCCCGAGCTCCGCGACGAGCTGCGACGGGAGCTCCGCCGGGAGCTGCGGGGGCTGCGCGTCGAGATCGACGCCGCTCCGTCCGGGGTGTCCGGGGTGTCGGTGGACGGAGCCTGACGGGCCTCAGCCGAGGCCGCCCATCCCTCCCATCCCTCCCATGCCGCCCATGCCCCCGGGCGGCATGCCGCCGCCTCCGGGCATCCCGCCGCCGGGCCCTCCGGCACCGGGCGCGCCGGCCGGGGCCTCCTCGTCCTCCTCCTCGGGGATGTCCACGACCAGCGACTCGGTCGTGAGCATCAGGCCGGCAATGGACGCGGCGTTCTGCAGGGCGGTTCGCACGACCTTGGTGGGGTCGATGACGCCGGCCTCCACCAGGTCGGTGTACTCGCCTGTCCGGGCGTCGTAGCCCCAGCTGGGGTCCCCCTCCTGGGAGATCCGCTCGACGACCAGCGAGCCCTCCGCCCCGGCGTTGTCGGCGATCTGGCGGGTGGGTCCCGCCAGGGCCCGCCGGATGATCTCGACGCCCGCCTTCTCGTCCGGATCCGAGGTCTCGATCTCGTCCAGGACGGAGCGGGCCCACAGGTACGGGACGCCGCCGCCGGGCACGATGCCCTCCTCGACGGCCGCCCGGGTGGCGTGCAGGGCGTCCTCGACCCGGGCCTTCTTCTCGTTCATCTCCGTCTCGGTGGCGGCGCCGACGCGGATCACGGCGACGCCTCCGGCCAGACGGGCCAGGCGCTCCTGGAGCTTGTCCCGGTCGTAATCCGAGTCCGCGCCCTCGATCTGGGTGCGGATGTCGGCGATCCGGCCCTGGATGGCGTCCGGGGAGCCCCGACCGCCGACGACGGTGGTGTCGTCCTCGGTGACCACCACCCGGTCCGCCTCGCCCAGGTCGTCCAGGGTCGTGCCCTCCAGCTGCCGTCCCAGCTGTTCGCTGACGAGGTTGCCGCCGGTCAGCACCGCCAGGTCGCGGAGGTTCTGGTCCTGCCGGTCCCCGAAGCCGGGGGCCTCCACGGCGCATACGTCCAGCGTGCCCCGGACCTTATTGACCACGAGCGTCGCGAGGGCCTCGCCCTCCACGCCGTCGGCCACGATCAGAAGCGGCCGGCCGACCTCCTGGACCTGCTCCAGCAGGGGCAGCAGGTCGTTCATGTTGGAGATGTCGTCGTCGTGGATGAGGATCTGCGGGTTCTCGAGGACCGCCTCCCGCGCCTCGGCGTCCGTCACGAAGTGAGGGGACAGGTAGCCCTCGTCGAACTGCATGCCCTCCACCGTCTCGAGGGTCGTCTCGAGGCTCTGTCCCTCCTCGACGGTGATGACGCCGTCACGGCCCACCTTCTCCATGGCCTCGGCGATGAGGTCGCCGATCTCCTCGTCGTGGTTGGCCGAGACGGTGGCCACCTGGGCGATCTCCTCCCGGCTGGCGGTCGGCGTGGAGAGGGATCGGAGCTCCTCCACGACGCGCTCCACCGCCCGCTCGATGCCGCGCTTGAGAGAGGAGGGGCTGGAGCCGGCGCTCACGCTCTTCAGGCCCTCGCCGTAGATCGCCTGGGCCAGCACGGTCGCCGTCGTGGTACCGTCGCCCGCCTCGTCCGAGGTGAGCGTGGCCACCTCGCGGACCATCCGGGCGCCCAGGTCCTCCATGCGGGAGGCCAGCTCGATCTCCTTGGCGACGGTCACGCCGTCCTTGGTGATCGTGGGACCGCCGAAGTCCTTCTCCAGGACGACGTTCCGTCCCTTGGGCCCCATGGTCACCTTGACGGCCCGGGCCAGCTCGTCCACACCTTCCTTCAGGTTCTGGCGCGCCTCCGCGTCGAACTCGAGCTCCTTGGCCATGGCTGTGTCGCTCCCGTTCTATGTGCGCGTCGTCGTGGCGTGTCGCTCGCGTGCTCCGAAGTGGTCAGGGGGATCGGCGGCCCGTGGATACGGTGGGCCGCCGGTGGTTCTGAAAAAGCAAGGCGTATGCCGAGGCGAGGAGTCAGGGTGACGGGGAACACGGGGTCGGCGTGACAGGGGTCGACGCTCGCGGGGACGTCGACCGCGGCGACGTGGAGGTCGTCGTCGTGGGCGCGGGGCTCACCGGGCTCGTCCTGGGCCGTGAGCTGGCGCGCCTGGGCGTGCCGGCGCTGACCGTCGAGGCGGCCGGACGGCCGGGCGGGGTGATCCGGTCGTTCCGCGACGAGGGCAGGGTGCTGGACGCCGGTCCGCAGCGCACGCGACGGGTGGATCCGGTGGCCCGCCTGGTCGAGGATCTCGGCCTGGAGGACCGTCTGGTCGAGGCGCCGGACGGGCTGCCCCTCCACGTCTATGCCGACGGGCGGCTCCGCCGCGTCCCCACGTCCCTGCGCGGCTGGCTCGGCGGGGACCTGCTCTCCTGGCGGGGCCGCCTGCGGCTGCTGGCCGAGCCCTTCACCCGGTCGGCGCGGGCGGGGGAGACCGTGGAGGACTGGGCCGTCCGCCGCCTGGGCCGGGAGGCCTACGAGCGGCTGGTGGGGCCCCTGTACGGGGGCATCTACGGCTCGGATCCGGCGGACATGCCCCACCGCCTCACCCTGGGCCGGGCCCTGGAGCGGCTCGGGGTGGGGGAGGGGAGCGTGGTGGCGGCCGCGATCCGCTGGATGCTGGGCGGCGCGTCCCCGCCGGTCGCGGTCTCCTTCCGGGACGGGATGGAGGAGCTCCCCCGGGCCCTGTACCGGGAGGGCCGGGAGCGGATCCGGCTGGGGACGGCGGCCCGCTCCCTCCGGCGGTCCGACGGGGGCGGCTGGAGCGTCGTCACCGACGACGGCCGGATCCGGGCCGCCGCGGTCGTCCTCACCTGCCCCGCGGACTCCGCGGCCGCGATCCTGGAGGACGTTGCGCCGGACGCCGCCGATCGCCTGGCGGCCCTCCGCTACAACCCGCTGGCCGTCGTCCACCTCCTGTCCGACGCCGGGCTGGAGGGCTTCGGCTACCAGGTGGCCCTGTCGGAAGGGCTCGTCACCCGGGGGGTGACCTTCAACGAGAGCCTCTTCGGCCGCCCGGGGGTCTACACCGCCTACCTGGGCGGGGCGACGGCGCCGGCGGTGCGGGAGCGGCCCGACGGGGAGGTGGCGGAGATCGCGGCGCGGGAGTTCCGGCGGGTCACCGGGGGCGAGGCCCGGGCGGTCCGGGTGACCCGGACCCGCAGCCCGGCCTGGGACCGGAGCCGGGAGCGGCTGGAGGGGACGGAGCTGCCGGCCGGCGTCCGGATCTGCGCCCCCTACGAGTCCCGGCCGGGGATCCCGGGCCGGCTCGAGGCGGCCCGGCGGCTGGCCGGGGAGCTGGCGGAGTCGGTGTCGGGGGCGGCTCCGGGGGCCGGTTCCCGCGGCTGAAGCCGGGGCGCGTCGGGAGGGCGGTCTTACTTAGCCGCGCCCGGTGTTGAGGCAGCGGGTGGCCGGGGCCGTCCGGCAGCGACAGGGCCGCAGCTCCGGCAGCGGCTCGCTCCGGTCCGGAACGACGTCCTCCCGGTCCGGGAGGACGGCCTCCACCAGGTCGGCGAGCACACCGGCGAACCGGGGGTCGTCGTGGGGCACCGGGACCCGCACGAAGCCCAGCCCCCGCGCCTCGGCCTCCTCCCGGAGGTCGCGGTCCAGCTCGGCCAGCGTCTCCGACTGCTCGTGCATGAAGCTCGGCGCGTCGACGACGATCCGGTCGGCCTCGATCCGCTCCACCACGTCCTCCACGTCCGGCTCGGTCCAGGCCACGCCGGGCCGGTTGCCGTGGTTCTGGTACCCGATCTCATACGCCTCGACCCCGAGGGCGGCCGCCACGGCTTCGCAGTGCTCCTCCACGTAGGCCACGTAACGGTTGCCCTCCTCCAGGTAGCGGAGCGGCGTCCCGTGGGCGGAGAAGACCAGCCGCGTGCCGGGGTCGTGCAGGTCCACGCCGGCCCGCCCGGCGGCCGCCCGGACGGCGTCGGCACGGAGCTCCCGATAGCCGGGATGCCGGTGCCAGCCGGAGATCTCTCGCAGCTCCAGTGACCCGCCGGCCGACGCGGCCGCCTCGGCCAGCGCCTCGAGGGCGGCCACGGTCGTGGACCGGCCGCACAGCGGATACACGGGCAGGCCCACCAGCCGCCGGACGCCGTCGGACAGCGCCCGGCGCACGGCGTCCCGGGGGAAGGGCTCGGTGAACTGCATGGCCGTGTAGACGGGGGCGTCCAGCCCGCGGCGGGCCAGCTCCTCCTCCAGGGCCGTCGCCTGTGCCTCCGCCTGCCCGTTCAGGGGCGAGCCCCCGATCTCCCGGTACTCCTCCAGCAGGCCCGGGACCCTGCGCTCGGCCAGCGCGCGGCTCCGCTGCCGGAGGGCCTCCTCCGAGGGGTGGTCCTCCAGGGAGGCGTTGGCGGCGAAGATCCGCTCCAGGTAGGCGACGACCTCGCCCTCGTCGGGCACGGCCGGCTCGCCGAAGTTCAGCAGGACGACACCGGTCTTCACGTGGATGCCTCCCCGTCGGGGGCCTGGCCTTCCCGATGCACCAGGTCCACGATCTCGGCCACCAGCCCGGGGTCGGTCCCCGGGGGCATGCCGTGGCCCAGGTTGAAGACGTGGCCCGGTCGCCCCCCCACCCGCCGGAGCACGTCCCGGGCGCCCGCCAGGGCCGCCTCCCGTCCGGCCAGCAGGCGGGCGGGGTCCAGGTTGCCCTGGATCGCCCGCTCGGGGCCGATACGCTCCCACGCCTGGTCGATGGGGAGGCGCCAGTCCACCCCGATGGCGTCGCCGCCGGCCTCCGCCAGGAGGGGGAGCAGGTCGGGGTTCCCGGTGGCGAAGTGGACGCTGGGCACCCCGGCCTCCTCCAGGCGTCGGAAGAGCCGCCGGGAATGGGGGAGGACGTGGCGCCGGTAGTCGGCGGGCGACAGGGTGCCCGCCCACGAGTCGAACACCTGCACGGCCCCCGCCCCGGCCTCGTGCTGGGCCACGGCGAACTCGGCCTGCTGCTCCGCCCAGAATCCTGCCAGGCGCTCCCAGGCCTCCGGCTCGCCCCACATGAAGGCTTTCGTCTGCTCCAGCCGGCGGCTCCTGGGCCCGTGCACGAGGTAGGAGCAGAGGGTCAGCGGCGCGCCCACGAACCCGATGACGGGCACGTCCAGGCGCGACCTCAGGATCCGGATCTGCTTCATGACGAAGCCCATGGCCTCCCGCGGATCGTAGCTGCGCAGCCGGTCCACGTCGTCGGGCGTCTCCACGGGGCGGTCCACGACGGGGCCCACGCCGGACACCATCTCCACCTCAAGGCCGGCGCCGAAGAACGGGGTGGAGAGGTCGTTGTAGAGCACGCACGCGTCCACGGGATAGTGCTCCAGGGGGAGCGCCGTGATCTCGGCCGCCGCCTCGGGGTCCCGGATCAGGTCGAACATCTCCCGACGCTGACGGATCTCACGGTAGCGAGGCAGCGAGCGGCCGGCCTGGCGCATGAACCAGACCGGGGTCCGGTCCACGGGCTCACGACGCAGGGCGCGAAGAAATCGGTCGTTCATCTCCGGTCGACGCGGGGTGAGGACTCCAGGGGGCGGATCGGCGTCCCGGAGGCCGGACGGGGTCCGGCCGCGACGGCGGGCACCGCCCGGGACGGCCGGCAAGCTATCGGCCGGCCCCGGCGGACGCGAGCCCGGGACGCGAGCCCGGGACAGGCCGACCCTCCGACTCGCTTTGCGCCCCGGCGCCGGCGTGCCTAACGTCGGGCGACACGTCGATCCCCGAAGCCCGGAACACAGGGAGTGCCGCATGCCGTCCATCCCTCGCCCCGACCCCGTGCGGGTCGCCTGCCTCCTGGCCGCCGTCCTGCTCGCTTCCCCGGCCGGGCTGGGGGCGCAGGACGCGCAGGACACCTCCACCGGGATCGCGGCCCTCGAGGTGGCGGCTGCCGAGGAGGACCCCTACGACTTCTATACCCGCGGACCCTACCGGGACGACGTGCCCCGGCCGGCGGACTTCCTGGGCCACCCCCTGGGCAGCCTCCACACGCCCCACCGCCGCATCGTGGCCTACTTCCGGGCCCTGGCCGAGGCGGCCCCCGACCGGTTGCGGATCGAGGACTACGGCACCAGCTACGAGGGCAGGCCCCTGATCCTGGCCTTCGTCAGCTCGGAGGGGAACCTGGAGCGGCGCGGCGAGATCCGGAGCGCCGTGCAGCGGCTGGCCTCGCCCCGGGGGGTGAGTCCCGAGGCGGCGGCCGACATCGCCGCCGAGACGCCCGTCGTCGTCTGGCTGGACTACGGCAACGACGGCAACGAGACGGCCAACTCGGAGGCCGCCATGCAGGTGGCCTACCAGCTGGTGGCCGGCGAGGGGGAGGGGGCCCGCCGGATGCGGGAGGACGCCCTGGTGGTGATGAACCCGGGCCACAACCCGGAGAGCCGGGATCGCTTCGTGTCGTGGTACAACGCCTTCGGGATCGGGGCCGAGGACCCGTCGGCCTTCGAGCACAGGGCGCCGTGGGGCGTGGAGACCAACAACAACCACTACCAGATCGACCTCAACCGGGACGGATGGGGGCTGACCCAGCTCGAGACCCAGGCCGTGGCGGCGAGGATCCTGGACTGGAAGCCCCAGGTCTTCGTGGACCACCACGGCCAGACGCAGCAGTACTTCTTCCCGCCGCCCACGCCGCCGGTCAACCCGGAGCTGCCCCGGAGCCACCTGGCCTGGTACGAGACCTTCGGCCGCGGCAACGCCCGGGCCTTCGACCGCGAGGGCTGGCAGTACTACGTGCGGGACGTCTTCGACCTCTACTATCCCGGCTACTTCGACACCTGGCCCTCCCTGCACGGCGCCATCGGGATGACGTACGAGACCGACGGCGGCGGCAGCCTCGGCCTGCGCTGGCGGCGCAACGACGGCTCGGTGGTCACCTACCGGGACGGCATCGCCCATCACTTCGTCGCGTCGCTGGCGACGGTCCGCACGGCGGTGGAGAATCGGGAGCCCCTCCTGCGGGACTTCGCCGGGTTCTTCCGCAGCGCGGTGGAGCGGGGCGCCGAGGGCGATCCGGCCCGGTCCTACGTCCTCCTCCCCGGCGACGACCCCCGCCGCGCGGCCGTCCTGGCGAGCACGATGCTCCGGCACGGCGTGGAGCTCCGACGGGCGACCGGCGCCTTCCAGGCCCGGGGGCGCCATCACCAGACCGGCGAGACGGTGGTGCGGGAGTTCCCCGCCGGCAGCTACGTCGTGGACATGGCCCAGCCCCAGGGTCGGGCCGCGGCGACCTTCCTGCGGGCGGACACGCCCCTGGACTCCGCCTTCGTGCGGGAGCAGATCGCCATCTGGCAGCGCAACGCGCGCCGGGGCGAGGACGCGCCGCGGGAGGGGCAGGAGTTCTACGACGTGACCGCCTGGTCGCTTCCGCTGGCCTTCGGCGTGGAGGCCTTCGCCCTCCAGGAGCTGCCCGAGGTCGAGGGCGAGCCGGTGCGGCCCGGCGCCGGACGTCTCGTGGGGGCCGGAGGCTGGGAGCAGGAGCTGGCCTTCGATCCCGCCGGGCTCGAGGGGGGCGTGACGGGTGTGATCCGGGACGTGCCGCCCCTGGCGTCCTCCCTGGGACCCGACGGTGAGCAGGCGGCCCCCGGGGACCGACGGGCCGAAGGGGAGGGAGCCGCGCCGGCGGAGGACGGCGTGCGGGCCCGCAGCGCCTACCTGTTCGAGGGTGGCACGGAGGGCTCGCTCCGGCTGCTGGCCGGGCTCCTCCGGGAGGACTACCGGGTGACGGTGGCCGAGCGGCCCCTCATGGTCGGCGACCGCACGTTCCCGCGGGGAACGTTCGTGCTCCGGGTCGGCCGCAACCCCGACGCGCTGCACCAGGACGTCCGTCGGCTGGCCCGACAGGCCTCGGTGGAGGTGGTGGCCTCCCACACGGCCTTCCCGGCCCGGGGCCAGCGCGGTCCCGGCGCCTCGGACCTGGCGGCCCTCCGTCCCCCCCGGGTGGCGGTGGCGGCGGGGGAGGGCGTCGGCACCACGGGCCACGGCCACGCCTGGTTCACCCTGGAGCGCCGGCTGGCCTACCCGTTCACCCCGCTGCCGCTGGAGCGCGTCGCAGGGGGCGCCCTGGAGCCCTACGACGTGCTGGTGGTCCCTGGTGGCTCGGCCGCCGGCCTGCGGGACGAGCTGGGCGAGCGCGGACGGGAGCGGCTCGAGGGATGGCTGGAGCGCGGCGGCGTGCTGGTCGGCTGGGGGGGAGCGTCCGTCTTCGCCGTGGACGCCGGCCTGGTGGACGCCTCGCTGGTCGCCCGCGAGGCCGCGGGCGAGGCGGCGACCGACACCGTCCCGGCCGGCGAAAGGCTGTCGCAGATCGAGGCGCTGCCGGCCCGGTCCGAGCCCGTGCCGCCGGCGGTGAGCCCCACCGCCGAGCCCGGGGCCCTGAAGGACGTGCCGGGGGCGATCCTGCGGGCCGAGCTGGACCACACCCACTGGCTGACGCTGGGCTACCGGCGGGCGGGCCTGCCCGTCCCGGCCATGGGCGACGAGTTCCTCACCCTGTCGCCCACCGGGAGCAACCCGGTGGTCTTCCCGGCCGAGGGCGAGCTGCGGCTGGCCGGGTTCACCTGGCCGGGCAACACCGAGCGCCTGCTGGCGGGGACCGCCTGGTCGGTCGTCGAGCGGGCCGGCGACGGGGCGGTGGTCCTCTTCGGCGCGGACCCCGCCTTCCGGCTCGTGTGGCGCTCCACGACCCCCCTCTTCGCCAACGCCGTGCTCCTGGGGCCGAGCCTGGGCGCCTCCGGCGGGCGGGGGTACTGAGGCCGATCGACGACCAGCTGGCCCGGCTGCACGCCGATTCGCGCGAGGCGGCGCAGCTCCTGGGCGTCCTGGCCCACCTGGCGCCGGAGCCCGTGCCCGCCTGGGCGCTGGCCCGGGGGCACGGCGCCCTGCCGGATCCCCTGTCCGCCTCGGCCCGGGCCGGGGCGGGTCGGATCGTGGCGGCGGCCGAGCCCCTCGCCCGTCGGGGATGGGCGGAGGTGGAGGGGGAGACGCTGCGGCTGGACCCGGAGGTGGCCGGGGAGGTCCGCTCGCGGATGAGCGGCCGGGAGCGGGGCAGCTTCGGATCCGCGGCCGTGGCCCTCCTGCACCGCGCCTTCCCGGAGCGCGTCGGCCGCCCGGAGGACCGGGAGCGCTGCCGGGCCCTGGTCCCCCACGTGCTGGCGGCGGCGGAGCATCCCCGCGGCGGCGGCCGCTCGACGGCCGAGGCGATCCACCTGCTGGCGCGGCTGGCCGCCTTCCGCCGGAGCGAGGGGGACGCCGACGGGGCCCTGGAGGCGCTGGGGCGGGCCCGCCGGCTGGCGGAGGAGGGCGACCCGGTGGACGACGCGTTCCGGGCCGTGCTCGCCGACGAGACGGCGAGCCTGCTGGTCGGGAGGGGGCGGGACGAAGAGGCCCGGGAGACCGCCGAGGCGGGCCGCCGACTGGCCGAGTCGGGCCTGGAGGAGGGCGATCCCCGGCTGCCCCTCCTCCTCTCGAACCTGGCCACCACGTTCCGGGAGCTGGAGCTGCACGACCGGGCAGCCGGCTGCCTGGAGCGGGCCCTGTCGCTGGTCCGGACGGCGGGCTCGAGGGCCGCGCGCCCGCTGGCCGCCGAGCTCCGGGCCTCGCTGGCCGACGTCCGCCTGGCGGCGGGCCGCTACGAGGCGGCGGCCGAGGCCGCCCGTGCCGCGCTGGACGTGGCCGACGAGCTGTCGGAGGATCCCCACCCGCAGGCCGTCCGGGCCTCGTGGATCCTGGGGGACGCCCTCCGCGAGCTGGGCAGGGGAGCGGAGGCGGTGGAGCCCTACCGGCGCTCGCTGGCCCTGGAGCGGGCGCTCCACGGCGAGGAGCACCCGGGCACCGCTCAGAAGGCCATGGGCCTGGGCCTGCACCTGGAGGAGCTGGGCCGCACGGGGGAGGCGGAGGAGGCCTTCCGGACGGCGCTGACGGCCTTCCGGGCCGCCCTGGGCCGGGAGGCCGAGCCGACCCGCTCGGCCCGGGCCTGCCTGGAGCGGGTGCGGAGCGAAGGGGACTGAGCCGGCAGCGGGACCGACGCGGCCCGCCGCCCGGCCACCGGTCCGGGCGGGCCCGGGCCGGGGGCGAGCCTCCGCCTCAGGAACCCAGCGTCACCTCGGCGCCGGCCATGATCGTGCGACCGGGCGCCGGGAAGTTCAGCACCTCCTGGTAGTCCTCGTCCAGCAGGTTCTCGACCCGGAGCGACGGCCGCACGCTCGCGCCGCCCCCGGCCTCCAGGGCCTCGAGCCGCACGGAGAGGTCGAGCCGGAGGTAGGGGTCCAGCTCGACCCGCTCGGCGGGGAAGGTGGAGAAGTCCCGGTCGTCCCGGCTCCCGGTCCACGACCCCCGGACCTGGAGGGAGCCCGCGCCGGGGAGGGTGCCGTCCACCGTGACGCTGGCCGCGTGGGTGGGGCGCCGCAGGAGCCGCTCGCCCTCGACGAAGGCGGCGTCGGGCCCGCCCTGGAAGCCCGCGTCCTCCACCTCGCTGTCGGTCCAGGCGTAGGAGGCCGAGGCCGCCAGGCCCTCCAGGGGCCGCGCCTCGACGCTCAGCTCCAGCCCCCGGGCGCTGGCCTCCGCCACGTTGAAGTAGTTGGGGTCGCCGGGGGAGGGAGGAGACCCGGTGAACTGGATCAGCTGCTCGTAGGCCTGGTCGAAGTAGGTGGCGCGCACGGCGAGCCCGTCCCCGGCGAACGCCCGCTCCAGGCCGGCCTCCCAGCTCCGGGAGGTCTCCGGCTCCAGGTCGGGGTTCCCCGTGACGAAGCCCGTGGCGTGGTTCTCCAGGAAGGTGGGCTCCTTGAAGCCCGTCCCCCAGCTGCTCCGCACCCGCGTGCCGTCCGGGAGCCGGTAGGACGCCCCCACCCGGTAGGTCCCGTGGGTCCCGAAGGCGTCGTGGTCGTCCAGCCGGGCGCCCCCGGTCAGGGAGAGGCGGTCGCCCAGGCGGGTCACCGCCTGCACGTACGCCCCGACGTCGGTCCGGTCCACGTCCAGGGAGCCCCGGCTGGTGCCGAAGGCCGAGCGGGACTCGTTCCGGCTGCGCTCGGCCTGCTCCTCGACCTCGCCGCCCGCGGTGAGGACCGTGCGGGGCGACAGGTGCAGGTTCAGCCGCGCGTCGGCGCTGCGCCGCGAGATGTCGGCCTGGCTCTGGAAGGCGAAGGCGCCCAGCGTGTCCGCCGGCCCGTCGGGAGCGTCGTCGAACCCGCTGTCGATCTCGTTCAGGCGCAGCTGGACCCGGGCTTCCAGCCGATCGGTCAGGAAGCGGCCGACCTCCGCCCCCACCGTCAGCTGGTCGCCGAAGGCGAACTGGTTCTCGTCCACCGCTCGACCCGCGCCGTCGGTGGGCGTGTGGGCCGTGTGATCGGTGTAGCGCAGCGACACCGACGCGTCGGTGCGATCGTCCGGCGTGGCCCGGAATCGGGCGCTGGCCACGGTGTTGTCGAAGTCGCTGTTGAAGGCCCGCAGCCCGTCGGTGAGGAAGCGGGAGAGGGAGACGCTCCAGGCCGCCTCCTCGCCGCCCCCGCGGGCGGAGGCGTCCCACGCCAGGCTCTCGTGGCTGCCGCCCCGGACGCCGGCGGCGAGACGGGGTCCTCCCCGGCCGTCCCGGGTGAAGACCTGGATCACGCCGGCGACGGCGTCGGAGCCGTACAGGACGCTGGCCGGTCCCCGGACGACCTCGATCCGCTCGACGTTGTCGGTGGTGAGGGTGGAGAGGTCCACCGAGCCGCCGGGATGGTTCAGGGGGACCCCGTCCACCAGCACCTTCACGTGGTCGCTCTCCCCGCCGCGGACGAAGAGGGAGACGGGCTGCCCCCAGGAGCCGGACCGGACCACCGAGAGGCCCGGCACCCGTCGCAGGAGCTCCCCCACGTCCCGGGCGCCGGAGCGCTCGATCTCCTCCCGGGAGAGGACCGTGGCCGTGCCCGTGATGGCGTCGCGGGGCAGGGCCAGCCGGTGGGCGGTGACGATCAGCTCCTCGATCTCGATGGCGGTGTCGGGGGGCGACGTCCCCGCCTGGGACGCCGCCGGCGCCGGCAGGAGGAGGCCCGCCAGGAGACCGGCCACCAGGACGACGGACGGCGGGAAGTCGGCCGCCCGGCGGCCGGCCGGCGGCGGAGAGGCGATCGTCGCGTCGCGAGTGGTCGTCATCGTGTTGTCTGTCATCTTATTCTGTATCCTTAGGATGAGTGTGTCTGTCTCATGTGTCGCGTGACATGTCGAGGCCGTCCGGGCCGTCGGGGCGGAGGGGCACGACCTGGGGGGCGCCGGCGTCGGGGCCGGGGCCGGGATGACGGGTGACGCGCACCGGCCACCGCCAGGTGCGCTCGACGGCCTCCCGGGTCAGGACCCGCCCGGGGGGACCCTCGGCCCGGGACCTGCCCTCCTCCAGGAGGAGCAGGCGGTGGGCGGCGCGGGCGGCGGCGTTCAGGTGGTGGGTCACCAGCACCACGGTGACGCCCTCGGAGGCGACCAGGTCGCCGAGCAGGCCGAGGATCTCCATCTCGTGGCGCAGGTCGAGGGAGACGGCCGGCTCGTCCAGCACCAGGACGTCCGGCTCCTGGGCCAGAGCCCGGGCCACGCGGGCCAGCTGGCGCTCGCCCCCCGAAAGGGTGGAGAAGGGCCGGTCGGCCAGCCCGGCCAGGTCGCAGCGCTCCAGGGCCGCCTCCACCGCGGCCCGGTCCTCCGCCCGCTCGGCCCGCCACGGCCCCAGGTGCGGATAGCGGCCCATGGCCACGAAGTCCCGGACGCCCAGGGGAAAGGCCACCTCCTCGCGCTGGGGCACCACGCCGACGCGCCGGGCCAGCGCCCGACGCTCCCAGGCGGCGGGCGGCCGTCCCCCGACCTCGACCCGGCCCGCGTCGGGATCCAGCGAGCCCAGCAGGATCCGCAGCAGCGTGGACTTGCCGGATCCGTTGGGCCCGACGATGCCGTAGAGCTCGCCCCGGCCCACGCGGAGCGAGACGTCCCGCACGGCCGGCCGCTCGGCCCCGGGATACCGGTAGGCCAGCCCCTCGGCCTCAAAGGCGGGGGCTGCCGCCGGGCCGGGCTCCGCGTCCGCCCGGCGGCTCACGATCCCCTCCCGGCGCCGCCGGCCAGGCGGGCCGACCCGCCCCGCCGGACCAGGAGCGCCACGAAGAGCGGGACCCCCACCAGGGCCGTGAGCACGCCGACCGGGATCTCCGCCGGCGCGGCCACCGTGCGGGCGGCGGTGTCCATCAGCACCAGGAAGAGGGCGCCCGCCAGGAGGGAGGCCGGCAGGAGCCGGCGGTGGGCGCTCCCCCAGGCGAGCCGCACGGCGTGGGGGACGATGAGCCCCACGAAGCCGATGGCCCCGCTGACGGCCACCGACGCGGCCACCAGGAGGGAGGCGGCCAGGTAGACCACCCGCTTCAGGGTCTCCACCCGGACGCCGAGGAAGTGGGCGGTCTCCTCGCCCACCGACAGCAGGTCCAGCGGACGAGCCAGCGCCAGCAGCAGGGCCACCGCCGGCGTGAGCCACAGGGCCAGCAGGCCCACCGAGCCCCAGTCGGAGCCGGCCAGGCTGCCCATCATCCAGGTGACGGCCGACCGGAAGGTCTCCGCGCTCCCGAACGTGAGGAGGAGCATGATGAGGGCGTTGAAGAAGGCGCCGGCCACCACGCCGGCCAGCAGGAGGACCCGGGTGTCCAGGCCGGCACCGCTGCGGGCCGCGACCCGGAGCACGCCGAAGACGGCGGCGGCGGCCCCGACGAAGGCGGCCACCGGAAGGACCCAGGCGCCCAGGGCGGCCCAGCCCGCCACCACGGCCGCCACGGCACCCACGGCCGCCCCGCCCGATACGCCCAGGACGTAGGGCTCGGCCAGGGGGTTTCGCAGCAGGGCCTGGAGGGCTGCCCCGGCCACCGAGAGCCCGGCGCCCACCAGGGCGGCCAGGACGGCCCGTGGTGCCCGGATGTCCAGGACGATGGTCCGGGCGCCGGGATCGCCGCCGCCCTGGAGGACGTCCAGGACCCGCCCGGGACCGAGCGGCGCCGGGCCCAGGAGCACGGCCAGGAGCAGGGAGGCTCCCAGGCCGAGGGCCAGCAGGCCGAGCCGTCGCGCGATGTCGCCCAATGAAGAAACCCTTCCCACGAGGGGTGCGCCCTCGGAGGAAGGGGGAGACCCGCCGGGATGGCCCGGCCCACGTCGCCCGACCCCTCCCTCGAGGGGCTCGTCGTCGGGCGCGACCGGGACCGGTCTCCTGACTCGAGGCGGCGTCGCTCGCCTTCCCGGGACCGGAAGCCGGTCCCAGTGGCGCGAAGAGCGGGCCGTCGGCGGGACGGCGGCGCCAGGGGCGCCGTGTCGTTCCGCCGGCCTCTCACAGTGGCGGGGCCGTGTCGGATTCGCACCGACTTCCGGTTGGCCCCGGCCGCGTTCCTGGCGTTCGCATCCAGCATACCCGCCGGCGCCGGGGGCGCGCAAGCGTCCGGCCTTGCGCCCCCCGAAGTCGCGTCGCCAGTCTCGTGGGACGAGGCGGGCGTCCGCCCGCGACCCGGTTCCCGGACAGGGATGCGTCCCCATGCGCCGAACCCCAGCTGGCCCCGACAGGCTCCGCGGGCGGCGGAGCCCGCGGTGAGCGGCCGCGGCGCCGGCGGCTGGCTGGGACGGCTCCGGGACGTCGGTCCCGGGGCGCTGGTGGCGGCGGCCTTCCTCGGGCCGGGGACGATCACCACCGCCACCCTGGCCGGGGCCCGGTTCGGGACGGCCCTCCTGTGGGCGCTGGGCTTCTCCGTGGTGGCCACGCTGGTGCTCCAGGAGATGGCCGCCCGACTGGGCCTGGTCACCGGCCAGGGACTCGGCGAGGCGGTGCGGGCCCGCTTCCGGAGCCGGGCGGGTCGGGGGGGCGCGGCGCTGCTCGTTCTCGCCGCCATCGTCCTGGGCAACGCGGCCTACGAGACGGGCAACCTCCTGGGCGGGGCCCTGGGAGCCCGGGAGCTGGCGGGGGGCGGCCCGGTCCGGCTGTGGGCCCCGGGGCTGGCGGCCGTCGCCTTCGCCCTCCTGTGGACGGGCAGCTACCGGATCGTGGAGCGGGCGCTGGTGGGGCTGGTGGCCGTCATGGGGGTGGTCTTCTTCGTCACGGCGGCCGTGCTGCTCCCGCCCGTCGGGGAGGTCGCCCGGGGCCTGCTCGTGCCGGGGCTGCCCGACGAGGCCTCCCTCCTGGTGGCCGTCGGGCTGGTGGGCACGACGGTGGTGCCCTACAACCTCTTCCTCCACGCCTCGGCGGTGCGGGAGCGGTGGTCGGACGCGGCGTCGCTGCCGGCGGCCCGGACCGACTCGGCGGTGGCCATCGTGCTGGGCGGGGCGGCCAGCATGGCCGTCGTCGTCACCGCGGCGGCGGCCGCCGGGGGCGACGTCTCGGACGCGGCCGACATGGCGGTCCAGCTGGAGCCGATCCTGGGGTCCTGGGCCCGGTTCTTCTTCTCGGCGGGCCTGCTGGCCGCCGGCCTCACCTCCGCGGTGACCGCGCCCCTGGCCGCCGCGTGGGCCGCCGCCGGGGTGCTGGGGTGGGAGGCCGATCTCCGGTCCCGGCGGGTGCGGGCGGTGTGGATCGTCGTGCTGGCCAGCGGCGCGGCCTTCTCGGCGGCCGGCGTGCGGCCGGTGCCGGCCATCCTGTTCGCCCAGGTGGCCAACGGGGTCCTCCTGCCGGCGGTGGCCGGCTTCCTCCTGCTGGTGGCCAACGACGGCGAGCGGATGGGCCGCTGGCGCAACGGCCCGGCCCTCAACGTGGCGGGCGCCGTCGTGGTGCTCGTGACGCTCGTCCTGGGCGCCCGGGCGGTGGCGGGGGTCCTGTGACGGCCCCCCGGCTCCGGATCGGGGTGGACGTCGGGGGGACGTTCACCGACCTGGTGGCCATGCTCGAGCCCCCCGACGGGCCCGCCGAGGTCCGCACCCTCAAGCTTCCCTCCACCCCGGAGGACCCGGCCCGGGCGGTCCTGGAGGGCGTGGAGCGTCTCGTCGGGCAGATGGGGTCCGGGGCTCCCGACGAATCGGACGGCGGCGCGGCCGGACCGCGAGGCCCCGACGTGGTCCACGGCTCCACGGTGGCCACCAACGCCCTGCTGGAGCGGACGGGGGCCCGCACGGCTCTGGTGACCACGGCCGGCTTCCGGGACGTGCTGGCCGTCGCCCGCCAGGACCGCCCCTCTCTCTACGACCTGTTCGAGGACCGGCCCACCCCCCTGGTGCCGACCGACCTGTGCTTCGAGCTGGAGGAGCGGGTGACCCCGGACGGGACGGCGCTCCGGCGGCTGGAGGAGGGGCAGGTCGAGCGGCTGGCCGGGGAGCTGGCTGAGCGGGGGGTGGAGGCCGTGGCCGTCTGCCTCCTCTTCTCCTTCGCCCGGCCCGAGCACGAGGAGAGGACGGCGGAGGTCCTCCGGGAGGCGGGCTTCCACGTGTCGGCCTCAAGCGAGGTGCTGCCGGAGTTCCGGGAGTACGAGCGGGCCAGCACCACGGCCATGAACGCCTACCTGGCGCCCGTGGTGGACCGGTACCTGGAGCGGCTGGACCGGGAGCTCCCGGTCCGGCGCTTCCGCGTGATGCAGTCCAACGGCGGGACGGTGGCCGCGGGCACGGCCCGCCGCCGGGCGGTGGGGATGGTGCTGTCGGGACCGGCGGGCGGCGTGGTCGGCGGGCTGCACGTGGCCCGCGAGGCGGGCGTCGAGGACCTCCTCACGCTGGACATGGGAGGCACGTCCACCGACGTGTCGCTGGCCCGTGGCGAGCCGCGCGTCACCACCGAGGCGACGATCGGCGGGCTCCCGGTGGCCGTGCCGGTGCTGGACCTCCACACCGTGGGCTCGGGCGGCGGGTCGGTGGCCCGGGTCGATCCGGGCGGGGCCCTCCGGGTGGGGCCCGAGAGCGCCGGCGCCGACCCCGGCCCGGCGTGCTACGGCCGCGGGGGGCGGCGGGCCACCGTCACCGACGCCCACCTGGTGCTCGGGCGCCTGGCGCCGGAGCTGTTCCTGGGCGGGGAGATGGCGCTGGACCCGGGAGCCGCCCGGGAAGCGCTGGAGGCGCTGGGGCGCGAGGCGGGCCTGGACGGCGACGGGGTCGATCCCGCCCGGGCCGCCGCCCTGGGCGTGGTCCGGGTGGCCAACGCCCGGATGGAGCGGGCCCTCCGGGTCATCTCGGTGGAGCGCGGCCACGACCCGGCCGACTTCGTCCTGGTCTCCTTCGGCGGCGCCGGCGGGCTGCACGCCTGCGAGCTGGCCCGGGCCCTCGGCGTGAGGCGGGTCCTGCTTCCGCCGGGCGCGTCCACCCTCTCGGCCCACGGCATGCTGGCGGCGGACGTGCTCCGGGAGCGGAGCCGGACCGTCATGCGGACCGTGGGTCCCGGCGACGCCGCCGATGCCGCGGGGGCGTCCGACGGGGCGGGGGGGTCCGACGATGCGGGAGAGCTCGACGCCGGAGGGGTCGCCGACCTGGCCGGGGCCTTCGCCCCGCTGGTGGAGGCCGTCCGTTCGGACCTCCGGGACGAGGGCTTCCCCGACGGGGAGAGCCGCATCCACCGGGAGGTGGAGATGCGCTACCGGGGCCAGTCCTACGAGCTGCGGGTGCCCTTCGGCGAGGGGCTGGTGGAGCGCTTCCACCGCCGCCATCGGGAGAGATACGGTCACGCCGAGCCGGGGGCACCGGTGGAGGCCGTCACGATCCGGGTCCGGGGCGTCGGGACCGTCGAGTCTCCGCCCCTGCCGGCCGGGGAGCCGGGGCCGCCGGATCCGTCGTCAGCCCTGCTGGACCATCGTCCGGTGGTGATGGAGCGGGAGGACGGCGGTGCCGACCTCCGGGAGGTTCCCTTCTATCGCGGGGCGGCGCTGCGGCCCGGCCACCGGATCGAGGGCCCGGCGGTGGTGGCCCGGGAGGACACGACCGCCTGGATCGGACCCGCCGACCGGGGACGGGTCGATCCGCGGGGCAACCTGGTGGTGGAGGTGGGACGATGACGGGAGCGGGCGGTTCCGACCGCGTGCCCGGCGGATCCGGGGACGCCCGGCGGCCGGGCGACGAGGGCGGTCCCGACGGCCCGGCGGGCGGCCCGCCGCCTGGTGTGGATCCCGTACGGCTGGAAGTGTTCCGGCACATGCTGGACGCGGTGGCCGAGGAGATGGGCACGGTCCTCCGGCGCACCGCCTACTCGCCCAACATCAAGGAGCGCCGGGACTTCTCCTGCGCCGTCTTCGATCCCGACGGACGCATGGCGGCCCAGGCGGCCCACATACCCGTCCACCTGGGCTCCATGCCCCTCTCGGTGGCGGCCTGCGTGGACGCCCTGGAGCTGGCGCCGGGGGACGTGGCCGTTCTCAACGACCCCTTCCGGGGCGGCACCCACCTGCCGGACGTGACGATGGTGGCCGCGGCCCACCTGGCCGAGGGGCCCGACACGGGGCGCCGGCTGGGGTACGTGGCGGCCCGGGCCCACCACGCCGACGTCGGCGGCTCGGCCCCCGGCTCCATGCCCCTGGCGCGGGAGATCCACGAGGAGGGGATCGTCGTCCCGCCCGTGAAGCTGGTGGAGGGCGGGCGGGAGGTGGACGCCGTGCGGGAGCTGATCCTGGCCAACGTCCGGACGCCGGAGGAGCGGGCCGGCGACCTGCGGGCTCAGGCGGCCGCCGTGGAGCGCGGCGTCGGGCGGCTGCGGGCCCTGGCCGAGCGCTACGGCGCCGACGAGCTGGAAGGCCGGATGGCCTCCCTCCTGCAGCACGCCGAGCGCACGGTGCGGCACTTCCTGGCCGAGCTCCCCGAGGGCACCTGGACCTTCTCCGATCGGATGGAGGACGACGGGTTGGGGAACGGCCCGTTCGAGATCCGGGCCACCGTCACGATCGCCGGCGACGGGATGGAGGTGGACTTCACTGGCACGGCCGACCAGGCCGAGGGCGGGATCAACGCCGTGCGGGCCATCACCCTGTCGGCGGTCCACTACGTGGTCCGGGCCCTGGTGGCCGGCGACGTCCCCTCCAACGCCGGCTGCCTGGCGCCGGTGCGGCTGGTGGCGCCCGAGGGGAGCCTGGTGAACGCCCGCCCCCCGGCGGCGGTGGCCGGCGGCAACGTCGAGACCTCCCAGCGCATCGTGGACGTGCTTCTGGGGGCGCTGGCCGGGCCCTGCCCGGACCGGGTGCCCGCCGCCTCGCAGGGGACGATGAACAACGTGGCCCTGGGCGGCCGGGGCGCCGGGGGCGGGTGGGCCTACTACGAGACGACGGCCGGCGGGGGAGGGGGACGGCCCGGGAAGGACGGGGCCCACGCCGTGCACACCCACATGACGAACACCCTGAACACCCCCGCCGAGGCCCTGGAATACGCCTATCCCCTGCGCGTGCTGCGGTCCGAGATCCGGCGCGGCTCGGGCGGGGCGGGTCGCCATCCCGGCGGGGACGGCGTCCGCCGCGAGCTGGAGCTGCTGGCGCCCGCCCGGATCAGCCTCCTGACCGAGCGCCGGCGGAGCGGACCCTACGGGCTGGCCGGGGGCGAGGCGGGCCGGCCGGGTCGGAACGTGCTGGTGCGCGACGGCGCGGAGCGGGAGCTGCCGGCCAAGGGGACGGTGGACGGCCGGGCCGGCGACGTGCTGCGGATCGAGACGCCGGGCGGGGGCGGCTGGGGGGAGCCGGGCCCCGGTCAGGCCGGCGCGGCCGCCACGACCAGGCGGTCGGACGACGGCGTCCAGGCCGACCGGCGATAGTCGCCCCACAGCTCCTCCACGACCAGCCCGGCCCGGCGGAGGCTCCGGTCGACCTCCTCCGGGGTCCAGTAGCGCCCCCGGAAGGTGGACTCGGCCACCCGCCGGCCGTCCAGGAGCAGCTCGTACCGGGCCTCGCACAGCCGAGTCTCCCGCCGGCATCGCCATCGCTGGCGAACCCGGAGCTCGTCGGCGCCGCCCGCCCCGTCCTCCGGTGCCTCCCCTCCGGGCACGGCGCTCTCCCAGCTCTTCCCCCCGGGGGTGGCGGCCTCCTCCAGCCAGGCGTCGGTGAACCAGAGCGCGTCGAGCAGGAACCGGCCCTCGGGAGCCAGGTGCCCCGCCACCCGCTCGAGGGCCCGTCGCCGGCCCCGGTCGGTGCGCAGATGGGAGAAGGGGTCATTGGCGGCCACGACGAGGTCGAAGCGGGCGTCCAGGCGGAAGGTCCGCATGTCGGCCGCCAGCGGAAGGACGTTCCGCGCCCCCGACAGCCGCTCCCTCGCCCGGCGGAGCGCCCCGGGCACGAGGTCCAGCGCCACGACCCGGCCGGCCGCCGGGGCCAGCACCTCGGTGACGCGGCCGGAGCCGGCCCCCAGCTCCAGCACGCTCGGGCCCTCCCGGGTCTCGACGGCCCGACGCCAGAAGTCCAGGTCCCCTCGGTCGGCCAGCGTCCGGTCCCAGTGGGGGAGGAGGGGCCCGTAGTAGGCCTCGAGCTCGGCCCGGAGCCCGCTCTCGGACAACGGCTGCCCCATCCTGCCTCCCGTCTCGCGGTCTCTCTCCCACCGGTGCGACGTCCGCGGTCACACGCTATCATACGTCATCGTCACGTAGAGAGGAGATCCCGTGCGACTCGCGATCCTTTCCGACATCCACGACCACATCACCGAGCTGCGGTCCGCTCTCGCCGAGCTGGCGTCCGCCGGCGGGGCGGACCGTCTGCTGTGCTGCGGCGACCTGTGCGCCCCCTTCATGGTGGAGGAGCTGGTCGACGGCTTCGCCGGTCCGGTGCATGTGGTCTTCGGCAACAACGACGGCGACCGCTACCGCATCACCCGGGCGGCGGCCGACCGCGACCGCTTCCACCTGCACGGCGAGTTCGCCGAGCTGGGCGGGGGGGCGTTCGACGGAACCCGCGTCGCCCTCCACCACTTTCCCGACGTGGGACGGGCGGTGGCGGCGGCCGGCCGGCACGACCTGGTGTGCTACGGACACAGCCACGAGTGGGAGCAGGGCCGCCACGGCGACACCCTGGCCCTGAACCCCGGGGAGATCATGGGCCGGCTGGGCCCACCGACCTTCGCCGTCTACGACACGGAGCGCGACCGGGTGACACGCCACGAGCTGGAGCCATGAGACGGAAGCTGATCGTCGGGTCGATGGTCCTCCTCCTGGGCCTCGCCGGGGCCGGTCTCTACCTGGGGCTCGCCACCGGGCCGGACGCCGGAACGGAGGCCGGCGCGGAGGGCTCGGACGCGGCCACCGGGCCCGGATCCCTGGCCATCCCCGCCGCCACGGTGCCCTTCCGCACCCTGGAGGGCGACACCGTTACCCTGGAGGCGCTGCGCGGCCGGGCGGTCGTCCTCAACCTGTGGGGCACCTGGTGTCCGCCGTGCCGGGAGGAGATCCCGGACCTGGTGGAGCTGCAGGAGCGCATCGAGCCCCGGGGCGGCACGGTGGTGGGGCTGGCCGTGGACTCGGGCACCCCGGAGGAGATCCGGGACTTCCTGGACGGGTTCGAGGTCGACTACCCGATCTGGCGCGGCTCGACCCAGGAGGTGGTGGAGCACTACGAGGCCGTGGGCTTCCCGACGACGCTCATCATCGACCGGGACGGCATCATCCGGGAGCGCTACCTGGGCCCACAGTCGGCGGACCAGTTCATGGAGGGCCTGGAGCCGTTCCTGGCCGAGGGCTGAGCCGGGCCGCCCGGCCCGTCGCCCCGGCCGAGAGCCGGCTCAGCCCGCTCGCCCCGCCGACGTCCGGGCCCGGCGGCCCGCGCACCGGATGCGGGAGCCCGCTCAGCCCGTCGGCCCGGCCTGCGGCTCCGGCTCCAGGAGCTGCCCCCGGTAGAGCCGGGCGTACAGCCCGTCCCGGGCCAGCAGCTCCTCGTGCGATCCCTCCTCCACGACGCGGCCCCCCTCCAGCACCAGCAGGCGGTCGGCCCGCTGCACGGTGCTGAGCCGGTGGGCGATGATGAGCGTCGTCCGCCCCTCCATCAGCGCCTCCAGGGCCTCCTCCACCAGCCGCTCGCTCTCGCTGTCCAGGCTGCTGGTGGCCTCGTCCAGCAGCAGGACGCCGGGTGCCTTCAGGAACACCCGGGCGAGGGCGATCCGCTGCCGCTGGCCGCCCGAGAGCCGGACCCCCCGCTCGCCCACCACCGACCCGTAGCCCTCGGGCAGGGTCTCCACGAACTCGTGGGCGTGGGCCGCCCGGGCCGCCGCCTCCACCGCCGTGGCATCGGCGCCCGGGTCGCCGTACCGGATGTTCTCGGCCACGGTGCCGGCGAAGAGCGTGGGGTCCTGGGGCACCATCCCGATCCTCCCCCGCAGCTCGGCCAGGGGCAGCTCCCGCAGGTCCCGGCCCCACATGGTCACGCGGCCCCGGGTGGGGTCCCAGAAGCGGGGCACGAGCCGCGTGAAAGTGGTCTTTCCGGCGCCGCTCGGCCCCACCAGGGCCACCACCTCGCCGGGCCGGATCCTCACGTCGACCTCCCGCAGCGCCCAGGGCTCCTCGGGACCGTAGCGGAACCAGACGTCCTCGAAGACGATCTCCCCCGGGCCGTCGGACGGCAGGCTCGCGGGCTCCTCGGGCTCCCGCACGTCGGGCTCGGTCTCCATGAGGTCGAAGACGCGACGGGCCGCCCCCTGGGCCTCCTGGTAGCCGCTCCACACCGACCCGAGGGCCGTGACCGCCGCCGCCACCTGCACCGAGTAGAGGAGGAACTGGACGAGCTCGCCGGCCGAGATGGATCCGGTGGCCACCAGGCGGGCCCCCTGCCACAGGACGACGACGATGCCCCCGAAGGCCAGGAAGGTGATGGCCCCGAAGAAGGCGCCCCGGGCCCGGGCCCGCCGGATGGCGGCGTCCAGCGCCTCCCGGATGCGCGTCACGTAGCGGGTGAGCTCCCACTCCTCCCGCACGAAGCTCTGCACCACCGGGATCTGGCCCAGGGCCTCCTCGGCGACCCCGTGGGCCTCGGCGATCCGGTCCTGCACCTCCGTGCTCCGCCTCCGGAGGTAGCGGCCCACCCCGAACGCCAGGGCCACCACCACCGGCGTGGCCACCAGCACGGTGACCATGAGCTGGCCGTGGAGGTAGGCCAGCAGGCTCAGGCCGCCGACCAGGTAGAGGAGCTGCCGCAGCAGCTCGCCGACCTGGTGGGTGAGGAGGCTCTGCAGGGTCGAGCAGTCCGAGGCCAGCCGGCTGGTGAGCTCGCCGGAGGTGGCCTCGGCGTAGAAGCCCGGCGACAGGGTGAGCAGATGCCCGTACAGGTCGATGCGGAGCTCCGTGATGACCCGCTCGGAGACGGCGCCGAGCAGGTACACCTCGAGGTAGTTCAGCACCGCCTGGACGGCGAAGAGGGAGAGGAGGACCACGGCGAAGAGGTCCAGCCGACCCAGGTTCTGCTCCAGGAACGCCGCGTCCATCTGCCGGCCGACCACCGCGGGGAAGGCGAGGCCGATGACGGCGCTGAAGAAGAGACAGAGAGCCGCCACGCCCAGCTCCCGCAGGTGCGGCCGGAGCCGGGGCGCCAGCCTCCGGAGGGCGAAGATCGAGAACCTGCGGGTCAGCTCCTTCATCCTCCTCGCGGGCGATGCGGACGGGGGGCGAGACGTCGGGAACGCGGCGCCCGGACGGCCCGTGGCGGGGGCCGGGAGCCGCCCCTATCTTCGCCGCCCCGGGACGGGCGCCCGGACGGGGCGCCGGGCGGCCGGCCCAAGTTCGCATCCGGCCCGCGGGGGACGCAACCGCGTCGGAAGCCGCGGAAACAACGTCGGAAGCGGACACGACCACGTCGCAGTCGTACGAGACCAGGCCGGAGGCAGACGGAGCCGTGGAGCCAGAGCGAGGAGGAGAGGGGGGCGACGCGAGCCGCCGGTGGGGGCGGCTGGCCCTCGGGACGGCCGTCCTGGCCTACCTGCTGATCGTGCTGGGCGGCGTCGTCCGGATCACGGGCAGCGGCATGGGCTGCGGTCCGGACTGGCCGCTGTGCAACGGCCGGCTCGTGCCCCTGTTCGACCTGGAGACCTTCATCGAGTGGAGCCACCGGATGGTGGCCGCGCTGGTGGGGCTCCTGGTGGCGGGCGTCGCCGCTCACGCCTGGTGGCCGGGCCGGGGCCAGGCCTTCCGTCCCTGGCGGACGCTGGCGGCGGCGGCCCTGGCGCTCCTCGTCGTCCAGGTCCTGCTGGGGGCGGTGACGGTGCGCCTGGAGCTGCCGCCGTGGACCGTCATCCTCCACCTGGGGACGGCCATGGCGCTGCTGGGCGTCCTGGTGGCGGGCGCGGCCCGGGCGCTGGCGGACTCGCGCCGGCCGGCCCGGGACACCGCCTCGCGGGTGGGCTGGTGGACGGCGGCGGGTGGCTTCGCCGTGGTGCTGCTGGGGGCGCTGGTGGCCAACCTGGGGGCCGCGCCGGCCTGCCAGGGCTTCCCCCTGTGCAACGGCCAGCTCCTCCCCGCCGGGGCGCCGGGCGTCCACCTGCACTGGACCCACCGGCTGGCGGCCTACGGCCTGGCCGGCTGGGCCCTGGCGCTCCCCTTCTGGGTGCGACGCCGGCGCCCGGAGGACGGGCCGGCCCGCCGGTGGGCGTGGATCGTCGCCGGGCTCACGCTGGGCCAGGTGGCCGTGGGCGCCGCCCTGGTCCTGAGCCACCTCCCCGAGGCCCTCCAGGCCGTGCACCTGGCCGTGGGCACGGCCCTGTGGGCGGCGCTGGTGGTGCTGGCCGTGCGGCTCGGACGCGAGCCGGTCGACACGTGGACCGGCCCGGCGTCCCGCACGGAGGCGGCTACTCCGGTGGCTGCGGAGGGTCGTGCGGCGGCGGAGGGCCGAGCCTAGACCGCCTCCAGCAGCGCGACGTGGCCCAGGCCGCCCGCCGCGCAGATGCTGACGATCCCCAGGGTGCCGGCCGGCTCCCCGGCCAGCTCCCTGGCGGCCTGGGAGAGGATGCGGGCGCCGGTGGCGCCGAAGGGGTGGCCCAGGGCCACGCTGCCGCCGTTGGGGTTCACCCGGTCGCGGGGGACCTCGCCGAGGTCGGCGTCCACGCCCGCCTTCTCGCGCAGCCAGTCCCGGTCCTCCAGGGCCGCGTAGGTGCACAGCACCTGGGCCGCGAAGGCCTCGTGGATCTCCCACAGCGCCACGTCGTCGTAGCCCAGGTCGTGGCGGGCCAGCAGGCGGGGCACGGCCAGGGTCGGCGCCATCAACAGGCCCTCCGACTCCGGGTCGACGGCGGCCTGCTCCCAGTCCAGGAGCCGGACCCGGGGGAGCTCCCCCGGCAGGCGGTCCGCGCCGGCCCCGCTGGCCATCCACACGGCGGCCGCGCCGTCGGTGAGGGGCGTCGAGTTGCCGGCGGTCAGCGTGCCCGTCTCCCGGTCGAAGGAGGGGGGCAGGGCGGCCAGCCGGTCCAGGGAGGTGTCGGGCCGGGGCAGGGCGTCGCCGTCCACGGCGAAGGTCCCCGGGGCCACCAGCAGGTCGCGGAAGAAGCCTTCCCCGGCGGCCCGCACCGCCTTCCGGTGACTCTGCAGGGCCAGCCGGTCCTGCTCGCTCCGGGCCACGTCCCACTCCCGGGCCATCAGCTCGGCGTGCTCCCCCATGGTCAGGCCCGTGGTGCGCTCGGAGGCGCCGGGGACGTGGAGCTTCAGGTCCCGCGGCCGCAGCTCCGCCAGGCTCCCGAGCGCCGCCAGGGGGCCGCCCGCCCGTCCCGCCCGGCGAAGGCTCCGGCTCAGCCCGGGGGAGAGGCCCAGGTCCGTCCAGGTCATGGACTCCACGCCGCCGCACAGGACCAGGTCGGCCCTGCCCGCCTCGATCTGGCCGGCCGCGTGGGTGGCCGCCGCCAGGCTGGTGCCGCAGGCCTGGGAGACGTTCTGGGCGGGCACGTGCCGGTCCAGGCCCGTCTCCAGCCACACCTCCCGCCCCCAGTTGCTGATCCGGAGGTCCGGGATCACCGAGCCCCACAGCACCAGGTCCACGTCGCCGGCCCGGTCGCGTCCCGGCCCCCGCGGGCCGGCCACGGTCTGCTGCACCACGGGCACCGAGAGCTGGAGGCCGTTCCGCTCGGCCAGCTCGCGGTCGATCTTCGCGAAGGGGCTGCGGAGGCCCGGAAGCACGTAGAGGTCTCGCTCGGAGGCCATGGCGTCGCTCCCGCTGGTGAGCGGATCGCCCCGGGCCTACGGCGCCGGGGACCGTGACGGGCGGGCCGGCCCGCGGGGACCGACCCGCTGCGCTTCCCGGTGCAAGATAGGAGCCGACGAGGGCCCCGGAGAAGCGCCGCCGCCATGGCACGTCTTTTTCGCGCCAACCGCGCGGGCGGCCGCGTCCTGCCGGACCCCGGGAAAAGGGTCCGGGACGGGATCCCGGCCCGCCCCCGAGCTCCGCCGGCCCGACGCCGGCCACGGCAGGCGAACCCCCACACCCACGGGAGCGGCATGGACGGACCCAGAGTACGCTTCGCCCCGAGCCCCACCGGCCACCTCCACGTGGGCGGCGCCCGGACCGCGCTCTTCAACTGGCTCTTCGCCCGCGGTCGCGACGGCACCTTCGTGCTGCGCATCGAGGACACCGACCGGGAGCGCTCCAGCCCGGAGATGACCCGCGCCATCCTGGACGCGCTGGACTGGCTGGGGCTCGAGGTGGACGAGGGGCCGCACCACCAGGCCGACGGCGTGGAGCGCCACCGGGACGACGTCGCCCGGCTCCTCCAGGCGGGCCACGCCTACCGCTGCTTCTGCCCCGCGGAGCTGGAGCAGGAGGACGAGGCGGGGGCGGTGGGCGGCTGCGCCTCCGGCTGCCGGCGGCTCTCCGACGAGGCATCCGCGCGCCGGGCGGCCGACGGCGAGGACCATGCGATCCGCTTCGCGGTGCCGGAGGGGGAGACGGCGTGGGACGACGCCGTGCACGGGCCCACCTCGTTCCCCAACGACAGCATCGAGGACTTCGTCCTGCTCCGCTCCGACGGCACGCCCGTCTACAACCTGGCCGTCGTGTCCGACGACCTGGACGCCGGGATCACCCACGTCATCCGGGGCGACGACCACCTGTCCAACACCCCCAAGCAGATCCTCATCTACCGGGGGCTTGACGAGGAGCTCCCCACCTTCGCCCACGTCCCCATGATCCACGGGCCCGACGGCAGGCGCCTCTCGAAGCGCCACGGCGCGGCGTCGGTGGAGGCCTTCCGGGAGGAGGGGATCCTGCCGGAGGCCATGGTCAACTTCCTGGCGCTGCTGGGCTGGTCGCCGGGGGACGAGCGGGAGGTCATGGACCGGGACGAGCTGGTGGAGGCCTTCGGCCTGGACCGGGTGCTGAAGAAGAGCGCCGTGTTCGACGCCGAGAAGCTCCGATGGCTGAACGGGCAGCACATCGTGCGCTCCTCGCCCGAGCGGCTGGCCGATCCCGTACTGGAGCAGCTGGCCGAGGACGGCCTCGACCCCCGGACGATCCTGGACGAGCGGGAGCGCTTCCTCGCCGTCCTGGACGCGGTGAAGGAGCGCCCCCGGACGGTCCGGGCCCTGGCCGACCAGGTGCGGCCGTTCTTCGCCGAGGCCATCACCTACGAGGAGGAGGCCGTCGAGCGCTTCTGGGACGATCCGGCCGCCGCGGCCGAGCGCCTGGAGGCCCTGGCGGAAGTCTTTTCGACGGTCGAGGACTGGGATCCCGAGCCGCTGGAGAGCGAGCTCCGGGCCCTGGCCGACCGACGGGACGAGGGGGCCGGGAAGCTGATCCATCCCCTCCGGGTGGCGCTCATGGGGGTGGCCGTGAGCCCCGGCATCTTCACCGTGCTCCACCTGATGGGACCGCAGCGCACCCTCCGCCGAATCGAGGACGCCGTGGAGCACCTCCGGGCCGGCTCGCCGGCCTGAGGATGGGGTCCGACACCGCGCCGGCACCGCCCGCCGAGGATCACCGCTGCATGGAGCGGGCCCTGGAGCTGGCCCGCCGGGCCGCCGGCCGAGGCGAGGTGCCCGTGGGGGCGGTGCTGGTGACGCCCGACGGCTCGACCGTGGAGGACCACAACCGCACCCGGGAGCTCTCCGATCCCACCGCCCATGCCGAGGTGCTGGTGCTGCGGGAGGCCGCCCGCCGCCAGGGGGACTTCCGGCTGGAGGGCCACACCCTCTACGTGACGCTGGAGCCCTGCGCCATGTGCGCCGGAGCCGTCGTCCTGGCCCGGGTGCCGCGCCTGGTGTACGGGGCAGCGGACCCGAGGGGCGGCATGTGCGGCTCCCTGGAGGACCTGGTGCGGGACGAGCGGCTCAACCACCGGGCCGAGGTCATCCCGGGGGTGAGGGCCGAGGAGGCCGGCGAGCTGCTGCGCGACTTCTTCCGGGAGCGGCGGTGAGGCGACGGTCGCAGGTGCCGCGTGGGGTCGGAGCGCCGGTGAGCGGGGCGGGGCGCCCGAGCGGGGCGCCGACCGCGGTGGCGCGTCCATGAGCGGGGAGGAGCGCCCGCCATGAATGGGGGCGCTGACGAGATCGTCCTGGTGGCCGAGGAGCTGAAGCCGCTCGCCGGCGACGCCCCCTCGTGGCCCGGCGGCCGCTCGACCGTCTTCCTCCCCGCCGACGAGCCCCTGCCGGCCACCGACCGGGCGGTCGCCCTGATCCCTCTCCTCTCCCGTACCGTCGGCCCCGAGGAGCTGGACCGCCTGCCGTCCCTGCGGGTGGTGGCCAACTACGCGGTGGGCCACGACAACGTCGACGTCGGGGCGGCGGTCCGCCGGGGCGTGGCGGTGACCCATACGCCGGACGTCCTCACCGAGAGCACCGCCGACCTGACGTGGGCCCTGATCCTGGCCGCCGCCCGCCGCCTGCGGGAGGGGCTGGAGCTGGCCGCCTCGGGCCGGTGGGAGGGCTGGCGTCCGGACCAGCTCCGGGGGCTCGCCCTGGAGGACCGCACGCTGGGGATCCTGGGCGCCGGACGCATCGGATCGGCGGCCGCCCGCCGGGCTCCGGGCTTCGGGATGGAGGTCGTCTACTGGAGCCGGTCCCGGAGCCGCCGGCTGGAGCGGGAGGTCGACGCCCGCCGGGCCGGATCGCTGGCGGAGACCCTGGAGGCGTCGGACGTGGTCTCGGTGCACCTCCCCCTCACCCCGGAGACCCGGGGCCTGCTGGGGGCGGCCGAGCTGGCGCGGATGCCCGAGGGCTCGGTGCTGGTCAACACCGGCCGGGGCGAGCTGGTGGAGCCCGGGGCCCTGGCCGACGCCCTGGACGAGGGCCCCCTGGCGGCGGCCGGGCTGGACGTGTACCCGGAGGAGCCAGAGATTCCCGAGCGCCTGCGTCTGCATCCCCGCTGCTTCGTGCTCCCCCACCTGGGGAGCGCAACGCGCCGCGCCCGACGCGGCATGTGGGAGCTGGCGGCGGAGAACGTCCGGCGCGTGCTGGAGGGAGAGGAGCCGACGACCCCGGTGGCGCCGCCGGCCGGCCGCTGAGCCGGGCCGCCCGCCGGTCGTCACCGTACCCGCCCGCGACGACGGCGCGGTGTCGCCGCCGGGCACCGTCAGGGACACCGGGAGGTGAACGATGCACACCGACAAGTGGTCGCCCGTCGCGAGCCTCTTCGTCGCCCTCTGCCTCCTGGAGGTGGAGGCGGCGCTGGAGATCGTGCGCTTCCTGGGGCTCGACTTCTTCCTGAAGGTCGCCGTGCTGGTGCCCTTCTTCGTCGGCTTCGTCGGCCTCGTCATCTGGACGCTGGGCTACGACCGGACCTACCACCGCAACCCGTGGCCGGTGCGGCTGACCTGGATCGCCGCGGCCCTGGTGCTGGGGGGCTTCTGGACCCTGGCGCCGGTGGCGTGGGCCGGGGTGGCGCTGCTGGCCGGTGCCGCCGTGTGGAACCAGGTGCTGGTGGGCCGGCTCAACGAGCGCCGGCGACGGGCCCGGGAAGTGGGCCGGCGCCTGAGATAGAGCGGTGGGGCGAGTCAGATCGCCTCCCTCCGGAGACCCTCTATCCATCCATCATATCCATCGATTACTTCCACGGATGGAAAGAGGAAGCCGGACGGGTCGTGACCGCCCCCCGACGTCTCCGCGGAGACGTCCCGTCAACGCCCCGTCAACCGCTCCGTCAACGCCTCGTCAACGCCCCGTCAACCGCGCCCGCGGGGCCCGACGTCCGGGCGGGCGTCTCAGCCGGCGGGCTCCTCCCCCCACTGCGGCGACTCGTGGTCGTACCGCCCCAGGAAGCGGAGCACGAGGAAGAGGATGGCGGCCCCCACCGCGTAGCTGATCCACGGCGACATCCCCAGCGCGGTGGGCACGTCGCCCACGGCCATCGCCACGACGCCCACCACCAGCGCGTAGGGCAGCTGGGTGCGGACGTGGTCCATGTGGTCGCACGCGGTTCCCATGGAGCTCATCACCGTGGTGTCGGAGATGGGCGAGCAGTGGTCCCCCCAGATGGCACCGGCCATGACGGCGCTGATGCTCCCCAGCAGCACGGTGTAGCGGGCGCCGCCCTCGAAGTCGATCCCGCCCCCCAGGGAGACGGCCAGCGGGATGACGATGGGCAGCAGGATGGCCATGGTGCCCCAGGACGTGCCGGTGGCGAAGGCGATGGCCGCTCCGGTGACGAAGGTGAGGACCGGCAGCAGGAAGATGGGGAGGGCCTCGCTCAGCGCCCCCGCCAGGTAGGAGGCGGTGCCCAGCACCTCCGTCACCTCGCTCAGCGACCAGGCCAGCACCAGGATCACCGCCGCCAGCACCATGGCCCGCAGACCTCCGAGCCACGCCTCGATGGCCTCCCGGGGATCGAGGATCCGCTGGCCCACCGACAGGAGGATGGCCACCACGCAGCCGGCCAGCGAGCCCCAGAGCAGGGCGGCGAAGGGATCGGCCGCCCCGAACACCGACCACAGGTCCGCCCCGGCGCCGGCCTGGGCCCGGCCGCCGAAGTAGAGCCCGCCCAGCACCACGAAGATGACGGTGAGCACCGGCAGCGCGGCGTTGTACCAGCGCTCCGGCGCCCCCTCCTTCGGGTCCATGGCCCCGCCGGAGGTGTCCGACATCAGCATGGCGCCCTCCCGATACAGCCCGTCACCCCGACTGGCCCGGTTCTCCGCCGCCCACATGGGGCCGAAGTCGCGCTGGGTCCAGATCACCAGCCCCACCATGATCAGGGCCAGGATGGGATAGAAGAGATAGGGGATGCTGTGGATGAACACCGTGAACGGGTTGGCGGCCGCCAGCTCGGCGGCCATCTCCGGTGAGGTCGCCGCCTGGCCGGCGGCGATCTGCAGTCCGTCGCCGATGAGGGAGATCTCGAAGCCCACCCAGGTGGAGACGAAGACGATGGCGGAGATCGGGGCGGCCGTGGAGTCCACGATGTAGGCCAGCTTCTCCCTGGACACCCGCATGGCGTCGGTGATGGGCCGCATCGTGTTGCCCACGATGAGCGTGTTGGCGTAGTCGTCGAAGAAGATCCCCAGGCCGGAGAGGTAGGTGGCCAGCTGTGCCCGTCGCGGCGTGGTGGCCACGGGCCGCAATGCCTGGACGATCCCCCGGGTGCCACCGGATTTCGCCATCACCCCGACCATGCCGCCCAGGAGCAGGGAGAAGACGATGATGGCCGCGTGGTCGGCGTCGGCCAGGGCCGGCACGGCGAAGCGGTCGATGCTCCGCCACAGGGCGGCCACCGGGTCGAGGCCGGCGTAGAAGAAGGCCCCGAGCCACACGCCCAGGAAGAGGGAGATCACCACCTCCCGGAAGACCAGCGCCAGGGCGATGGCCAGGAGGGGAGGGAGGAGGCTGATCCAGCCGGGCAGGAAGGGCGGGTCGGCCGAGGCGACCGGGCGGTCCGCGTCCCCGGCCACCAGCGACAGGGGGAGCTCGTCGGCGGAGGCCAGGGTCACGTCCTCCACCGCGGCGACGTCACCGGGCGCCAGCTCGCCGGCGGCCAGCTCCCGCCCGGAGGCCGTCACCAGGCGGTAGGGCAGTGGGGCGCCCTCGCCCTCCGGTCGCCGGACCTCGAGGTCGAACGCCGCGTTCCGCAGGATCACGTTCGGGGCGGCGAGCTCGGGCGTGGCGTCCGCCGCCCCCTCCTGCGCGGCCTGGCCCTGGGCAGACGGCGCGCGCCGGCTTTCCGCAGACATCGCGGCCGGGGGGTCCATCTGCCCCGGGGCGTCCCCGGTCGCGGCCCGGCCCTCGACGGGCGCCGCGGCGGCCAGCGCCAGCACGATCGTCGCCAGCCCCGCCGCCGTCGCCCGTCCGGTCATCCGGATCCCTTTCCGTACACGCGGTCGTCGCGCCCCTCGCCCCTCGGGCTCGGGCGCCGAATCGCCGCAAGGTAGACGCCCCCCCGGAACCTGTAAAGCGGCCGGGAAGGGCCTCCCCGCGGCCGTTGATCCGCCCGGTGAGCGTCCGTATTATCGCTGCGGCGGCTCGCCGACCGGGCCGCGTTCTCCGCACGCCGGACACCGCGCCCGGCACGACGGCACGTCCGACACGACACCGCGCCCGACACAAGGAGCAGATGCTGGCGATGGCCTCCCGGGAGACGATCCTCATGGACCGCTCCGCGGTCGAGGAGGTCCTGGACCAGCTGGCCCGTTCGATCCACGAGCGGGAGCCCGACGCCACGGACCTGCTGGTGGTGGGAATCCGCCGGAGGGGCGTGGACCTGGCCCGGAGGATCGCCGCGCGGATCTCGGAGCTGGCCGGCCGGGAGGTGGCCACCGGCTCCCTGGACATCACCCTCTACCGGGACGACTTCGCGCAGATCGGCCCCCGGCCGGTGATCGGCACCACCGAGCTGCCCGCGAAGCTGGACGACCGGCGGGTCGTCATCGTGGACGACGTCCTCCACACCGGCCGCACCGTCCGGGCGGCCATGGACGAGCTGGCCGACTTCGGCCGTCCGCGGCGCATCGAGCTGTGCACCCTGGTGGACCGGGGCGGCCGGGAGCTGCCGATCCAGCCCGACTACGTGGGGCGGAGCGTGGAGGTGGATCCCGGCCGGGAGGTGGCCGTCTCGGTCCCCGAGCACGACGACGACCTGGCCGTCCGGCTCGTCCCGGTGGAGGGGGACGGGTGACGGCCGAGGAGCCGGGCGCCGGCCTGGGCAAGGACCTGGTCGGGCTCGAGGACCTCACCGGGGACCAGATCCGCACGATCCTCGACACGGCCGAGCCCTTCAAGGAGATCAGCGAACGTCCCATCAAGAAGGTCCCCGTGCTCCGGGGCGTGACGGTGGTCAACCTGTTCTTCGAGCCGTCCACCCGGACCCGCATCTCCTTCGAGTTCGCCGAGAAGCGGCTCAGCGCCGACACGGTGAACGTCTCCGCGAAGGGCTCGTCGGTGCAGAAGGGCGAGACGCTGGTGGACACGGCCCGGAACCTGGAGGCCATGCGCATCGACATGGTGGTGATGCGCCACGGCTCCTCCGGCGCCGCCCGCTTCCTGGCCGACCGCATCACCTCCAACGTCATCAACGCCGGCGACGGCCGCCACGAGCATCCGACCCAGGCCCTGCTGGACCTGCTGACGCTGCGGGACAACTTCGGCTCCCTGGAGGGCCGGAAGGTGTGCATCGTGGGCGACATCCTCCATTCCCGGGTGGCCCGCTCCAACATCTGGGGCCTCCTGAAGACGGGGGCGGAGGTGGCCGTGTGCGCCCCCCGGACCCTCGTCCCCATGGGCATCGAGGAGCTGGGGGTGCGGGTGATGGGCCGCGTGGAGGAAGCCATCGAGTGGGCCGACGCCCTGTACGTCCTGCGATTGCAGCTGGAGCGGATGAAGGCCGGGTTCGTCCCCTCGCTGCGGGAGTACAACCGGGTCTTCGGGATCAGCAGCGACCGCCTCGAGCGGGCGTCCGACGAGCTGCTGGTCCTCCACCCCGGCCCCATGAACCGGGGGGTGGAGATCGACTCCGACGTGGCGGACGGCCCGCGCTCGGTCATCCTGCCGCAGGTGACCAACGGCGTCGCCGTGCGCATGGCGGTGCTCTACCTGCTGGCCGGCGGCCGGCCGGAGCAGGCGGAGGCCGCCAAGCGGGGGGCGGAGTGACGGAGGGGCGGCCCACCGTGTACCGGGGCGGACGGCTGCTGGATCCCGGCCGGGGCCTGGACGGTCCCGGCGACGTCCTGGTGCGCGGGGGCGAGATCGAGGCCGTCGGTCCCCTGGAGGACGTGCCGGAGGAAGCCGAGGCGGTGGACGTCTCGGGGCTGGTCGTGGCCCCGGGCTTCATCGACCTCCACGTCCACCTCCGGGAGCCCGGCGGCGAGCACAAGGAGACGATCCGCTCGGGCGCCCGGGCGGCCGCCGCCGGCGGCTTCACGACGGTGTGGGCCATGCCGAACACCGATCCGCCGGTGGACGACCCCGCCGCCGTCGGCTACGTGCGGGCCGAGGGGGAGCGCGCCGCGGGGGCCCGGGTGCAGCCGGTGGGGGCGGCCACCGTGGGCCGGAAGGGCGAGCAGATGACGGAGGTGGGCGAGCTGGTGGCCGCCGGGGCGGTGGCCGTCTCCGACGACGGGGAGCCCGTGTGGGACGCGGGGCTGCTCCGCCGCCTGCTCGAGTACACGCAGACCTTCGGGGTGCCCGTCCTGCAGCACGCCGAGGAGAAGCGCCTGTCGGCCCACGGGGTCATGCACGAGGGGCGGATCTCCACGGCGCTCGGCCTGCGGGGCCAGCCCGCCGCCGCCGAGGCCGTCATGGTGGCCCGGGACTGCCTCGTGGCCGAGCTCACCGGCGGGCATCTGCACGTCTGCCACGTCTCCACCCGGGCCGCCGTGGAGCACATCCGACGCGCCCGGGAGGCCGGGGCCCGGGTCACCTCGGAGGTGACGCCCCACCACCTGGCCCTGACCGACGAGGCCGTCCGCGGGTACCGTACGGAGGCCAAGATGAACCCGCCGCTGCGCACCGAGGACGACCGACAGGCGGTGCGGGAGGCGCTGGCCGAGGGGGTCATCGACGTGATCGCCACCGACCACGCGCCCCACCACTACGAGGAGAAGGAGCGGGAGTTCGACGACGCACCCTTCGGGATCGTGGGGCTGGAGACCGCCTTCGGGGTGGCCGTGACGGAGATGGTCGAGACGGGGGCGATGACGCTGCCCGACCTGATCGATCGCATGGCCTGCGCACCGGCGCGCATCATGGGCCTGCCCGGCGGGCGGCTGGCGGCCGGTGCCCCGGCCGATCTGGTGGTGCTGGACCCGGACGAGCGGTGGACCGTGGACGCGGACCGCTTCCGCTCCAGGAGCCGTAACACCCCCTTCGGCGGCATCGAGCTGGTGGGCCGGGTCCGCCGCACGGTGGTCGGCGGCGTCACTCGCTTCACGGCCGACGACACGGAGCCCGCAGGAGCCGCGTGAACCCGACCGAGGACGGCATGGAACCGGAAACGAGCGACGAGGACGTCATCCCACCCCAGATCGAGGAGCTGCTGCGCAGCCGCTCGACGCTCGTGGAGTGGCTGGAGCGGCTGGAGGAGCGGAGGGACGACGTGCGGCCGGCCGTCTACGAGAAGGTGCGGGACGATTACCGGGGACGGCTGAGCGAGGTGGAGGACCACCTCTCCGAGCACCGGTCGGACCTGGAGCGGGCCCTGGACGAGCGGCGCGGGGCCGTCCGGGAGCTGGAGGAGGAGCGCGACGAGCGCGCGGCCGAGCTCGAGGAGGTCGAGCTCCGCCACGAGGTGGGCGAGCTGGAGGAGGACGAGTGGGAGGAGGAGTCGGGCGAGCTTCGCGACGTGCTGGACGACCTCGAGGAGAGCCTCGAGGGGGAGCGCGGCGCCGTCGAGAGGCTGGAGGAAGTGCTGGACGAGCTGGCCGGCCTGGAGGGCGGGGCCGTGGCCGGCGCGGAGGAGCCCGCCGTCGGGGCCCCACGGCCGGAAGCGGACGAGGGTCCCGCCGCCGGCCCCGCGGACGGAGGGCCGGACGGGGAGCCCTCCGGGGAGCCGGGGACGGCGGCCGGGTTCGGGCCGGAGGTCGCCGGCGCGCCGGAGCCGGAGGAGACGGCGGACGAGACGGGAAGGTCGGAGGCCGCGGACGACACGTCGACGGGCGACGAAGAGCCCGCCATCGAGGGGGGGGACGGATGGCCGGCGCCCGAGCTCGCGGATGCGGACGAGACGGGACCCGGGTCGGTGGGGACGGAGGAGGACGGGGCCGCCGGGGCGGGCACGGGAGCGGGCACGGACGGGGACGCCGGGAGCGACGAGGACACGACGCCGGAGGGCGGGCGAGGCGCCGCGGCGGACGGCGACGAGGAAGCCGACGACTTCGACGAGCTGGATTTCCTGGAGTCGCTGTCCCTGGACGAGCCCGACTCCCTGGACACCCTGGGCATGGAGCTGGACCAGGACGAGGAGTCGGCCTCCGACGGCGACGAGGCCGGGGAGGAGGACCGGGAGGGACCCGGAGGGTGAGGGATGCTCGGACCGCGGGGGCCCGCGGCGGCAGCGGCCCGGCCGGCCCGGAGGCCGGCGCCGGGCCGCAGGGGGCCTACGCCTTCAGCTCCTCGACGTGGCGGGCGAGCCGGGACTTCTCCCGGGCCGCCTTGTTCTCGTGGATCACGTCCTTGGCCGCGGCGCGGTCGAGGAGGGCGTACAGCTCCTGCAGGTGCTCCTCGGCCTCGTCGGCCGACTCGGCCTCCATCAGCTTGCGGGTCTCGGTCCGGATCCGGGAGCGAACGGACTTGTTGTGGTTCCGCCGCTTCTCCGACTGTCGGAGCCGCTTCTCGGCGCTCTTGATCGTGGGCACGTCGACTTCTCCGTCTTCGGTGTCGTGTTCGGCGCCGTGCCTCGCATGACGCACGGCCTCGTCCAGCTCTGGAAGATACGCCCGGCGACGGCCCCGCTCAACCGGGAGACGCCGTGACCGGCGACGAGCTCTCCACCCTGGTCGTCGTCTTCCCGATGCTCCTCCTCTCGGTGGTGCTCCACGAGTGGGCCCACGCCAGGGTGGCGGCCTCCCAGGGCGACCCGACGCCGGCCCTCGCCGGACGCCTGACCCTGAGCCCGGTGCCGCACCTGAGCCTGTGGGGGAGCCTCGTCGTGCCCGTGGCGCTATGGCTCTCCCCCGGCTCCTTCCTGTTCGGATGGGCGAAGCCGGTGCCCACCGACCCCTCCAACTTCCGGGACGGGCGTCGCGGGGACCTGCTCGTCTCCCTGGCCGGCGTGACGGCGAACCTGGCCCTGGTGGGGGTCTGCGTGCTCGGCTGGGCGCTGCTCTCCCGCCTGCCCGCGTCCGGCGAGGGGGCGGTCCGGGCGGTGGAGGGCCTGCAGCGGATGGCCCGGTTCGGGATCTTCTTCAACCTGATCCTGGCCTTCTTCAACCTGCTGCCGATCCCCCCGCTGGACGGATCGCACGCGCTGGGCAGCCTGCTGCCGCCCCGGGCCGCCGAGACGTACAGGAGCCTCGGTCGCTACTCGATCCTCCTGCTGGCGGCCGTCTTCCTCTTTCCCGAGCTGCTCGGCGTGGTCTTCGCTCCGGTGGAGGCGGCTTTCGGGTGGTCCATGGACCTGGCCCGGGCCCTGAGCTGAGGCGAGGACGACCGTGAGCGCTGCCGCCCCGTCCCGACCCGACTTCCTGGAGAGCGAGCCCTTCGTCGTGGAGCTCGAGCGCTTCCAGGGCCCCCTGGACCTGCTGCTCCACCTGATCCGCTCCCAGGACATCGACATCTTCGACATCCCCATCGCGCGGATCACGCAGCAGTTCCAGACGGCGCTGGAGGCCGGCCTGGAGCGGCTGGAGCTGGACCGGGCGGGGGAGTTCGTGGAGATGGCCTCGACGCTGATCCGCATCAAGGCCCAGCTTCTCCTGCCTCGGCCCGGGGAGCCCGACTGGGACGACGACCCCCGCTCCGAGCTGGTCCGGCGGCTGCTGGAATACGAGCATTTCCACGAGGTGGCGCAGCTGCTCTCCTCCCGGGAGGCCGAGCGGGCCCGCCACTTCGGCAAGGGGTTCGTGGAGCCGCGGCCGACGCCGGAGGCCCGGCACACGGAGCTGGAGACGGGCCGCGACGAGCTGCTGGAAGCGGCCCGCCAGGTGCCCGAGCCTCCCGAGGAGATCGTCCACGAGGCACCGGTCCGGCGGGTGACGGTCGAGCAGAAGATCTCGCTGCTCGGGCGGCTGGTGAGGTCGGTGAAGCGCCTGGCCTTCGAGAAGCTGTTCCAGCCCTGGGGCACCCGCAGCCACGCGGTGGCCTCGTTCCTGGCGTGCCTGGAGATGGCCCGCCGCCAGGTGGTCCGCCTGGAGCAGGTGGAGCGCTTCGGCTCGATCTGGATCTTCCCGGGTCCCGGCGGGGAGGCCACGGGCGACGAGGCGCCCCGCGAATCGCCCGGGACGTCGGCCGGAGGCGAGCCCGCCGGCGACGGCACGCCGGAGGAGCGGGCTCCGGACGCGCCGGTGAACCGGGCCGGGGGCTCGCAGGAGCGGGACGCCGCGCCATGAGCCCCGAGCAGATCGTCGAGGCGACCCTCTTCGCCAGCCAGACGCCGCTCACGCCGGCCGAGCTGGCCCGGGCGGACGAGTCGCTCACGGCGGACGCCGTGCGGGACGCGCTGGTTGAGCTCCGCCGGCGCTACGACCGCGAGGAGCGGGCCTTCCAGGTCTACCAGCTGGGCGACGGATATCAGCTCCTGACGCGTCCGGAGTACGCCCCCTACCTGGAGCGCTTCGACTCGGTCCCCCGATCTCCCACCCTCTCGGACGCCGCCCTGGAGACGCTGGCCATCGTGGCCTACCGGCAGCCCATCGGCCGGGTCGAGATCGAGGAGATCCGCGGCGTCGGCTCCTCGTCGGTCCTGACGACGTTGCAGGACTGGGAGCTGATCGAGGTGGTGGGCCGGGGCGAGGGCCTGGGCCGCCCGCTCCTGTACGGCACCACCCGGAAATTTCTGGACCACTTCGGCTTCCAGGACCTCTCCGACCTCCCGGCCACCGAGGAGATCCCGGTCAGCCTGCGGGAGGAGCCGGTGGACTTCGCCGGGGAGGAGGAGCCGGAGGAGGACGCGGCGGAGCCGGAAGCGGGCGTCCGGGTGGAGGCGATCGGCGCCGACGGCGGGGAGGACGCCGGGGGGGAGGACGCCGGTGAGGAGATCCCGGAGGAGGAGGCGGTGCGCCGCATCCGGGCGCTGGCCGAGGAGGAGGAAGTGCGTGAGGACGCCGCGGAGGAGGCAGCGGAGGACGTGGCGGGGGACGCGGTGGGGGACGACGACGCTCCCGATGGATGACGGGATCCGGCTGCAGAAGTTCCTCTCCCGGGCCGGTGTCGCCTCGCGGCGGGCCAGCGAGGAGCTGATCGCCGCGGGCCGGGTCCGCGTGGACGGGAGGACGGTCACCGAGCTGGGGAGCCGGGTGGATCCGGAGAGCGCGGTGGTGGAGGTGGACGGGCGTCGGGTGGAGCGGCAGCCGGCCCGATGGATCGCCCTCCACAAGCCACCCGGATACCTTTGCACGCGCTCGGACCCCCGGGGACGGCCCACGGTCTACGACCTGCTGCCGGAGGGGGAGCTGCAGGACCTCTTCCACGTGGGGCGGCTGGACTTCCTCAGCGAGGGCCTGCTCCTGCTGACGAACGAGGGCGACGTCGCTCACCGGGTCCTGCATCCCTCCAGCGGGACGGAGAAGCGCTACGAGGTCGCCCTCCATCCTCCGGTGCCCGACGGGGTCGCCGAGCGGACGCTGGCCGGCGTGGAGCTGGAGGACGGCCCGGCGGCGGCCGACGCGGCCAGCCTCCTGCCGGACCCGGAGGGGGAGGGGGAGCTCCTGCTCGTGACGCTCCACGAGGGCCGCAACCGTGAGATCCGGCGCATGATGGACGCCCTGGACGCGCGGATCCGCCGCCTGCGGCGCCTCTCCTTCGGACCCGTGGAGCTGGGCGACCTGCCGTCGGGGGAATGGCGGTGGCTGGACGAACCGGAGCGGGACGCGCTGCGCGACATCGGTCGGGACGAGGGGGAGTAGATGGACGTCGAGGGTCGAGACGTGGTGCTCCTGGGCGGCACGGGGCTGGTGGGCATGGCCATCGCCCGCCGGATCCTGGAGCGGGGCCCGGCCCGGCTGGTCGTGTGCGGGCTCCGGGAGGCCGAGGCCCGGGAGGCGGTGGGCGAGCTGCGGGACCGGGCGGCTGCCGCGGGGGTCGAGATCGTGCCGGATCACGGCGACCTCTTCCTCCGGGAGGAGCACCAGGGCGCCGCCCGCTCGGAGCTGCTGGCCACCCCCGACGGCCGCGCCCAGCTGCTGGCCGACATCTTCGGCCCCCTGGACGAGGAGGCCTACGACCGCTCGGGCCTGGCCTCCCTCCTGGAGCGGCACCGTCCCGACATCCTGCTGGACTGCGTCAACACGGCCACGGCCATCGCCTACCAGGACGTCTTCACGTCGGCCGAGTCGCTGCGCCGTTCCCTGGAGGACGGGGACGGTCCCACCCGGGCGGAGATCGAGACCCACCTCTCCTCGCTCTACCTGCCCCAGCTCATCCGGCACATCCAGATCCTGCTGCAGGCGATGAAGCGGGTGGGCACGGAGGCCTACCTGAAGATCGGGACGTCCGGGACCGGCGGCATGGGCCTGAACATCCCCTTCACCCACTCCGAGGAGCGGCCGTCGGCCACCCTCCTGGCCAAGGCGAGCGTGGCGGGGGCCCACTCGCTCCTCCTCTTCCTGATGGGGCGCACCCCGGGGGCGCCGGCGGTCAAGGAGGTCAAGCCCACCGCCGCCATCGCCTGGAAACGGATCGGCTACGGCCCCATCCGGCGGGCCGGCGAGCCGGTGGTCCGCTACGACGCCACCGAGGCCGTGCCGGTGACCCGGGCCCTGGGGGCGCCGCCCGAGGGGGCGTACGAGGACACGGGTGAGGTGCTGGAGTCGGTCTACCTGGACGCCGGGGAGAACGGCCTGTTCAGCCTGGGCGAGTTCGAGTCCATCTCGACGCTCCGGATGATGGAGGTCGTGACGCCGGAGGAGATCGCCGACGCCGTGGTGGCGGAGATCGAGGGACGGCCCACGGGCCGGGACATCGTGTCGGCGCTGGACGCGGCCAGCTTCGGGCCCACCTACCGTGGAGGCGTCCTCCGGGAGGCGGCCCTCCGGAAGATGGAGGAGCTGGAGGAGGAGCACGACGTCCGGTCGGTGGCCTTCGAGATGCTGGGGCCGCCGCGGCTGAGCAAGCTGCTGTTCGAGGGCGCCCTGCTGGAGCGGCTGTACGACGACCTGGAGGCGGCGGCCGCCCTGGATCCCGACGACGCCGCGGCGCGAGCCGGCCAGGAGATCCGGGAGGACCGGAGGCTCCGGTCGGACATCCTCTCCATCGGCCTCCCCGTCCTGCTGGCCGACGGAGAGCGGCTCCTGCGGGGGCCGGAGATGAAGGTGGCGCCCGGCCCCGGGGAGGACCTGGACGTGGACCGGTGCGCGGAGCGCGGCTGGGTGGACCTCCGACCGGTCGCCTGGCAGCGGTGGGGCGAGCGGTGCCGCGGCTACCTGCAGGAGCAGGTGCGGGCCCCGGGGCCCGAGGAGGGATCGGCCACCGACCTGGACGTGCGGGGCCGGACGGGGGAGATCCGGCCGGGCGTGCTGGCGGCGTGGGTCTTCCGCGTCGAGGACCAGGGGGAGCGGGCGAAGCGCTGACCGGCCGTCGGCCCGGCGGCCCGGTCAGCTCCTGCCGTCGCCCCCGTCCCGCCCGTCGCCGCCCCTCTCCGCGTCGGAAGGCGACTCCCGGACCAGCGGGACGAAGCGCGCGCCCTCCAGCTCCTCGCGGTCCAGGGTCCCGTCCTCCCGCTTCCGGTAGCGGTAGATCTTCTGCATCATGCGCCCCCCCACCGGCGCCACCAGGAGGCCGCCCGGCGCCGTCTGCTCCACCAGCGGATCGGGCAGACGGTCGGCGGCGGCGGTGACCACGACCCGGTCGAAGGGCGCCTCCTCGGGCCATCCCCGGGATCCGTCGCCCAGCCGGAGCCGCACCCGCGGAAGGTAGCCGGCCTCCTCCAGGTTGCGTCGCGCCTGCCGGTGCAGCTCCGGGATCCGCTCCACGCTGAACACGTCCATCTCGCAGGCCGCCAGGACGGCCGCCTGGTAACCGGAGCCGGTCCCCACCTCGAGGACCCGGAGGCCGGGCGCCGGCTCGAGCGACCGCGTCATGCTGGCCACGATGTAGGGCTGCGAGATCGTCTGGTCGTGTCCGATGGGGAGGGCGCGGTCGGCGTAGGCGTCGGAGACGCTCCGCCCCGGCACGAAGACGTGGCGGGGCACCTCCCGGAGGGCGGCGAGCACCCGCTCGTCTCGCACGCCGCGCCGCTCGATCTGCTGCTCCACCATCCGGCGCCGGAGGACCTCGGGATCCTCGTCGGCGGATCGTCCGAACCAACCCATGGGCCTTGTTGCCGTGGACTCGCCGTGTCGCCTACGTTGCGGTCGGCACGAAAACTACGTCGCGCGACGCCATGAACGCACCCGATCCGGGGACGACATGAACACACCGACGGCCGAGCGGGTCCGTCTCACGCAGTACTCCCACGGCGCCGGTTGAGCGTGTAAACTGGGTCCGGAGGACCTGGAAGCGATCCTGAAGCACCTGCCCGCAGGGGCGTCCGAAGGCCTGCTCGTCGGCCTCGACACCCCGGACGACGCCGCCGTGTACCGACTGGATTCGGAGCGGGCGCTGGTGGCCACCCTCGACTTCTTCACGCCCCTGGTGGACGATCCCGCGGACTTCGGCGCCGTGGCGGCCGCCAACGCCCTGAGTGACGTGTACGCCATGGGCGCCCGTCCCATCTTCGCGCTGAACATCCTGGCGATCCCGGCGGGGGAGCTGGACGACGAGGTCGTGGCGGCCATCCTGAGGGGGGCCGCCGAGGTGTGCTCCGAGGCGGGGATCCCGGTGGGGGGCGGTCACTCCATCGACGACCGGGAACCCAAGTTCGGTCTCGTGGCCCTGGGGACGGCGCACCCCGACCGGCTGTGGCGGAAGGGCGGCGGCCGTCCCGGGGACCGACTCGTGCTGGGGAAGGCGCTGGGCACCGGCGTCGTCACCACCGGGATCAAGAGGGGCGACGCGCCCCCCGCGGCGGTGGAGGCGACGGTGGCCTCGATGCGGCAGCTCAACCGTGACGCGGCGGAGATGCTGGAGGAATTCGAGGTTCATGCAGCGACGGATGTTACGGGCTTCGGTCTCATGGGACACCTGAGAGAGATGTGCCGGGCGTCCGGGGTGGGCGCCCGGGTGTGGGGGCGGGCGCCGCGCCTCCTGCCCGGGGCGCTCGAGCTGGCGGAGGCCGGCTGCGTGCCCGGCGGCACGGGCCGGAACCGGCGGGCGCTGGCGGAGACGGTGAGCTGGGACGAGGGGCTGGAGGAGCCGCTCCGGGTCCTGCTGAGCGATGCCCAGACCTCCGGGGGCCTGCTGGCCGCCGTGCCCCCCGACCGGGCGGAGGACCTGGCCGGCGCGTGGGCCGGGGCCGGCTACGCCTCGGCCGTGGTGGGGGAGCTGGTGGAGGGCATGGAGGCGAAGATCCGGGTGGAGGATCGATGACGGAGGACGGGCCGACGACTGCGGCGGGCGACCGGGCCCTGCCGCAGGGCGGCGCAGACATGGAGCCGCTGAAGGGGGTGGACGCGTTCCCGAACCTGACGGTGGTGGACCACCCGCTGGTCCGACACAAGGTCTCGCTGCTGCGGGACGTCTCCACCAGCCGGAAGCTCTTCCGGGAGCTGGTGGACGAGATCGCCATGCTCATGGCGTACGAGGTCACCGCCGGCCTCTCGCTGTCGGACCGGCCGGTGACGACGCCGATGGAGGAGACCACGGGTCGCCGGATCGACGAGGACGCGCTGGTCCTGGTCCCCATCCTCCGGGCCGGCCTGGGGATGGTGGAAGGGATGCGCCGGCTCGTCCCCACCATGGGCGTGGGCCACATCGGGCTGCAGCGGGAGCACGACACCCTGGAGCCGGTGGACTACTACTTCAAGATCCCCCCGGACCCGGAGGAGCGCACGTTCATCGTGGTGGATCCGATGCTGGCCACCGGGGGCACCGCCACCGAGGCGATCCGGTACGTGAAGGACTCGGGCGGCCGGGAGGTTCTCTTCGTGTGCATCGTCTCGGCACCGGAAGGGGTGGCCAGGATGCAGGAGGTCCACCCCGACGTCCCGGTCTACGCCGCGGCGCTGGACCGGGAGCTGGACGAGAACGGCTACATCCTGCCGGGCCTCGGCGACGCGGGAGACCGGCTGTTCGGGACCTGAAGGCGACGACCGCCAGCGGAACCGGAGACGAGGAAAGCGGGAGAGGCCCATGGCCAGGAACCTGGACGTCCGCCTCGAGAAGATGGGAGCCGCCAGCTGGGGGCTCCACGTGCGGAACAGCGGCGGCTCGCCGATCCCGGAGCTGACGGTGGAGCTGGAGGGGGCCCCCATCGATCGCCATCCGGCCTTCGTGGAGAACCAGCCGGACGAGGGGCACGTGCAGGACCTGCCGCCGGGTGGGGCTTTGGGCTACCTGCTGGTGGCCCAGGACGAGGACGACCGCCCGCCGTATTCGCTTCGCATCGTGCACACCGACCAGGACGGCGTCGCCCGGGAGTACTCGGCCACCATCGGATGATCCCGGCGCGCCCCGGCGCTTTCCCGGCGCCGGCTCGCCATGCTCCAGGCCCCCGGCCGGCGCGCTTGCGGCACCCCGGCCCGGCCGTCCGCGGCACGCCCCCCGTCGCCCTCCCGTCCGTGATCCTTCCCTTCCGGTCAACGTTTCGGCTTCTCCGCGTGTCTTACCGAGGCGAGAGGGAAGGCCAGGTCGTAGCGGTCGGAGGCGGGAGCGGATGGACAGACGGGGAGACGCAATCCGGGCGGCGGGACGGGGCCCCGGCGCGGCGCTCGCCGTGCTGGCCCTCCTCTGGGCCGCGGCTCCGTCGGGGCCCGCCGCGGGGCAGCCGACCGGCGCCACCGGCCCGGAGGTGGACGCGGCCGCGGTCCTGCTGGCGCCGCTGACCGACCTGGCGCCGGGGGACGAGACGGGCGGCGGGCTCCAGCTCTCCTCCTCGGTCGGGATCCGGGTCGCCGGCATCTGGTGGCTGGGCCCGCGGCTGGGCGTGGCGGCCGGCGGCGCCTGGGTGCCGGTGGACGTGGACCGGCTCGCCTCCACCGATCCCGGAGGGGATCCCGTTCCCGGGGGCCGGCTGACCGGGGCCGACTACCTGACCGGGAGCGTGGAGGCCGTCCTGAGCCTCCCTTCGCTGGGGAGGGAGGTGGAGGTCGAGCCCTACCTGCTGGGGGGTGTGGGCCTCCGCCGGCTGTCGGTGGAGGGGGAGCCGGAGGGGGCACCCTCGGCCACCGATCCGATGGTGTCCTTCGGCGGAGGATTCCGGACGGTCCTGTCGGAGGCCTGGCTGCTCCGCCTGGAGGCCCGCGACCAGGTCGCCCGGTACGACGGGGGAGCGGGCGACCGGATCCAGCACGACCTGACCGTCTCGGTCGGCATCGGCGTCCGGCCCTGACACGGGGGCGGCGCGCGCGCCGGGGCGGGACGGGGGACGCCCGTCCGCCCCTCATCCATGCCTGGATCCACGAGCGGAACGAGGAGATCGTCGGATGCTCAGAGCAACGTCTCGCACGGGAAGCACGGGAAGCGCCGGAACCGGGGGGGTCGCCCGCGCCCTGTCCTGGCTCGTCCTGTGCCTGCTGGTGCTGTCGGCGCCCGCGGGAGCCCAGGAGAGGGAGCAGGAGCGAGCGCTGCCCGACGACGAGGACGTCCAGCGGGTGAGCCTGGACCAGGCGGTGGAGATCGCGCTGCGCAGCAGCCCCGCGCTGAGCCAGGCGCGCTCGAGCGTGTCCGTGGCCCGGTCGGACGAGACCGGGGCGGTGGGGGCCTTCCTGCCCGACCTGTCGCTGGGCTACGGGTTCTCCGACGCCAGCACGGGACGGCTCGATCCCACGGGGCAGTCCATCACCCGGACCAGCTGGAGCACCCAGCTCACGGCCAGCGTGGACCTCTTCGACGGCTTCCGACGCTTCCACCAGCTCGACGACGCCCGGCGCACCGTGGACGCTCGCCAGGCGGACCTCCGCCAGCAGCGCTTCCAGACGGCGCTGGACGTGAAGACGGCCTACTTCAACGCCGTGGCCGCCCGGGAGCGCGTCGAGGTGGAGCGGGACCGGGTCGACCGGCAGCGCGAGCAGCTCTCCTTCGTGCGCCAGCAGATCCGGCTGGGGCGGGCGACGCGGTCGGACAGCCTCCGGTCCCGCGTCGACCTCAACGACGCCCAGCTCGCGCTCCTGAACGCCCGCAACGACGCCAGGTCGGCGCAGTTCGGGCTGGCCGAGGCCATGGGCGTGGAGCGGCGGGTGGCGCCCCGGGAGGCGGCGACGCTGGAGCCGGATCCCCTCACGCTCGATCGGGAGCGGCTCATGGAGGTGGCCCGCCAGCGGGCCCCCAGGGTCGTGAGCGCCCGCCGGTCGGTGCAGGCCGCCGAGGCCTCGGTGGCCGGCTCCCGGTCGTCCTACCTGCCCTCCCTCCAGCTCTCCGGCGGCTGGGCCTGGCAGGACGCCGACTATCCCCCCGGGGACCGGAGCTGGTCCTTCCGCCTGTCGGGCAGCCTCCCCCTCTTCAACGGGTTCCAGCGTGAGACGCAGGTGGCCCGATCCCGGGCCCAGCTGGAGACGTCCCGGGCGGAGGTCCGGTCGGCCCGGCTCGCCGTGCGGACCGACGTGGACGACGCCTACAGCCAGCTCGAGACGGCCCGGGCCGGGCTGGAGCTGGCCCGCGAGAGCGTGGAGCTGAGCCGGGAGGACCTCCGGGTCAGCCAGCAGCGCTACCGCCTGGGTGCGGCCACGATCCTGGACCTGCAGGCCGCGCAGATCGGCCTGCAGGAAGCGCAGGTGGACGTCATCCGCCGGGGGTTCGACTTCCAGGTGGCCCTGGCCCGGCTGGAGAGCGTCCTGGGCACCGAGCTCCGGTCGATCGCCCCCTCACGAGACGACACCGACCCGAGCGCCCTCCCGGAGGAGGGCGCCGGGACCTCCGACACGGAGTGACGCCTTCCATGAGATTCCGACGCTCCCCCCGCCTCCTCGCCTTCCTGGTGACCGGGCTGGCCCTGGCCGTATCCGCCTGCGGCTCCGGCTCGGCCAGCCCGTCCGAGCTGACGCTGGAGGAGGCGTCGGTGACCCGCCAGACCATCGAGTCCAGCGTGGAGGCCACGGGAACGGTGGAGCCCATCCGGCGCGTGGAAGTCAAGTCCCAGGCGTCGGGCGAGATCCTGGAGATGCCGGTGGACCTGGGGGACCGGGTGGAGCGGGGGGACCTGCTGGCCCGCATCGATCCGCGGGACGAGGTGAACGAGCTGGAGCAGGCGGAGGCGGACCTGGAGCAGGCGGAAGCCCAGCTCCAGGTGGCCCAGAGCCGCCTGGAGAGGGCCCGTGCGCTCAGGGACTCCGGCGTCGTGACGGCCGAGGAGCTCGAGACCGCGGTGCTGGAGCACGCCAACGCCCGATCGTCCCACCAGCGGGCCCGCACCCGGCTGGAGCTGGCCCGTGAGCAGCGTGCCGACGCCACCGTCCGCGCTCCCATCGCGGGGACGGTCATCGAGAAGCAGGTGGAGGAGGGACAGATCATCACCTCCACCCGGGACGTCACCGGCGGCACTACCCTCCTGACCATGGCCGACCTCTCCGAGGTGCAGGTCCGCACGCTGGTGAACGAGTCCGAGATCGGGAGCGTGGAGCCGGGGTTGTCCGCGGAGATCACCGTGGAGGCCTACCCGGACCGAACCTTCGAGGGCGACGTCCTCAAGATCGAGCCCCAGGCCACCGTGGAGCAGAACGTCACGATGTTCGCCGTCCTCACCCGCATCGCCAACGAGGAGGGGCTTCTGCGGCCAGGGATGAACGCCGACGTGACCATCGTCGTGGGGCGCGAGGAGGACGTGCTCGCCCTGCCCAACGCCGGGGTGAAGATGCCGGACGAGGCCCGGCGCCTGGTCGAGGCCCTCGGGATGGACGAGGCGCTGCTGGAACAGGAGCCCCCCGGAACGGGGGACGGCGCGGATGCCGCCGGGCCGGCGGGGGAGGACACGGCCGACGACACGGCCGCGGAGGACGGGGACGACGAGCTGCCTACCGCCGAGGAGCTCCGCTCCATGTCCGTGGAGGAACGGCGCGAGCTGTTCGAGTCCCTCGACGCCGGCGAGCGCCGCCGCCTGATGCAGCGGATGCGCCGGGCGATGGAGGCCGCCCAGTCCCGGCGCGACGCCGGGGGCCCCCGGCGGGCGTTCGTCTTCGTCCGGGGCGCGGAAGGCGACCTGACCCTGGAGCCCGTGCTGGTGGGGCTCAGCAACTTCGAGCACACGCAGGTGGTGGCCGGGCTGGAGGAGGGGGACCGGGTGGTGCAGGTCCCGCTGGCCCTGGTCCAGCAGCGCGAGCTGCTGCAGCGGATGCGCGACCGGAGCGGCGTGCCCGGCATGAGCAGCGACTGAGCGGGAGCCCATCATGAGAGGCGCCGGCGTCACCCTCGAGGTCCTGCGCGTGGCTCTCGATTCCATCCGGAGCAACAAGCTCCGCTCCCTGCTCACTATGCTGGGCATCGTTATCGGGATCGCCGCCGTGATCACCATGGTGGCGCTGGGCGAGGGGGCCCAGCGCGCCGTGCAGGAGCAGATCTCGAGCCTGGGCACCGACGTGCTCACCGTGCGGCCCGGCTCGGGGTGGTTCAGCCGGGGTGGCAGCCGGGCGGCGCGCCTGACGGTCGACGACCTGCGGATGGTGGAGCGGAACGCGTCGTCGGTGGCCCGGATGGCGCCGGAGATGGACGAGAACTTCCAGGTCGAGTTCGGCGCCGCCAACGCCAACTTCCGCGTCGTCGGGACGACGCCGTCCTACCGGGAGATCAGCCGCATGGACCTCCGGTTCGGCCGGTTCTTCGATCTGGAGGAGGACCAGGGGCGACGCCGCGTCGCCGTCCTGGGGTCGGCCGTCCCCGAGGCGCTGGGCGTCGATCCCCTGGAGATGGTGGGACGCCAGATCTCCATCCGGAACATCGGCTTCGAGGTCGTCGGGGTCATGGAGGAGCAGGGCGGGACGGGGTGGTTCAGCCCCGACGAGCAGATCTTCGTCCCCCTCTCCACGGCCCAGTTCCGGCTGATGGGCACCGACCGGATCGAGTCGTTCGACGCCCAGGTGGCGGAGGGCGCCTCCATGGACGTGGCCATGATGCAGATCGAGGAGGCGATCCGACGGGCCCACCGGCTGCGTCCCGGCGACGACAACGACTTCTGGATCCAGAACCGGGCGGAGCTGCTGGGGACCTTCCAGGAGACGAGCCGCACCTTCACCTACCTCCTGGCCGGGATCGCCACCGTGAGCCTGATCGTGGGCGGCATCGGCATCATGAACATCATGCTGGTGTCGGTCAGCGAGCGGACCAAGGAGATCGGCCTCCGCAAGGCGCTGGGCGCCCGGCGCCGCGACGTCCTGGTGCAGTTCCTCCTGGAGGCGCTGGTGCTGTGCGTGGTGGGGGGCGTCCTGGGGATCCTGCTGGGCGCCGGGGCGGCCCGGGCCTTCTCGGAATTCGCCAACTGGAACACCGCCGTCTCGGTGGAGGCGGTGGCGCTGGCCGTGCTGTTCTCCATGGCGGTGGGGCTGTTCTTCGGGCTGTGGCCCGCTCGACGGGCGGCCCGCCTCGATCCCATCGACGCGCTGCGCTACGAGTGAGCGGGCGTCGGGAGTGGAAAGTCCCGCATCCCCTCCGGTAGATTGCAGGGCGGGGCCCGTAGCTCAGCCTGGTCAGAGCAGCCGACTCATAATCGGTAGGTCGCGGGTTCGAGTCCCGCCGGGCCCACTCTCCGCGGCAATCGACCGCCGGCCGACGGCTGGCGCCCCGGAACCCGTGGGGCGAGATTGCGTAACGGCGGTGGGGCGAACTCGCGTCCCGGCGGCGACGACGAGCCGCTCGCATCCGTCTTGAAGGAAAAGCGGACAGCTCCCGCGATTCCGAAGCCGCATCAAGGAGAGGAAGATGAAGAGATTCCTAGGCATTCTCGGTCTCGCCGTGGGTTTTTCCCTGCTGACGGCCGCCCCGTCCAGCGCCCAGGTGCACCTGGGTCCCCAGATCAGCCTGGCCGACGACGCTGACGTCGGGATCGGCGCCCGCCTGGTCGCCGGGGTCCCGCAGTACCGCGGCGTGGAGTTCGCCGGCTCCTTCGACGTCTTCTTCCCCGACGGTGACGCCGATTACTGGGAGCTGAACGGGAACCTGATCTACAACTTCGAGATCCCCGACGCGGGCGCCTTCCGTCCCTACGCCGGCGGCGGGCTGAACATCGCCCGGATCGATCCGCCGGTGGGCGACTCGGACACGGACCTGGGGCTCAACGTCCTGGGCGGAGCGAAATTCCCGAACGAGGGTCCGGTGACGCCCTACCTGGAGCTCCGGGCCGAGATCGAAGGGGGCGAGCAGTTCGTGATCACCGGCGGCATCCTCTTCCCGTGACGTGAGCCCACCGGGGCCGGCCGGGAGGAGGGCCGATCCGGCCTCCTCCCGGCCGACGTCCCTCCCCCCTGCCCGCATGGATTTCGGCCCTCATCCCGACCTGAGCTGGTCCCGCTCCCGCCACGACACCCTCCGCATCTGTCCGCGCCGCTATTACTACCACTACTACGGCTCCTGGAAGGGATGGGACCGGGACGCATCCGGTCCGGAGGCACGCCGCGCCTACCTCCTGAAGCAGCTCACCGGTCTGCGGGCCGAACTGGGCCGCAGCCTCCACCGGCGGGCCTACGAGGTCGGGTTCCGGGTGGCGCAGGGGCTGGAGCCTCCCGCGGCGGAGGACCTGGAGCGGCGCACCCGCGAGGAGCTGAACGAGCTGGTGAAGTCCTCCCGCGACCCCGACGGCTTCCGCCGCCGGCCCTCCCGCCATCCCTTCCTCCGGTCGGCCTGGTACGGGGACGGGCCCGACGACGAGGCGATCGCCGAGGTCGAGGACCGGCTCGGTCGGGCCCACCGGGCGCTGCGCGAGCACGAGATCTGGTCCGCCGTGGAGCGCGGGGACCTGGAGGTGGCCTACCTCCACGATCCCGACGTTCCGCCGGAGCCGAGCTTCGACGTGGACGGCGTCCCGGTCTACGCCGAGCCGGACCTCGTGCTTCGCCGTCCGGACCGGGGGCGGGGGATCGTCGTGGACTGGAAGTCGGGACGGGAGCGCCCCGGGGACGCGTGGCAGGTGGCCCTGTGCGGGGTCGCCGTACGCGAGACCACGGGGGAGGCGCCGGGGGTGGGCCGGGTGGAGTACCTGGCCGGTGGGGGCGCCCGGGAGGTGGAGCTGGACCGCGAGACCCTGGAGGCGGCGCTGGAGCGGGCCCGCGACAGCCTGTCGGAGATGGAGCACTACCTGGAGGATCCGGCGGAGAACCGCCCGAAGAACAGGGAGGCCTTCCCCCTCACCGAGCAGCGCTCGGCCTGCGGCTGGTGCGGCTTCTACGAGCTGTGCGAGGAGGAGCTGCGGGAGCGGGACGGGTCGCCCCCGCCGGGACCGGGGACCACGACCGGGCGAGGGAGTTGAGGCCGGGAGCGGTGGGGCAGGGGGCGTCGCAGCGGGGCAGAAAAAAACGGCGGCCCGGAACTGGCCGTCGGCCCAGGGAGGAGGTTCAAGGGGTGCTGGACCGAGGGACGCAGCCCGGAACCGCCGGGTGCTCCATCGTCGAGGAAGAAAGGCGGCCCGGAACAGCGCCGTCCACCTCAGGGGCGGTGGTTAGGGGGCTGAGGGGAGGGACACTGCCCGGAACCGCCGTCCCGATCATCGTGCCTTCGGGACGCTTCCCTCGCTCTGTCGACGGATTCATACGCCCCCCCGTGGCCAGTGTTCCATCACGGTGGCGACGACCCCGCGCGTGGGTCTATACTTGGGGCAGGGCTCGCCCGGATCGGCGAGCCGCAGGCCTCCCGGTATCGCCGGACGACGCGGTCTCCGCCGCGGCGGGCCGGCCCATCAGGGAAGGGAGGGCGACATGACCCATCGTGGGGCGCAACGTGAGACGGACGATGCCCCCGGGACGAGGGGGGAGGCCTCGGCGCGCTCCGGCGCAGCACCGTATGCCGTACGCCGTGTCCGTTTCGACCGTCGGATGATGTGGACCGGCCTCCTGATCTCGGCGGCCCTCCATCTCGGCGTGTGGGCGCTGGGGCCCGAGGTCCGGTTTCCGGTGCCCGACGCCCTCCGTGCCGAATCCACGCTGGAGGTCCTGCCCGCCATGGAGGAGCCGCCTCCCCCCGTGGTGGAGGTTCCCACCGCTCCGGAGCCGATCCCGCGGCCGGCCGAGCCGGTGGCGGCCGAGCCGGGGGACGGCGAGGAGGAGAGCGGACCGCCTCCCTTCATCCCCCACGACGTCCGCCCGCGGCTCACCAACGCGTCGTTCATCCAGGACTACCTGACGGCTTTCTATCCGTCGACGCTGCGGACCTCGAACACGGGAGCCCGGGTCCGCCTGTGGCTCTTCGTGACCGAGGAGGGCCGGGTCGACAAGGTCCGGGTCCAGTCCTCCAGCGGACTCCCGGCCTTCGACAGCCTGGCGGTCAGCGCCGCGTCCGTCATGGACTTCCGACCGGCTCTCAGCGGCGACCAGACCGTGGGTGTCTGGGTCGAGCAGTGGATCAGGTTCCAGGTGCAGCCTCCCGAGCCGCGGTCGATCGCCTCCGATTCCCCGGGGCGGGGCTGAGGCGCCGCTCGGCGCCTCCCGACGTTGCGTCGGCGCCAGCGGGTCCCGTCGGTCCCGCCGGCGGCCCGGGGCGTGACCGCACCGTCCGGCCGGGAGGGTGCCCGCCCGCGTCGGACCCGAGCCGCGGCGGCCGGGTATCCCCGGTCGGCGGTCGCAGGAAGCGAGCGGCCCGTCCCGCGGCATCCTTTCCGAGACATTCCCAGCCTTCCGAAGGAAGACGCATGACCCAGGAGAGCACCACGACGGAGAGCGGTACGACGACCCGTGAGACGACGGACGAGGCGGAGGACGCCGCGGCGACGGACGGGGGGGCGACCCTCGGGACGGCCGCGGCGGAGGAGGGGACGGCCACGGCGGAGGAGGAAGCGGCCGGGGCGGAGGAGGAAGCGGCCGGGGCGGAGCGGGCCGACCCGGCGCCCGACGGCGAGCCGCAGACCTTCCGTGAGCTGGGCCTCTCCGACCGGCTGCTCCAGGCCATCGCCCGCACCGGATACGAGCGGCCGACCACCGTCCAGCGGCGGGCCATCCCGCCGGCCCTGGCGGGGAAGGACGTTCTCGGCTCGGCCCAGACGGGGACGGGCAAGACCGCCGCCTTCACGCTGCCGATGCTGCAGCGCTTCGACCCCGCCGAGCAGGGCACCCTCCGCGGGCTGATCGTCACCCCCACCCGGGAGCTGGCGCAGCAGGTCGAGGGGGCGATCAGGACCTACGGGGCGACCTCCGGCATCGAGTCCATGGTGATCCACGGCGGCGTGGCCTACGGCCCCCAGATCGAGGGACTGGAGTGGGGTTGCGACGTGCTGGTGGCCACGCCGGGCCGGCTCCTGGACCTGTGCCGGAAGGGGATCGCCGACCTGTCGGCCGTCCAGGTGCTGGTGCTGGACGAGGCCGACCGGATGCTGGACATGGGCTTCATCGACGACATCCGGAAGATCGTGGCCCAAACGCCCGACGAGCGCCAGACCCTCCTGTTCTCGGCCACGATGCCCAACGCGATCCTCTCGCTGGCCCACGAGATGATGCGGGACCCGGTCCGCGTACAGGTGGGCCTGGAGACGGCGGCCGAGGGCATCCGGGAGGTCATCCACCCGGTGGACCGCTCCCAGAAGCACGAGCTGCTCCTCCACTACCTGGAGGAGGAGGCCGCCGGCCAGGCGCTGGTCTTCACCCGCACCCGGAACACGACCAGCTACCTGTGCAACTTCCTCGAGGGCCGCGGCGTGTCGGCCGACGACCTCCACGGCGGCAAGTCGCAGGACCAGCGGACGCGGAGCCTCCGCCGCTTCCGGGCGGGCGAGACCCGTGTGCTGGTGGCCACCAACGTGGCCGCCCGGGGACTGGACATCCGGGGCATCCGGCACGTCGTGAACTTCGACGTGCCGGAGGACCCCCGGGACTACGTCCACCGGGTGGGGCGGACGGCCCGGGCCGACGAGACGGGGGACGCCGTGACGCTCATGTCCCCGCACGAATGGCTGCTGGTGCGGGAGATCGAAAAGCTGACCGGCGTGGCGATCGAGCGGGAGACCGTCGAGGGCTTCGAGCCCAGCGTGGAGCCGCTGGGCGCCCGGGAAGAGACGACCGCCGCCTCCGGGGAGGAGGAGAAGAGCCGATCACGGCTGGGCCGGGGACGTCGCAGGAGGGGCTGAAGCCGGCCATGCCTCCGCGTCGACCGGCAGCCCCGCGGCCCTTTCGGACCGGGCGCGCCGGACCTAACTTGCGCGGCTCCGAGCGGCCGGGAGGACGGCCTTCCCGGGTTCCGGCGAGCCGTCGGCCGCCGCCGCGGCCGACTTCCGACCACCGAGACGACGCGCGCACGACCATGGAGACGGGTTCGAGCAGATGTTGAGCAGCGTCAAGGGGCGAGTGGCCGTGATCCTGGGGGTCATGGCCCTGTGCGTCTGGTCCCTCCTGCCGCAGGAGGGGCCCGAGGGCCAGTCCATCTCGCCCATCAGCCTGGGGCTGGACCTCCAGGGCGGGATGCACCTGGCGGTGGAGATCGCCGACCCGGACAGCGCCCTGGACGACGAGCAGCGGGCCCAGGCCATCGAGACCACCCTGCTCACGATCCGGAACCGGATCAACCAGTTCGGGGTGCGGGAGCCCACCATCCAGAGGGTGGGGGACGACCGGATCATCGTGGAGCTCGCCGGGGTCGACGACCCGGAGCGGGCCAAGAGCATCGTGGAGCAGACCGCCTTCCTCAGCTTCAACGTCGTGAGGAGCGGGGAGGACTTCCGGGACGCGCTCCCGCGGATCGACCGGGCCATCGTCCAGGAGCTGGGCCCCGAGAACCTGGCCGCGCCCTCCCTGCAGGAGGACGCCGAGGCCGAGGGCGAGGGGCAGAGCCTGGAGCAGCTGCTGGGCGGCGACACCACGGGCGCGGCGGACACGGTCCCGGCCGACACGGCCGACGCCGCGCCGGAGGAGGCCGACGCGGAGGGCGAGCCCGCGCAGGACCTCCGACCCCTCAGCAGCCTCCTGCTGGAGTCGGGGACCGGCGGCGTCTTCCTGGTGCGCGAGCAGGACGTGCCCACCGTCCGGCGGTACCTGGAGCTGGAGGCCGTCCGCGACGCGCTGCCGAGGAACACCCTGCTGCGCTGGAGCTCGGCCGCGGTGGGGCAGGGCGGCGAGAGCTACCGGGAGCTCTACATCCTGGAGCAGGAGCCGCTGATCACCGGCGAGTACCTGGCCGACGCGGGCCCGGCGCAGCGGGACCCGACCTACAATCGTCCCGTGGTCCCCTTCGAGATGACGCGACGGGGGGCGCGGATCTTCGAGCGGGGCACGAGCCGGCACGTGAACGACCAGATGGCCATCGTGCTGGACAGCCTGGTACAGAGCGCGCCGGTGATCCGCCAGACGCTGAGCCGCCGGGCCCAGATCGAGATGAATACCTCCGACAGCTTCCAGGAGGCCCAGGACCTGGCCCTGGTGCTGCGGGCCGGCGCGCTCCCCCACCCGATCGTGATCGTGGAGGAGCGCACCATCGGACCCTCCCTGGGGCAGGACTCCATCCGCCAGGGGACGATGGCCTTCGCCATCGGGATCGCCGTGGTCATCCTCATGATGGTGGCCTACTACAAGGTGGCCGGAGCCCTGGCCCTGGGGGCGCTGGCGGGTTACGTGCTGCTGCTGCTGGGCGGGCTGGCGGGGCTCGGGGCCACCCTGACCCTGCCCGGCATCGCCGGCATCATCCTCTCCATCGGGATGGCGGTGGACGCCAACGTGCTCATCTTCGAGCGCATCCGGGAGGAGCTGGACACGGGCAAGACGGCGCGCACGGCCGTGGACGCGGGGTTCGACCACGCCCTGTCGGCCATCGTGGACGCCAACCTCACCACCCTGATCACGGCCCTGATCCTCTTCCAGTTCGGGACGGGGCCGGTGAAGGGCTTCGCCGTGACGCTGAGCATCGGGATCGTGGCCAGCTTCTTCTCCGCGATCTACGTCACCCGCACCTTCTTCATGATGTACCTGGACCGCCACGAGGCCGGCGATCCGGTGAGCATCTGACGGGCGGACGATGAGGATCTTCAAGGACGCGTCGTTCAAGTTCCTCCAGATGCGCCGGCCGGCCTACGTCGTCTCGGTCCTGCTCCTGGTCCTCGGCGCGGCGTCGCTGGTGCTGCGGGGGGGGCTCAGCTACAGCGTGGAGTTCACCGGCGGCACCCTGATGCAGGTGGAGTTCGCCGAGGCCACCTCCGTGGCGGAGGTGCGGGAGAGCCTGGCGGGCGAGGGCTTCGGCGACATCCAGATCCAGGGCTTCGGCAGCGACCGGGAGTTCCTCCTCCGCCTTCAGGCCTTCGGCGCCGGGGCGACGGAGCAGGAGGAGGAGGACGTCACCGTACAGCTCCAGGACGCTCTGAGCGCCGCCTACGGCCAGGACGGCTACGAGGTGGTGCGGACCGAAGCCGTGGGCCCGAAGGTGGGCGACGAGCTACAGAGCAAGGCGCTGACCGCCATCCTCCTCTCCTTCCTCCTGACCCTGATCTACCTGGCCTTCCGCTTCGAGTGGCGCTTCGGTGTCGCGGCGGTGATCGCCACGCTGCACGACATCTTCATTACCATCGGCTTCATCTCCCTCATGAACGTGGAGATCAGCCTTGGGACGGTGGCGGCGATCCTGACCATCGTGGGGTACTCCCTCAACGACACGATCGTCACCTTCGACCGCATGCGGGAGAACCTCAAGAAGCACCGCAAGGAGGACTACCGGGAGCTGCTGAACCGGAGCATCAACGAGGTCCTGCCCCGGACGGTCATGACCAGCGTCACCACCCTGGCCACCCTCCTGGCGCTGTTCGTCTTCGGCGGACAGGTCATCCGGCCCTTCGCGCTGGTCCTCATCCTGGGCGTCATGATCGGGACCTACTCCTCCGTGTTCGTGGCGTCGCCTGCGCTGCTGGAGATCGACCGCTGGCTGAAGCGCCGGGAGGCACCCGCCCACGCCTCGTCGTGACGGGGCCCGCCCTCTTCGACTCCCACCTCCACCTCACCGACGCGCGCTTCCGGGACGACCTGGCCGGCGTGCTGGACCGGGCCCGGGCGGCCGGCGTGGCGGAGATGGTGACGGTGGGCACGACGCCGGCCGACGCGCTGGCGGCCCGGGAGGTGGCCGCCCGGGAGGAGGGCGTGTGGTGCACCGCCGGGCTCCACCCCCACCAGGCGTCCCTCTTCTCGCCCGACGCCATGGCGGGGATCGAGGACGTGCTGTCCGCCCCTGAGACGGTGGCGGTGGGCGAGACGGGGCTGGACTTCCACTACGACAACTCGCCCCGGGACGCGCAGCGGGAGAGCTTCCGGGCGCACCTGGAGCTGGCCGAGCGCGTCGGGCTGCCGGTGGTGGTCCACTCCCGGGAGGCCGACGGCGAGACGGCCGACCTGCTGCGGGCGTTCGCCGGCCGCGTCCGGGGGGTCCTCCACTGCTTCACCGGCGGGGACGCGCTCCTGGAGGCGGGGCTCGAGGCCGGCTGGCACGTCTCCTTCTCCGGCATCGCCACCTTCGGCTCCTGGGACGGAGCGGACCGGGTGCGTCGGGTGCCGGCCGATCGCCTGCTGCTGGAGACCGACAGCCCCTACCTGGCGCCCGTGCCCGAGCGCGGGAGACGGAACGAGCCGGCCTTCGTGGCCCACACCTGCCGCGCGGTGGCGGAGATGCGGGGCGAGCCCCACGAGGAGGTGGCACGGGCCACCCGTCGCAACGCCCGGCGCTTCTACGGGCTGGACGCCGACGCACCGTGAGCGGCCGCGTCCGCATCCTCCCGGACCACGTCGCCAACCAGATCGCCGCCGGGGAGGTGGTGGAGCGGCCGGCCTCGGTGGTGAAGGAGCTGGTGGAGAACGCCCTGGACGCCGAGGCGAGCCGGGTGGAGGTCGCCCTGCGGAACGGGGGGAAGACCGAGATCCGGGTGGCGGACGACGGCATCGGCATGGAGCGCCGGGACGCCCTGCTGGCCCTGGATCGTCACGCCACCAGCAAGATCCGGGAGGCGGAGGACCTCGACCGCATCTCCTCCCTGGGCTTCCGGGGCGAGGCCCTCCCCTCCATCGCGGCGGTGAGCCGCTTCGAGCTGGAGACGGCGCCGGAGGACGGCGAGGTGGGCACCCGAATCCGGGCCCGGGAGGGCGAGATCCGCTCGGCCGACGAGATCGCCCGCCGTTCGGGGACCACCGTCACGGTCCGGGGGCTGTTCCAGAACGTGCCGGCCCGGGCCAAGTTCCTCCGCTCGGCGTCGGCCGAGACCCGGGCGTGCAGCGAGGCGGTCACGCTGCTGGCCCTGGCCCACCTGGGCGTGGCCTTCCGGCTGGAGTCCAACGGCCGCGAGCTGCTGGACCTGCCGGCCGTCTCGTCGCTGCGGGCCCGGGTGGAGGACCTGTGGGGCGAGGAGGAGGCGTCGGAGCTGCTGGCCGTGGACCGGGAGGAGGGGGACGTCCGGGTGGGCGGCCTCGTCCAGCGGCCCGACGCGGCCCGGGCCGGGGGCCACCGCCGCCACCTCTTCGTGAACGGCCGCCCCTTCCGGGAGAAGGAGCTGAACCGGGCCGTGGACGAGGCCTACCGCACCACCGTGGCGCCGGGGGTGAGCCCCACCTTCCTCCTCTACCTCAGCGTGCCGCCCGAGACGGTGGACATGAACGTCCACCCGGCCAAGGCGGAGGTCCGCTTCCGCCGGCGCGAGGAGGTGGAAGCCGCCCTGCGCGCCACGGTCCGCGCCCGGCTGGCGGACCTGGAGAGCACCCCGTCGGTGACCCGGGAGCGGGGGGCGGGCTACGGGGAGGAGGAGGCCGGGCAGGCTCCGACGCCGGGGGAGCGCGCGCCCGATGGCGGGGACGGCCGGCGGGAGGATCCGGTCCGGTCGGACAGGGGCGACGTGCTCGGGGTCCCCGGCGACGCCCGGACGGCCCCGGCCGCCGGGGAGGGCGGGGAGGAGGACGAGACGCAGCTCGCCTTCTTCGTCTCCGGCGAGAGAGAGGCCGGCGATGCGCCGGGGGAAGAGGGCGGGACCGGGCTCGCCGCCGGCGTCCGGCGCCCGGAGCTCTGGCAGCTCCACGACAGCTACATCCTGGCGGCCACCCGGGAGGGCCTGCTGATCATCGACCAGCACGCCGCCCACGAGCGGGTGCTCTTCGAGGAGGTCATGGAGCGCTTCTCCGGCGAGCAGGAGGGCACCTCCCAGCGGCTCCTCTTCCCGGTGACCGTACGGCTAGACCCGGCGGAGTACTCGGCCGTGCAGGAGCTGGAGGGGCTCTTGCGGCGCACGGGGTTCGAGGTGAGCCCCTTCGGCGACCGCACCGCCATCATCCACGCCAGCCCCAACCCCCATCCCTACTTCGACGCCGAGCGCTGCTTCCGGGAGATGATCGAGGAGCTGACCCACGGCTCGCCCCTGGTGGACTCGGCCCGGAACCAGCACGAGAAGATCGCCAAGAGCCTGGCCTGCAAGGGGGCCATCAAGGCGGGCCAGGCCCTGGACCAGGAGGAGATGTCGGAGCTCTTCGACCGCCTCTTCGCCACCGAGCTGCCCGGACACGACGTCCACGGCCGCCCGACGGTGATCCGGCTGGGCCTGGACGAGCTCGAGCGCCGCTTCGGGCGGACGTGACCCGCGGGCGCACATGACCCCGGAACGGGACGGGTCCTCTTCCCGGGAGCCGACGGGCGGCGTCGGGTCGACGGGGCCGGACGTCCTGGCGGTGGTCGGCCCCACGGCCACGGGGAAGAGCGAGCTGGCGGTGCGGGTCGCCGAGGCGCTGGACGGCGAGATCGTTTCCATGGACAGCCGGCAGGCCTACCGGGGCATGGAGGTGGGCACGGCGGCGCCCACCCCGGAGCAGCGCCGCCGGGTGCCCCACCACGGGGTGGGCTTCCTGGACCCGTCCGAGCGCTACGGCGCGGGTCGCTTCTCCGGGCGGGCCCGGGGGTGGATCCGGGAGATCCGGGCGCGGGGCCGGGTGCCGATCCTCTGCGGCGGCACGGGCCTCTTCCTCCGGGCCCTGACGGACCCGGTCTTCCGGGAGCCGGAGATGGCGGACGACCGGCGCGAGGCGCTGGAGGGGTGGCTGGACGGGCTGCCCGGGGACGAGCTCCGCCGGTGGGCCCGGCGCCTGGACCCAGAGCTGGCCGGAGAGCTGGACGCCCTGGACCCGCAGCGGGCCAAGCGGACCCTGGAGCTGGCGCTGCTGGCCGGACGTCCCCTCTCCTGGTGGCACGAGCACGGCCCGCCGGTAGCGCAGCCGGTGGACGCCCTGGTGGCCGTGCTGGAGCTGGACCGGGCGGCGCACCGCCGGCGGATCCGGGCCCGGGTGGAGCGGCAGCTGGAGGAGGGATGGAAGGAGGAGGTCCGCCGCCTCCGGGAGGCCGGCCACGGGGAGGGCGACCCTCCGTTCACGGCGCTGGGCTACGCCGAGGTGGCGGCCCTGCTGCGGGGGGAGATGGAGCGGGAGGAGGTGGTGGACCGCGTCGTGGGCGACAGCTGGAGCTACGCCCGGCGCCAGCGGACCTGGTTTCGCCACCAGGTTCCGGAGGACGCCCTCCGGCTGGACGCCGGCCGTCCCACGGACGAGCTTGTGCGGGACGTGACGGAGGCCTGGAGAGCGGCGGCGACGACGGGACGGCCCGCGACGGAGACGCCGGGGGCCGTGCAGGAATCCCGGTGCCCGGAAGGGGAGGGAGGCGAGGCGTGAGGATCGGCATCACCTGCTACCCCACCTACGGGGGGTCCGGGGCGGTGGCCACGGAGCTCGGGCTGGAGCTGGCGCGCCGGGGCCACGAGATCCACGTGGTCTCCTACGCCCAGCCGTTCCGCCTCAACCGGTTCCGGGAGGGGATCTATTTCCACGAGGTGGAGATGATGCCCTATCCGCTCTTCGAGTATCCCCCGTACTCCCTGGCCCTCGCCGTCTCCCTCCACGAGGTGGTCCGCGACCACGACCTGGACCTCCTCCACGTCCACTACGCCCTCCCGCACGCCACCAGCGGCTGGATCACCCGGGAGATGCTGCAGAGCGAGGGCGAGGACGTGAAGGTGGTGACCACCCTCCACGGGACGGACATCACCCTGGTGGGCCAGGACGCGTCCTTCCGGTCGATCACCCGCTTCTCCATCGAGAAGTCCGACGGCCTGACCGCGGTCTCCGAGTGGCTGCGCACCGAGACCCGGGAGGCCTTCGGGGTGGACGAGGAGCGGATCCGGGTGATCCCGAACTTCGTGGACACCGACCGCTTCCGCCGGGACGCCTACCCGTGCCACCGGTCGTCCCTGGCGCCGGAGGGCCAGAAGATCCTGATCCACATCTCCAACTTCCGCCCGGTGAAGCGGGTGGCGGACGTGGTCCGCACCTTCGCCCGGGTCCGGGGGGAGGTCCCGGCGCGGCTGGTCATGGTGGGCGACGGTCCGGATCGGCAGGCCGCCGAGGACGCGGCCGAGGAGCTGGCGGTGGCCGACGACGTCCTCTTCCTGGGCAAGCTGGACTCGGTGGCCGAGCTGCTGGCCTGCGCCGATCTCTTCCTGCTCCCCAGCGAGGAGGAGTCCTTCGGCCTGGTGGCGCTGGAGGCCCTCTCCAGCGGCGTGCCGGTGGTGGGGACGACGGGGAGCGGTCTGGCGGAGGTGGTGGAGGACGGCGTCTCCGGGCGCCTGCATCCGGTGGGGGACGTGGAGGCCATGGCCGCCAGCGCCCTGGATCTCCTCCGGGACGAGGAGCTGTGGCGGGCCGGCTCGGAGGCGGGGCGGCGGCGGGCGGTGGAGCGCTTCTCGGCCGACGAGGTGGTGCCCCGCTACGAGTCGTACTACCGGGAGGTCCTCGAGGGAGGGGACGGGGTCGGCATGGCGGGTGACGGAGCGTGACGCCTCTCCAGGCCGCCGTGCTGGGGGTCGTGCAGGGCCTCACCGAGTTCCTCCCGGTCTCCAGCAGCGCCCACCTGGTCATGGCCGATGCCCTGCTGGGGGTCCGCCAGCCCGGCGTGCTGTTCGAGACGCTGGTCCACGTGGCCACCCTGGGCGCCGTCCTCTGGGTCTATCGCGGCCGGGTGGCGAAGCTGACCCGCGGCGTGCTCGCCCTGGAGGCCGACAGCCTGCGCTACCTGGGCCTCCTGGCCCTGGCCTCGGTGCCCGCCGGGCTGGCGGGGGTGCTGGGTCGGGACATGTTCGTCTCGGCCTTCGACCGTCCGGCGGCCGCCGCCGGCCTGCTCCTGGTGACCGGCGCCATCGTGTGGACGCTGAAGTGGACGGCCGAGGCCGCCCGCGACCGCCGCCCGGGCCCGTGGCAGGCCCTCCTGGTCGGGCTCGCCCAGGCGCTGGCCATCTTCCCGGGCATCTCCCGCTCGGGGAGCACGGTGGCCGCGGGCGTGTGGCGCGGGGTGGAGCCGGTCCGCATGGCCGAGTTCTCCTTCCTCCTCTCGGTTCCAGCCATCGGAGGGGCCGCCCTCCTGGAGCTGGACGGCCTCGGCGCGGCGGCCGCGGGGGGCGGGGCCCCGGCCCTGATCGTCGGGTTCCTGGCCGCGCTGGTGGCCGGCGTGATCGCCATCCGCCTCTTCGTGCGGACGCTGGAGGCCCGCGCCTTCCACCACTTCGCCTGGTACTGCTGGGCGGCGGGCGGGGCGTACCTGCTGGCCGCCTGGCTGGTCCCGGGGCTTCGGTGACGGGCGGCGGGGCGCGCGGTGCCGGGGGCGGCCTCGGCGGCGAGGGGGGCGCCCTCGGCGGCGACGGCGGGTCGGGCGAGAGCCCGGACGGCGACGGCAGCCCGCGCGCCGCGGGTCGGCCCCTCGGCCTGGAGGAGCTGGTGGAGGCCGCCCTGGCCGAGGACCTGGGGGAGGGGGACGTCACGACGGCCTGGACCGTGCCCCCGGGGGCGCGTGCTCGGGCGACGATCGTGGCCCGGGAGGCGGGCGTGCTGGCCGGCACCGCGGCGGCCGACGCGGTCCTCCTCCGACTGGACCCCGGCGCCGGGCTGACGTGGCGGGGCCGGGACGGCGACCGGGTGGAGGCCGGGGGCGAGGTGGCGGTGGTGGAGGCCCGGCTGGGGCCGTTGCTGTCGGCCGAGCGGACCGCCCTCAACTTCCTGGGCCGGCTGTCGGGGATCGCCACCCTCACGGCCCGCTTCGTCGAGGCCGTGGAGGGAACCGGCTGCCGGATCACCGACACCCGGAAGACCACCCCCGGCTGGCGTCGGCTGGAGAAGGCGGCGACGGCCGCCGGCGGGGCGGTGAACCACCGGATGGGGCTGGACGACATGGTGCTGATCAAGGAGAACCACGTCCGGGCCGCCGGCGGCGTGGCCGCGGCCCTGTCGGCGGTGCTGCCGCGGGCCCGGGAAGCCGGGATCCCGGTGGAGGTGGAGGTGGCGAGCCTGGAGGAGCTGGAGGAGGCGCTGGGGGCCGCTCCGGATCGAATCCTGCTGGACAACATGGATCCGGCGACCCTGTCCCGGGCGGTCCGGCGGGCGGAGGAATCCCGCGGGGAGGAGCGCCCGACCCTCGAGGCCTCGGGCGGGATCACCCTGGAGAGCGTGCGGCGCGTGGCGGAGACCGGCGTCGACCTGGTCTCGGTCGGGGCGCTGACGCACTCGGCCCCGGCCCTGGACCTGTCCCTGCTGGTGGACCTGGTGGAGGAGGCATGACGGAGACGAAGGCGAGGACGTGGGGCGGCCAGTCCCGCGACGACCTCCGGAAGCGCTGGGGTCGGGACGAGGTGCACCTGTACGGGAGCGTGGGCTCCACCAACGACGTGGCCCGCCGCCTGGCCGAGGAGGAGGACGCCCCCGCCGGCACGATCGTCCTGGCCCGGGGGCAGGTGGAGGGCCGCGGCCGGGAGGGGAGGTCGTGGCACTCGCCGAAGGACGCCGGCGTCTACCTCAGCATGGTCTTCCGCCCGACCGCCGTCCGGAACCCCGAGCTCCTGCCGCTCCTGGCGGGGGTGGGGATCGTGCGGGAGCTGGACCGCGCCTTCGAGGAGCTGGCGCCGGCCCTCAAGTGGCCCAACGACGTGATGGCGGGGGACCGGAAGCTCGGCGGGGTGCTGAGCGAGGCCGTGTGGGGGGACCGGGGCATCCGGTTCCTCGTGATCGGGACGGGCGTCAACGTCCGCCCCCTGGGCGACGACGTCGACGAGGAGATCCGCCGGGGCGCCACCTCCGTGGACGCCGAGGTGGGCCGGGAGGTGGCCCTGGCGGAGGTGGCCGACGCCGTGGTGGACGGCCTGGAAGCCTTCGTGCCGGATCCGCCCGAGCGGCTGGACCCGCCGACCCTGGACCTGGTCGACCGGTTCGACTGGCTGCAGGACCGGCGGGTCGTGGTGACCCTGCCGGGGGAGGAGGAGCCCCTGCCCGGCGTGTGCGTCGGGATCGCTCCCGACGGCCGGCTCCTCTTCCGGCCCGACCGGGGGGCGCTCCGGCGCCTGGACCGTGGCTCCGTGGAGGCCGAGCCGTGATCCTGACCCTGGACGTCGGCAACACCGAGACCGTGCTGGGGCTCTACCGGGACCTGGAGCCCCTGCACACCTGGAGGATCGCCACCGACACCCGGCGGACCGCCGACGAGCACGCCTTCCTGCTGCAGGGCTTCCTGGACCGCTCCCTGTCGCCGTCGGACGGCCCGCTCGGCCGTGCCGTGGTGGCGTCGGTGGTGCCGGTGATGGACCGGACCTGGGCCCGGGCGTGCGAGGCGCTGAACCTGGAGTACCTGCCGGTGGGGCCCGGCTCGCCGCTCCCCATCCGGCTGGACGTGGACGATCCCGCGGGGGTGGGGGCCGACCGCATCGTGAACACCCTGGCGGCGGCCCACCTGTACGGCCGGGACACCGTCGTCGTGGACCTGGGCACGGCGACCACGTTCGACTGCATCACGGCCGACGGGGTGTTCCTGGGAGGGGTCATCGCCCCGGGACCCCGCTCCGGCATGGAGCGGCTCATCGCCGCCACCTCCCGGCTGCCACAGGTGGAGATCGGGCCCCCGGGCCGCGTGATCGGGCGCCGGACCGAGGAGTGCCTGGACTCCGGCGTCTTCTACTCGATCGTGGATTCCATCGACGGGATCGTCGGCCGGATCCTGGGGGAGTGGGGGCCCGAGGACCCGGTGGTGGTGGCGACGGGGGGGCTGGTGGACGTGATCGCCCCCCACTGCCGTACGGTGGAGGAGGTGGAGCCCAACCTCACCCTGCTGGGGCTGGCCCTGGCGGACCGGCACCTGAGGGAGGCCGGGGCGGCCGACCGGGCGTCGGCGGCGGCCGCGGATGGCGGGGGCGGCTGAGGCGCGGGGAACGACCGGAGCGGGGGCGGCGGAGGCCCGGGGAACGACCGGAGCGGGGCGGGTGAGCTCCCGGCCCGTCGGGGCGGGACACCCGGCCGGTCAGCCGCGGCCCTCCAGCTTTCGCTTGCACTCCTCGGCCAGGTCCGGCCGGATCAGGCGCAGCACCAGGTAGCCGACCACCAGCACCAGGCCCACCTTCAGGGCCAGGGTCAGCAGCGGCACCAGCATCGAGAAGACCACGCCGACCACGGCAAGGCCGACCAGGCCGACGGCCAGCAGGATCAGGAGCGAGCGGATCATGGGTTGCCTCCGGGGTGTCGTCGGGGGCGTCGTCGGCGCCACCCGTCTGTCGTCGTTCGTCGTCACCGCCGGATCCGGCGCAGGGACCGTGCCCTCGCCGGCCGGCGGGCCTCGTTCATCCCTACGGCCGGACCCCGGGGTCGGTTTCACCCGCCGGCGCGGTCAAAGTGACAGCCGTGCCGGCGGGGGCTTGTCAGATCGGCATGCGCGAGCGGGGTCCGAGGGGCCGGGAGGCCCGTGGGGACTGGCACGCCTCCTGCACTAGATTGAGGGCGCGGGCCGGGGCTCTCCCCGAGCTGCGGCCACACCGAATGACGGAGGAGTTCCGGGCATCCCGTCCGGGGTGCCGGCAGACGTCAAGATCACAGATCGATCCACAAGGAGGACGAGGAGATGGCTACCGCCACGAAGAGCAAGGTGAAGGTGAAGCCGCTGGCCGACAGGGTCGTCGTCGAGCCCCTGGAGGAGACCGAGGAGATGCGGGGCGGCCTCTACATTCCCGACACGGCCAAGGAGAAGCCGCAGCAGGGAACCGTGGTGGCCATCGGTCCCGGCCGGGTCACCGACGACGGCGAGCGGGTGCCCGTCGAGCTGGAGGAGGGCGACCGGGTGCTGTACGGCAAGTACTCCCCCACCGAGGTGACGGTGGACGGGCGCGACCTCCTCATCCTGAAGGAGAGCGACGTCCTGGCCGTCATCCAGGGCTGAGCGCCGACGGTCCGGGCGGACGACCGCCCCGAAGCGGGCGAACGACGGTCCGGGCGGACGACGGACGACGATAGACACGACCCACGAGAACCAACCTGACACACCACTGGACAGGAGCGTATCACCATGGCTAAGGATCTGGAATTCGACACGGCCGCTCGTCAGCGCCTGAAGGCGGGCGTCGACAAGCTGGCCCGGGCGGTGAAGGTCACGCTCGGCCCCAGGGGCCGGAACGTGGTCCTGGAGAAGAGCTTCGGAAGCCCCACGATCACCAAGGACGGCGTGACCGTCGCCAAGGAGATCGAGCTGGAGAACCCCATCGAGGACCTGGGCGCCAAGATGGTGAAGGAGGTCGCCACCAAGACCTCCGACGAGGCCGGTGACGGCACCACGACCGCCACGGTCCTGGCCCAGTCCATCTACGCCGAGGGCCTGAAGAGCGTCACCGCCGGCGTCAACCCGATGGGCCTGAAGCGGGGCATCGACAAGGCCACCGCGAAGGTGGTGGAGAACCTGCGCGAGCTCTCCGTGGAGACCACGGGCAAGAAGGAGATCGCCCAGGTGGCCACGATCTCGGCCAACAACGACCCCGAGATCGGCGAGCTCATCGCCGACGCCATGGAGAAGGTCGGCAAGGACGGCGTCATCACCGTCGAGGAGGCCAAGGGCCTCGAGACCACCCTCGAGACGGTCGAGGGCATGCAGTTCGACCGCGGCTACCTCTCCCCCTACTTCGCCACCGAGTCCGAGAAGATGGAGGCGGAGCTCGAGGAGCCCCTCATCCTGATCCACGACAAGAAGATCTCCTCGATGAACGACCTCCTGCCGGTGCTGGAGAAGGTGGCCCAGCAGGGTCGCCCCCTCCTGATCATCGCGGAGGACGTCGAGGGCGAGGCGCTGGCCACGCTGGTGGTCAACAAGCTGCGCGGCACGCTGAAGGTCTGCGCGGTGAAGGCCCCCGGCTTCGGCGACCGGCGCAAGCAGATGCTGCGTGACATCGCCACGCTCACCGGCGGCCAGGTCATCAGCGAGGAGCTCGGCTTCAAGCTGGAGAACGCCGTCCTGAGCGACCTGGGCGAGGCCGCCCGCGTCGTGATCGACAAGGACACGACCACCGTCGTGGACGGCAAGGGCGACGAGGACGACATCAAGGGCCGCATCAAGGAGATCCGGGCCCAGATCGAGAAGTCGACCTCCGACTACGACACCGAGAAGCTGCAGGAGCGGCTGGCGAAGCTCTCCGGCGGCGTCGCGGTGGTCAACGTCGGCGCGGCCACCGAGACCGAGATGAAGGAGAAGAAGGCTCGGGTCGAGGACGCCCTGCACGCCACCCGCGCGGCCGTCGAGGAGGGCATCGTGCCGGGCGGCGGCGTCGCGCTGCTGCGCAGCCAGAAGGCGCTGGTGGACTTCGAGGGCGACACCGACGACGAGACCATCGGGGTCAAGATCGTCTACCGCGCCCTGGAGGAGCCGCTGCGGCAGATCGCCCAGAACGCGGGCGCCGAGGGCTCCATCGTCGTCGAGCGGGTGCGCGAGAAGGACAAGCCCAACTGGGGCTACAACGCGGCCACCGAGGAGTACGAGGACCTCGTGAAGGCCGGCGTGATCGACCCCACGAAGGTGACGCGCTCCGCGCTGCAGAACGCCGCGTCCATCGCCGGACTGCTGCTCACCACCGAGTGCGTGGTGGTGACGCACAAGGACGAGGACGAGAACGGCGGCGGCGGTGGCGGCGGCATGGGCGGCATGGGTGGCGGCATGGGCGGGATGGACTTCTAGTCCCACCGCCCGCCCGTGTCCGGGGCCTCGCGGTCCCGGGAGCGGGCCGACCGCCGGCCCACGGTTCTGCCGCGGGTCCGTGCCGAAGGAAAGAGGGTCCGGCCTGGCGCCGGGCCCTTTTTCTTTGTCGTGGAGGGAGATGGGCCGGGCCGCGGCGGGGATCCGGCAAGCGTTTCACGGCGGGATGAACCCGGTGGAACGGGAACCTGGCGCCAGCAGAGGGATTGCAAGGACGAGGGTGGGTCCGGCGGGGCCGACGGCCTGTCGTGACGCGCGCCCGGGCCGTAGCGTCTGTGGAACGACGGGAGGCCGTGGAGAAGGCGGCCGTGCCGGTCGGAGCCGCAGCGACGCCAGAGAGGAGAGGCGAAGGTGGACGTCACCATACGACGCGACATGGACGGGACCCGCGGAACCCGACGACGGGACGCAGCGCGGTCGAAGGATGCCGGCGCGTGTCCGGCCGGGGGGCTGCCGGCCGAAACCGGGGAGCGTGCCGAGGCCGGGGAGCGTGCCAAGGCCGGGGAGCGGGCCGACCGTGGCCCGGCCGCCGGCCGGTCCCTGGCGGCGGCCTCCGTTCTCGCCGGGCTGGCGCTGCTGGCCGGCTGCGGGGGGGACGGGCCGACGAACGGGGGCAACGGCACCGTCGAGAGCCTCGACCTGGAGGTGGGGGAGATCGCCGTCCGGGAGGCCGGCGACGAGGTCCTGGCGCTGGAGCTGCCGGCCGGCTCCGAGGGTCGGGTCTACGACGTGGCCGCCCAGGTCGAGAGCCGAACCACCGGCGTCACCTCGATGCGGCTGAGGGTGGACCCGGGCTCCGGTGCCAGCGGATCGGTGGTCCCCTCGGCCGGCCGGTCCCCGGCGCTCCAGCCTCCCCGGTCCCTCGAGCGATGGACCCAGGCCCGCGACCTCGCCGTCCGCATGGAGATCCAGGAGAACGCGAAGCGGCTCCTTCGGGAGCGGAACGTCCGCCCGGCGCGGCCGGGGTCCCGGACGGCGGGGGACGACGGGGACGCTCCCGGGCCGCGGTTCGCCTCCATGCTGCCCAGCGATTCCGTGCCGCAGGAGGGCGATCGCTACGAGTTCTGGTACCCCGTGCAGGACGACTTCACCATTGAGTGCGAAACCGACAGTGCCGAGGTGATCACCGCGGACGTGATGGCGGTCGGGGATCGGGCGGTGATGATGCAGGACACGACCGTGGACGATGGCCTCCTCCAGAACCCGATGAACTACGACTCGCTGGCCCAGGCGTTCGACGAGGAGATCTTCGGCACGGACGTGGCCTACTTCGGGGAGACCACGGACATCGACGGCAACGGCCGGACCTACGTGCTGTTCACGACGAAGGTGAACGGGCTCACCGAGGACGAGGACGAGGGGATCGTCACCGGCTTCTTCCTCGCCTCGGACCTGGCCAACAGCGGCGACGCGGCCAAGGACGGGACGACCGACGAGTTCTGCGAGGCCAGCAACGAGGCGGAGGTCCTCTACCTGCTGGCCCCCGACCCGAATGGCGATCATGGCCCGCAGGTGGAGGTGTCGCGGGCGAAGCGGAGCGCCGGTGGGACCAGCGCCCACGAGTTCCAGCACCTGCTCAACGCCGGCAACCGGATGATCAAGGGGTCGGGGGATTTCGGGGACCTGGAGGACACCTGGCTGGACGAGGGGCTCTCCCACGTGGCCGAGGAGGTGGTGGGGCTGGGCCTGACGGGCGACCCGATCCGCTCGAACCTGACGATCGCTGACGTGACCGAGGATTCGGCTGAGGTCGACGCCTTCAACACCTTCCATCTCCCCAACTTCGCGCGCCTGGCCGAGTACATGCGCGGTCCCGACACGACCCGGGTGCTGGCCACCGACGACCCCCAGGGACTGGAGTCGCTCCGGATGCGGGGCTTCGGCTGGGCCTTCGTCCGCTGGCTGGCCGACCAGGAGGCGACGGCGGGGGCCGGCCCGGTGCCGGGGAGCGGGGAGGAGACGCTGATCCGGCAGCTGGCCAGGGCCGACGGCGGGCTGGAGACGGGCGTGCAGAACGTGGAGACGACCACCGGCCGCACCTGGTCGGTGCTCCTGGAGGACTTCGGCCTGATGCCGGCGGTCGACGACACCGTGGCCGGCGTGGACCCTCGGGCGACGCTCCCCACCTGGGACCTCCGCAACGTCTATCTTGGACTGCACGAGAACCCCGGCACGGACGAGTCCTTCCCCGAGGAGTACCCGCTGGACGTCACGGTGAATGCGTTCGCGGCGGACACGCTGGACTTCGAGGTCCAGGGGGGCACCCAGAAGTACGTGCGCTTCGACGGGAGCGGGGCCTCGGGGTCGATCGTGATCCGGCTCTCGAACCAGGCGGGCAGCGCCCTGGGCGCCACGTCCGGCGCGCGCCTCCTCATCGTCCGCACCCGGTGACGCCATGACAGGTCCCTGCCGCTCGATACGCCCCGTCGATGTCCGCTCCGCTCCCGTCGTCGCCGCCGTCCTGGCCGGGCTGGCCCTGACGGCCGCCTGCAGCCAGAAGAACCAGATGAACGGGGAGCCCACGGCCGCCTCCGACTCGGTGACCGGTACCGTCCGGCAGGTGGGCAACACGCCCTTCACCCGCATCATCGTGGAGGGGGACGAGGCGTCGCTGCGCATCACCGGCGAGCTGGAAGAGGAAGTCGGCCGCCTGGTCGGTGCGCGTGTGCTGGTGGTCGGCTCCCGTGTCGAGGACGAGGGGCCCGAGCCGGCCCTCCAGGCCGCCGGCTACGAGATCCTCTCGGTGGACGGCGCGACGCCCCGGGTCGGGACCCTGGACCACGAGCCGGGCGAGGGCTACCGGCTGCTCACCGAGAGCGGAGAGGCGCTGCCGCTCCGCGGCGTGCCGAACGGGCTCGGGGCCCGGGTGGGCGCGAAGGTCTGGATCGTCCTCGGCGACGGGGGCGCCGTGCAGCGCTACGGGATCCTCCGCGACTCGGAGGACGCCGGAGGCTAGCGTCCTCTCGGGCGCCCGCCTACCTTGCCGGGCCCGGCGGTCGGCGTCGGGACGTCTCTGACGACGCCGGCGCCTGCCGGCGGCTCCCACTGCCGGCCCACGACGTGCCACAGGACTCCTTCATCGACGGGTATGCGATGAGTGACGACACCATCACGGTCACCCTCCCCGACAGTTCCAGCTCCGACCTCCCGACCGGCTCCACGGCCCGGGACCTGGCCGAGTCCATCGGCCCGGGCCTGGCCCGGGACGCCGTGGGGGCGAAGGTGGACGGCGAGCTGTGGGACCTGGACCGCGAGCTCCCCGACGGGGCGGCGGTCGAGATCGTCACCCGCAGCGACGAGGACGAGGACGCCCTCTACCTGCTCCGCCACTCCTCGGCCCACGTGCTGGCCACCGCCGTGCGGCAGATGTACCCGGACGCCGGCATAGGATTCGGGCCGCCCATCGACGAGGGCTTCTACTACGACTTCGACGTCCCCGAGCCCTTCACGCCCGAGGACCTGGAGGAGCTGGAGGAGCGCATGGCGGAGGTGGCCTCCGAGGCGCTGCCCTTCGAGCGGCAGGAGGTCTCCCGGGAGGAGGCCCGGGAGCTGTTCGCCGACGATCCCTACAAGCTGGAGCGGCTGGAGGAGATCCCCGCGGACGAGACGATCTCTGTCTACCGCGACGGCCCCTTCGTGGACCTGTGCCGCGGGCCCCACGTGCCGGACACCGGCGAGGTGGAGCACGTCCGGCTCACCAGCACCTCCGGCGCCTACTGGCGGGGCGACGAGACCAACCCGATGCTCCAGCGCATCTACGGCACGGCCTACTTCAGCGAGGAGGCCCTGGAGGAGCACGTCCACCGGCTGGAGGAGGCGAAGAAGCGGGACCACCGGAAGCTGGGCCAGGAGCTGGACCTCTTCAGCTTCCAGGACGACATCGGCCCGGGCCTGGTGTGCTGGCACCCGAAGGGGGCCCGGGTGCAGATGGAGCTACGCCGCTGGATCGAGGACCTGCTGGACGGCGAGGGCTACGAGTTCGTCTACACGCCCCACGTCACCAGCGAGGACCTGTTCGAGCGCTCCGGCCACCTGGAGAACTACGCCGAGAACATGTATCCCCGTATGCGGGGCGAGGGGGAGGACGAGGCCTACCGGGTCAAGCCGATGAACTGCCCGGGCCACACGACGATCTACGCTTCCGACCAGCGGAGCTACCGGGACCTGCCGATCCGGCTGTCGGAGATCGCCAACGTCTACCGCTACGAGCGGTCGGGTACCCTGCACGGGCTGCTGCGCGTGCGGATGCTGACCATGGACGACGGCCACATCTTCTGCACCCCGGAGCAGGTGGAGGACGAGATCTTCACCTGCCTGGACCTGGTGGACGAGGTCATGGACACCCTGGGCCTGGACTACCGGCTCGACCTCTCCACCCGGCCGGAGCGCCGCATCGGCACCGACGAGGTGTGGGACGACGCCGAGGCCTCGCTCCGGGACGCCCTGGACCGGCTGGACCGCGAGTACGGCGTGGACGAGGGCGGCGGCGCCTTCTACGGGCCCAAGATCGACGTCAAGTTCCAGGACGCCATCGGGCGGGAGTGGCAGGGCGCCACGATCCAGCTCGACTTCAACCTGCCCGAGCGCTTCGACCTGGAGTACATCGGCTCGGACAACGCCCCCCACCGGCCCGTGATGATCCACCGGGCCATCTTCGGCACCCTGGAGCGGTTCACCGGCTTCCTCATCGAGCACTTCGCCGGGGCCTTCCCCACCTGGCTCGCGCCGGTGCAGGCCCGGGTGCTCCCCATCACCGACGACCACGTGGAAGGCGCCCGGGAGGTGGCCGGCCGCCTGGAGGAGGCCGGCCTGCGGGTCGAGGTGGACGACCGATCGGACACCCTCAGCTACCGGATCCGGGACGGCGAGCTCCAGAAAGTCCCCTACCTCCTGGTGGTGGGCGATCGGGAGCTGGAGGCCGGCACCGTGGCCGTGCGCCGCCGGGGCGCCGACGAGAAGCAGGACGTGGTGCCGGTGGAGGCGTTCGCCGAGGCGGCTGTGCGGGAGGTCGAGGAGCGGAGCCTGGCGCCATAGAGGGCTGGAGCGGCCCTCTTGAAATCGATTTTCAGAGGGTCCTGCGAGGGACCCCTCACCGTCCGCGACGACAGGGGAGCTGTTCACCATGCGAGTGACCGACTTCATCGAGGACCACTTCCGGCACTTCAACGCCGGGACGCTGCGCAAGGCCGCCGACGGCTACGAGCGGCACCTGGAGGGCGGCGGCCGCATGATGGTGACCCTGGCCGGCGCCATGAGCACCGCCGAGCTGGGCCGCTCCCTGGCCGAGATGATCCGGCGGGACATGGTGCACGCCGTCACGTGTACGGCCGCCAACCTGGAGGAAGACGTCTTCAACCTGGTGGCCCACGACGAGTACGAGACCGTGCCCGACTGGCGGAACCTGACGCCGGAGCGCGAGAAGGAGCTGGAGAGGCGCGGGATGAACCGGGTCACCGACGTGTGCATCCCCGAGGAGGCGGCGATCCGGGCCATCGAGGACGAGGTGCTGGCGCTCTGGGAGGAGGCCGACGAGGCCGGCGAACGCCGCTTCCCCCATGAATTCCTCTACGACCTGCTGCGGGAAGGCCGGGTCGAGTCCCGCTACCAGGCCGATCCGAACGACTCGTGGCTTCTGGCCGCCGCCGAGCGGGACCTCCCCCTCTTCGTCCCCGGCTGGGAGGACTCCACCCTGGGCAACGTCTTCGCCGCCCACGTGGTGGAGGGCGACCTGTCCGGCCCGGGCGTGGTGAAGGGCGGGATCGAGTACATGCTGGAGCTGGCGGACTGGTACGTCCGCACGACGATGGGGGCGTCGCTGGAGGAGCTGGACCCGGTGGAGGCGTCGGGGGAGGACGCCGTCGAGGCCCGGACGGTGCCGCCGGGGGAGGCCGCGGCGACGGTGGGCTTCTTCCAGGTGGGCGGCGGCATCGCCGGCGACTTCCCCATCTGCGTGGTGCCCATGATCCACCAGGACCTGCGCCGGCCCTGCCCCTACTGGAGCTACTTCTGCCAGATCTCCGACTCCACGACGAGCTACGGCTCCTACTCCGGCGCCATCCCCAGCGAGAAGATCACCTGGGGCAAGCTGGACGTGGACACCCCCAGCTACGTCATCGAGTCGGACGCCACCATCGTGGCCCCGCTGATCTTCGCCCGCCTCCTGGGGTGGTGACTCGGAACCTCCCCGAGCGCCGGGCGTACAGCAGGGCGGTCCCGTCCCGCCAGGGCGGGGCCTTTTTCGTGGGCTCCGCGGGCGGCGCCCGCCGCGGCCCGCTGCCGAGCGAGATCCGAGCACCTTTCGACCCCCGGGACACCGTGAGCCGGCGCGAGGACGAGATCCGGCGGAGGCGCACCTTCGCCATCATCAGCCATCCGGACGCGGGGAAGACCACGCTGACGGAGAAGCTGCTCCTGTACGGGGGCGCGCTGCACCTGGCCGGCTCGGTGAAGGCGCGCAAGGCCGCCCGCCACGCCACCTCCGACTGGATCGAGATGGAGAAGGAGCGGGGCATCTCCGTCACGTCCAGCGTGCTCCAGTTCGACTACGACGGCTACAAGGTCAACCTGCTCGACACGCCGGGCCACGCCGACTTCTCGGAGGACACCTACCGCACCCTCATCGCCGCCGACAGCGCGGTGATGCTGCTGGACAACCGGAAGGGCGTGGAGGAGCGGACCCGGAAGCTGTTCAAGGTCTGCGAGCGTCGGGACATCCCGATCTTCACCTTCGTCAACAAGTGCGACCGGGTGGGGACCGATCCGCTGAAGCTGCTGGACGACGTGGAGAAGGACCTGGGGATGGCCTGCTATCCCTTCACCTGGCCGGTGCTGGACGGCCCGAAGTTCCTGGGCGTGCTGGACCGCCGGGAGGAGGTCGTCCACCTGTACCAGAAGGGGGAGCACCACGGCCAGGAGAAGGTGGAGGACACGGCCTTCCCCCTGGGGGACGAGGAGGCGGAGGAGCGCCTCGGCCCGGACGTGGCCGACAAGCTCCGGGAGGAGCACGAGATGCTCTCGCTGGCCGGGGCGGGGTGGGACGAGGAGGCCTTCGAGGAGGGCATCCTGTCGCCCACCTTCTTCGGGAGCGCGCTGACCAACTTCGGCGTGGAGCTCTTCCTTCGCCGCTTCCTCTCCATGGCGCCGCCGCCCCGCCCGCGCCCGTCGGAGAACGGCCGCGTCGCTCCCACCGACGGCGGCTTCAGCGGCTTCGTCTTCAAGATCCAGGCGAACATGGACCCCAACCACCGGGACCGGATCGCCTTCGTCCGGATCTGCTCGGGCTCCTTCGAGCCGGGGATGGAGGTGGTCAACACCCGCTCGGGCGAGACCGTCCGCATGACCCAGCCCCGGAAGTTCATGGCCCGGGAGCGGGAGAACGTGGAGGACGCCTGGCCGGGCGACGTCGTCGGCGTCCTGGACCGGGGCAGCCTCCACATCGGCGACACCCTGTCGGACGACGGGCACGTCAGCTTCGGCGGCATCCCGCGCTTCTCGCCGGAGCACTTCGCCCGCATCCGCGTCCCCGATCCGCTGCGGCGGAAGCACCTGGACAAGGGGCTGAAGCAGCTCTCCGAGGAGGGGGCCGCCCAGGTCTTCTACGAGACCTCGGTGGCCGGTCCCTCGCCCATCGTCGGGGCGGTGGGGGTGCTGCAGTTCGACGTGCTGCTCCACCGCCTGGACACCGAGTACAACGTGGAGGCGAGGCTGGAGCGGATGCCCCACTCCCACGCCCGCTGGGTGGTCGGCGACGAGGACGACGTCGACGAGGTGGCGTCGGGCTACGGCAAGAAGCTGGTGTACGACGCGAAACAGCGTCCGCTCATCCTGTTCGAGAACGACTTCACGATGCGCCGCACGCTGGAGGACGCGCCGGAGGGGCTGGCCTTCCACGAGGTGGCGCCGTAGCGCGGAGCTCCGCCGCGCCCGTCGGACGGACCGCCGTTCACGTTGACCCGGTGGACCTTTCGGGGTAGCTTGCGGGGTAGGGAAAAACGAAGGAAAGTGGAGGCACGGGCCTCCCACCCTTCGGCGCGCGGCCGCTCGGCGGCCGCGGACGGCCGCCGGGTCCGGAGCGACGGGTGCGTGCGGGGACGGAGCTCCCCGGGCGGCCCGCCTGCGTGCCCGGTCGGCCCCGCCGAGCCGGGCTTTTCATTTACGACAGGCAGGGATCCGAAGATGCCGAAGATGAAGACCAACCGTTCCGCCGCCAAGCGCTTCAAGGAGACGGCGACCGGCAAGTATCGACGCTTCAGGGCGGGGAAGACCCACATCCTGACCAAGAAGGACCGGAAGAGGAAGCGGCGGCTCCGGCGACCGACCCTCGTCTCCCGCTCCGATCACCATCGCGTGCGGCGCATGCTCGGGGGCGGGCGGGCGATGAAGAAGGCGACGAAGCTGAAGGAACGCCAGGGCGACCCGCCGAGCCAGTCCTCCACGGTGAACAACGAGCAGCACGAGCGCATCATGGATCTCCTGAAGGGGCAGGGCTGATGACCCGCGTCAAAACGAGCGTCGCGACGAAGAAGCGCAGGAAGAAGATCCTCGAGGAGGCCAAGGGCTACTTCGGGGGGCGGAAGAACCTCTATCGGCCGGCGCGGAATGCCGTCGAGAAGGGGTGGGAGCACGCCTACCGGCACCGGCGGGAGCGCAAGCGCGACTTCCGCAAGCTCTGGATCCAGCGCATCAACGCCGCCTCCCGGGAGCACGGCCTCTCCTACTCCCGCTTCATCCACGGCCTGAAGGAGGCCGACGTGGAGCTGGACCGGAAGGTGCTGGCGGACCTGGCCGTCCGCGAGCCGGACGCCTTCGCCGAGCTGGCCCGCATCGCGGGAGAGCACGCCGGGTGAGCGAGGGAGCGGTCCCCCTCCTGGACCGTCTCGACGAGATCGAGGAGCGCGGGCTCGCCGCCCTCGAGGGCGCGTCCGACGAGGAGGAGCTGGAGGCGGCCCGTGTCCGGTTCCTCGGGCGCAGCGGGCTGGTGTCGGAGGCCCTGGGCCGCATCGGCCAGATTCCCGAGGAGGAGCGTCCCGAGGCCGGCCGCCGGGGCAACGAGGTCAAGCGCAAGCTGGAGGAGGCGTACGAGCGCCGGGCCGAGGCCGTGGAGCGCGCGGCCCGGGAGGCCTCCGCCGAGGAGCGCGATCTCACCCTCCCCGGCCGCCGCTCCTGGCGCGGCGGATCCCATCCCGTCACGCAGGTCATCGACGACATCTGCGCCATCTTCCGCGAGCTGGGCTTCACCCGTGTGGGCGGCCCCGAGGTGGAGACGGAGTGGTACAACTTCACCGCCCTGAACATCCCCCTGGACCACCCGGCGGCGGACGAGCACGACACCTTCTACCTGGACGAGGGCGTCCTGCTGCGGACCCACACCTCCCCCGTGCAGGCCCGCGTCATGGAGCGGCACGAGCCGCCGATCCGCATCGTCGTGCCCGGGCTGTGCTACCGGCGGGACGCCTTCGACCCCACCCACGCGCCGGCCTTCCACCAGATCGAGGGGCTGGCCGTGGACGAGGGGGTGGACTTCGTGGAGTTCCGCTCCGCCATCGACCACTTCGTCCACCGCTTCTACGGCACACGTACCCGCACCCGCTTCCGGCCGGGCTACTTCCCCTTCACCGAGCCGTCGGCCGAGGTGGACGTCACCTGCCAGGTGTGTCGGGGCTCCGGATGCTCGACCTGCGGCGGCACCGGGTGGATCGAGATCATGGGCGCGGGGATGGTCGACCCGGCGGTGTTCGAGGCCGTGGGCTACGATCCCGAGCGCTACACGGGCTACGCCTTCGGCATGGGCCCGGGCCGGATCGCCATGACCCGCTACGGCATCCCCGACCTGCGGCGGCTGTACGAGGGCGACATGCGCTTCCTGGAGCAGTTCGTCTCGTGAGGTCGCTCCCGCTGGACGGCCGGGCCCGGTGGCCGGAGAGGCCGACCCCGTGAACATCTCGGTCAACTGGCTGCGGGACCTGGTCCCGGGCCTGAAGCGGGACCCGGAGGAGCTGGCCGACCGTCTGAGCCGCGTCGCGGTGCCCGTCGAGAAGGTCGTCCCCGTGGGTCGGGGGCTGGAGGGGCTGAAGGTGGCGCGGGTCCTGGAGGCCCGGCCCCACCCGAACGCTGATCGCCTCACCCTGTGCCGGGTGGACGCGGGCGAGGACCCGGTGGACGTGGTCTGCGGGGCGCCCGAGGTGGTGGAGGACGCCCTCTACCCGTACGTCCCCCCGGGGGAGCGGCTGCCGGGCGGGATGGAGATCGAGTCGCGGGAGATCCGCGGCGAGGCGAGCCACGGCATGCTCTGCTCGGAGAAGGAGCTTGGGCTGGGCCGGGACGCCGCCGGCATCCTGCGGCTGGGGGACGACCTCCGCCCCGGGGCCCCCCTGGGCGAGGCGCTGGGCCTCCCCGACGCCCGCCTGGTGCTGGAGCTCACCCCCAACCGGGTGGACCTGGCCTGCCACGTGGGGGTCGCCCGGGAGGTGGCGCCCGGCGGCACGGCGGAGCTGGTGCTGAGCCGCTTCGGCGAGGCGTGGGAACCGGAGTGGGTGGAGCACGAGAGCGGCGCGGAACTCGACGGGGTGAAGGTCCGCATCGACGCGCCGGAGCGCTGCGACCGATACCTGGGGGCGGTGATCCGCGGCGTGGAGGTGGCGCCGTCGCCCACGTGGCTGGCGAGCCGGCTGCGGTCCATCGGGGTCCGGCCGGTGAACAACGTGGTCGACGCCACCAACTTCGTCCTCCATGAGCTGAACCAGCCCCTGCACGCCTTCGACCTGTCGGAGATCGCCGGGCCCGAGATCCGCGTGCGGGCGGCGGCGGCCGGCGAGGAGCTCCGGACCCTGGACGGGGTCGAGCGCGAGCTGTCGCCCGCCAGCACCGTGATCGCCGACGCAGAGGGGCCGGTGGGGCTGGCCGGCGTCATGGGGGGCGAGGAGAGCGAGGTCACGCCGTCCACCACCGACGTTTTCCTGGAGTGCGCTTCCTTCGATCCCGCGGCCACCCGCCGGACCGCGGCCGAGTCGGAGCTGGCCACCGACGCCTCCTACCGGTTCGAGCGGGGGATCGACCGCCAGGGCCTGGAGCGGGCGCTGGTCCGGTGCGTGGAGCTGACCCTGTCGCTGGCGGGAGGGCGGGCGGGCGGAAGCGCCGTCCGCGTGGGGGAGCCCCCGCCCGAGTCCCGGGTCGTCGAGCTCCGGCCGTCGCGGGTGGAGCACGTGCTGGGACGGCCGTTCGGGCCGGGGGAGCTGCGCCGGCTGCTGGATCCGCTGGGGTTCGAGGCGTGGGAGACGGTGGGGACCGGCGCCGAGGCGGCGCTGGCGTGCCAGGTGCCCGGCTGGCGCTCCGACGTCACGCGGGAGATCGACCTGGTGGAGGAGGTGGCCCGGCGTCATGGCTACGAGAGCTTCCCTTCGGAGGACCGGGCGTTCCGGCCCTCCACCGTGCCCGACGACCTGGAATGGCGACGGGGCCGGCGGGTGCAGGAGCTGCTGCACGGGCGCGGGCTGCTGGAGGCGCGCAGCTCGAGCCTGGTGGGTCGGCGGGAGGCCGATCCCCGCGGCCCGGTCGAGCTGCTCCATCCCCTGTCGGCCGACGAGAGCTACCTGCGCGGCACGCTGGTGGGGGTGCTCCTGCGGCGCCTGGAGCACAACTGGGCCCGGGGCCAGCGTGACGTCCGCCTGTATGAGATCGGCACCACCTTTCGCCGCACCGGTGCGCAGGACGAGGGGGAGGGGATGACCGGCGGGGAGCGGCGGGCCGTGGACTTCGGCGAGGAGAGGCGGGCCGGGCTGATCCTCCACGGCCGCTCACGGCCGGAGCACTGGTCGGGCCAGGTCCCGACCTACGACGTCTGGGACCTGAAGGGGCTGGCCGAGGAGGTGGCCGGCGGGCTCTGCGGGGCGGAGCTTCGGCCCGTGCGGGGGGAGGAGGCCCGGGAGCTCGCCTCCCGGTTCGCCGCCACGGGCTGGGTCGGGGTCGAGGCGTTCGGGCTGGTCAAGGACGGCGTGCCGGTGGGGATCGGCGGCCGGGTCCGGCCCGAGGCCCTGGACGCACCCGCCTGGGCGGACGACGTCTGGGGCCTGGAGTTCCGGCTGGACGCCGTGCAGGTGGACCGGGCCCCCGCCTACCGGGAGCTGTCGGAATATCCGCCGATCCTCCGGGACCTGGCGGTCACCGTGCCCCGCCGGGAGGCGGCCGCGGACGTCGAGGGAACGATCCGGGAGGTGGCTCCGGAGACGCTGGAGCGCGTGAGCCTGTTCGACGTCTACGAGGGCGAGGGGGTGGACGAGGGGCGGCGGAGCCTGGCCTTTCGCTTCCGTTTCCGGGCTCCGGACCGTACCCTGGAGGACGACGAGGTGGAGGACGTCATGGAGCGCATCGTCCAGTCCCTGGAGGCGAGCCACGATGCCCGGGTCCGAAGCGACTGACAGCGGAGACCTCCCGGACCTCGCGGGGGAGCTCTCTTCCCTCGAGGGGGCGCTGGACCGGCTCCTGGAGGCGTACGGGGAGCTGAGGCGGCGCGTGGAGCGGGCCGAGGACGACCGGCGCCGGCTGGCCGACGCGCTGGAGGGCGCCGACCTGGAGGAGCTGGACGCCGAGGGGGCCGCCGAGCGCTTCCAGGAGCTGGCCGAGGAGAACCGGCGCCTGCGCGAGATGGTCGAGGAGGGCCGGGAGCGCGCCCGGCGGATCCGCAGCCGACTCATCATGATGGAGGACGAGGTGTGAGCGACGACAGCGAGGCCGTCCGGGTCACCATCTTCGGCGAGGAATACACGATCCGCTCCGACATGGACGAGGCCTACACCCGTGCCTGCGCGGAGCACGTCGACGACGCCATCCAGGAGGCCCACCTCCACTCGCACGTCTCCGAGCCCCACAAGGCCGCCATCCTGGCGGCCCTGGAGATCACCGACCAGCTCTTCCGCGCCCGGTCGGAGCGCGACGAGATCCTCCGCTCCGCGACCCGACGCGCGTCGGAGATGCGGGACCGGGTGGAGGAGGCCCTAGAGGGCTGATCCGGCCTGACCCGGCCGCCGGCCGGGGCCGGCCGATCCCCCTGCAGAGCCGCCCTCGTCGATCCCCCGCCGCCCCATTCACGGCGCGTTCCGCGGCGTGCGCGCGGGTTGCGCCCTCCGGGGGACGCGCGACAACTTCCAGCCGACAAGAGGGCTCCCGAACGAGCCCCTCGATATAGATTGTCGGAGCCTCCTTATGACTACCATCGCCATCGTCGCCGGGGCGGTGGCCCTCCTGGCGGCCGGGGTCGCCGGGGGCCGCCTGTGGCAGAAGCGCCGGGCCCGGAGCCGGCGCGAGGGTGCCGAGAGGGAGGCCGAGGAGCTGCTGGAGTCGGCGCGCCGGGAGGCGGAGAGCCTTCGGCGCGAGGCCGAGCTGGCCGGCAAGGAGAAGGCCTACCAGCAGAAGGTCGAGTGGGAGGAGGAGGTCCAGAAGCGCCGCGCCGAGCTGGCCGAGACCGAGAAGCGGCTGGCCGAGCGCGAGGAGATGCTGGACGAGAAGCTCTCGGAGGTGGACCGGCGCCAGGCCCGCCAGGAAGAGCGGATGGACAAGCTGGAAGGCCGGGAGGAAGAGCTCCGGGAGCGGGCCGAGGAGCTGGAGCGGCGGGAAGCCGAGGCCCGGGAGCAGCTGGAGTCGCTGGCCGGCCTCACGGCCGACGAGGCGCGCGAGCGGCTGGTCTCCCGGATCGAGGACGAGGCCCGGGCCGAGGCCGAGCAGCACGTCCGGGAGCTCCGGGAGCGGACCCGCCGGGACGCCGAGAAGGAGGCCCGGAAGATCATCTCCATGGCCATCGAGAAGCTGGCCGTGGACCAGGCGTCCGACGCCACCGTCTCGGTGGTGTCGCTCCCCAGCGACGACATGAAGGGCCGGATCATCGGCCGCGAGGGACGGAACATCCGCTCCTTCGAGGCCGCCACGGGCGTGGACGTCGTCGTCGACGACACGCCGGAGGCCGTCCTCCTCTCCTGCTTCGATCCCATACGCCGCGAGGTGGCCCGCCTGTCCATGGAGCGGCTGGTGGCCGACGGTCGCATCCACCCGGGCCGCATCGAGGAGATGGTGGAGAAGGCCCGGGAGGAGGTCCAGTCGTCCATCGGCGAGGCGGCCGAGGAGGTCCTCTACGAGCTGGGCGTCCACGACCTGCACCCCCACCTGAAGGAGCTGCTGGGCCGGCTCCGCTACCGGACCAGCTACGGCCAGAACCAGCTGCAGCACGCCCGTGAGGTCGCCCTCCTGGCCGCGAACATGGCGGCCGAGCTGGGGCTGGACGTCCAGATGGCCAAGCGGATGGGGCTGCTGCACGACGTCGGCAAGGCGCTGACCCACGAGCACGAGGGCAGCCACGTCGAGCTGGGCCACCAGGTGGCCGAGGAGCACGGCGAGCCCGACCAGGTGCTGAACGCCATCCGGGCCCACCACGACGAGGAGCCCGCCCGCTACCCCGAGAGCTTCCTGGTCACCGCCGCCGACGCCATCTCCGGCGCCCGGCCCGGCGCCCGCCGGGAGTCGTTCGAGAACTACGTCAAGCGGCTGGAAAAGCTGGAGAGCCTGGCGGCCTCCTACGAGGGCGTGGAGAAGGTCTACGCCATCCAGGCGGGCCGCGAGATCCGGGTCATGGTCATGCCGGACGAGGTGGACGACGAGGAGATGACCCGGCTCAGCGAGGAGACGGCGCGGCGCATCGAGGACGAGCTCCAGTACCCGGGGCAGATCAAGGTGGTGGTGGTGAGGGAGACGAGAGCGGTGGACTTCGCGCGGTGAGGCGCTGATGAGGGGGAAGGGCGACACTCCATGACCGCGAAGCTCATCGACGGGCGGGCCATCGCCGAGGACGTGCGGGCCGAGGTGGCCGAAGGGGCCGACGAGCTGGCCGCGGCGGGCACCCGGCCGGGGCTGGGCGTCGTGCTGGTGGGCGACGACCCGGCGTCGCGCACCTACGTCCGCATGAAGACCCGGGCGTGCGAGGAGGCGGGCATCGCGGCCTTCGACCATTTCCTGGACGCCGACGCGTCGGAGGAGGAGGTGGTGGGGCGGGTCGACGACCTGAACGACGACCCGGCCGTCCACGGGATCCTCGTCCAGCTCCCCCTGCCGGACCACGTGGACGAACGGCGGGTGATGGAGTGGGTGGACCCGGCCAAGGACGTGGACGGCTTCCACCCGATGAGCGTCGGGAGGATGGCCTCGGGGGATCCGCGGGCCTTCCGGCCGGCCACGCCGTCTGGGATCCAGGAGATGCTCCGGCGCATCGGGTGGGACCCGGAGGGCCGCCACGCGGTGGTGGTGGGCCGGTCGAACATCGTGGGGCGGCCCATGGCCGAGATCCTCCTGCAGAAGGAGCCGTGGGCCAACGCCACCGTCACGGTGGCCCACAGCCGCACCCGGGACCTGGGCGAGGTGACCCGCCTGGGGGAGCTGCTGGTGGTGGCCGTGGGCCGCCCCGGCACGGTGACCGGCGACATGGTGCGGGAGGACGCCGTGGTGATCGACGTGGGCTCGAACCGCGTCGAGGACCCGGAGGCGGAGAAGGGCTACCGCTGGGAGGGGGACGTGGACTTCGAGGGAGCACGGGAGAAGGCCTCGTGGATCACGCCGGTCCCCGGCGGCGTGGGGCCCATGACCATCGCCATGCTCCTCCGGAACACGCTGGAGGCGGCCCGGCGTCAGGCGGGGGGCTGAGCCCCGTGTCCGGCAGCGGCTCGCAGATTCCCCTCTTCGGCGCGACCGAGGAGGCGGACGGCGACGCGGACGCCGGATCGGGTGTCGCCCCGGAGGCGGGGGCGGGATCGGAGGTGGCCCCGGAGTCGGGGGCCGCGGCCAGCGACGCCGCGGTTGCGGGAAGCGGCGCCCCGGCGGCGGCGAGCGACGCCCCGACCGCCGATCCCGACGCCGGGCCGGGCGAGAGCCCCGAGACGGCCGTCTCCGTCTCCGAGCTCAACGCCACCGCCCGGCGGGTGCTGGAGGAGAGCTTCCCCACCCTCTGGGTGGCCGGCGAGGTGGCCAACTGGACCCGCGCGAACTCGGGCCACTGCTACTTCACGCTGCGGGACGAGGAGGCCCAGCTCTCCTGCGTCCTGTGGCGGAGCGACGCCCGGCGCCTCCCCACCGACCCGGAGGAGGGGATGGAGGTGTGCGCCAGGGGGCAGGTGTCCCTGTACGAGACGCGGGGCGCCTACCAGCTGGTGGTCCGCGAGCTCCAGGCGAAGGGCGAGGGGCTGTGGCGGCTGGCCTTCGAGAAGCTGAAGCGGAAGCTGGCCGCCGAGGGGCTGCTGGACGACGAGCGCAAGCGGCCCCTCCCGCGGGTGCCGCTCCGGGTGGGCGTGGTGACCTCCCGCACCGGCGCCGCCGTGCGCGACGTGGTGAGCGTCATCCGACGCCGGGCCCCCTGGACGCGGGTGCTGATCTCCCACTGCCGGGTGCAGGGCGACGGGGCGGCCGATGAGATCGTGGCCGCCCTGGACCGGCTGGTGCGGGACGGCCGCTCCGAGGTGATCGTCGTGACCCGCGGCGGGGGCTCGGTGGAGGACCTGTGGGCCTTCAACGAGGAGCCGGTGGCCCGGGCGGTGGCCGGCTGTCCGATTCCCGTGGTGTCGGCCGTAGGCCACGAGGTGGACGTGACGATCACCGACCTGGTGGCCGACCGGCGGGCGCCCACCCCGTCGGCCGCCGGCGAGCTGGTGGTCCCCGAGGCCCGGGCGCTGCGGGCCGAGCTCCGCCGGCTGGGCGAGGGGCTGGTGCACGGGCTCCGGGAGCGAACCCGCCGCGGCCGGGAGCGGGCCGAGCGGGCGGCCGAGCGGCTGGTGGGCGGCATGGTCCGGCGGCTGGAGCGCTGGGAGGGCCGACTGGAGCGGCTGGGCGGCCGGCTGGACGCCCTGAGCCCGCTGGGCACGCTGGCCCGCGGCTTCGCGGTGGCGATGGACGCCGGCGGGAGCGTGCTGCGCGGCGTGGGGGACTTCGCCCCCGGCGACGAGGTCCGCCTGCGGGTGGTGGACGGACGGGTGACCTGCGAGGTTCGGGACACGGAGCGGCTGGAGGAGGGAGAGGACGGGTGAGTAGCGACGAGGCCGGCGAGGCCGGCGACCACGGCCAGGGCGGCGAGGGCTTCGAGGCCGCCCTCGAGCGGCTGGAGGGAATCGTCCGCCGGCTGGACCGGGAGGAGCTGGAGCTGGACGAGGCCCTGACCCTGTTCGAGAAGGGCGTGGCCGACCTCCGGACCGCCACCCGCCAGCTGGACGAGGCCCGCGGCAAGGTGGAGGAGCTGATCGAGGACGCGGCCGGCGAGCTGGAGACGGTGGACTTCGACCTCCCCACCGACGACGACGCCGGGGACTGAGCCGGCGCCGGTGACGAGCAGGACGGCGGGCAGGACGGCGGGGAGCGGACGGGTGGCCACGGGCGAGACGGTGGAGACCCTCAGGCGGCGCGTGAACGAGGCCCTCGTCCGGGTGCTGGAGCGGGAAGGCGACAGGGGGTACGACGGCGCGCTGGCCGCCGTGCGCCACGCGGTGCTCGGCCCGGGCAAGCGCGTCCGCCCCTTGCTGCTGCTCGGGGCGCACCGGGCGGCCGGGGGGTCGCCGTCCCAGGCGGCGGCGGAGCTGGCCTGCAGCGTCGAGCTGGTGCACGCCTACTCCCTGGTGCACGACGACCTGCCGTGCATGGACGACGACGTCCTTCGGCGCGGCGAGCCGACCCTCCACGTCCGCTTCGGCGTCGATGTGGCCACCCTGGCCGGGGCCGCCCTGATGCCGCTGGCCGCCGGGGTGGTCTGGCGGGCCGGCGCCGGGCTGGGCCTCGACGAGGAGGACCGCCTTAGGCTGCTGGCCATGTTGGCCCGGGCGGCCGGTGGGGAGGGGATGGTGGGCGGCCAGCTGCTGGACCTGCGCGCGGAGGGCCGGGACGTGAGCCGGGAGGAGCTGGAGGAGATCCACCGGGGGAAGACGGCGGCCCTGATGGCGGCGGCCGTGCGCATGGGAGCCGTGGCGGGCGGTGCGGACCGGGAGCTGGAGGAGCGGCTGGAGCGTTTCGGCCGGACCCTGGGCCTCGCCTTCCAGGCGGTGGACGACATCCTGGACGTCACCGGCGACGCCGACCAGCTGGGCAAGACCGGCGGCCGGGACCGGGCTCTGGGCAAGGCCACCTACCCCTCCGTGCTGGGGCTGGAGGAGGCCGAGCGGGTGAGCCGCGAGCTGGCCGACCGGGCGCTGGAGGAGCTGGAGGGCCTGGAGCGAGCCGACGTGCTGGCCGACATCGTCGCCTACGTGATCGAGCGCCGGAGGTAGCGGATGCGCATCGGGGTGGTGGGGAACGCCGAATACGCCGAGCTCGGCGCCGTGGTGGAGCGGGTGCGGGACCGCACCCGGACGCTGGGGGCGGAGCTGGCCTTCGACGACGCGATCGCGGCGCTGGCCGACGGCGGTGGGCCCCGCCTGGAGGAGGCGTGGGACGAGGTCGACTGCCTCCTCACCCTGGGTGGCGACGGAACGCTGCTGCGGGGCGCCCGGCAGGCCGGCCCCCGGGGGATCCCCGTCATGGGCTGCAACCTGGGACGCCTGGGCTTCCTGACCTCCGCTCCCGAGGGGGAGCTGGAGCAGGCGCTGGACCGCCTGGTGGGGGGCGACTACCGGGTGGAGGAGCGGCTGGCCATGGACGTCTCGGTGGAGGGCAAGGAGCGGCCGTCCGGCTTCTACGCCCTCAACGACGCCGTCGTCCACAAAAGCGGATTCGCCCGTCTGATCACCCTGCGCGTGTGGGTGGACGGGGAGGAGGTGGGCCAGTACAGCGCCGACGGCATCGTCATCGCCACCGCCACCGGCTCGACGGCCTACAGCCTCTCGGCCGGCGGGCCCGTGCTGGTGCCGGACCTGGACGCCCTGGTGGCGACCCCCATCAGCCCCCACACGCTGGCCGTCCGCCCGCTGGTGGTGCCGGCCGACGCCCTCATCGAGGTGGAGGTCCGTCCGCGCCGGGAGGAGACCATCGTCACGGTGGACGGCCAGGCCGGCCTGGACCTGGAGCCGGGCGACCGCGTGCGGATCGGCCGCTCCCCCCACCCCGTGCGGCTGATCCAGCTGCCGGGGCAGACCTTCTTCTCCATCCTCCGCCGGAAGCTGGGGTGGGGTGACGTCCGGCCGCGGGAGCGGTGAGGGTGCCGTGAGCGGCGAGTCTACGACGTCTCCGGGCGAACTGGGGTGCCGACGGTGAGCGCACCCGGCCGAGCGTGAGCGGGCGATGCTGAGAGAGCTGCGGATCCGCAACTACGCCGTCATCGACGACCTCGGCCTGGAGCTGGGGCCGGGACTCAACGTGCTCACCGGCGAGACGGGGGCGGGAAAGTCCATCATCGTCGGCGCCCTGTCCCTGTTGCTGGGCGAGCGGGCCTCCTCGGAGGACGTGCGGGAGGGGGAGGAGAAGGCCCGGGTGGAAGCCGCCTTCGACGTCTCCGGCCGCCAGGAGGTGCTCGCGCGCTGCGAGGAGGCGGGCGTCGAGGTGGAGGACGGCTGGCTCATCCTGCGGCGCGAAGTGCAGCGGGAGGGCCGCAACCGGGCCTGGATCAACGGCTCCCCGGCCACGGCCAGCCTCATCTGGGAGCTGGGCTCGGGGCTGGTCGAGCTCCACGGCCAGCACGAGCACCAGGTGCTGCTCCGCCCGGCCGAGCAGCGGGCCATCCTGGACGCCTTCGCCGGGGCGGGCGAGGAGGCGCGGGAGGTGGCGCGCCTGCACGATCGCCTCTCCGAGGTCCGGGAGGAGCTGGAGGCGCTGCGCCGGCGCGCGTCCGAGGCCCGGGAGCGGGCCGACTACCTACGCTTCAAGGCGCGGGAGATCGAGGAGGCCGACCTCTTGCCGGGCGAGGAGGAGGATCTGCGCTCGGAGGCCCGCCGGCTGGAGAATTCCGAGGAGCTCACCGAGCTGTCCGGGCGCCTGCACGAGGGCGTCTACGGCGACGAGGGCTCGGTGGTGGACCGGATGGGCGCGCTGGGCCGGGACCTGCGGGAGCTGGTGGAGCTCGATCCCGACGCGGAGGAGTTCCGCGCCCTGTTCGAGTCGGCCCGCGCCGAGCTGGAGGAGCTGGGTCGGCGGCTGGCCGCCTACCACGGCGACGTGGACCACGATCCCGGCCGCCTGGAGCAGATCCGGGAACGGCTGGACGAGATCTTCCGGCTGGAGCGCAAATACGGTGAGACGGTGGAGGAGGTGCTGGAGGCCGGCCGCGCCGCCCGGGCGGAGCTGGAGACGCTGGAGAGCTTCGAGCTGCGGGAGGACGAGCTGCAATCCGAGGCCGAGGCGGTCCGCGAGGAGCTGCGGGAGGCCGCCGGGGCGCTGACGGAGGCCCGGCGGGAGGCGGCCGGGCGGCTGGAGGGCGAGATCGCCCCGATGCTGGAGGAGCTCGGCATGGAGGGCGGCCGCTTCGAGGTGGCCCTGGAGCCCCGGGAGGAGGTGGGGCGGCACGGCGCCGAGTCGGTGGAGTTCCGGGCGACGCTCAACCCGGGCTTCGAGCCGGGGCCGCTGAAGCGGATCGCCTCGGGCGGGGAGCTGAGCCGCGTGATGCTGGCGCTTAAGACCGTGCTGGTCCGGGTGGACGATGTGCCGAGCCTCGTGTTCGACGAGATCGACGCCGGCGTGGGCGGCGAGGTGGCCCACCGGGTGGCCGAGAAGCTGGCGGCCGTGGCCGGCGAGCACCAGGTGTTCGTCATCACCCACCTGCCGCAGATCGCCGCCCGGGCCGCCTCCCACTGGCGGGTGGAGAAGGAGGCGGTGGAGGGCCGGGCCGCGACCCGCGTGCGGCGAGTGGACGGCGAGGACCGGGTGGAGGAGCTGGCCCGTATGCTGGGCGGCGATCCCGGCAGCGGGCTCTCCCGGGACCACGCTCGGGAGCTGCTGGAGGGCGCGCCGGCGGGCTAGGGCCGGCCGGCGACCGGCGTCGGGGGCGGGTGGGCCCCCGGGATCGGGACGCTCACGCGTCGGACGGGCCCCGGGATCGGGGTCAGGCCGGGCGAAGCCTGTACGGGGCTCAGAACAACCGGAAGGGGATGCGCACGTACATCGTCGCCAGCCCCGCGGCCGGCGTTTCGCCGCCCGATCCCGCCACCGCCGTCTGCCACACCAGGCCCAGCTCGGGCACGCTCCCGCGGGCCTCCCCCTCCTCCGGCGGGTCGGGCCGGTAGAAGGTGCCCAGCCCCAGGCGGTGCCGCGTCTGCCCCGTCTGGGCCTCCAGCGCCGACGCGCCGCCCCCGGTGCCGTCCCCGGTGCCGTCGTCGTCCACGATCCGGAAGCTGTCGCTCCCCTTGTGCCAGTAGCGGTACTCGGCGCCCACCGTCAGGAAGGGGTTGAGGGCCATGCGGGGCGCCACCCGGGCCCGAAGGTAGTCACCGAGGTCGCGCTCCACCGTGCGGGCCACGGCGGCGCTGAAGGGGCGATCCGGGGAGGCGGCGCGCCTGAGCAGCCGGTCGGGGCGCTGGATCCCGTAGCGCAGGGTGGCGTTGAGCAGCACGCTTCCGGCCACGCGGACGTCCTGGTAGAGGGAGAGCTCAAGGTCCCCCTGGCCGTCGCCCAGCGGCACGCCGAGGACGTCGAAGGGCCGGACGAAGGCGGGCGCGTTCGGTCCGCGGAAGGGGAGCCGGAGCCGCACGCCGACCGCCGTCCGTGCCTCGAGCCCCCCACGCTCCTCCGGTACGCGGGCGAAGCCGTCCAAAGCCAGGAAGCGGAGCCCGATCTCGGTCTCGCCCGCGAGCCATCCCTGCGTGGACTCGTCGAGGGGGAAGTCGATGAAGCCCGCCAGGCCGCCGGCGCTCAGCTCCGAGCCCAGCTGCAGCTGGGGGATGGAGAGGCCGAAGTCGGCGAAGCCGCTCCGCAGGCCGGCCAGGTGGGCCAGCATCTGGTCGCCCGGCGCGCTGCCGGCCAGCGGGACCAGGTCGTTGGCCGTGAGCCGGTCGTCCAGGGCGCCGGCGAAGGCGCCGGAGGCCTGGAGGAGAGCCATGGCCTGCTGCTCCTCCTCCGCGCCGAGCTGGCCGCTCTCCACCTGCTGCTGGAGGGCCTGCCGGGCGCCCTCGACCTCGTTGAGGAAGGCGAAGGCACCCTGCAGGGCGCTCGTCGCCGGCGCCAGGTTGGCACCCGAGGCATCGAAGCTGGAGAAGGGCTCCGCCTCCGTACGGAGGAGGGGGACGGCGACGTCCACCGACAGCCGGTCGAGGACGCCGACCTCCAGCTCCGCCAGCACCCCGCGGGCGTTCACCGCCAGCTCCCCCACGTCCAGCGTCCCCAGCGACGCGTCGCCCGCGGCCAGCGGGTCGAACCCGAGGGCCGGAGCGTCGTCGTTCAGCCCGCCCACCAGGGCGTCCCGTCCCGGATGGACGCGGTCCAGAAGCGGGCCGTCGAAGTCGGCCCGGAGCGGGACCTTCCGGCTGCCGTCCGGACCCGGGCCGAACTCCTGGTGCCAAGCCTGGAAGAGGGGTTGCACCCGGAAGCGGGCCGCGCCGGAACCGGGCAGCTCCGCGTCCTCGATGCGGGGCACCAGCTCCTGGGCGGCGGCCGGGCGGGGCAGGGCGGCGAGCGGCAGCAGGAGGAGGAGAAACGTCGCCCCGGCGCCGAGCGCGGGTCGGGAGCTGGCCGGCTCCAGGGTGGCATCCTTCCGCAAGGGGACGTCTCTCCCGCACCGTCGCCGCCGGGCCGGAGGATCGGCCGGCAGGGGGCGGCACGCTGGGTCGTCCCGGGAGTATAGACGGGGCGACGGGGACCGACAAGCGGCGCGGCCGCCGCGGTTCGGGGGTCCCCGGCCGGCGGCGTGAGCGTACCCCCGGACGCCGGGGACGACCGGGCGACGCTCCCTTTCCCGTCGGCCCCCGCCCCCATAGGGTGTAGCACCCGCGACGGACCCCCGTCGACACGGCGCCGTGGCCGAGTGGCTAGGCAGGGGCCTGCAAAGCCCCCTACTCCGGTTCGAATCCGGACGGCGCCTCTTTTTTCGTCCCTTCCTCCAGGCGCGGGCCGACCCCTACGGCTCTGCCCCCGCGCGTTCCTCGGTGGCGACGAGGCTGGCCTCGAGGGCGGCGAAGAGGACCGGGTCGGGGATGTCCCGCTCCCGCTTCCAGCGGGCGCCGGGCTCGAGCGGCCCGGGATCGACGCCCCGGCGCCGGTTCTCGGCCATCA
>CAZSKS010000002.1:91043-123425 GCA_964607465.1 uncultured Gemmatimonadota bacterium | reverse complement strand
CGACCCCGACCACGACCCCGACGTCGACCGCTCCGTCCCGGACGCGCTGAGCTCCCTGTTCCAGGAGGTGATCCTGGACCACTACCGGCGCCCGCGGAACAAGGGGGAGCTGGAGGGGAGCACCCACGACGTCACCATGAACAACCCCCTGTGCGGCGACGTCATCGAGCTCCACCTCCAGGTGGCCGGGGACCACATCGAGGACGCCCGCTTCGAGGGCCGCGGCTGCTCCATCAGCCAGGCCGCCGCGTCCATGATGACCGGGGAGCTGGAAGGCCGCACCGTCCCGGAGGCCCTGGCCCTGGCGGAGAAGTTCACCCGGCTCATGCACGGCGAGGACGAGCTGCAGCGGGACGACGACCTGGGCGACCTGCGGGCCCTGGCCGGCGTGGCGAAGTTTCCCGTCCGCATCAAGTGCGCGCTCCTGGGCTTCAACTGCCTGGAGGAGCTCGTCGGCGAGGAATGAGGGTGACCCGGCCGGCACGAGACATGACCCCCGCCCGGCAGAACGAGGCGTGATCCCCCGGCGGCGGGGTGGGCGGCCGGGCCGGGGCGCGATGCTCGACCGGCGGGCCGGGCGATGAGCTCCGAGGCGTCGACGGTCGAGGGGCGCGTCCTCCGCATCGCCGGGGGGAGCTACCAGGTGGAGCTGGACGATGACGTGGACGGCGAGGCGGGTGGCGACGTCGTCCCGTGCGTCCTGGCCGGCCGCCTGAAGCAGGAGGGGGAGGCCCGGGTCGCCGTCGGCGACCGGGTCCGGGTGGAGCGGCTGGACGACGGCCCCGACCGGATCGCCGAGATCCTGCCCCGCCGCAGCAAGCTGGCCCGCCGGGCGGCCGAGTCCGAGTCCGAGCAGATCATCGCCGTCAACCTGGACCAGGTGGCGGCCGTCTTCTCGGTCGACCGGCCCGAGCCCGACCTGGCCATGCTGGACCGCATGCTGGTGCTGGCCGAGCTGAACGGGCTGGCGGCCTTCGTGGTCGCCAACAAGACGGATCTCGGCCCGCCGGACGCCTTCGACCTCTACGGCGACGCCGGCTACGACGTCCTCCCCACCAGCGCCGAGGAGGAGACGGGGCTCGAGGCGCTTCGCCGGCGGCTGGAGGACCGCGTATCGGTGTTCGCCGGACCGTCGGGGGCGGGCAAGTCGAGCCTCCTGAACGCCGTGCTCCCGGGCCTGGAGCGCCGGGTGGGGGAGGTCAGCGGCGCCGGCGGCGGTCGCGGGCGTCACACCACGGTCAACGCCACCCTCCTGCCCCTCCCGGACGGGGGATACGTGGCCGACACGCCGGGCCTGCAGTACCTCACCCTCTGGCGGATGCCGCCCGACGAGATGGCGGCGGCCTTCCCCGAGTTCCGCCCCATGCTCGGCGCCTGCCGGTTCAACGACTGCCGCCACCTACAGGAGCCGGGCTGCGCCATCCGGGACGCCCTGGAGCGCGGCGAGGTGTCGGAGCGTCGCTACCGCAGCTACGCGGCCCTGCTCGAGGAGGCCGAGGAGCAGAGCCGGCCGTGGTGAGCGGGCCGGCCGACCCGCGGGCCCAAATCCGGCGCCTCCTGGAGGCCCGGACGGCGCGGAAGCTCCCCGACGGCGACGCCGACCGCCGGGCCGCCGTGGTGCTGACCCTCCGGCCGTCGGCCGGACCGGGCGACCTCCGCTCCCTCGAGACCCTGATCGTCCGGCGGGCGGAGCGGGCGTCCGATCCCTGGTCCGGGCACGCCAGCCTGCCCGGCGGCCACCGCGAGCCCGGCGACCCGGACCTGGTCGCCGCCGGGCTCCGCGAGCTGCGGGAGGAGACCGGCCTGTCCCTCCCCCGGGAGGCGGTCCTCGGCCGCCTCGACGACATCCATCCCCGCAGCCGGCGCCTGCCGTCGGTGGCCGTCACGCCCCTGGTGGCCTGGCACGCCGGGGACGCGCAGGTGGAGGCGGGCCCCGAGGTGGACGGCCACCTGTGGACGCCCCTGCGGACCCTCCAGGACCCGGAGCGGAGCTCGGTCCTCACCTTCCGGCGCGACGACGCCATCCGCGCCTTCCCCACCGTGGAGGTGGGAGGGCTCACGGTCTGGGGCCTCACCCTCGTCATCCTCCGGCGCTTCCTGGGGCTCCTGCCCGAGGAGGAGCTCGAGCGTCCCGGCGGGCGGGGCGAGCCGGCCGGGCAACCGCCCGACGGGAGCACGCCGTCGTGAGCGAGGCGCTCGTCGTGGGCTGCGGCTACACCGGGCTCCGCCTGGCCCGCCTCCTCCTGGAGGAGGGCCACGAGGTCGTCGGGACCACCCGCGACCCCGACCGCGCCGAGCGGCTGGCCGACGTGGGCGTCCGCCCGCTGCTGGTGGACCTGGCGACCGACGAGGGCGTCCGGACGCTGGCGTCAGAGTCGCCGGACGTCTGCTTCCACCTGGTGCCGCCGGTGGCGCCCGCCGGAGGGCGGGCCCGGACGGACGACGGCGACGCGGATGCGGCCGGGTCCGCGGCGGGCGGCGACGGTTCGGATGGTGAGGCCGACGGGTCGCTGCCGGACGACGGGCCGCTGGCCGTGGAGCGGGTGATCCGGGCCCTGCGCCGGGCGCCGCTGGAGGCCTTCGTCTACGGGAGCAGCACCGGGGTGTACGGCGACCGGGGCGGCGACTGGGTGGACGAGTCCGACGTCCCCCGGCCCGATTCCCCCGCCGGCCGGCGACGGCTGGCCGCCGAGCGGGCCGTCCTGCGCTGCGGCTGGGAGTGGGACTGCCGGCCCCGGATCGGACGGATCGCCGGCATCTACGGCCCGGACCGCGTCCTCCTGGACGCCATCCGGTCGGGCCGCTACCACGTCGTCGAGGGGCTCGACGCCTGGACCAACCGCATCCACGTGGACGACCTGGCCCGGGGCCTGGCCGCCGTCTGGCGGGGGGGCGAGAACGGCCGCGTCTACGACCTGGCCGACGGCCACCCCCACCGCTCCTCCGACTTCGCCCGGCTCGTGGCCGACCTGGCCGGCCTCGAGCTCCCGACCCTCACCCGGGAGGAGGCCCGCGAGCGGTATTCGGAGAAGCGCTGGGCCCGCAAGGCGGGCAGCAAGCGGGTCCGGGGGCGGCGGCTGCGGGAGGAGCTCGGGGTCGAGCCGAGGTATCCGAGCTACCGGGAGGGCGTGCCCGCGGCCCTGCGCGAGACGGGCGTGGCGGCGGAGGACGGGGAGGGCTGACGGCCGCCGCGTCCCGGGCCGTGCCGGGCGCGCCGGACGTCCGATCGGGCGCCCCCGGGGCCGTCCGGCCGTCCGTCCGTCAGGCGCGTTCCGGGCCGCCGGTCCCGGCCCCGACCGTCAGCCGGTCAGCCGGGCGGCCCGTCGGGGAAGCGGCTGCGGATCACCTCCGCCACCTCCTCCACCAGGTCCTCCCACTCCGCGTCTTCGGACTTGGTGACGGTGATGAAGTCCTCGACGACCAGGAGCGCCTTCACGCCCTCCACCTCGAAGAGCCCCTCGGCCAGGTCGTCGCCCTCGGCGTCCGAAGGGGCGAAGTAGGACCGGCTGCCCTCCACCGGGAGCGTCCGGCTCAGGGTGAACTTCGCCGCGTGCGGGTTGGGCGTTCCCTGCACCTGAATGTCGAGCTCGTCGGACATGCGGCTCAATCTAGCCGGCCCCGCCGGACGCTGAAACCCGACGGCGGTGTGGGCGCCGCCCCGGCCCCGCGACGGGGGAGTAGGACGGGGGCTCCGGCTGCCGCCGGGTCCCGGCCGACGGCGCCCGTCAGGCCTCCCCCGCCACCTCTTCCAGCACCTCGTCCAGGGCCCCGGTGGCCGCCTCCAGCAGCTCCCGGGAGGCGGTGAGCGGGGGGGAGAGGGAGAGGACGTTCCCCTCCGGGCCGCCGGCCAGAACGATCCAACCCATCCGGAGCGCGGCCTTCATCGCGCGCTCGGCCGCCTCGCCCGCCGGCTCCCGCGACGAGGGGTCGCGGACGAGGTCGAGCCCGATCATGAGACCGCGGCCCCGCACCTCGCCCACCAGCTCGTGGCGATCCGCCATCTCCCGGAGCTCCTCCCGCCACCACCGTCCCAGCTCCCGGGCCCGGTCGGCCAGCCCCTCCTCCTCCAGGACCTCCAGCGTGGCCAGGGCCGCGGCGCAGGCGAGGGGATGGCCCAGGAACGTCGAGGTGTGGATCGCCTCGCCCCGGGAGGCGGGCCACGCGTCCATGACCTCCCGGCGGCCGAGGCAGGCCGAGAGCGGCATGCCGCCGGAGTACCCCTTGCCGACGCAGAGGAGGTCCGGCAGGACGCCGTCCTCCAGGCAGGCGAACCGGCGGCCGGTCCGACCGAACCCGGTGTAGACCTCGTCCAGGATCAGGAGGCGACCCCGCTCGCGGCACAGGCCGGCCAGGGAGGCCAGGAAGCCCCGCGGGGGCGCGACCTCGCCGCCGCGGCCCTGGACCGGCTCCACGATCACCGCCCCGACCCGGCGGCCCGTCTCCCCCTCCAGGGCCCGCTTCACGTCCGCCAGCGACGCCGCGGCCACCTCGTCGGGATGGGCCGGGGGCTCGGGGAACCCCGGGCGCCGCGGCGGCCGGTAGGGGTGCGGGTAGCCCGCCCGGACGACATGGGGGTTGAGCTGGGCCTCGAAGGGAGCCCGGAAGTGGGCGCGGTGAGTCACCGAGAGGGCCCCGTACCCGAGGCCGTGGTACGCCCCGGTGAAGGCGAGGACGCCGGGCTTGCCGGTGTGGAGGACGGCCGTCTTCAGCGCCGCCTCCACGGCGTCGGATCCGGTCACACCGAGGACGATCCGCGGGTCGTCGAGGGGGGAGAGGCGGGCCAGCCGCTCCAGCAGCTCGACCTTCACCGCCGGCGGGTGGACGTCCCCCATGCCGTGGACCAGCTCGCCGGCCTGCCGGTCGATGGCCTCCTGGACGCGGGGGTGGCGGTGCCCGAGGGCCGAGACGGCGAACCCGGCCGTGAGGTCGACGTAGCGGTTGCCGTCGGCGTCCCACACGTTGCAGCCGCGGGCCCGGGACCAGAAGACCGGGAAGTCGTCGGCCAGGTGGGTCACGTCGCGGGACTCGACCCGCGACAGCCGCCGGGCCAGCGCCCGGCTGGCGGCGTCCGGGGGCTCGGTCGCCATCTCCGGGGGGAGGTCCCCCCTGCCGGCGTCGTCCTCTGTCACGGGCCTCCGTGCTCGCTGCGGGGAGTGGCCACCATACGGCCGCCGCGCTGGCGCGCATCTTGTTTCTTCCAAACCGTACCGTCCCGTCGTCCCGGAGGCGAACCCCGCACGCAGGAGCACGGATGGAGCTCGACGACACGATCGCGATGATCAGCGGCGGATCCAAGGGCCTCGGCGCCGACCTGGCGCGCCGCTACGCCGAGGAGGGCGCCGCCGTCTCCCTGTGCGCCCGGGGGGAGGACGACCTCCGGGCCGTGGCCCGCGAGCTCCGCGAGGGGGGGGCGCGCTGCCTCGTGGTCCCCGCCGACGTCTCGGTGGCGTCGGACGTGGAGCGATGGCGGGCGGCCACGCTCGAGGAGTTCGGGCGGGTGGACGTCCTGGTGAACAACGCCTCGCTGCTGGGTCCCCGGGTCCCCGTCGAGGAGTACCCCGAGGACGCCTGGCGCCAGGTGCTGGAGGTCAACCTCACCGGCGCCTTCCTGTGCGCCCGGGCGCTGGTCCCGGCGCTGCGCGCGTCCGGCGGGTCCATGATCCACGTCTCCTCGGGGGTCGGCGACCACGGCCGGCCCGAGTGGGGCGCCTACTGCGTCTCCAAGAACGGCCTCGAGGCGCTGTCGGAGATGATGGCCGGCGAGCTCGAGGAGGACGGCGTCCGGGTGAACGCCGTGGATCCCGGGGCCATGCGGACGGACATGCGGGCGGCGGCCTACCCCTCCGAGGACCCGGACAGCCTCCCCACCCCCTACGAGGTGACCGACGTCTTCGTCTACCTGGCGTCCGGGCGCTCGGCGGGGGTCACCGGCCAGCGTTTCCGGGCCCAGGAGTTCGACCCGGCCGACCCGTGAGCCGGCCCGCGGCGACGTCGCCGCCCGCCGTCTCGCCTACCAGTCGTACACCGTCCATCGGCGACACTCCTCCGCGGAGCAGACCAGCCGGACCCGGAAGGGCGAGCCGCCGGCCCGGGGCGCCGGGTGCTCCTCCACCGAGCGGATCATCTCCTCGCCGCACGCCGGACACGCCGGCTCCCCTCCGGGAATCGGTCGGTCCCGATCGGCGGCCTCCAGCTCCTCCGCTTGCTCGGGATCGAGCAGCGGGCCGAGATTGTCGTCCAGCGCCATGACGTTCCGGAACCGCCCGTCGGTGTGGAGGAGAGGTTGCGGGCTCCGGGCCCCGGCCCGGGCCCCGCGGTCCGGTGAAGGGTGCCCTCATGCAGAATAAGAGCCCGGCGGCGGAGACCGCCAGCGGAGGTCGGACGGCCGCGTCCGGGCCGGACGACCCCCGGCCGGACGAGCTGGCGACGCTCTACCGCGACGAGTTCCCGATCCTGCAGGAGACCGTCTACCTCAACTCCAACTCGCTGGGCGCCCTCTCCCGGCGCTCCCTGCGGTCCCGGAGGGACTTCGAGCGGGACTGGAACGAGCTGGGGGCGGCCGCCTGGTACGACCGCTGGCTGGCGAAGCTGGAGGAGGTCCGGGGCGGCTTCGCCCGCACCGTCGGGGCCCGGCCGGAGTCGGTGGCCCTCGTGCCCAGCATCTCCGCCGGCCTCACCGCGGTGGCCGACGCGCTGGAATTCGGCGAGCGCGACCGGGTCGTCGTCTCCGAGCTGGACTTCCCCACGCTCACCTACCAGTTCCTCTCCCGCCGGCGGCGGGGCGTGGAGGTGGAGATCGTCGAGAGCCCCGACGGGGTGCAGGTGCCCCTGGAGGCCTGGGCCGAGGCGGTGGACGGGCGCACGGCCCTGGTGGCCACCTCCCACGTCTTCTTCGCCACCGGCGCCGTCCAGGACGCCGCGGCGATCGCCGACCTGGCGCACGACGCCGGGGCCCTCTTCCTGCTCGACGCCTACCAGTCGCACGGCCAGATCCCCGTCGACGCCGACGCCCTGGGCGCCGACTTCCTCCTCTCGGGGGCTCTGAAGTGGCTGATGGGCGGCCCGGGACTGGCCTTCCTCCGCGTCCGGCCCGAGCTGGCGCGCCGCCTCGAGCCCGTCGGGTTGAGCTGGTTCGGGGTGGAGGGGCAGTTCGACTTCGATCCCCGGGCGGCCATCCCCCGGGAGGACACCCGCCGGTTCGAGATGGGCACGCCGGCCGTCGGCGCAGCCTTCACCGCGGCGGGAGGGCTGGAGATGGTGGAGGAGATCGGCGTCCCGACGATCCGACGGCGCAACGCCATGCTGGCCGAGGACCTGGTCGAGCGGCTCCGCGACCTCGGCCTCACGCCGCGGGTGGCGCCGGACGCCGAGCGCCGCTCGGCCATCGTGTCGGCCCGCCATCCGGACCCGGAGGGGGCCGTCGAGCACCTGGCCGCCCGGGGGGTCGTCGTCGACAGCCGGCCCGGGATCGTGCGCCTCTCCCCCCACTTCTACAACACCGTCGAGGACAACGCCCGGGCGGTCGAAGCCCTGGCGGATCACGGATCGACCCCGTCATGAAGGAACCGACATGAAGGCACGGATCCGACGCATCGGCGTCCGCTCCGTCTTCCTCCTCTTCCTGGTCCTCTACGGGGTGGTGGGATTGCTGGTGGGGGGCGCCGTCGCGGTCCTCGGCAACATGGGCGTGGCCCCCGACACCGCCGCCACGGCGGTGGACGCCCTGGGCTGGTGGGCGGTGCCCGCCCTGGCCCTGGGCTACGGCCTGGTCGGCGGCCTGGCCGGGGGCGTGGCCGCGGCCCTCTACAACGCGGCGGCGCTCCTCACCGGCGGGATCCGGCTGGAGCTGAAGGAGTCGAGCCGGGTGTGGATCGAGGAGGAGGGGGACGAAGGCGAGGCCTGAGCCGGCGGACGGGCGGCGGCTCCCGGCGCTGCGGCCCTCGCCGGTGCCGGCGGGGCGGCCCCCCTCGGGCGGGGCCGTGCTCCCCTAGCCCGCCGCCTGGGGCAGCTCCCGGCCGCGGGCCGCCTCGAGCACCGCCGCCGGGTCGCGGCCCGCCTGCCTGAGGATCCGCTCCACGGTCTCCCCGATCTTGTTGTCCGGCGTCGAGGCGCCGGCCGTCAGGCCGATCTCCAGCTCCCCGTCCGGGAGCCAGCCGCCGGTCTCGTGGATCTCCTCCCCCATGATCTCCTTGTGGGAGAGCACGCCCGTTTCCGGGTCGACGCAGGAGGAGTCCTCGATGTGGTAGGTGGTCACCGTCCGGGAGCAGAGGTGCGCCAGGTGGTTGGTGTTGCTCGAGTTGTAGCCACCGATCACCACCATCAGGTCCGGCGGGTCCTCCATCATCTCCTGGATGGCGTCCTGGCGGTCCTGGGTGGCCGAGCAGATCGTGTCGAAGCTGCGGAAGCGCTCCTCGCCCTCCTCCTCCCCCCACCGGTCCGCCATGGCCTCGCCCAGCCGGTCGGCGATGGCCAGCGACTCCGAGGCCACCATGGTCGTCTGGTTGGCCACGCCGATCCTCTCCAGGTCCCGGTCGGGATCGAATCCGTCGGAGTGCTTGCCCTCGAAGAAGGAGAGGAAGGCCTCGCGGTCCCCGTCGCCCCGGATGTAGTCGCACACCCGCTCGGCCTCGAACATGTCCCGCACGATTAGGTACTTGCCGTCCTCGTGCTTGTTGACGCGGGAGCTGGTGGCCCGCGTCTCCTCGTGGTAGTGCTTCCCGTGGATGACGGCGGTGAAGCCGTCCTTGGCGTAGCTCTCCACCCGCTTCCAGACCAGCAGCACCGAGCCGCAGGTGGTGTCCACCACGACGCACTCCTTCTCCTTCAGCCGCTCGAAGTCGGAGAGGGAGACGCCGAAGGCCGGGACGATCACCACGTCGTCGGCCCCGACGACCGAGAAGTCGAAGCGGCCGTCGTCGTCCGGGTAGAGGAAGGAGATCCCCATCTCCCGGAGCTGGCGGTTGACGTACGGGTTGTGGATGATCTCGCCCACGAGGTAGATCTTGCGGTCCGGGAACTTCTCCCGGGCCTCGTAGGCGTACTCCACGGCCCGGTCCACGCCGTAACAGAAGCCGAAGCTCTCGGCCAGCCGGAAGCGCAGGCGGCCGGCCTCGAGACGGTGCTCCCGCTCCTTCATCAGGCTCACCAGCTGGCTTCCGTACTCCGACTCCAGGACGGGCTTCACCTCGTCCTTGAGCCCGAGGCCCTTCCGGAAGTAGGTCTGCTCCGCTTCGGCCATCCTCACCCGTTCCTCGTACGCGCGTCGTCGGTGGGCCTGGAAGGATACCGCCCGGTCGGCCGCGTGTTCGACCGAGTGCCGGCGACGGCCTGCCATCCGGCCTCCCCCGGCGCCCCGGTGGCTACGTACATATACGCCCCGGGATCTACGTCTATATACGTAACAACCGTGGCCGCGGCGGCGGCTCCATGCCGGGCTGACGCGAGAAAGGTACGTGCGGCCCCGGAAACGTGCCAGAAAGGCGCACCGTCGTCGCCGGGCCGGGGCTGGGCCCGGCGCGGATTCTGCACGTTTGGTCCGTCCAGTCGAGCGCGAAGCGCCCGAGACCCGCGAACCGACGGCCCAGGGGCCAGATTCCAGATATGTCCGACGACGACGACAAGAACATCGTGTACGTGCCCTACCAGGAAGGCGACCTGGACGACCTCGACGAGTTCGGCAACGGCGACCCCGGCGAGGGCGTCGAGCTGACCGGCGAGGTCGCGTCCGACGCGGAGGACCTGCCCGACGACGCGATGGACGAGGAGGGCGAGCGCGTCCGCCTCCCGGTGCTCCCGCTCCGCGGGACCGTGGTGTTCCCCTCCGTGGCGGCCCCCATCGCCGCCGGCCGCGACAAGACGCTGAGCGCCATCGAGGCGGCCCTGGAGGGTGAGAAGCTGATCTTCGCCGTCTCCCAGACCGACGCCGAGATCGAGACGCCGGAGGCCGACATCCTGTTCCGGGTGGGCACGGTCTGCCGCATCGCCCAGATGCAGCGGGTGCCGGGCGGGATCCAGATGGTGGTGCAGGGGGAGTACCGGGCGGCCGCCCTGGAGTACGACGAGCGGGGCGGGCACCTGGAGGCCGTGTGCCGCCAGCTGATGGACATGCAGCCCCTGGACGCCGACGAGGACGCGTTCGCCGCCCTGCACAAGGAGGTCCGGGAGCGGGCCGCCGAGCTGAGCCGGGTCCGGGGCGTCCCCAAGGAGATCATCGACCACCTGCTCGGCGGGGTCTCCGAGCCCGGCGAGCTGGCCGACCTGGTGGCCTTCTACACCGAGCTGGAGGTCGAGCAGAAGCAGGAGCTGCTGGAGACCCTGTCGGTGGAGGACCGGCTGCGGAAGCTGCTGCTCCACCTCCAGCGCCAGATCGGCGTCCTGGAGGCCCAGGAGGAGATCCGGGGCAAGGTCCAGGAGGAGCTGGGCGAGCGGCAGCGCGAGGTCTTCCTGCGGGAGCAGATGAAGGCCATCCAGAAGGAGCTGGGCGAGGACACCGAGGCCGAGGAGATCGCCGAGCTCCGGGAGCGCCTCGAGGAGCTGGACCTCCCCGACGAAGCCCGCAAGGAGGTCAACCGGGAGCTGCGTCGCCTGGAGCGGGTGAACCGCGAGTCCGCCGAGGCCCAGGTCATCCGGACCTACCTGGAGACCATGGCCGACCTCCCCTGGTCGGACACCACCGAGGACCGGCTGGACCTCTCCCGTGCCGGCGAGATCCTGGACCGCGACCACTACGGCCTGCAGGACGTGAAGGACCGCGTCCTGGAGTTCCTGGCCGTACGCAAGCTGCAGGAGGCCCAGGGAGACCGGGTGCAGGAGGAGGCCGACCTGACCGTCCCCGGGAACGGCGAGCCGGGGGACGGGCCGCTGGGCGGCGAGGACCGTGCGACCGACGGCCCGGTGGGTCCCACCGGCGGCGACGCTGCCGGCCCGGCGGCGGGCGACCCCGACCCGGCGGCGGGTGCGGACAGCCAGGGAGACGCCGCGGAGCCCGAGGACGGCTCCGGCGCGGACGAGCAGGAGGACGACGAGACCGACCCGGCCGACCGGACGCCCATCACCCTCCGGGGACAGGAGGACGACCGGAGCGGCTCCACCCTCCTCTTCGTCGGGCCGCCCGGCGTGGGCAAGACGTCCATCGCCAAGTCCATCGCCGAGGCCATGGACCGCGAGTACGTGCGCGTCTCCCTGGGCGGCGCCCGGGACGAGGCGGACATCCGGGGCCACCGGAGGACCTACGTGGGCGCCCTCCCCGGCCGGATCGTCGAGGGCATCAAGAGGGCCGGCACGAAGAACCCGGTCTTCCTCCTGGACGAGGTCGACAAGCTGGGCGTCTCCTTCCAGGGCGACCCCTCGGCGGCCCTGATGGAGGTGCTGGATCCGGCCCAGAACGACGCTTTCGTGGACCACTACCTGGGCGTCCCCTTCGACCTCTCCCAGGTGCTGTTCATCGCGACGGCCAACGTGAAGGAGAGCATCCCGGGCCCCCTCCAGGACCGGATGGAGGCCATCGAGTTCCGGGGCTACACCGAGGCCGAGAAGCTGGAGATCGCCCGTCGGTACCTGCTGCCGCGCCAGCGGCGCCGCAGCGGCCTGCTCGAGGAGCAGCTGGAGATCACCGAGGACGCGATCCGGGAGATCGTCGCCAGCTACACCCGGGAGGCCGGGGTCCGCAACCTGGAGCGGGAGCTGGGCCAGATCAGCCGCAAGGCCGCCCGCCGGGTCGCCGGCGAGGAGGCGGAGACGGTGACGGTCACCGCCGAGGACCTCCGGGACTTCCTGGGCCAGCCGAAGGTCCACCCGGAGGAGAAGCTGGAGGAGGACACCGTGGGCGTCGCCACCGGCATGTACTACACGCCCGCCGGCGGCGACATCATGCTCGTGGAGTCCAGCGTCATGCGGGGCAAGGAGGACCTGGTCCTGACGGGGCAGCTCGGCGACGTCATGAAGGAGAGTGCCCGGGCGGCCCTGACCTTCGCCCGGACCCACGCCGCCTCGCTGGGCATCGCCGAGGAGGCGATCGAGGGTCGCGAGATCCACGTCCACGTGCCCGCCGGCGCCGTCCCCAAGGAGGGACCCTCGGCCGGCATCCCGATGGCCGTGTCGCTGGTGAGCGCCCTGAGCGGCCGACCGGTCCGGCACGACGTGGCCATGACCGGCGAGATCACGCTCACCGGACGGGTCATGCCCATCGGCGGCCTGAAGGAGAAGGTGCTGGGGGCCTACCGGGCCGGCATCCGGCACGTCCTCCTCCCCGCCGACAACGAGGGGGACCTGGAGGATCTGCCGGACCAGGTGCGCGAGTCGTGCGAGTTCACCTTCGTCACGTCCCTGGACGAGGTGATGCGGATCGCCCTCGGCGCGGCGGCCGAGGACGAGGCGGCGGCCGCCCGTGAACCGGAGGGGCGCGCGCCGCAGTCCGGCGTGGCTGCCCGCTGAGCCGGCTCCCCAGGGGATCCGGGCGGCTCCGCCCGGGGCCGGCTCACGCCCGGGGCCGGCTCAGCCGGCGCCCTCGGGCCCGTCCAGCGTCCCCACCGCCTCGAGCAGCTCCTCCGGCCGCTCCAGCCACAGGTCGGGCTCCCCCGGCGCCAGGCGCTCCCGGTCGTAGGGGCCCCACAGGGCGGCCGCCGTCCGGGTCCCGGCGTCTCGACCCGCCCGGAGGTCGTGGATGCTGTCGCCCACGAAGAGCGCCCGGCCGGCCTCCTCGTCCAGCTCCTCCAGGGCCCGGAGCACCGGGGCGGGATGCGGCTTGTGCCGCTCCAGGTCGGAGGCGGTGACGACGGTCCCGAACCACTCCAGGGGATAGCCGCAGGCCTCGAGCCCCGAGAGGGTGTTGTCCCGCCGCTTGCTGGTGACGATGCCCAGGCGGAACCCGACCTCCCGGAGCGAGGCCACCATCTCCCGGGCGCCCGGGAACACCCGGATCATCTCGTCGTGGTGGCGCCGGTTGTGGGTCAGGTAGGTCTCCATCATCGCCCGGGCCTCCTCGTCGTCCCGGGCGAAGTCCCGGAGCTGGGCGTGGAGGGGGGTGCCCAGCGTCTCCAGCCACGCCTCGTCGGGAGGGACATCACCCCGGTGGGCGCGGAGGGTGTGCCGGTAGGAGGCCAGGATCAGCCCCACCGAGTCGACCAGGGTCCCGTCCAGGTCCAGCAGGACGGTGCGGAGGCCCGGCGATCGGCTCACGGACGGGTCACCGGCCGGATAACGGCGCCGGCCCCTGGTCCGGGGCCGGGCCCTGGTCGAGCGGCCCGTGCGCCGAATCCTCGCCCGGGGGCGTCTCGGGCAGGGGCTCCGAGCGGCCGGGCGCCCGGTCGGCCAGCTCGCGCACCGCCTCCACGTCCTCCTCCACGCCGGCCTCGTCGGGCGTCATGCCGGTGACGTCCACCTGCAGCAGGTCGAAGTGGAGCCGATCGAGCCGACCGACGGCCTCCCGGGCCAGCTCCCGGTCCACGTCGTCCGGGATGCGACCCACCAGCTCCCCGGCCGCCTCGTCCGCCGAGCGGGCCAGTGTCGGGTGCCGGTCCTCCAGGGCGGCGGCGGCCCGGCCCACCCCCCGGCGGAGCTGACGGGCCCGGTCCACGGGGTCCTCCGGAGCGGTCCGCGCCCGGGGGGCGTCGTCGTCGGAGAAGAGGTCGGAGATCCATCCCATCGTTCGGTCCCTCGTCGGGGTTCCTCGAAGGCGGCACGGCGGGCCGGCCGGGGGTGCCGGCCGGAGCGAAACGTGCAAGAAGATTACCACCGCAGCACCGCGGAAGGTCCGCGGTCCAGCAGCGACGGGAGACGACGATGGAGAGGCAGGACAGCCCGATCCGACGCATCGCCGTGAACACCGGGGGCGGAGACGCGCCCGGCCTCAACGCGGTCATCCGCGCCGTCGTCCTCACCGCCCTCCGGCGCGGGTGGGAGGTGTTCGGGATCGAGAACGGATACGCCGGACTCCTGGGGGACGAGCCCGGCTCCGTCGTTCGCCTCACGCGCTCGTCCGTCCGGGGGATCACCCACCTCGGGGGCACGATCCTGGGGACGACCAGCCGGGGGAACCCCTTCGCCTGGCCGGACCCGGACGCCGGGGGCGGGACGCGGGACCGCTCCGACGAGGTCCTGGCGGCGTTCCGCGACCGCGGCCTCGACGCGCTGGTCGCCATCGGGGGCGACGGCAGCCTGCACATCGCCCGGCGGCTGGGGGAGAAGGGGCTCGACGTGGTCGGGGTGCCCAAGACCATCGACAACGACGTGGCCGCCACCAACCTGACCTTCGGCTTCCTCACCGCCGTGGAGACGGCCACCGAGGCCATCGGGAAGCTCCACTCCACCGCCGAGAGCCACCACCGGATCATGGTGGTGGAGGTCATGGGCCGCCACACCGGATGGATCGCCCTGTACAGCGGGCTGGCGGCCACCGCCGACGTGATCCTGATCCCCGAGATACCCTACCGCATCGATCGGGTGGCCGAGAAGATCGAGGAGCGGGAGCGGGCCGGCCGCTCCTTCAGCATCGTGTGCGTCGCCGAGGGGGCGAGCCCCGTGGGAGGGGAGCCGGTGACCAAGACGGTTCCCGCCGGCTCCGGCGAGCAGGAGCGGCTGGGCGGCATCGGCCAGCAGGTGGCCCGCGAGCTGGCCGAGCGGACCGGCAAGGAGACGCGCTCCCTGGTGCTCGGCCACCTGCAGCGCGGGGGAGGCCCCAACGCCTACGACCGGCTGCTGGCCCTGCGCTTCGGCGCCGCCGCCGTCCGAAGCGTGGAGGATCGATGCTTCGGCTGCATGGTGTGCCTGGACGACGACGACGTCCGGGTCGTCCCGCTGGAGGAGGCCCTGGCCGAGGTCAAGCGGGTGGATCCCACCGGAGACCTCGTGCGTACGGGCCGCGACCTGGGGATCAGCTTCGGCGACTGACCCGGGCCCTCGCCCGCCGGCGCGGGCCGGGCCGACGGGGCCCGGATCCCGTGGCGCCGGCACGTCGGGGAGGGGGCGCGAGCCGGCGCCGCGCCGAAGCCGGCGGACGCCCCGCCTGCCTCCGCTCAGACCGCGGCGTCGTACCTCGACGCGACCTCGTCCCAGCTCACCACGTTCCACCAGTTGTCGATGTACTCTCCCCGGTGGTTCTGGTAGTTGAGGTAGTAGGCGTGCTCCCAGACGTCGATCCCGAGGAGCGGCGTGTGACCGTCCATGTAGGGGCTGTCCTGGTTGGCCGTGCTGTAGACCTGGAGCCCGCCGCCGCCGTCGACCACGAGCCAGGCCCAGCCGCTCCCGAACCGGCCGGAGGCGGCGTCGGTGAACTCGGACCGGAACCCGCCGAAGGACCCGAAGCTGCCCTCGATGGCCCCGGCCAGGTCGCCCCCGGGCTGGCCGCCGCCGTCGGGGGACATGACCTCCCAGAAGAGGGAGTGGTTCACGTAGCCGCCGCCGTTGTTGCGCACCGCCGTGCGGATGCCCTCGGGAACGGACCCGATGTCCCTCAGGATGTCCTCGGCGGACTTGCCCTGCAGGTCGGGGTGTCCCTCCAGCGCGGCGTTGAACTTCGACGTGTAGCCGGCGTGGTGGCGATCGTGGTGGATCTCCATCGTCCGGGCGTCGATATGGGGCTCCAGGGCGTCGTAATCGTACGGAAGATCGGGCAGCTCGAAGGCCATGGTCTCCTCCTGGTCGGCGAGTACGGCGTGACTCGATCGGCCCCCGCGCACCCCGGTCGGAACGGTCCGTCGCGAGGAGCGCGGGGGGGTCGCCCGCGGACGACCGCGGGTCGGTCAAGGGCTTGCATCATCCGGGCCACGAACCCCGCTCGCCCGGAGCGCCTCAGGGCCGGGGCGGACCCCGGACCGGGCCGCCGACGGCGAGGCTGACTCCCAGCCACAGGCGGCCCCGCTCCACGGCCGCCGCGGGCCGCGCCCCCGGGGACAGGCGATCCAGCGCGCGCCCGGCCAGACGGCCCGCGAGGACGCCCACGGCCGCGCCCGCCACAACGTCGGTGGGCCAGTGCTCCCGCCCCGCCACCCGGCTCGCGGCCACCAGGCCCGCCGCCGGGTAGGCGGCCCAGGGCACCCAGCCTGCGTCCAGCTCGCGGTCCAGCGTGGTGGCGAGGGCGAAGGCGTGGGCGGCGTGGGCCGACGGGAAGGCGTGACGCTCCCGCTCAAAGCTGAGGGGCCGGAAGACGTCGGACTCGGCCGAGACCGTCGGGCGGCTGCGACCGACGGCCGCCTTGAGGGTCAGCTCGAGGACGGCCGCCGTCGCCAGGGATCCCGCGGAGCGCCGTCCGACCCGGGCCATGCCCTCCGATCCCGTGGCCGCTCCGAGCGCCCATGCCGCGGTCGACAGCCCCAGGGCCACCCGCCCGTCGCCCGCCACGTCCCCGGCGTCGGCCAGCGCGCCGTCGAGGCCGTCGCCGGGCGTCACCTCGCGCCGCAGCCCCTCCTCCGCCCCCCGGATAGGCGGCACCAGCAGGAGGCTCCCGACGAGGACGCCGGCCGGCACCAGGTCGGCGTCTCGGAGGAGGGGAGCCTCGCGGCGATCGGCGGCGGCGTCCGAGGTGCCGCCGTCCGGGTCGTCGGGCTGCTGGCCGGCCAGGGGAGCGGCCGGAAACAGGGCCGCCAGGAGAGCGGCGAGGAGGACGAGGCCGGCCCGGCGGCACGCGCGGGTCGGCGACGCCGGAGGGCGCCGACGGGTCAGCCGGCGATCTCCCGCAGCGCCCGCTTCGCCAGCACCGGCACCATGGCCCCCCGCCACTCCTGATCCACGATGATGTTCTCCAGCGGATGGCACTGGCGCTCGGCCTGCTTCGCCACCGCCTCGATGACCCCGGCCGTGAGCCGGTTGCCCACGGCGGCCTCTTCCAGCTTGCCGATCTGGCGAGGGTAGGCGCCCAGGGCCGACACCACCATCCGCATCCCCTCCACCGTCCCGTCGTCCGCCAGCCGGGCCGTGACGGCCATGTTGAGGATCGGGAAGTCGATGGCGTCGCGCTGGCGCAGCTTCCGGAAGGCGGCCCGGGTCCCGGGCTCCGGATCCGGCACGCGGATCGACACCACCAGCTCGCCCGGCTCCATCTTCCGGTTCCACACGCCGTCGGAGGTGAAGAAGTCGTCGACGGGCACCTCGCGGCGCCCGTCGGGACCGGCGATCTCGGCCGTGGCGTCCAGCGTCATGAGCACCGGCGGCGTGTCCGCCGAGTGCGCCGCGACGCAGCGGGTGCCGCCCTTGATGACGTGGCAGGTGTCGCCGTCCTTCTTCAGGCAGAATCCCAGCGACTTCCGCCAGAAGTAGGTCTGGTTGTAGTAGGTGCAGCGGGTGTCCAGGCAGAGGTTGCCGCCCAGGGTCCCCATGCGCCGCAGCTGCGGACCCGAGATCTCGGAGCACGCCGTGGCCAGCGAGGGGAAGCGCTCCCGGATCAGCTCGTGGCCCGCCAGGTCGGCCAGCGTCTCGCACGCCCCGATCCGGACGCCGCCGTCCTCCTCCTCGACCCCGTGCATCTCCCCGATGCCCTTGAGCGCCACCAGGTGCCCCGGGGTGAACAGCTTGTGCTTCATGTTCGGGACCAGGTCCGTGCCGCCCGCGATGGGCATGGCGTCGTCCTCGTGCTCGGCCAGAAGGCCCAGCGCCTCGTCCACCGTGGAGGGCCGGTGATACTCGTAGGGATGGAGTCTCAGCATGGTGTGCAAGCTACGGTCGAGAGGCGGGTTGCACCAAGTCGGCGGGCGGCCGATCGGGCGGCCGAGGGCGCGGGGCGTCCACGACGCCGGGCCCCGTCGGCGACCGCCGCTCAGCCCCCGGCGCCGAGCTCCCCCAGGAGGTCGGCCACCCGGAGCAGGGCGGCCCGGAGGCGTTCGGTCTCGATGCCGAAGCCGATCCGCAGGTAGCCGTCCATGCCGAAGTGGTCGCCGGGCACCACCAGCACTCCCTTCTCCCGCCGCAGGCGGTCGGCGAGCTCCGAGGAGCCCGTCTCCAGCCCGTAGCGCACCCAGCAGATGGCCCCCGCGTCCGGCGGCCGGTAGGCGAAGAGCCCGGGCCGGGCGTCCAGCCAGCTCCGGAGCAGCTCCAGGTTGTCCCTCACGATGCCTCGGGTCCGCTCCAGGATCGCGCTGCGGTGGTCGGGCGCCAGGGCGGCGGCCGCCAGCCGGTCCGACAGGGCGGCCGGGGCGATGGTCGTGTAGTCCTTCCGGCCCCACAGCTCCCGGATCGTCGCCTCGGGCCCCACCAGCCATCCGAGGCGCAGGCCCGGCAGGCCGTAGGCCTTCGACAGGGACCCCGTGATCAGCGTGCGCTCGCGGCGCCCCCAGAAGGTCGGCGTCCCCTCCCCGTCCACCTCCGCCCCGGCGTAGACCTCGTCCGACAGGAGCCAGGCGTCCGAGCGCTCGGCCTCCTCCACGACCTCCTCCATCGCCCGGCCGGAGAGGATCGCCCCGGTGGGGTTGTTGGGGTGGGTGACCACGAGCATCTGCGCCTCGCCCCCGCCGGCCTCGGCCGCCGCCCCGGGGGCGGGCTGCCAGCCCCGGTCCTCCTCCAGGTGGAAGGGCCGCACCTCGGCCCCGAGCCCCCGGGCCAGCCCCGCCGTCTGGCCGTAGGCCGGCAGGAGCGGGGCCACCCGGTCCCCCGGCCGCACCAGGCCCCACAGCGCCAGGAAGTTGGCCTCGGCGCCGCCCGACGTGACCAGGACGTTCTCCGATCCGGCGCCGGGGTAGAGGGCGGCGATGCGCTCCCGCAGCCGCCGGGTGCCGTTCGTCTGGGTGTAGCCCAGGCCGACCGCGTCCACGTCGACGCCGGTCAGCTCGCGCAGCTCCCGCACGGTGAACGGCTCCACCCCGCTCTCCGACAGGTTGTACTCGACGCGGTGCTCGTGGAGCGACTGCCACCGCTCCATCTCGAAGGGGGGGAGAGGCTCGTCGTTCACGGCTCGTCCCCCGGGGAGAAGCAAATCACCCGGTCGGGGTCGCGCTTCGCCTCGTACATCGCCGTGTCGGCCCTGTGGACCAGCTCGTCCGGGCCCTCCTCCTGACGGGGGCCCATCGCCACGCCGACGCTGACGCCCACGTCCAGCTTCAGGTCGTCCACCTCCAACGGCGCCTCCAGCGCCTCCACCACCCTGTGTGCCGCGTCCGCCACGTCGTCCCGGCCGCCCACCTCCTCCAGCAGGACCATGAACTCGTCGCCCCCCCACCGGGCCACCGTGTCGTGGTCCCGCACGGAGCCCGTCAGGCGCCGGGCCGTCTCCCGGAGCAGGGCGTCGCCCACGCCGTGCCCGTGCTCGTCGTTCACGGCCTTGAAGCCGTCCAGGTCCAGGAAGAGGAGGGCCATCCGCCGGCCGTGTCTCCGGGAGAGCTTGACGGCGTGCTCCAGGCGGTCCTCGAGCAACTCCCGGTTGGGCAGACCCGTGAGGGAGTCGTAGAACGCCCGCCGCCGGAGGGCGCGCTCCAGCTCCCGGCGGTCGGAGATGTCCACCACCACGGAGACCAGGCAGTCGCGGCCGTCGAACTCCAGCGGCTCGCACCACACCAGGGCGTCGAAGACCCGGCCGTCCGCCCGACGGTGGCGGGCCTCGAAGCGCTCGACGCATCCTTCCTCCCGCAGCTTCTCCAGGAACGTCGCGCGGTCGGGCTCCACCCACACGTCCAGCTCCTCGAGGGGTCGGCCCCGCACGTCGTTCGCATCCCACCCGTAGAGCTCGACCGCGGCGTCGTTCCCCTCCACCAGACGCCCCTCGTCCCGCGTCGCCAGCACGGTGGGGACCGGGCTGAAGTGGAAGAGTCGGAGGAAGCGCTCGCTGGCGCCGCGGAGCTCCTCCTGCCGCCGCCGGTGCTCGGTCACGTCCTCGGCGATGCCCACCACCCGGACGGTCTCCCCCTGCGCGTCCCGGACGGGGAAGGCCCGGTCCCGGACCCAGCTCATGGAGCCGTCGGGACGGACGATGCGGTAGACCTCGTTGTAGTCGCCTTGGGCCTGGCCCTCGAGGGCCTGCCGGATGCGGTCCCGGTCGTCCGGATGGATCGCCTCCAGGAAGGAGGTGGGCTCCCGATACAGGCTCTCGCGCTCCCGGCCCCACAGCTCCTCGTAGCCCGGGCTGACGTACAGCATCTCCGACTTCTCGGGGTCGGAGACCCAGAAGACCTCGCGGATGTGCTCCAGCAGCTCCCGGAGGACGTCGGCGTCGACCTTCGGCAGGTTCCGGTCGTCGGGGGAAAGGTCTTCAGCGGGCATGCTCGGCAGGAGGTTCGGTGTTGGGATCCCGGCGAGACCCGGGATCGGGACCCGGGGTGTGGGCCTTTCGGCTCACGCCGCCGCGCTCGGATATCGAAGCGTCATCCCCGCGCCCCCCGTCAGGTCAGGCGCTGGCCGCGACGTCGGCCTGCTCGGCAGCCTCCTTCTCCCGCAGCGCCCGCCACACCCGGGGCGGCGTGAAGGGCAGGCGGTCCATCCGGATCCCCACGGCGTCGTGGATGGCGTTGGCGATGGCCGGGATGGAGGGATGGAGCGGGCCCTCGCCGGCCTCCTTGGCGCCGTAGGGACCCTCCGGGTCCGCCTCCTCGATGATGAGGGAGACGAACTCGGGGCAGTCCCTGGCCGTGGGGATCTTGTAGTCCAGCAGCGACGGGGCGTCGTGCAGGCCGGCCTTGCCGTGCTCGGCGTCCTTGAAGACGTGCTCCTCGAAGATGGCCTCGGCGAAGCCCATGTAGGCCGAGCCCTCCATCTGCCCCTCCACCAGCGTGGGGTTCAGCGCGTTGCCGCAGTCGTGGGCCACCCAGATCCGCTCGACCTCGACGAATCCGGTCTCGGGATCCACCTCCACCTCGGCCACGTGGGCGGTGCTGCTGTAGGCGGGCGAGGCGCCGATGGTGCCCCCCCGGTAGTCACCGTGGACGTCCTTGGGCGTGTTGTAGTGGCCCACCGCGCCCAGGGTGCCGTGGGCGGCCTCGGCCACCTGGAAGGCGTCGGCGATGGGGAGCCGGCGCTCCGGGTCGTCGGCGTCGACGGCCCATCCGCCGGCCAGCCGCACCCGGTCGGGGTCGGTCTCCCACTCCGCGGCCACCGCGCCCCGGATCTTCTCCGCCAGCTCCCGGCACGCCCGCAGGCAGGCGTTCCCCACCATCAGGGTCTCCCGGGAGGAGTACGCGCCCAGGTCCACCGGCGTCAGGTCGGTGTCGGCGCTGAAGACCCGGACGTACTCCAGGGGGGCGCCCAGCTCCTGGGCGGCGATCGCCTGCATGGTGGAGTCCGATCCCTGGCCGATCTCCGACGCCCCGTGGAGCACCGTCACCCGGCCCGACCGCTCGACGCTCACCTGCACGGCGGCCTGGGGCATGGGGTTGGGATAGATGGGGTAGTTGGTCCCCGAGATGTAGGAGGAGCCGGCCACGCCGACGCCCCGACCGTCGGGAAGCTGGCGGAACTTCTCCTTCCAGCCGCTGGCCCGCTCCACGGCGTCCAGGCACTCGAGGAACCCGTTGGACTTCACGGTGAACTCGTTCACCGTCTTCCCGGTTCCCAGGAAGTTCCGGCGCCGCAGGTCGATGGGGTCCATCCCCAGCTTCTCGGCCACCTTGTCCACCGTGACCTCGAAGGCGAAGCGGGGCTGCACGGAGCCGTGGCCGCGCTTGGGGCCGCAGGGGGACTTGTTCGTGTAGGCCCGGGTCGAGTCGAAGCGGTAGCTCTCCATGCCATAGGGCGCGGTGAGGAGCTGGCCGCTGTAGTAGGTGGTCACGAGCCCGAAGGACGCGTAGGCGCCGCCGTCCAGGATCGTCTTCGCGTCCAGGGCCAGCAGCCGGCCGTCCTCGGCGGCACCCAGCCGGTAGCTCATCAGCATGGGGTGGCGGCCCCGGTGGGAGTAGAAGACCTCCTCCCGGGTGTAGAGGCACTTCACCGGCCGACCGGTCCTGAGCGCCAGCAGCGCCACGCAGAACTCGAGGTCGAAGGGCTCGGACTTGCCGCCGAAGGCACCGCCCACCGCCGGCTGGACGACCCGGATCTTGGCCACGTCCAGCTCCAGCACCCGGGCCAGCTCCCGCTGCAGGTAGTGGGGGACCTGGGTGCTGGACCACACCGAGAGCACCCCGTTCTGTTCCACCCGGGCCACCGCGCAGTGGGGCTCGATGGGCGTGTGGGAGGTGCCGTGGAAGTAGTAGTCCCCCTCGGCCACCGCGGCGGCCTCGGACATCTTCTCGTCCACCGGCCCGAACTCCAGCTTCACGTGCTTCGTGACGTTGCCGTGCCGCCCCTCCTTGCGGGGCTCGTGGATGGGCTCGGCCCCCTCCTCCAGCGCCTCCTCGGGATCCAGGTAGGCCGGCAGCGGCTCGTACTCCACCTCGATCCGGTCCAGCGCCTCCAGGGCCGTGTCCTCGTCCACCGCGGCCACGCAGGCCACGGCGTCGCCCACGAAGCGGACCCGGTCCAGCGCCAGGGCGTGCTCGTCCCGGGTCCAGGGGATGATTCCGTAGGGGGTGGGGATGTCCCGGCCCGTCAGCACCCCGTGGACGCCCTCCATCGCCTCGGCGGCGGAGGTGTCGATCGAGACGATGCGGGCGTGGGCCTCCGTGGAGCGGAGGATCTTGGCGTGAAGCATCCCTGGGAAGGAGAGATCGTCGGTGTAGACCTCCTTGCCCGTGGACTTCCGGTGTCCCTCGAAGCGGCGGTTGCGGCGGCCCAGGACCTGGACCTCGCCCGCGGCGACGGCCTCGGGATCGGCGGCCCCGGGCTCCTGCAGCGGGCTCAGCTCGTCAGGAAGCATCGGATCCTCCTCCCCCGGCGCCGGCGCCCACCGGGGCTTCGTCGCCGGTCGGGGCCTCGTCGCCATTCGGGGCCTCGTCCGTCGCGCCGCCCGGCCGCGACCCGGTGGGACCCTCCCGGAGGCCGCCCGGCGGCGCGTCCGGCCCCTCCAGCTCGCCGGCCACCGCGGCGGAGGCGGCGCCGCTCTTCTCGGGGTCGGCGGGCTCCCCGCCGCGCTCCTCCAGGATCTCCTCCGGCGGCCGTCCGGTCCGCAGCGACTCGGCCGCCAGCTCCACGGCGTCGAAGATCTTCGTATAGCCGGTGCAGCGGCACAGGTTGCCGGACAGGGCCTCCTGGATCTCCTCCAGCGTGGGGTCGCGGTTCTCCAGGAGGAGCCCGTAGGCGCTGGCCAGCACGCCCGGGGTGCAGAAGCCGCACTGGGCGGCGCCAGTCAGGTCGAAGGCGTCCTGCAGCGGGTGCAGGTCCGCCCCCTCGGCCAGCCCCTCCACGGTGGTGATCTGGTGCCCCACCGCCTCGTAGACCGGCATGATGCAGGAGAGGTGGGCCTCCCCGTCCAGCAGGACCGTGCAGGCCCCGCAGTCCCCCTTGTCGCACCCCTGCTTGGAGCCCGTCAGGTCCAGGCCGTACCGGAGCGTCTCGAGGAGGGTCCAGTGGGTCGGGACCCCCACCTCCACCTCGTCGCCGTTGACGCGGAGGGTGATGAGATCCTTCATGGCGCGACCCCCTGAACGATGCGTGTTCCCCGACCCGAACGGCCGGGGAGGAGCGGGAAGGACCGGCGCCGGAGAGCCGCTTCCCGGCGGGCGCACGGCGCCGCCCGTACCCGGTGTATGTTAGGCGGCGAGGGGGGCCTAGGGCAAGCTTTCCGGGGGCGGTCCGGAGGGGCCGGGACCGGCGCGCTCCCCGTCGTCCGCGCCGCCCGATCCGACGTCGGCGTCGGCCGATCCGCCCTCCTCGCGGGGTCGCTCGCCGTCGGCTGCCCCCGCGTCGCCGTCGGCCGCCCCCGCCGAGCCCTCCTCCTGCGCGGGCCCCCGTCCCCCCTGCGAGGGTTCCCGAGCCTCCTCCGCGGGCCCCCGGGCTTCCTGCGCGGGCTCTCGAGCCTCCTGCGCCGGGCCCCGCCCCCCAGCCGTCCGTCGGGGCGGTGGACCGCCGGGACCCGGGCCTCCCTCCGGCGGGTGGACGGGGCCGGAGGGGGGCTCCTCCGGCTCCTGGCGGGAGCGGCCGCTCCCGGTGGAGGAGCGCTCGACCTCGTCCAGCTCCCGCTTGATCTCGTTCATCCCCCGCTTGAGCTCGCGCAGGGTCTTGCCCGCCGCGCGGGCGATCTCGGGCAGGCGGCCCGGCCCGAAGAAGACCAGGACGAAGAGGCCGATGATGAGGATCTCGGTGAGGCCCAGGTTGCCTATGCCCATGGGATCGTGTCCCGGAGGCCGCCCGAAAGGCCGAGCGCCGGCCTTCCGCGCCCGACTAGCGGGTGAGCGCCTCCAGCACCTCCTCGCCGTAGAACATGGCGATGTACTTCGCCTGGATCGGGGTCACCTTGCGGACGGCCCAGATCAGCTCCACGTGGTTGGGCTCCACGGGGCGCCGCGCCAGCTCCATGCCGGCCTCTCGCGGAAGGCGGTCGCCCTTCCGGAGGTTGCAGCGGCTGCACGCCGTGACGACGTTCTTCCACCCGTTGCCGCCCCCGCGCGACTGCGGGACCACGTGGTCCCGGGTCAGGGACTCGCGGTAGCCCAGGTCGGAGCGGTGTCGGCCGCAGTACTGGCACGTGTACTCGTCCCGGGCGAAGAGGAAGGTGTTGGTGACCTGGCGCCGGAAGCGACGCGGGACCTCGATGTAGCGGACCAGCCGGATGACGACCGGCGCCGCGTACTCCAGGTTCTCGGAGCGGTACGGACGGTCCTCGTCCACCTCCAGCGCCTCCGCCTTCTGGTCGATGACCAGCCGGAGGGCCCTCCGGACGGGGAGGATGGTGAGGGGCTCGTAGGACGCGTTGAGTGCCAGGCAACCCATACGTGGGAAAGTCCTCCTTGCTTGCCGGCCAGTCTAGCGCGGCGGAGGGGGGCGGTCAAGTAATGGCGGGAGAACGAGATGGTTCGCCGGACTCGGCGGGGAGCACGAGAGGAGCGGCGCGGCGGGCGGCCCGGGCCGCGATCGACGATGGTAAAGCGATCATGTAAAGCAATAAATCCGGCCTGCGGGCCGCGACCCCTTTACCTGTCCATTTAGTGAACGACGACACCCCGCCGACCTACTGCCACGTGGCGCTGCCCCGCCCCCTGCGCCAGACCTTCGTCTACCGCCTTCCCGGGGCGATGCGGACGGAGGCCCGCCCCGGGGCCCGTGTGCTGGTGCCCTTCCGGCGGCGCAAGATCGTGGGCTGCATCGACCGGCTGGCCCGGGAGACCGACCGCTCCGGTGTCCGTCCCGTCCTGGACCTGCTGGACCACGAGCCCCTCCTCCCGCCTCCGCTCCTGGATCTCTGCCGGTGGGTGGCCGACTACTACGTGGCACCGCCCGGCCTGGTGCTGAGGGCGGCCGTTCCGCCCGGCCTCTTCGCCGAATCCTCCTACCGGATCTCGCTGGCGCCGGGGGGCGGACCCGGCCGGGAGGAGGGGGAGGTCTCCGGCGGGCCGGACGGCGGGGACGGGCAGCGGGCCGGCGACGACCTGACGGCGCACGAGGAGGCGGTCCTGGAGCGGCTGCGGGCGGCCTCGGGCCCCCTGCAGGCCGCCACCCTCCGCGAGGCGGCCGGTGGCTCCGCCGTCTGGCCGGCCATCCGGTCCCTCCGGCAGCGGGGGCGGGTCGCCGTCGAGGAGGAGCCCCCCGACACGGAGGACCCCTCCCGGAGCCAGCAGGTGGTCCGCATCACTCGGGACCTCCCGACCCTCACCTCACGGGAGGACACCTTCGGGCGCGCCGAGCGCCAGCGGGAGGCCTACGAGGCCCTGGAGGAGATGGGCGGCTCGGCGACCGTCGCCCACATGGAGACCCGGCTGGGCTTCAGCCGATCGGTGGTCCGGGGGCTGGAGGACAAGGGTGTGGCCCGCATCCGGGAGGAGGAGCTGCGACGCGACCCCTTCGCCGGGATCGACGTTCCCGAGGCGCCGGTCCTCGAGCCCACCCCCCGCCAGCGGAGGATCATCGAGGACCTGCGGGAGATGGCCCGGGCCGATGAGCCCGGCGTCGCCCTCCTCCGGGGCGTCACCGGGTCGGGGAAGACGCTGGTCTACCTGGAGGTGATGAAGGAGGTGGTGGCCGACGCCGGACGGGGGGCGGTGGTCCTGGTGCCCGAGATCTCCCTCACGCCCCAGACGGTGCAGCGGTTCCGGGCGGCCTTCGGCGACGAGATCGCCGTGCTCCACTCCGGGCTCTCGGCCGGGGAGCGGCACGACGAATGGCGCGCGCTGAGGGAGGGCCGCAAGCGGGTGGCCATCGGGGCCCGCTCGGCGATCTTCGCTCCCGTCCGGGACCTGGGGCTGATCGTCGTGGACGAGGAGCACGAGGGCAGCTACAAGCAGTCCGACACGCCCCGCTATCACGCCCGGGCGGTGGCGGCGATGCGGGGTCGCATGGAGGACGCGCTCTGCGTCCTGGGCTCGGCGACGCCCTCCCTGGAGAGCTGGGCCAACGCCGCCGGGGGCCGCTACCGGCTCTTCGAGCTCCCCGAGCGCGTCACCTCCCAGCCGCTGCCGGAGGTGGAGCTGGTGGACCTGCGGGCGGAGCGGCAGGCGCGGCGCAACCGCGCGGTGGACCGGGCCGGCGGCTCCCGCGAGCGCCGCCCGGCGGACGGTTCGGGAGGGGGCGGCTCCGACGGGTCCGCTGCCGGCGGCCGTCGGGGCGACGGGAGAGCCCCGGAGGACGACCGCGGCCCCCTGGTGCTCTCCGACGGCCTGCGGCAGGCGCTGGCCGACACCCTGGAACGGGGCGAGCAGGCGATCCTGCTCCTCAACCGTCGGGGCTATTCCTCCTACGTCCAGTGCCTGGAATGCGGCAAGGTGTGGCACTGCCGGAGCTGCAACGTCTCGCTCACCTTCCACCGGGGCCGGGACCGCATCGTCTGCCACCACTGCGGATGGCAGGAGACGGTGCCCCGCGAGTGCGACGAGTGCGGCGCCGTCGGGCTCACCTTCTCGGGCCTGGGAACCGAGCAGGTGGAGCGGCGGGTGGGCGAGCTGTTCCCCGCCGCCCGGCTGGCCCGGATGGACGTGGACACCACCGGCACGAAATGGGCCCACTTCGAGATTCTGGAGCGCGTCCGCCGCCGGGAGGTGGACGTCCTGCTGGGCACCCAGATGATCGCCAAGGGGCTGGACTTCCCCGACGTGACCCTGGTGGGCGTGGTCAACGCCGACGTCGGGCTCAACCTCCCGGACTTCCGGGCCACCGAGCGCACCTTCCAGCTCCTGGCCCAGGTCGCCGGGCGGGCGGGACGCGGCGACCGGCCGGGTCGGGTGATGGTCCAGACGTTTCGGCCGGACCACTTCGCCCTGCAGCGCGCCGCCCGTCACGACTACCGGGGCTTCGCCGACCAGGAGCTGGAGGACCGCTCGGGCCCGGGCTACCCGCCTCACACGCGGCTGGCCAACCTGGTGGTGAGCGGCCCCCGGGAGGACCCCGTGGCCGAGACGGCCGCCGACCTGGCGGCGTGGACCCGCCGCCTGGTGGAGACCCACGAGGTGGAAGGGGTCCGGGTGGTGGGCCCGGCGCCCTGCGCCATCGACCGGGTCCGCGACCGGTGGCGGTGGCACTTCCTGCTCAAGTCCCGCCGGGCGGGCCCCCTGGGAGCCGTCCTCCGGCACCTCGACCGCCGCCAGGGCCAGCCTTCCGGGGACCTGCGGCTGGAGATCGACCGTGACCCGGAGTCGCTGCTCTAGGCCGACCGTCCGGCCCGGGGTCGGGGCCCGGTCGGACCGTCCCCGGCTCCCACCCGGCGGGACGGGCGGGTCGACGGGCGCCGGGTCAGCCCGTCCGCACCCCGAGCCCCGGCTCGTCCCCCAGGCCGATCCGTCCCTCCTCCAGGGTCGGCCCCCGGAAGGGGTCCTCGGCCAGCAGCGCCGGCCCGTCCAGGTCCACCCAGTCCACCAGGGGCGCCAGGTGCATGGCGGGCGCCACGCCCAGCGTGCTCTCCACCATGCAGCCCAGCATGACCCGCAGCCCGCACGCCCGGGCGGCGTGGATCGCCCGCAGGGCCTCCCGGGGGCCGCCGCACTTGGCCAGCTTGACGTTCACGCCGTGGGCCTGGTCGGCCAGGGACGGGACGTCGGCGGCGACCAGACACGACTCGTCCAGCACGACGGGCAGGGGCGAGTCGCGCTTCAGCCGCCGGTGTCCCTCCCGGTCGCCCGGGTCCAGCGGCTGCTCGACGAATTCGACGTCGTGCTCGGCCAGGACGTCGATTCGCTCCAGCGCCGTCGCCGCGTCCTCCCACCCGGCGTTGGCGTCCACCCGGACGGTGGCACCGGGAGCCTCGGACCGGACGGCCTCGAGGATCGCCCGCTCCCGCTCGGCGTCGACGCCGAGCTTGACCTTGAGGATCGGCCATCCCGAGGCGGCCCGGGCCTTCCGCGCCACCACCTCCGGCTCGTCGATCCCCAGGGTGAAGGAGCTCACCGGCGTCCCGCCCGGGTCCAGGCCCCACAGGCGCCACAGCGGTCGCCCCAGCCGCTTTCCCACCAGGTCGTGCAGGGCGGCGGACACGGCGGCCCGGGCCGCCGCCCCCTCCGGGGCGCGCCGCGCCAGCTCCGCCTCCAGGGCCTCGAGCCCCTCGGGGTCGGGGGCCGTCTCCACCGCCGGCCGCATGGCCGCCAGGGCCCGGTCCACCGTCCCGGCGTCCTCGTCGTAGAAGCCGCTGGGCGCCGCCTCGCCCCACCCCTCCAGCCCGTCGTGCTCGACCCGCACCCAGGTCCGCTCCACCTCCCGCTCGGTGGACCGGCTGATCCGGAAGGGGTGCTCGGGCCGCAGGCGCAGGACCTCCCACTCGAGCTTCATCCGCCTCCGCCCTCTTCCGGCGGCCGCGCCCGGCCCCCTCCCTCCCGCGACGCCCCGGCGGGTCCCTCGGGGAACATCCGTACGAAGTCGTACGGGGCCCACGGGCCGGTGAGCCGTGCCAGGAGCCCGGGCTCGCTCTCCCCCCACCGGGTCACCAGCGCCGTGCCCTCGCTCCACCCGGCCCGGGGCACCAGGAAGGCCGCCGTGAGAAGGTCGCCGCCGGCGGGCTCCAGACGACGGGCGGCCCGGGCGTGCCGGCGGAGACGATGGTAGAGCCCCTCGGCAGCGCGCTCGGCCTCGGCGTCCGTGGGCGCGACGGCCTCGGGCGGGTCCGTGTCCCGCCGGACGGGATGGCGCCGGACGTGGAGGCGCATCTCGGCCGCCCCGTCGAACAGGTCCAGGGCTTCCTCCAGGGCCAGGCGCGCCCGGTCCAGGAAGGCGCGGAGGGCGGTCTCGTCCGGGGCCACCAGGCCGGGGGGCGCCGGCACCACCGCCCCCGAGGCCGCCAGCGCCTCGACGATCCGGGCGTGGCGATCCAACCGCCGGTCGGCGCCCCCCGGCGGCCCTCCCGGCTCGGGCTCGGGGCTCACCACGGCGGCCAGGCCCTCCCGGCCCACCCGGCGGGTGCCGTCCGGACCCGCCGGAGCGTCGGTCCCGTCGCCGACCGCGTCGCCGGCCCGGCGGTCGTCGCCGTCGCCACCCGCCGCGCCCGCACCGGAGCCGAGCCAGCGACGCGCCCGGCCGGCCAGGGGCTCCCGGACCACGGCGTGGACCCGGAGGGGCCGGGTTCCGACGTCGCCGGCGTCTCCCGTCCCGTCCCGGCCGCGGGGCTCCGTGTCCGTCGTCCCCGGGGGGACGCTCCCGGCGTCATCCGGCATCGCGCCACGGCTCCCGCTGGATCTCCCCGGGGGTGACCTCCGGCCCGTCCCGCCCGACATGGACGTTGATCTCCGAGCGGATGCCCCAGCGGCCCTCCAGGTAGACGCCCGGCTCCACCGAGAAGCCCACGCCGGGCACCAGCCGGCGCTCGTCCCGGGTCTCCACGGCGTCCAGGTTCGGGCCGAAGCCGTGGAGCGCCCGGTCGATCCCGTGGCCCGTGCGGTGGAGGATCTCGGCGTCGCCGAAGCCGTGCGCCCCCAGGATCTCCCGGGCCCGGGCGTCCACCTCCGCGCCGGTGGGCAGCTCGCCCGCCGCGGCCCCCTCCCGGACGGCCTCCACCGCCCCGTCCCGTGCCTCGCGGACGGCGTCCCACGCGTCGCCGAAGCCGTCGGGAAGGGCCGGGCCCAGGACGCCCATCCAGGTCTGGTCGGCGAAGACGGCCCGGGGCTCGTCGGCCACGCGGGCCCACAGGTCCACCAGGAGGACGTCCCCCGCCTGCAGGAGGCGGGAGCCCTCGGCCGGGGGCTCGTAGTGGGGGAGCGCCGAGTTCGGCCCGCCGGCCACGATGGTGTCGGCCTCCGTCAGCCCGGCGGCCCGGATCCGCTCCAGGATCACGTCGGCCAGCGCCCGCTCGCTCAGCGGATCTCCCGCGGCGGCCGCCGCCAGGGCTCCCTCCCAGGCCTCCCGGGCGATCGCCGCCAGCTCCTCCGCCGCCCGGCGATGCAGGCGGAGCCCCTCGTCCCCCCAGCGGGCGCAGGTCCGGGAGATGAGGTCGGCGGAGGACGCCACCCGCGGGCCGAGCCCCTCGACCAGCTCCACCACCCCGGCCGGCACCTGGTCCACGAAGGGCACGGCGTCGCCGGGCGACACCTCCATGGCCACCCGGTCCATCCCCTCCAGCAGCGCCCCCAGGGCCGTCTCCATCTCCCGCCAGCCCACGTACTCCCGCAGCTCGCCCTGCCAGGCCTCCAGCTTCTGCCGCTCGATGCGGTGGGAGAGGGCCGCCGGCGGCCGGCCGGGCCGGATGAGCACGAAGAGGCGGCGGCTGGTGCCCTCCGGGAGGCCGAGCACCTCGGTCGCCACGTCGTTCCGGCCCTCCACGTCGTACAGCAGCCAGCCGTCCAGGCCCTCCTCCCGGAGGGCGCGCTCCGCGTCCTCCAGGAACCGCTCCTCGAGCCTCGCTCTCACCTCGGTTCCTCCTCTCCGTCGTCGGCCGGATCCGCGGCCTCCACCAGGCCCTTCAGGTGCGCCACCGCCAGGTCGCCCAGCGTGTCCGTCTCGTAGCCCCCCTCCAGCACCGAGACCAGGCGACCTCCCGCGGTGGCCCGGGTCCGGCGGGCCAGCTCGACGGTGAGGCGCCGGTAGCTCTCGGCCTCCAGCGTGAAGCCGCCCAGCGGGTCGCCGCGCGCCGCGTCGAACCCACAGGAGATCATGACCAGCTCGGGCTCGAAGCTCTCCACCGCCCGGTCCACCGCCTCCAGGAGCTCCCGCTCGTAGCGCTCCGCCTCCAGGCCCGGCGGGAGCGGCACGTTCAGCGTCGTCCCCTCGCCGGGGCCCGCCCCGGTCTCGTCGGCGTCGCCGGTTCCCGGGTAGTGGGGGCTCTGGTGCATCGACAGGTAGAAGACGTCCGGGTCCTCCCAGAAGACGTCCTGGGTGCCGTTGCCGTGATGCACGTCCCAGTCCACGATCAGCACCCGCCGGGCCCGGCCCTCCTCCACCGCGGCCCGGGCCGCCACGGCCACGCCGTTGAAGAGGCAGAACCCCATGGGACGCGTCGGTGTGGCGTGGTGGCCCGGCGGCCGGACCGCGCAGAAGGCGGACGCGTGGCGCCCCCCGCACACCGCCCGGACGGCGTCCAGGGCGCAACCGGCGGCCGCGGCGGCGGCGTCCCAGGAGGCGCCGGACACGACGGTGTCGGGGGTGAGCTGGACGGGCTCGCCCCGACGACGGGCCCGCTCGACCCCCGCCCGGACGGTCGCCAGCAGCTCCTCCCGGTGGACCGTCAGGAGGCGCTCCTCGTCGACGGGCTCGGCCGTGGCCGGCTCCACCGCGGGCAGCAGGTCCGGGAGCGAGCGCTCCAGGGCGCGGGAGACGGCACGCAGGCGTCCCTGGTGCTCCGGGTGGCCCCATCCGGTGTCGTGCCGACCGCAGGCCTCGTGCTGGTAGATCGCGACGTCGCCGTCTCCCGCCAACCCGCCCTCCATTCCCTCGTCACGGACGATCCGCCGTCACGGACTTCACCGTCACGGACTTCCACGGCCCTCCCCCGCCGGGGCGCTCCGGGCGTGCCACGTTGCTCCCCCCGGGGGAGCGCCGCTAGCTTGCCCTACCCGAACGGTGGACCGGCTTTCCACGACCGACTCCGAACCCCCATGACGGCCCTGCTCCCCGACGTCCGACGCGCCCGACCCGCCCGGCGGGCTGCCCTCGCGGCGGCGGCCGCCGCCCTGGTCCTGGCCGCCTGCGACGCGGAGTGGGGCGGGACGGAGCTGGGGCTCGAGACCCCCGCCACCGCGGCCCGGGCCGACTCGCTCCGCGCCGAGCAGGCGGCCGACACGCTCCCCTCCCTCCCGGAGGGTCCCCTGCTCTTCGCCGCCCGCCTGGCCCCGGACGGTCGGGCCCGGGTGGCCGCCGTGGCGCGGCTGGGCCCGGACGGGCCGGCCGACCTGGGCTGGCTGACCGACGCCTCGTCCGAGTGGCGGCAGGCCTTCGTCGACGCCTTCCAGGCGCCCGGCAGCCATCTGCCGCTCTACGCCCGCGGCACGAGGATCGGGACGCTCGTCCTGGACGGGGCGGACGCGACGGACGGGG
>CAZSKS010000002.1:31656-90943 GCA_964607465.1 uncultured Gemmatimonadota bacterium | reverse complement strand
CGGACGACGCCGCCTGCCCGCCCGTCTCGGACGGGCACGTGCTGACGCGGCCCGGCGTCGGGGTCCCCGACGTGGCCTTCGCGTGGCTGTCGGACGACGCCCCCCCGCCGGAGGCCGTCGCCGCGCCGATCTCGACCAGCCGTCTCCGGACCTTCGGGCCCATCATGGCGGAGCGCCTGCTGCAGCAGGCCGGGGTGGAGCGGGCCTTCCTGGCCCGGCAGGCCGACCTGCAGCCCGTCGCCTTCCCGGGGGACACGGCGGCGGGCATGGCCGCCACCTACCTCATCGCCGACACCCTGGCGCCCGTCCCCTCCACCGCCGGCTCCTCCGTGTCCCTCTTCTTCCTGGCCCGCTTCGACCGCTCCGACGGCTACGTCTCCGAGTGGCAGCGCGTCGCCCGCTACGACAGCACCGGGGGGAAGGACGTCCTCGTCCACCTGGGCATGATCCCGGCCGGGGAGCGGCGCCTGGAGATGCTCCGGCGCGTGCAGGACGACGGGGAGCGGCTGGCGGCCGCCCGCCTCGATCCGGCGGGCGGGGGCGAGATCGTGTGGACCGGCGGAACGGAGTGTCCCGTGGTGCCCGCCCCCCCGCCGCCCGCGGCCGGCGCGCCCTAGCCGGGGCGCGGCCGACCTCCCGGACCGGGCCGCAGGCCGCCCGGACCCGGCCGCCGGCCTCCGGGCCCGGCCGATCGCGGGGCCTTCAGGCCGCGAAGGTCTTCAGCGCCGAGCCGGCCTCGCTCTCGCGCATCTCGCGGAGGGCGCGGTCCCGGAGCTGACGGATCCGCTCCCGGGTCACCCCCAGCATCTCGCCGATCTCCTCCAGGGTGTGCTCCTGCTCCCCCTGGAGGCCGTAGTAGAGACGTACCACCCGGGCGTCGCGCGGCCTCAGCACGTCCAGGGCGTCGGCGATGTGCTCCCGGACGATCTTCCCCTCCAGGTCGTCCTCCAGGTCCTGGTCGTCCACCAGGAAGCGGTCCACCAGCTGGTTGTCGTCGGAATCGCCCACCGGGGCGTCGAGGCGGACCTCGGCCACGTTGATGGCCTGCAGCATCTCGACGGTGGAGGCGTCCAGGTCGGCGGCCTCGGCGATCTCCTCCGCCGTGGGGTCCCGACGGAGCTCCTGCCGGAGCTCCTCCCGGGTCCGCATGACCCGTCCCAACTCGGTGGCCCGGTTCAGGGGCAGGCGGACCGACCGGCTCTGCCGGGCCAGGGCCGCCAGGATGGACTGTCGGATCCACCAGACCGCGTAGCTGATGAACTTCACCCCGCGGTCCGGGTCGAACTTCCGCGCCGCCGTGACCAGGCCGACGTTGCCCTCCTGCACCAGGTCGGCGAAGGACATCCCCCGGTTCTGGTAGCGCTTGGCCACCGAGACCACGAAGCGGAGGTTCGACCGGATCAGCTGCTGGAACGCCTCGTCGTCGCCCGCGCGGGCCCGGCGGGCGATCCGCTCCTCCTCCTCCGGGTCCAGCAGGGGATGGCGGCCCAGCTCGTCCAGGTAGAGGTCGAGGGCGTTGGACGCCGCGGTGCCGCCGGAAGCGGAACTGGCACCGTTGGTGAGCCGGCCCGTGGGCGTCATGGATGGATCCGGACGAAGCGGTGCACGATCCAGGGCCCGGCTCCCCGGCTACGGCGGGCCGGGGCCGGGCGGCGGTGCCGCCGGACGCAGCAAGCTAGGCGGGCCGATTATCCGCGTCAACGCGGCCCGGCGCGCGACGATCCGCGGGAAGGAGCAGGCGGGTCCGGGCTCCGCGCTCCGGACCCTCGCCGCGCGGCGCGGGCCGTCAGTGCCGTCCCCGACGCCGTTCGGCCGCGGGCAGCACCTCCAGGCAGGTGGTCCACCAGCCGGTGAGGATGGTCTCCACGAACGCCTCCGGCAGCCCCTCGGCCCGCATCTCCTCGGCCAGGGCCTCGTGATCGTAGGCCACCGGCACGAACTCCACGTCGGGAGCCTCGCCCTCCGATCCCGGCCGCAGGAGGGCGTACCAGACATCCGTGCGCCCGTCGTTGGCGGGACGGCCGATGCACCCGACGTTGGCGAAGAGACGACCTCCCGGCAGCTCGCGGCTCCAGTGCAGGCCGGTGTGCGTGGCCAGGATCGCGTCCGCCCCGTGCGCCTCGACCAGGTGGGCCAGGAAGTCGGTCGAGGTCGTCGATTCCCACAGGAATTCGTTCATCCGCCGCGGGCTGCCGTGGCACATCAGCACCTCCCGGTCGCCCAGCCGGATCCGGAGCGACTCGGGCAGCGTCCCCATCCACTTCTTCCACCGCCCGGAGGTCTCCCGGAAGGTGTAGCGGTAGGACAGACGGGCGAAGCGGTTGTCCCGGGGATCGGTGTAGCCGCACTGGCAGTCCTCCAGCCCCCGGGCCAGCGAGTCGTCGTAGTTGCCCCGGATCACCGTGGCGCCGGCGTCGCGCAGGATCGGAGGGACCCGGTCCGGGCTGGGCCCGAACGCCCCCAGGTCGCCCAGGCAGTAGAAGGCCTCCGCGCCCCGCTCCCGGGCGTCCCGGAGCACCGCCTCCAGCGCCAGGTGATTGCTGTAGACGCCGCCGAAGACCGCCACCGGGCCCTCGTGACGATCGTGGAGCCGCCCGGGAGGCGGCCGCTCGCCGCGGGACGGCCCGCCGGCGTCAGGAGGCATCCTCGCCCACCCCGCCGTAGTTGCTGCAGATGGCCCCGTGCATCCAGCAGGTGTAGCAGGCCTGGTGGCGCAGCTCGAACGGCCGGTGCGCCGCCTCCAGCGTGTCGCCCATGAGGGAGTCCGGATCGTCGATGAGGATCGGGCAGACGTGGACGCCCCGGTCGGTGACGATCCGGCTGTGGGAGCAGAGGAGCTGGCCCTCGTCGTAGCCCTCCATCATCTGGGCCGTCACCCACTCGTGGGGGTCGTAGCCCCGGTCCCGCAGGATCTCGCGGCCGATCTTCAGCGACGGGAGGATCTTGATCCGCGGCCTGTCGTAGCCCAGCCCCCGGAGCCGGTCCAGGAACTCCCGGCGCACCCGCTCGTCCTCCTCCTCCGGCCACACCTGCGTGGCGGTGATGATGGGGAGGAAGCCGTGGTCCAGCAGCTTCCGCACGCCGTCCATCGCCCGCTCGAAGGTGCCCTCGCCCCGCACGGCGTCGTTCATCTCGGCGTTCGGGCCGTCGATGCTGACCCGGATCTCCAGCGAGTAGATCGACGAGCGGTCGGCGGCCGCCATGCGCTCCAGATCGTCATCCCGGAGGAGGGTCCCGTTGGTGAGGATGGAGACCGGGCCGACCTCCAGGATCTCCTCGACCATGGCCGGCAGGTCCCGGTTCATGAAGGGCTCGCCCCCGGTCATGTAGTACTCCTTCACGCCCCATTCCCGGGCCTTCTCGACCCAACCCGTCACCTCGTCCAGGGACAGGAAGCCGAAGGCGTGGTTGTCCGGCGAGCAGCTGATGAAGCAGTGGGAGCAGCGGAGGTTGCAGACCGTCCCGGCCACCTGGAACCAGAGGGTGTCCAGGTGGCGAAGCGCCACCTCCGGGGCGTCGTCGGCCAGGTCGGGCCGGACCCCGGCCCCGCCGGACGAGGGTGAGGGTCGCACCCCGGCGCCGGTCCCCGGGCCGTGGGCGTCCGGCGCCTCCGGGCCCGCGTTCGATCCGTACGGCTCGGCTATGGGCAGATCCGCCGACGGCATGGCCTTTCCATCTCCCTGGTTCGTGCGTCCGGGGGTTCGTGCATCCCCGGGGTCGATACGCTGGCGTCCGCGACGCTCGTCCGCAAACGGGCCCGGTCCGTGCGGTGCCGGGACGGCGCGCCCGTCGACGTCGGTCCGGCCCGCCTCCGGGCCTCCTCCAGTGCAAGGCGCGAGGTCACCCGTGGGTTCCTTCTCCGTCCGACACGCCGCCCTCACCGACCGCGGCCAGGTGCGCTCCCGCAACGAGGACGCCGTGAGAGTCGAGCCCGGCGATCGACTGTTCGTCGTCGCCGACGGCATGGGCGGCCACCCCGCCGGCGACGTCGCCAGCGCCCTGGCCGTGGAGGTCGTCTGCGAGCGGCTGGCGGGCCTCGACCCCGAGGCCGGCGCCGCGGAGGCCCGGGAGGCGATGCGGGTCGCCGTCGCCGAGGCCGGGCGGCGCATCGTCGAGGAGGGGCGCCGCGATCCGGAGCGGCGGGGCATGGGCACCACGCTCACGGCGCTGTTGCTCCGGGACGGGCGCTGGTCGGTGGGCCACGTGGGCGACAGCCGCGGCTACCTCGTCCGCGACCGTGAGCTGGACCAGGTCACCGTCGACCATACCGTCTTCCCGGGATCGAACACGCTCACCCGGGCGCTGGGCACCGACGACGACCCCGAACCCGACGTCTACCAGGGCGAGCTGCGCGACGGCGACCTCTTCCTGCTCTGCTCGGACGGCCTGAACAAGGTCTTCGGCGACGAGGAGCTGGCCGAGCGACTGGCGGGCCTCGCGGCCCCGGCGGCCGGTGGGGTGGGGCGGGCGGGCGACGCCGCGGACACGGGCCCGGACGACCGCGAGGGGGCCGACGAAGACCTCGAGGCCGCCGCGCGGGAGCTGGTGGAGGAGGCGAAGCGGCGCGGCGCCCCGGACAACGTGACCGTCGCGCTGGTGGCGGCGAGGGAGGGCTGAGCCCGGGCGCGGTCCGGCGGCGATCGGACCGACGGGACCGGCGCCGCGCGTCGTCCCGGCCGTCAGCCGTACAGCGCCCGTCCCTCGTCCAGCCGGGCCTCCACCTCGTCGGCCGGCGCCTCCAGCAGCTCCACCACCGGACCGGGCGCCATCCGGCCCAGCCCGGGCAGGGTGTAGACGCGGAAGACCCGGGCGCTGTGGTGCAGCCGGCGGCTGAGCCGCGGGAGGGCGATCAGCCCCTCCTCCCCGGCGGAGGTCAGCCGCTGGACGTCGCCGTCCCGGCGGACCAGCAGGAGGTCCAGCTCCAGCATCTTCGGGTAGGCGGGGTAATCCACCAGCACGGCGCCGGCGCCCCACTCGCGGGCCAGCCGGTCCTCCAGCCGACGCACCAGCGCCGGCTCGGTCTGCATCCACCGCCCCATGCCGTCGGGGATCTCGTCGCCGAAGATCTCCACGCTCCGCTTGGGGAGCCGCCGGTCCACCAGGGCGGTGTGGAGGAGCCGCACCCGGTCCATGGGAGCGGCGTCGGAACCGGCGGCCCGGGGCGGGCCGGCGGCGTCAGACCCGGCCGCCCCGTCGGACCCGGCCCCGCCCGCCCCGGCGTCGGCGTCCGCGCTTCGGCCGCCGGCCGCGTCTCCCGCTGGCCGGGCGCCCGCCGGCCGTCCGCCCCCGGACTCCATGTCGCCGCTCCGGTGCGCCAGCAGGCTCATCAGCTCCTCGTCGGTGCGGCCGGGCAGCTCCTCCCGTCCCAGCAGGCCCGCGTGCACCGCGCTCTCCACCAGGCGACGGAAGGCCGAGGTGGCCGCCCGGACGGTGTGGTGCCAGTAGACGTTGCGGAACATCTGGTACTTGGAGAACAGGAGGGACTCGAGCGCCGTGATCCCCTTCTCGGTGACCGCCACCTCCAGGGGGGCGTCCGGCGCCTGCCGGGCCAGGGTGAGGGCGTCCAGCAGCCTGTCCACGTCGACGGCCCCGTAGGGCACGCCGCAGAAGAACGCGTCCCGACGGAGGTAGTCGATCTTGTCCAGGTCCAGCGAGCCCGACACCAGCCCCTGGAGCGGATGGTCCGACCGGCCCCGGATCAGCTCCCCCGCCCGGGCCGGCCCGTCAGGATGGACCTCCTCCAGGGCCGCGCGGATGGCGTCGGAGCGGAGGAATCGGTCGGCCAGCTCCTCGTGGTGGCCCGGAAGGGAGTCGGGCTCCACCTCCTCCATGGCGTGGGAGAAGGCGTAGTGGCCGACGTCGTGGAGGAGTGCCGCCAGGGGGATCAGGGGGAGGAGCTCCCGGTCCGGCGGCGCCAGCGGCGCCAGCGAGCCCCGACGCTCCAGCTCCTCCAGCGCCCGGCGTGTCAGGTGGTAGACTCCCAGGGCGTGGAGGAAGCGGGTGTGCACGGCCCCGGGGTAGACCAGGTGCGCGAAGCCCAGCTGCTTCACGCGGCGGAGGCGCTGGAACTCGGGGGTGTCCACCACCGCCGCCGCCTCGGCCTCCAGCCGGATGTTGTGCCACAGGGGGTCCCGGACCGTCCGGGGGCGACCACCGGCGGATCGGGTCATCGTCGCCCCCGCCGCAGACGTCGGCTGGAGCGCCGGATCGCCGACGAGCTCCGGAGCAGGGTGTGAGCCGGGCTCAGTAGACGGCCCGCCGGAGCTCCTCGGGGAACTTCGGGAAGCGGTCGAGCCACGCGCGCCGCTCCCCGCGGAGCTCCTCCATCCGCTCGGCCAGCTCCGCCTCCCCGTAGTGCTCGGCCAGCCGGAACCTGCTGTCGGTCACCCCCGGCACGGTGCCCGCCTCGGGGATCTCCAGCCCCGACGCCGGGTCGTCCTCCCAGGTCACCTGCTCCCGGCACAGGGCCCGGAGGATGGCGACGGTGTCGGGCAGCCGGATCGTCTCGGCCCCCTCCCCCTCGCCGATCCGTCCCGTGTTCAGCAGGTAGCAGTGGAGATCGGGGTTCTCGGCGAGGATCTCGTGGAAGATCTCCCCCTCGCGTCCCTTCGGGCCCACGATGAAGGGGTTGGTGCCCACCGAGCGCACCGGCTCGCCCCGGGCGTCCGGGTCGGCGGCGGACGTCTTGATGGATTCGCCCAGCATGAAGGCCACCGCGGCCTGCGAGGGCGTCAGGCGCGCCACCGCCGGCACCAGGGGATTGCGGGTGATGAAGAAGACGTGGGTGATGCCGTCCACGTCGATGGTGTCGTCCGTGTTGAGGACCTCGTCGATGGGCACCACCGCCCGACCGTTGCTGGTCAGCCGGGAGTCGTGGAAGTCCACCCGCCCGTCGTCCTCCACCCACACGTTCTCCAGGATGGCCCGGGGGCTGATGGCCGCGTCGTAGAGGGCCTTCTGGTCCTCGGGATCCAAACCGTCGGTCTTGATGTAGAAGCCGCCGCCCTCGGTGCCCTTGCAGTAGGCCTGACGGTCCAGCAGCACCACGTCGTCCTGCCGGACCCGGACGTGCTCGCCCCCTTCCAGGTCCAGGTCGAAGTCGTGGCAGGTGAGGCTCGTCTTCCCGGTCCCCGAGAGGCCGAAGAAGAGGAGCCCCTTCTCGCGCAGCCGGTCGTCCCGCGCGCTCCGGGCCCGCACGACCTTGCTGCCGGCGTGGAGGCCCAGCCATCCGCGCTTCTTGGCGTGGTACATGGCCTGGCGGAGGAACGACTTCTTGATCTCACCGAAGTAGTCGGAGCCCAGCACGTAGGTGGTGCCGCTGTCGGGGTCCACCAGGATGTGCTTGCCGTGCGGCCACTCGGGGACGTCCACCGTGACGAAGTGGGGCTCCCCCTCCGGATCGCCCGCCGGCTCGAGGCTGGCGTGGAACATGTTCCCCAGCCGGGCGAAGGACCTGGTCACGTAGAGGCGGCAGTGGAGGGCGCCGAACCCGCTCCCCTCGCCCATCCGGCGGTCCACGCAGATCAGCTCCCGGTCCTCCAGGAAGCGCCGGGCCTCCTCGATCCGCTCCAGGTCCTCCTCGGTCACCTCGTCGTCCACGGTGGTGCGCGTGTCCGCGGCGCTCCGGGCCCGGTGCTCGCTCACGTAGGCGGCGCTCCCGAACTCGGTGGTCCGCTCGTCCTCCCCTGCCAGCTCCCGGAGCTCCTCGCGGCCGGGGTTGTCCAGGATGCGGCGAGCTCGGGGCGGTGCGTCGGTGGCTATGATCACGGTTCTCCCGTCGGTCGTCGGACGATGAGGCCGATCGCGGGGCCAGGTCGCGAACGGCAGGCGCGCCGCGGACCCCCATAAGGTTTCCCATCGACCCTCACAGGTCCAGCGCGGCCTGGCGACGGCGGATCTCGGCGTCCACCACGGTGATGGAAGCCAGGCTCACGATCTCCGCCACCGTGGCACCGCGCTGCAATATGTGCACCGGCTCTTCGGTTCCGAGTAGCACGGGGCCGATAGCTTCCGCGCCACCCGGGCGCGACAGCAGCTCGTATCCGGTGTCGGTCGCCGAGAGCTCGGGAATCACCAGGAGGTCGGCCGGCTCCCGCAGGTCGGGCCTTCCGACCGCACCGGTGATTCCGCATACTGTCCAGCGTGGCGTGGCGTCGGTCCGCACCGCCGGTGCGGCACGCCGACGACGTGTCCCGGCGGGGCCCGAGGAGGCGTCCCCGCCGGGGGCGGACGTGGCGCCGGAGCCGTCGTCCCCCACAGCCCAGGGAGGGAGGTCCCGTGGAGATCAAGCGCGACCGGATGGTCCACCTCGGCTATGCGAGGTACTGGCGCTCGGACGAGATCGTCGGGCTCCTCCCCATCTCGGAGGACAGGGGGCCCGGCCGCCGGACCGAGGTCTACGTGGCCACCCGGGAGGAGCCGGTCGTCGCCTCCCGGACCGAGGAGGCGATCCTGGGCGACATGGGCCGTGAGCGCGGAGCGGCCGACGTCGACGAGCTCCGGGAGGGAGTGGAGGACCTCCTCGAGCGACTGCGCAGCCTGTCGCCGGTGATCCGGAGGATGCTCCGGAACGAGGAGAACATGGACGTGCAGGCCTGGATCGACCGCCTCTCCGACATGGTGGGCGGGCCGGACCCCTCCGAGGAGCAGGAGGAGCTCTTTCCCGGCGTCTGAGGCGGCCGCCCTGGCCCCGCTTCCCCCCCTGTGGCCTGCCTTTTGCCCCGCATAGGGGCGAGCCGTAGCACGACCCCCACCGGCACGAGCCATGTCCCAGAGCCCCCGGACCGACAGCTCGGACCTCATGATCCTGCGGGCGCCCGACGCCGGGGCCCGCGCGGAACTCGAGGAGCGGGCGAGGGAGCTGGGGTGCGTCCTCGAGCCCTACGCCGCCGAGCGCGACCAGCCCCCCGCCTGGAGCGCCGAGGGCGCGGCCCCGCGGCTGGAGGACGCCGCGGCCCTGTGCCGGGCCCTGCTGGAGGGGACGCGCGACGAGGTCCTGGTGGCCGACGAGGACGGCCGTACCACCTTCGCCAGCCGTCGCCTGGCCTCCCTGGCGGGGGCCGATCCGGAGGAGGTGGCCGGCGAGCCCGCCGACCGGATCCTCGGCGCCATCGGCCTCCCGGACTTCGAGGAGCTGCGCGGGATGCTGGCCCGTGTCAGCTGCGCCCGGACCGAGGCCAGCCTCGTGGAGCCCTCCGGGGCCAGCCGTCCCGTGCTCCTGCGGGGGGTCAGCACCCCGCTCTCCGGCGGGCGTCGGCGCTTCATCTGGTTCATCACCGAGCTCACCCGCATCCGCAGCGTGGAGCGCGCCAACCGGCTGCTGCGCTCGGAGCTGGAGACGCAGTCGCGGCTCCTGGCCCTGGTGAGCCACGAGCTGCGGACGCCGCTGAACGTGATCCTCAGCCAGCTCTCCCTGCTGGAGCGGGGGGTCCAGGGCGAGCTCACGGAGGACCAGCGCGACTCGGTCGAGCGATCGGTGCGGGCGGGCCGCGGCCTCCTCTCCCTCATCAACGACCTCATCGACTTCGCCCGGCTCGAGGCGGAGGAGCTGGAGCTGGAGATCGTCTCCTTCCGCGTGGACGAGCTGCTGCGGGAGGTGGCCGAGACGACGGAGGCGCTCCTGGCGGAGTCCGAGCGGGAGACGGTGATCCGCCACGGCGACGGATCGCCGGGCCTGGTGGACGGCGATCCGGACCGGACCCGCCAGATCCTCATGCAACTGGTCACCAACGCCATCAAGTTCGGCGAGCGGGGAGAGATCTCCCTGGAGACCCGGCGGGTGAGCGACCCCGAGCGGGAGTCCGGCGCCGACCTGCCGGCCCGGCGACCGTTCCTGGCCGTCTCGGTCCGGGATACCGGAGCCGGAATCCCCGAGGAGGAGCGCGAGCGGGTCTTCGAGCCCTTCCAACAGGTCTCCCGGGTCCTCGACCGCAGCCACGAGGGGCCCGGCCTGGGCCTGGCCATCTCCCGCCGGCTGGCCCGCCGACAGGGAGGCGACCTGGCGGCGGCGGCGGACGCCGGGGGCTCGGTCTTCACCCTGTACCTCCCCCTGGCGGGCTAGCCGGGCCGACCCGACCGGCGCCCGTCGGGAACGCGCCGAGGCGCTGGCGCGTACCCTCCCCCGTGACCCGACCCCAGGATCGATCTCCCGTCCCGACGCCCGCCCGCCCGTCCGCCTCCGCGCGTCCGGTCCCGACCGGGACGGCGCTGGCCGGTTCGGCGCTGACGGTCGCGCTGCTGCTGCTGGCGCTGTCGCCCGCCGGGCTCCCGGCGCAGGCCGCCACGCCGGACACCGTCGAGGCGGCCTGGGACGCGCCGCGCGTCCGGGAGCTCATGGCCTCGGTGATCGAGGCGCGCCGCCACGCCTACTCCGACACCGCCCTCCACAGCTTCCGCGCTCGGGCGCAGGGGCACGTCTATTACCTGGGAGGGATCGGGGCGGACTCGGAGCTGTCGACGGACGGGCTCGCGCCCGGAGAGCGTCAGGTGGTCCGCGCCGACCAGGTCGCCCTGGAGGTCGCCTGGCGGGCCCCCGACCGCTGGCGACAGACGATGGTGGGGCGCCGCTCCGAGAAGCGGCTGCCCACCTCGATCCGGTACCACATCGACCACCTCGTCCTGGCCATGGGGAACTTCGGCGATCGCATCCGCATGGGCGAGGGTACCGAGGTGCGCGACGTGCTCCACCCCGCGGCGCCCGGGGCCCTGGAGTTCTACGAGTACCGCATGGCCGACTCCCTCGGGATGAGGGTGGCCGACCGCGAGATCCGGCTGTACGAGGTCCAGGTGCGGCCCCGGGATCACGACAGCCCCGGCGTGGTGGGGGAGCTCCGGGTGGTGCGCGAGAGCCGGGCCGTGGCCCGCATGCGGTTCACCTTCACGCCGGCCGCCTACCTCGACCCCAGGCTCGAGCGCATCGAGGTGGACCTCCAGTCGGCCCTCTACCGCGGACGGTGGTGGCTGCCGGCGGAGCAGACGACGGAGATCCGACGGCAGGTCCGCTGGCTGGCGGTGCCGCTGACCGGCGTGATCCGCACCCGTCTCCGTATCCGCGACATGGAGATCAACGCGGACGTCCCCTCCGCCCTGCCGCCGGGGGGGCGGGTGGTCCGCCGGCCGGAGCGTGCGCTGGCCGCCTTCGACGATTGGGAGGGAGGGCTGTACGACGGGCCCCTCCTCGCCGGCGAGGCGGGGCGACTGGAGCTGTCCGCCGTCCGCCGGGCGGCCCGCCGGATCGTCCGCGACCGCCACCTCTCGGGCACCCCCCGGCTGGGCCCGGCGATGCCGGCGGTCTCGCGGGTGCTGCGGGTGCGCCGGGCCGAGGGGGCCCTGGCGGGCGCCGGTGGGCGCGTTCGGCTGGACGACGCCCGGCGGCTGGAGGCCTGGGTCGGCCACCCGTTCGAGGTGGGGGGGATGGAATGGAGCGCCGCCTGGCACGGGCCGGTGGCCGGTGGCCGGATCGCCCTGCGGGCCTACGGGGACCGCTTCACCGACGTGGGGCCGTGGCCCGGCGCCTCCGGGGTCGTCTCCAGCCTCGGCTTCCTCCTCTCCGGCGAGGACTACACCGATCCCTGGCTGCGCTCCGGCGCCGCGGCCGACTGGCGGGCGCCGGCGGGAAGCGGAACGCTCCGGGTCGGGCTGGCGCTGGAGGAGCACCGGTCCGCACGCCTGGTGGCCCTCCCCCCCGACGGCGACGCGGCACGGGCCGTCCGGCCGGTGGCCGACGGGGACGAGGCCCGGGCCACCCTCGGCTGGTCCGTCCCCCTCGGGGACGCCCTGGGCCTCGGCTGGCGGGCGTCCCTCACCGGACAGGCGGCCGCCGGCCAGGTCGGAGGGTGGACACGGCTGCTCGGGCGGGTGGAGGCGCAGACCGGGACGGGGGGCGGCCCGTGGGGCTGGCGGCTGGAGAGCGGCCTCGGGATCGCCGGCGGCGATCTCCCGCCCCAGCGCCTGCTCCTGCTCGGCGGCCGGGGGTCGGTCCCGGGCTACGCATTCCGTCGCTGGGGCGGGGACCGTGCGGCCTGGCTCGGCCTGGAGGCTTTCCGCGAGATCGCCGGGCCGTGGGTCGCCCTCCGAGCCGTGGCCGCCGCAGGCTGGGCCGAGGTGGCCGGCCCGGGCGCCGGGGCCGCCGCCCGCTTCGGCGGGCCCGAGGGCGGGACGCTGGCCGGCACCGGTGGCGTCCGTCCCTCCGTCGGCCTGGGGGTCGGTCTCCTGGACGGGATCCTGAGGGCCGATTTCATCCGCGGGCTGGACGGCGGCCGGTGGGAATGGGTGGTCTCGGCGCACCCCAGGTTCCGGGGGGTGCTGTAGCCGGCGGCGGCGCTCCCGCCGCCGGGGGCTCCGCCGACCCCCCTCCGGGGGCCCGCCGACGCCTCCGCCGCGGGCGACCGCCCCCCCATCGGCGCCCGTCGGCGACGGCCCCGACGGAGGTCGGCGGCCTCTCGGACGGATCTGGCGGCCGGCCCTTGACACCGCATTTTTTTGTGCTACGTTGGTTCTCCCGTCGAGGGAAGCTCGCTGCAGCGAGTCCTCGACAGGGAGAGGGTCGACGAGAGATCGTCGGCCCGATCGTCCACCGGGAGTTTGGCCTCGGTGGACCGGTTGCGAGGTTGCTGGCCGCAGCCGTCAGCCCCGGGAACGGGGGCGCCTGAGGACGGTGACACGACTTCGGTCGTGCCGCCGAGACCGAGGGAGAGAGCCGCGATCCGGTCGTCTCACGGGACGGCGCCAAACCAGCGGATCAACGCTCGCCGGCACAACGAAGTCCCCGATCGGAGCCGTGAGCCCGGTCGGGGATTTCGTACGTCGGGGGGGCAGGTCAGTCCGGCTTGCAGGCGAACCAGCTGTCGCCCTCCCCCATGTCCACCTCCAGGGGCACGTCCAGCTCCATGGCCCCCTCCATCTCCGACCGCACCGTCTCGCGCGTCCCCTCCAGCTCCTCCTCCCGCACCTCGAAGAGCAGCTCGTCGTGCACCTGCAGCAGCATGCGGGCCCGGTCCGGTTCGAGCCGGTCGTGCAGCCGGATCATGGCGATCTTGATCAGGTCGGCGGCGGTGCCCTGGATGGGGGAGTTGGCGGCCGTCCGCTCGCCGAACCCCCGGACGCCGGGGTTGCGGGAGCGGATCTCCGGGATGTAGCGGCGGCGGCCGCTCACCGTCTCCACGAAGCCCTGCTCGCGGGCCCGCTCCTTCATCGTCTCGATGTACTCCTTCACGCCGGAGAAGCGCTCGAAGTACCCCTCGATGAATCGCTCGGCCTCCTCCCGTGAGACGCCGAGCTGCGAGGCCAGGGCCGACGGGCCCTGCCCGTAGATGGTGGCGAAGTTGATCGTCTTGGCCCGGTCCCGCATTCCGCCGCTCACCTTCTCCGGATCCACGCCGAAGATCCGGGCGGCCGTCTCCCGGTGGATGTCACGGCCGGCGCGGAACGCCTCGACGAAGGCCGGGTCGCCGGACAGGTGGGCCAGGATGCGCAGCTCCACCTGGGAGTAGTCGGCCCCCAGGAAGGTCCACCCCTCCTCGGGGACGAAGCCCTTGCGGATCTCCCGTCCCAGGGCCGAGCGGACCGGGATGTTCTGCAGGTTCGGCTCGGAGGAGGAGAGGCGGCCGGTGGCCGCCACCGTCTGGTTGAAGCTGGTGTGGACCCGGCCCGTCTCCGGGTGGACCAGCCCGGGCAGGACGCTGACGTAGGTGGAGTTGAGCTTGTCCAGCTCCCGGTACTCCAGGATCAGCCTCGGGACCTCGTGGCCCCGGGCGGCCAGCTCGCTCAGGACGCTCTCGTCGGTGGACGGGCCCGTCTTGGTGCGCTTCAGCACCGGCAGGTCCAGCTCCTCGAAGAGCAGCTCCCGGAGCTGGGGCACCGAGCGCAGGTTGACCTCCTCGCCGGCGATCTTGCGGATCTCCTCCTCCACGAGCCGGAGCTCGCGGGTCACCCGCTCCTCCAGCCGGTCGAAGAAGTCCAGGTCCAGCCCGATCCCCCACGTCTCCATGTCGGCCAGCACCGGCTGCAGCGGGATCTCGATCCGCTGCATCAGCTCCAGCAGGTGGTGCTCCTCCAGCTCCTCCTCCAGCACCGCGGCCAGCCGGAGGCAGTAGTCGGCGTCCTCGCCCGCGTACTGCAGCGCCTCGTCCAGGGGCACCTCGGCGAAGGAGATCTGCGACGCCCCGCTCCCCGCCACCTCCTCGTAGGGGGTGAGCTTCCTGCCCAGCTTCTCCATCACCAGCAGGTCCAGGGCGTGGCTCCGCTTGCCCGGGTCCAGGCAGTAGGAGGCCAGCGAGGTGTCGAAGACGACCCCCTCCAGCGCCCCGCCCGCCCGCTCCAGCACGATGCGGTCGTACTTGAGGTTCTGCCCCACCTTGCCCGGCCCGGGGTCGGCCAGCAGCCGCCGGAGCTCGTCCATCTCCGGGCCGGTGAAGTCCGGGAGATTCTCCGGCTCTTCCGCCTCGTCCAGCGCCAGGGTGGGGTTCCCCTCCTCGTCCCGGGACACCGTCGGCGCCACGTGGCCGAAGGGGAGGTAGTAGGCCCGGCCCGGCTCGGCGCAGAGCGAGACGCCCACCAGCTCCGCCCGCATGGGATCCAGGGAGGTGGTCTCGGTGTCCACCGCGAAGCGATCGGCGGCCCGCATCTCGTCCACCACCTCCCGGACGCGGTCGGGGTCGAGGACCAGCTCGTAGTCCTCCTCCACCTCGTCGCCCTCGGGCGCGAACTCCCGGACCAGGCTGTGGAACTCCAGCTCCAGGAAGAGGTCCCGCAGGCGGCGGCGATCCGGGGGCTCCCGGCGGAAGCGGTCGAGGTCCAGCTCCACCGGGGCGTCCCGCTTGATGGTCACCAGCCGCTTCGACAGCAGGGCCTGGTCCCCGTGCTCCTCCAGGGCGTTGCGGGCCCGGGTCGAGGAGACCTCCTCCCGGTGCTCCAGCACCTCCTCCAGCGATCCCCACGCGTCCAGCAGCTTCGGGGCGGTCTTCTCGCCGATCCCGCGGACGCCGGGGACGTTGTCGGAGCTGTCGCCGATGAGCGCCAGGTAGTCGGTGACCTGCTCCGGCGGGACCCCCAGCCGCTCGGAGGCGTTCTCCCGGGTGACCCACTCCGCCTCCACCGGCGCGTGGCCGCCCCGGCCGGGGTTCAGCAGCCACAGGTGGTCGTCCACCAGCTGGTAGAAGTCCTTGTCGCCCGAGATCACCACGGTGTGGAGGCCCTCCTCCTCGGCCTGGGCGGCCAGGGTGCCGATGACGTCGTCGGCCTCCCAGTCCTCCGCCTCGACCACCGGGATCCGGAAGGCCTCCACCAGGTCCCGGCAGCGCGGCAGGGACGCCTCCAGCTCCTCGGGCATCTTCTCCCGGGTCGCCTTGTACTCGGGATGGACCTCCTCCCGGAAGCTGTGGCCGGCGTCGAAGACGACGCCCACGTAGTCGGGATCGTGCTCCTCCAGCAGGTCCACCAGGAAGCGGGCCAGGCCGTAGGGAGCCGATGTGTTCTCCCCGCTCGAGGTGGTGAGCGGCCGGCTGATCATGGCGTAGAACGCCCGGTAGATGAGGGCGTAGCCGTCGATCAGGTAGAGGGTGGGACGGTCGAACTCGACGCTCTCGGGGTCGGGCACGGCGCTCCTGCGTGGCGGGGATCGGAACCGGGGCTCGGGCGAGACCGGGGGTGCAAGGCGAAGGCCAGCGGGCGGCACCGTCGGGACGCGGATCGCCGTGGCCGCCGGGCTCGCGCGGTGCTCGATCCCGGGCCAGGCGTCAGCGGGCGCGCCGGGCGTCCCGGACAGCCGGGTGTCGGACCGCGATCAGGGCGCGGCGGGCGTCCCGCGCGGCCGGGTGGGGCCGCGATCAGGCGGCGGGCGTCCCCCGGCGGGTTCGGCCCCGGTCAGGCCACCCGGCGGGCCGCCCGGGCGCTCAGGGGACGATCAGAGGCCCTGGACGTTGGCCGCCTGCGGCCCCTCGTCGCCGGTCACCAGCTCGAACTCCACCTCCTGTCCCTCGGAGAGGGTCTTGAAGCCGTCCATCTGGATGGCGCTGAAGTGGACGAAGACGTCGTCCTCGCCGTCGGGCCGCTCGATGAATCCGTAGCCCTTGGAGTCGTTGAACCACTTCACCTTGCCCCGGGGCATCGATCTGCCTCCTGCGCGGAAGGATGAGAAGCCGGGCGTCCGCCCCCCTGCCGGGAGGACTCTCTACGATCCTAGCGCGGCGGCGCGCGGATCGTCAACCAGGCCGTAGACCCGGGCGTACAGGTGGGCGTTGCGGAGGACCGCCTTCACGTAGCGGCGGGTTTCCACGTAGGGGATCCGCTCCACCAGCAGCTCCGCGTCGACGCTCGCCTCGGGATAGTCCCGCCAGCGGATCCACCGCTCGGGCCCGGCGTTGTAGCCCGCCAGCGCTCCCACCCGCGACCCGTCGAAGCGCTCCAGCAGCCCGGCCAGGTACCGGGTCCCGAGCTCCAGGTTGAGGCCCGGCTCCTTCAGGTCCTCGGGGTCCGGGACCCGGAGGCCTTCCCGCCGCGCCAGCCGGCGCGCGGTGGACGGCAGCAGCTGCATGAGACCGACGGCCCCGGCCGAGGAGACCGCCCCGGGATCGAAGGACGATTCCTGCCGCACGAGCCCCGCCACCAGGGCCGCCGACAGGTCCCGGCCCTCCGCCGCCCGGACCACGGCGCTGTCATGGGGGAGGGGCCACACCGCCCGGATCAGCTCCGGGGTCCAGCGGCCGCGGTTCTGCTGGAAGGCCCGCCACCCCAGCCGGATGCCCGGCCCGGTCCATCCCTCCCGGCCCAGCCGGCCGGCCAGCGCCGTCAGGCGGCCGGCGGCCATCCGCGTCGGGCCGGCGTGCTCCAGCTCCCGCAGGGCCCGGCCGCGCCAGCCGAGCTCCTTCAGCAGCCGCATCCTCCGGAGCAGCGCCTCCGCCTCCGGCGGCAGCGTCTCCACGCCCGACGGCGGAAAGCCGTCCGTCCCGGCGCGGGGCTCCGGGGCCGGCGGCGGCCCGGCCGCGGTCGCCGACCCCCCGCCGTCCCGGTTCCGGGCGATCGAGGTAGCCACGGCGTCCTCGTCCAGCCGGGCGGCGGCCTGCACACCGTACCAGCTCAGCGGGTCCCGTCGGACCACCTGCCGGTAGAGGCCCCGGGCCCCGGGATCGTCGCCGGCGGACGCCCGGGCCCGGCCCTCCCAGTAGAGGGAGGCCGTCGTCCAGCCGCCGCCCGAGGGGTGGGCGTCCCGGTACGCCCGGAAGTGGGCGCCCGCCCCGTCGTGATCGCCCTCCAGGAAGGCGAGGAAGCCGAGCCGCATCCGGGCCAGGCCGCCGTGCTCGGTGCCGGGGAAGCGCTCGGCGGCCGCGCGGTAGCGGGCCCGTGCAGCCGCGGTCTCTCCCCGCCCGTGGGCCAGGTTGGCCAGCAGGAAGGCGGCCCGCGCCGCGGCCTCCACGCTCCCGGCCCGGGCGCCCCGCCGGTAGTGGACCTCGGCCTCCTCCCGCTGTCCCCGCCGCAGGTGGGAGCTGGCCGCCGCCAGCTCGAGCTTCGCCCGGGTCTCCGCGCTCAGGCCCCCCCGCTCGAGCCAGCGGGCCGCCACCCGGTGGGCCTCGCCGTGGTGGCCCGCCCGGGCTTCCGCTTCGGCCAGCTCCAGGGCCAGCTCCGCTCGCTCCCCGGCCGGGGCCGTCTCCAGGGCCCGGGCCAGGAGGCGCCGACCCCGGGCCTCACGCCCCTCGTCCAGGTCCCGCCGTGCCACCCGCTCCAGGTCCCGCCAGCCCGGCTCGAGGCGGAGCAGCAGCTCGCCCGCCGCCTCCGGCGCGCCGGAGCTCCCGGCCGCCCGGGCCAGGCCCCGCCGGGCGCGGGCCGTGTCGCCGGCGGACAGGAGGGCCGGCGCCACCCTCTCGGACCACAGGACCGCGTCCGCGTCGCCGGAGAGCTCCCGGGCCAGCTCGGTGCCGCGCCGCGCGTCCCCGGCCAGGAAGGCGGCCCGGGCCTCCTCCAGGCGCACCGAGTCGGGGGGCACGACGGAGGCCTCCGCCAGCTCCCCGGCCATCCGACGAGCCGCCGCCGTGTCCGCCGCCCGGGCCGCGGCCTGCAGGGCGGAGAGCCGGAGCCAGGCCGACAGCTCCGGCGCCCGCTCGGCCGCCTCCCGGTAGGCTTCGGCCGCCCCGGCGTGGTCGGACGCCTCCGCACGGGTCCGGGCCCGCTCCACCAGGTCCGCTACCGTGTCGGGGGGCGCGGGGGCGGGGGCCCGGAGCCCGTTCGGGCCCGCGGGGTCGGCATCGGGCGCCGCCCCGCCCGGGAGGACGAGGAGGAGGACGGCCGCCAGGGCCGGGACGGAGCTCGCTGCGAGGCGTCTCATCGGGTGGCTCGTCGGACGGTTCATCGGGAGAACGGATACCATCGAGCGGCGGACGGGGTCCCCGTCCGGCCCTCTCCATCGCCCTCTGCTCGTACGTACGACCAGAGGTGAGCGCAGCGGTTCCCGACGCCCGACTTCTTCCGCCCGGCCGCTGTCGCCGGGCCGGGCGCCGCCGCCGGGCCGGCGGCCTCAGGGCGCCGGGATCAGAACCTGTACATCACCCGGGCCATGGTGAACCGGCCCAGCGTGGGCGAGCCGGGGAAGGTGTGGTACTCCTCGTCCAGCAGGTTCTGCACGTCCAGCTGAAGCGAGACGTCGCGGTAGGTGGGGATCCGATAGGACAGCTTCAGGTCCACCACCTCGTGGTCGGGGACCTGGCCCACGAACACGCCGGAGGCGGCGGGGAACCCGTTCACGAAGCGGTAGCTCGCCTTCCCCCGGAAGCCCGCGTCCTCGTTCCGGTAGGCCAGCGAGCCCTGGATCTTGAAGTCGGGGGCGTTCAGCTCGACCCGGGCGTCCTGGTCGGTCCGGAACAGGTTGTCCGACACGAACGATGTGGCCAGCCCCAGCTCCCACATGTCGGTGACCTGGTAGGTCGCCGACACGTCGGTGCCCCACAGGTCCACGTCGCCGACGTTCCGATAGGTGAGCAGCATGTTGGCCCCCGGCGCGGCCACCTGCTCCGGGGTCACGACGCCCAGCGGGATCTGGGCGACCTGCTCCGCCAGGCCCTGGGCGGTCGCCGGATCCACACCGAAGCCGATCAGGTACTGGGCCACGTCGGTCCCGTCCAGGAAGGCGTTGGGCGTGACGACCTCCAGCGGGCCGATGAAGTCCTCGATCCGGGAAAAGTAGACGTCCGTCGACAGCAGCAGCCGGTCGGCCACCAGCCCCTTGTAGCCCACCTCGAAGGTGTTGGTGATCTCCTCCTGGATGGGCGGCACATCCCGCACCGCGTCGAAGCCGGGGAAGGGGAGGAAGGGCGTGGTCCCGCTGTCCTCCCCCGTGTTCAGGATCCGGAGCAGCGTCGCCACCTGCGAGTCGTCGGGCACCGGCAGCGAGGAGAGGAGGGCGCCGGCCGCCGGATCCTGGGCGCCCACCACGCCCACGGCCAGCTGCCACAGGGTCGGCGTGCGGGTCGGCAGGAACTGGCCCGGCCCGCCGAGGCCCGCGGGCGTGAAGGGCGACTTCATCATCGGCCGCCCGCCCGGGCCCGCCGCGAAGCTGAAGCCCCGGTCCGTGGTCCCCTGGGCGTTCAGGCCGTAGCTGAACCCGCTGGCCCCGATGGGGACCCGCTGGGCCATGATGTCCAGGAAGAGGTTGTTGTTGTCCGGGGTCGAGAAGGCCCGGTTGTAGGTGAGCCGGACGCCGTGGTTCGGGTCCGGCTGGTAGACCAGGGCGCCGCGGGGCGAGAAGATGGTCTCGTCCAGCACCGAGTGGTAGTCGCCCCGGGCCGCCAGCGTCAGCTCCAGCGGCTCGGCCAGCTGGGTCTCCGACTGCAGATAGAAACCGTACTCGTCGATCTCGTCGTCGTCCTCGTGCACCCCGTTGATGGTCCGGTTGGTCTGGGGGGTGGTGTGGATGTAGTCGGCGCCGTACACGAAGCGCTGCCGGTCGCTCACCTCCGTGGCGTGCTGCAGCTGGCCCACGGCGATGTAGGACTCGTCCCGGATCGGCTGGCCGGTGCGCAGGATGTAGGTGTCGCCGGAGTCGGTCCAGTTCACGAAGGCCTGGGCGAACAGGTCGTCCTTGGTGAAGCGGGCCTGGGCGAACTGGTAGGCCCAGTCCTTCACCTGGCCCGCCCCGATACCGGTGAGGTCGATGCTGTTGACGGCCTGCGAGCGGCCGTAGGTCAGGGTGGCGGTGGCGTCGTCGGCGGGACGCCACTCGGCCTCCGCGTTGAGCGACCAGCGCTCCAGGTCGAAGTCACGCTGCCCGATCCGCTGCAGCTCCGTCTGGTCCGGGAGCTGATCGCCGGTGGGGGCCAGGGTCAGGCAGGCCGGGTTGGCCAGCGAGTACGTCGCGAGGCAGGCGTCCGCCACGGCGCCGTTGGCGACCTCGTCGGGATCCACGAAGCGGTAGTCCTCGCCCGAGAAGTAGTCGCCCGAGACCTTGACGCCGAACTCGTCGCTGAAGCGATGGGCCAGGCGTCCCTCCACGAGGAGGACGCCCTCCTCGCTCGACGAGAACTCCGGGGCGCCGGTGAGCGGGTTGGCGACGGCGCCCTGCTGCCGCAGCCCCCCGGCCACGCTGATCGTCGACTCCGGGTCGTCGATGGGCGACTTCGTGAGCTTGTGGAGCACCCCGGCGGCGGCGTTCGGGCCGTACAGCGCCGAGCCCGGACCCAGCACCACCTCGACGCGGTCGATGTCCAGGCTGGTGGTCGGATCCAGGTGCGGGATGTTGGCCCGCAGGGAGGGGACGCGGGCGATGCGGTGGTCGGTGAGGGTCAGCATGGAGCCGGAGAAGACGTTGTTGAAGCCCCGGGCCACGACGTAGCCCTGCTGCAGCCCGGACTTGATGACGTTGACCCCGGCCATCCCCTCCACGTAGTCCAGGTGGCTCAGGGCGGGCTCCGACTCCACGGCCTCCCGGCCCACCACCTGAACCGAGGCCGGCGCGTCCACCAGCCGCTCCTGCTGCCGCGCGGCGCTCACGGTCAGGGGATTGAGCTCGTACGCCTGCGCGGGCATCGCCACCGAGAGGTCGGTGGTGCTCCCGGCCTGGACCCGGATCCCCGGGCGACGGACCGTGGCGCGGCCGGGCAGGTCGAAGCTCACCGTATAGGTGCCCGCCGGGATCCCGTCGATCCGGTACCGGCCGGAAGAGCTCGTCAGCGCCCCGGCCACCACGTCCTCCCCGGCGTCCAGCAGCTGGACCTGCACCGACGCCAGGGGCTCCGCCGTCTCCGACGCCCGGACGGTGCCCGCCAGGGCGCCTTCCTGGGCGGCCAGGGCCCCCGGCACCAGCGTCAGCAGGAGAGGAAGCAGCGACCAGAGGACCGACCGCAGGCGGAGCTTGCCCATCACGTCACCTTTCGCGGAGTTCCGAACAGGGTGATCGCCGGGATCCCGGCGCCGTGCCGTCCGGCCCGAATCTCACGCTTCGAGGCGCGGGACGCAAGAAGAAATAGCGGCCGAGAGCCCGGAGCCGCAGGCCGTTTCGGCCCTTCGGCGGACACCCGAGAACGCGAAAAGGGCCCGGGTCGGCCCCGGGCCCTCTCGTCGCCTGTCCAGCACCGACCCCGGCGGCGAGCAGGCCGCGCCCGTCCGGGCGCGGCGCTCGCGCACGGAGCTTCAGACCGTGCCGGCGCCGGCCTGGTCCTCCACGGCGTGGAGCGCGTCGATCATCTTCTGCGTGCTCTCCTCCATCTCGATGACCAGCCGGTCCACGCGCGTGACGAAGTAGTTGTGGAAGATGTTGATGGGGATCGCGATGGCCAGGCCGCTGGCCGTGGTGATCAGGGCCACCTTGATGCCTCCGGCGACCAGCGTCGCCTCGACCTCGCCCGCCATCTCGATGTTCTGGAAGGCGATGATCATCCCGATCACGGTCCCCAGGAAGCCGAGCAGCGGCGCCACGTTCGAGATGGTGGCCAGCCACACCAGGCCGCGCTCGAGGGACGCCAGCTCGATGACGCCCGCGTTCTCCACGGCCCGCATCGCGCGCTCGATGCCCTCCTCGTGCCGCTTCAGGCCGGCCTGCAGGATGTTCGCCGCGGGGGAGTCCGACTCCTCGCACACCTGCAGGGCCTCGCCCAGGCGGTGGGAGGTGATGAGCCCGTCGACCTCGTCCAGCAGGGTTCGGGTCTTGGAGGCCTTGATCTGGAGGTCGATGAACTTCCAGATGCTGATCAGGACGCCGATCGCCAGCAGGGCGCCCAGGGGCCACATCATGAAGCCCCCCGCGTCCCAGATCTCGGCCATGCTCAGCTGCCCGCCCTGGCCGAACTGGGGAGTGGTCGCCTGCTGTAGCAGGAGTAACGTCGTTCCCGTCAAGCTGCTCAAGGTCACCTCCAGCGTGCGCTCGATCCTCTGACGTGAGCCCCCGCGAGCCCGGGCCGGAGCAGGCTCCGCCGCTCGCGCCCGGCGGGCAGGCCGGAGAAGCTACCCGGCCCGTTCCGACCGTGTCAAGTTGTCCCTTCTCCGGGCCCGCCGGCAGGGGGCGCATCCACCTTGATGCAGCGCGCGTGCCGGCCGGCCCTCTTCTCCTCCAGCCGCGGGACCTCGGCCCGGCAGGCCTCGTCCCGCTCCGGGTGCGGACACCGCGGGTAGAGGGGACAGCCCGCCTCCGGCGTGGCGGAGCCGGCCTCGCCCCGGAGCATGGCCTCGGCCGACGGCGACCCCGCCGCCCCCGGTCGGGGGACGGCGGCCAGCAGCGCCCGCGTGTACGGATGGAGGGGCTCCCGGTAGAGGTCCCCCGCCGGGCCCGATTCCACGATCCGGCCCAGGTACATGACCGCCACCCGGTCGGCCACCTGCCGCACCACCGCCAGGTCGTGGGCGATGAAGAGCATGGTCAGCCCCAGCTCCTCCCGCAGGTCGGCCAGGAGGTTGAGGATCTGGGCCTGCACCGAGACGTCCAGCGCCGAGACCGGCTCGTCGGCCACCAGCAGCTCCGGCTCCACGGCCAGCGCCCGGGCGATGCCGATCCGCTGACGCTGCCCACCCGAGAACTCGTGCGGGTGCCTGTCGGCGTCCGACGCCTCCAGGCCCACCCGCTCCAGCAGCTCGCCCGCCCGCCGTCGGGCCTCCCGCCCCCGGGCGAGGCCGTGGACCGAGAGCACCTCCCGCAGGGCCGCCCCCACGGTGAACCGCGGGTTCAGGGAGCCGAAGGGGTCCTGGAAGACGATCTGGGCCCGCCGGCGGAAGTCGCGCCGCTCCTCCCGGTCCATCTCCGACAGGTCCCGGCCGCCGAAGAGCACCCGCCCGCGGTCCGGCTCCTCGAGGCCCAGGACCAGGCGGGCCGTGGTGGACTTGCCGCAGCCCGACTCCCCCACCAGGCCGAGCGTCTCGCCCCGCTCCAGCCGGAGGGACACCTCCTCCACCGCCGTCACCGGGCGAGACGCCCGACGGAGCAGGCCGCCGCCGTCCCGGTAGACCTTCCGGAGGTCCCGCGCCTCCAGCAGCGGCCGTCCGTCGCTCACGGGTCCCCCTCACGTCCCGCGCCGCGGTCCCCGTCCCGGCCCGGCCCGCGGTCCCCGGCGGCCGGCCCGCCGACCCCCCTCTCCGCCGGCGCGCCCCCGGTCTCGCCCCGCCGGTCGGGCTCCCGCGCCAGCCAGCAGCGCGAGCGGGCGTCGCCGTCGGGCATCAGGTCGGGCGGCTCCTCCCGGCAGCGCTCCCAGGCATGGGGGCAGCGCGGATGGAAGCGGCAGCCGGGCGGCCAGCGCGTGGGATGCGGAACGGTGCCGCCGATGGCCGTCAGACGGCTCCTGGGCCTCTCCAGGTCCGGGACGGCGGCCAGCAGCGCCCGCGTGTACGGGTGCCGCGGGTCCCGGAAGAGGTCGGCGGCCCCGGCCTCCTCCACGATCTGGCCGGCGTACATCACCGCCACCCGGTCCGCCATCTCCGCCACCACGCCCAGGTCGTGGCTGATGAGGAGGATCGCCATCCCCGTCTCCTCCTGGAGGGATCGGAGGAGCTGGAGGATCTGGGCCTGCACCGTGACGTCCAGCGCCGTGGTCGGCTCGTCGGCCACCAGCAGGGACGGGCGGCAGCCCAGGGCCATGGCGATCATCGCCCGCTGCCGCTGTCCGCCCGACAGCTCGTGGGGATGGGCGTCCAGACGCTCCGCCGGGTCCTGGATGCCGACCCGGGTCAGCAGCGACGCCGCCTCCTCCCGGGCGTCCCGGCCCCGCAGCCCCTGGTGCTCGCTCAGGGCCTCCACGATCTGGTCGCCCACCGTGAGGACCGGGTTCAGGCTCGTGGCGGGCTCCTGGAACACCATGGCGATCTCCCCGCCCCGCACCCGCCGCAGACGCGACTCGGGGGCCTCCAGCAGCTCCTCGCCCCGGAGCCGCACGCTGGAGCCCTCGCCGATCCGGGCCGGCGGCCGGGGCAGGAGGCGGGTCAGGGAGAGGGCGGTCACCGACTTCCCGCAGCCCGACTCCCCCACGAGGCCCAACGTCTCGCCGTCGTCCAGGCGGAAGGAGACGCCGTCCACCGCCCGGGCCACGCCCTCGGGCAGGTGGAACCAGGTCCGCAGGTCGGACACCTCCAGGAGGGGCGGGGTCACGCCACCCCCTCGGCCGCGTGACGGGGATCCATGGCGTCGCGCAGGCCGTCGCCCACCAGGTTGAAGCTCATGACGGTGAGGACGATCGCCAGGCCCGGGAAGAGGGTGATCCACCAGGCCTCCAGCATCACGTCCCGGCCCGCCGCCACCATGTTGCCCCAGCTGGCGGTCGGCGGCTGCACGCCGAGCCCCAGGAAGCTGAGGGCCGCCTCGGCCAGGATGGTGTTCCCCACCCCCAGGGTGGCCGCCACGATGACCGGCCCCAGCGCGTTGGGCAGCACGTGGCGGAAGAGGATCCTCCCGTCCGAGTAGCCCAGCGCGCGGGCCGCCTCGACGTAGGGCTGCTCCCGCACCGAGAGCACCTCCCCCCGCACCACCCGGGAGGTGCCCATCCAGCCCGTGAGCCCCAGCACCAGGGTGACCAGCGCGATGGACGGCTCGAACAGGGCCACCACCGTGATCAGGAGGACCAGGCGCGGAAAGCTCAGCAGGAGATCGACGCTCCGCATGGTGACCGTGTCCGCCCATCCCCCCAGGTACCCCGAGCCGGCGCCGAGCACGGTGCCCAGCGTGATGGCGATCAGGACCGCCACGAATCCGATGCCCAGGCTGATCCGTGCGCCGTACAGGACCCGACTCAGGACGTCCCGGCCGAATCGGTCCGTGCCCAGCGGGTGGGCGGCCGAGGGCGGCTGGTAGCGGGTCTCCACCACCCGGTCCTGCTCCGCCGGGTCGTGGGGGGCCAGGTAGGGTGTGAGGAGCGCCGAGAGGCAGAGGGCGGCCAGCAGGACCAGGCCGGCGGCCGCCTGTCGATGTCGGGCGAAACGCCGCCACGCCACGGCCCCCCGCGTCGGCCCCCGACCGCCCGAGGGCCCCTCCCGGTCCGCCGCCGCGCCCACCGCCCGGGCCGGAGGCGCGCCGGAAGCCTCCCCGTTCCCGTCGGCGTCCCCTCCCGTCGGCAGACCCTCCAGCAGGCCGGCGTTGGCCGCCGCCCAGCAGGCCGCCATCCCCCCGACCAGGGTGGCCAGCGCCACCCAGTCGTCGATGCCGCCGCCGGACAGCGTGGCCGCCACCCGGTCGGCGCGCAGGAGGGCGACGCCCCACAGGAAGAGCCACCCGCCCAGGATCGGGACCCCCGAGCGCCGCCCGCGCAGGAGGCGCGGCAGGCCCGGCAGGAGCCACCCCAGGGCGTCAGTCGTCATAGCGCACCCGGGGATCCACGGCGGCGTACAGCATGTCGGCCACCAGGTTGCCCGCCACCACCAGGACGCCGAACAGGAAGGTGGCCGCCATCACCAGCGGGTAGTCCCGGGCGAGGATCCCGTTGTACAGCAGCCGTCCCATGCCGGGCCACGAGAACACCACCTCGATGACCACGGACCCGCCGAACAGCAGCGGCAGGTACAGGCCCAGGAGGCTGATCACGGGCAGCAGCGCGTTGCGGAGGGCGTGGCGCAGGACGACCCGGCGGCGGGAGAGCCCCTTCGCCCGCGCCGTCCGGATGTAGTCCTGGCCCACCACGTCGAGCATGGAGCCCCGGGTGTAGCGCGCCACGCCGGCGGCCGACGCCAGGCCGAGGGCCACCGACGGGAGCACCAGGTGGCGGGCCAGGTCGACCATCTGCTCCCACGTGCCCATGGAGGCGTGGCCGATGGAGGTCATGCCCGAGATCGGCAGCCGGAGGGCGTCGGGCATCCAGGGGGCCGAGACCAGCAGGATCAGCATCAGCGCCAGCCAGAAGCCGGGCATCGAGTAGATGAAGAGGGTGGCCGCCGTGAGCGAGCTGTCCAGCAGCGAATACTGCCGGACCGCCTGCACAACGCCGGCGGCGCACCCCAGGGCGAAGATCAGGAGCAGGGACACCCCGCCCAGGAGGAGCGTGTTGGGCAGCGCGTCCGCGAGGGCCGCCGCCACGGGCCGGTGCTGGCTGAAGCTGTAGCCGAAGTCGCCGGTCAGGAAGGCCTCGAGCCAGTGCAGGTACTGGACGTGAAGGGGCTCGTCCAACCCCAGGTTGCGCCGCATCGCGTCGATGACCTCGGGCGGGATGTTCGGGTTGAAGTACGCCGTGGTGGGGTCGCCCGGCGCCAGGTGCAGGAGGAGGAACGTGAGGGTCACGAGCCCCAGCAGCAGGGGCACCGACTGGAGGAGCCGGCGGGCTACGTAACGAAGCAGGACGCCTCCCTCGGGTGCGGCGGATGCGGCGAGGCGCGGGATCCGGGCCGGGCCGCGGTACCCACCACGCCCCGCCCCCCGGGCTCCCGGGCCCGACCCGTCCCGGGCGCCGGGCCTGCGGAGCTCAGCGACCCCCGGGGTGGATCCACCAGTTCCCGACGGAGATCAGCTCGCCCCGGGCGTCCACCTCCACGCCCCGGAGCCGGTCCCGGAGCCCGTCGATCCGATCCTCGAAGTACAGGAATGTAAAGGGTTGGGCCCGGTGGACCAGCTCGCTCTGGCGTCTGAGCAGCCGGCGGCGGGTCTCCCGGTCCCTGGCCTCCACGAGCGAGTCCATGGTGGCGTCCAGGGCCGGGTCGCACCAGCCGCTCATGTGGAAAGGCTGCTCCTTGCGGTCGCAGGCCCACACGGAGCGCTGGTCGATCATCAGGTCCGGCGTGATGGCCAGGAGGGCCGCGTCGAAGTCCCGATCCGAGCCCGTGATCGCCGCCGACAGCGTGGGGAAGTCCCGGGCCTGCGGCTCCACGGCCACCCCGACCTCCGAGAGCTGCTCCTGCATCATCACCGCGATGTCCCGGCGCAGCCGGTTGTCCGGAGTCAGGAGCTGGAACCGGAGGTCGCGCCCGTCCCGCTCACGGACGCCGTCCCCGTCACCGTCCGTCCAGCCCGCCGACGCCAGCAGCGCCCGGCTGGAGTCCGGATCGAAGGGCAGGGGCTGCCAGGCGGTGTCGTACGCCCAGTGCCACGGCCCGATGGGCCCCGTGGCCGGGCGGCCGTACCCCTCCAGCATGGCCTCCACCATCTCCTCCCTGTCGATCCCCATGGTGAGGGCCCGCCGGACCGACGTCTCCCCGAAGGGCGACCGGCGCGTGTTCCAGACGACGAAGCTGTAGCCCGGGAAGGGGAACGCCAGCAGGCGCAGGTCGGGCGCCTCCCGGACGTCGTCCGCCTGGGAGGGCGCCACCCGGTGATAGAAGTCCACGTCGCCGGAGCGGAGCTCGGCCAGGAGGGTCGACTCGTCGGGAACGACGCGGTAGACCAGCCGGTCCAGGTAGGGACGCCCCCCCAGCTCCTCCGGGTAGTCGGGGTTGGCCTCCAGCACCCACCGGTCGCCCGCCTGGCGGCGCACGAACCGGAAGGGCCCGCTGCCCACGGGCGAGGTGGAGCCGAAGGCGTGGGTGGCCAGCTCCCCGGGCGGGACGTCGCCCAGGACGTGCTCCGGGGCGACGGGTACCAGCGTCCAGCCGAAGAAGAGCCCCGCCACGGGCCGGACGCGGAAGCGGAGCGTGTGCCGATCCAGCACCTCCACCGAGTCCCAGGCCGAGAAGTAGGGCTGGGCCGGGGACCCGACGGCGGGATCCTTCACCCGACGGAACGTGAAGGCCACGTCCTCCGCGGTGACCGGCTCTCCGTCGTGCCACAGGACGCCCTCGCGGAGCCGGACGGTGATCCGGGTGGTGTCCGCGTTGGGCTCCCAGCCGCTGGCCAGCCGGGGGCGCGGCTCCAGGTCCTCGTCCAGCTCCATCAGGGGGGTGAAGAGGGCGTGCCGGGCGAACTGCCCCCCCAGGTAGTCGTTGAGGCCGAAGGGGTTGACCGTGGCCAGGTCGCCGATCGCCGCCACCACGGCCGTGCCGCCGTACCGGTCCTCCTCGGCCACGTCCCCGGCCGTCGCGGCGTCGTCCCTCTCCTCCACGCCGCAGGCCGCCGCCGCGAGGAGGAGGGGGAGCAACAGCCGACGGGCCGTCCGCCACCCCGTCGCCGCCCGGCCTCTCACGGCGAGCCCCCGCCCCGTGCGGTCCCGGCTCGCCCGCATCCGGCTCGCCCGGTCACGGCGAGCTCCCGGGACCGTCCCGCCATCGCCACGTCGCCACCCCGTGCAGCTCGCCCCTCGCGTCCATCTCGACTCCCTCCAGCTGTCGGCTCACTCCCGCCAGCTCGTCGTTCCAGAACAGAAACGTGAACGGCTGGTCCGCCTGGATCACCTCCGCGAACTCGGCCCAGATCCGGGCCGCCCGCTCCGGGTCGGTCGTCCGGGCGCCCTCCTCCATCAGGCTGTCCGCCACCGGGTCGCCGTAGGAGCTCCGGTTGGCGCTCCCTTCCACCTCCACCTGGCTGCTGTGGAACAGGGGCCGGGGATCGACCCGGAAGTTGTCCAGCACCCAGTTCGTCAGCACCGCCTCGAAGTCCCGGGACCGATGCCGGCCGAGGACCGTCTGCCACTCCAGCAGCAGCGGCTCGGCCGCCACCCCCACCTCGCCCAGCTGGGCCTGGATCATCTGGACCAGGTCGGCGTGGACCGGGTTCGCCTGGCCCGTCATGAGACGGAAGCGCATCTCCCGTCCCTCCTTCTCCCGCACGCCGTCGCCGTCCCGGTCCCGCCACCCGGCGGCGTCCAGCAGGGCCCGGGCCGAGTCCGGGTCGGAGGGCAGGGGCTCCAGGTCCGGCGCGTACGGGTGCCAGGGGGGGATCGGCCCGCTGGCCACCTGTCCGTGGCCGTAGAGCGCGGCCTGGAGCAGCTCCGGCCGATCCAGGGCCAGCGTCAGCGCCCGCCGGACCGACGGCTCGGCGAAGCGGGGGTCACGGCCGTTCCAGCCGATGTAGGTGAAGAGGCGCCAGGGGAAGGCGGCCAGCTCGACCCCCTCGGCCGAGCGGGCCTCGGAGGCGTCGGCCGGCGTCAGGGGACCGTCCAGGTGGACGGTGCCCCGCATCAGCTCCCGCAGGCGCGTCGTGGCCTCCGGGAGGACGCGGTAGACGACCTCGGGGATCGCCGGGGCACCCCCGAGCGCCTCGGGATACGACTCCACGGCCCGGAAGCGGAGGGTGGACCCGGCCTCCCAGCTCTCCAGCCGGTAGGGGCCGCTCCCCACCGGGTCCCGGCCGAAGGGGTGGCGGGAGAGCTCCGCCGGGGCGACGCCGTCCAGGACGTGCTGCGGCACCGGCGGCCAGTAGAAGTCCTGCAGCGGCTGGGCGTGGGGGGTGGTGAAGTCGAAGCGGATCTGGTGGGGGCCCAGCACGGTGGCCGACTCCACGCTGCCCAGGTAGGCCGCCGCCAGCGGGGAGGCGGTGTCCGGGTCCTTCGCCAGCTCGAAGGTGAACGCCACGTCCCCGGCGGTCACCGGCTCCCCGTCGTGCCAGCGCACGTCGTCCCGGAGCCGGAAGACGACGGAGCTGTCGGTCAGGGTCCAGGACTCCGCCAGCCAGGGTCGCGCCTCGAAGGTGGAGTCGAAGGTCACCAGCGGCGTGAAGACCAGCGAGCGCATGACCTCGTTGGCCACCTGGTCCGTGCTCGTTACCGGGTTCAGCGTCTGGAGGTCGGCCTTGTAGGCCAGCACGAGCGGACGCCCGTCGGAGGCGGCCCCGTCCGGCTCCCCTCCGCCGCAGGCGGCCAGGAGGAGGGCGCCGGCGGCCAGCGCCGCCCGAGCACGCCGACGGGTCCGATCCCACGATTCGTCCAACATGTCCCGGAAGGTAGGCGCCGCCCGCGCCCCGAGAAAGGAGCCCGCCGCCACCACCGGGCGCCCCGGCGGCGGCGGGGCCGGAAGCCCTCCGCGGAACGGTCGCGGCTCAGAGGCGCCAGGTCCAGTCGTCCCCGCGGTACCGGGCCTCGAGGGCCTCCGCCCGCTCCACCTCGGCCGCGCTCAGCCGGCCGTCGCGCACCGGCAGGCCCAGGACGTCCCGGAAGCCCGGCCGCAGGGCCTGCGCCAGCCGATCCGGCGGCGGGACCTCGTCCAGGAGATCGGACAGACCGGCCGACGGCCCGCCCGCCGGCTCCGTCTCCGCGGGTGGCCGCCCGGCCGCCGGCTTCCGCGACGCGCCGTCGAGGCGGAGGCGCTCGGCCATCTCCTGCTCGTCGTGCAGCAGGATGGAGCCGTGCTGAAGCAGGGCGCCCCGGTCCCGCCACTGGGCGCTTCCGACCAGCTTGCGGCCCCCCGCCACGATCTCCCCCGGCAGCGGGTCCCGGAAGCACGCCCGGGACGAGGGTCCAGGGACCCGCGCGTCGCGGCCGGCCTCGGCGACTTCCGCGCCCAGTCGGGAGAGCCCCCGCAGGAGCGCGCGGTTGATGCGACGGTAGGCCGACCGCAGGCCACCCCAGAGCCCGGCCGGCGCCGCGACGGCGTAGGTGAGCTCCCGGTGGTGGTAGATGGCGCGCCCGCCCGTGGGACGGCGCACGACATCGATCCCCCGCTCCCGGGCGGCCTCCAGGTCGTAGCGGCCGCGGGCCGGCTGGTGGCGGCCCAGCGAGAGGCAGGGCGGGGACCAGGCGTAGAAGCGGAGGGTGATCCGCCCCTCCCGGGCGGCGTCCATGATCGCTTCGTCCACCGCCATGTTGCGCGCCCCGGGGGCGGGCGGGTGGACGAGGCAGCGGATCGCCCGGAACGTCATGGCGTCGGACGAGGGGCAGGCCTGCCCCCGTCTCACCCCCCTTCCGGGAACGTCCACCTCACGTCCAGCTGCCGGCCGGCCCGGCCCTCGTCCATGCGCCGCACCGGCGTCGTGTGGGGGGCCGACGTCACCCGCTCCGGGTCCTCGGCGGCCTCCCGCGCGATGGCCTCCATGGCCTGGACGAATCGGTCCAGCTCCTCCCGCGTCTCGGTCTCGGTGGGCTCGGTCATCAGCGCCTCCTCCACGATCAGCGGGAAGTAGATGGTCGGCGCGTGAAAGCCGTAGTCCAGCAGCCGCTTGGCCACGTCCATGGTGCGCACGCCGTGCTCGTCCTTCAGGCGCTTGCCGGAGTAGACCGACTCGTGGAGCCCCCGGCCGTAGGGGAGCGGATAGCGTTCCGACATCCGGGCGCTGACGTAGGCGTTGTTCAGGACCGCGGCCTCGGCCGTCTCCCGGATCCCCTCCCGGCCCAGCATCCGGATGTAGGTGTAGGCCCGTACCAGGACCCCGAAGTTGCCGTAGAAGCCGTGGATCTTGCCGATGGAGTCGGGCCGGTCCCACTCCAGGCCATAGCCACCGTCCCGCGCCTCCACCGAGGGGACCGGGAGGAAGGGCTCCAGGGCGTCACGCACCGCGACGGGCCCTGACCCGGGGCCGCCTCCGCCGTGGGGGGTGCTGAACGTCTTGTGCAGGTTGAAGTGGACGATGTCGTAGCCCATCGCCCCGGGACGGGTCAGGCCCATGAGGGCGTTCAGGTTCGCCCCGTCCATGTACATCAGCCCGCCGGCCTCGTGAACCCGCCGGCTGATCTCCTCGATGTCGGACTCGAACACCCCGAGGGTGTTCGGGTTGGTCAGCATCACGCCGGCCAGCTCGTCGTCCAGGGCCCCCTCCAGGGCGTCCAGGTCCAGGCGGCCCTCCTCGTTGGAGGCCAGCTCCACCACCTCCATGTCCGCCAGGGCCACCGTGGCCGGGTTGGTCCCGTGGGCCGAGTCGGGGATGAGCACCCTGCGGCGCTCCCCGTCGCCCCGCTTCCGGTGGTAGGCCCGCATGAGGAAGACGCCCGTCAGCTCGCCCTGGGCCCCGGCGGCCGGCTGGAGGCTGACGGCGTCCAGGCCGGCGATCTCCTTCAGCATCTCGCCCAGCTCGTGCATCAGCTCCAGCGCGCCCTGGACGGCCTCGTCGGGGGCGAAGGGGTGCAGGCCCGCGAAGCCCGGAAGGCGGGCCGTCGCCTCGTTCGCCTTGGGATTGTACTTCATCGTGCACGACCCCAGGGGATAGAGGCCCCGGTCCACGTGGTGGTTCTTGAGGGAGATCTCGGTGTAGTGGCGGACCGCCTCGTGCTCCGGGACCTCCGGCAGCCGGGGGGCGTCCTCCCGCAGGTGTCGGGCGGGCACCAGGTCCCCGAGCGGGCGGGTCGGGACGCCGGGGTCCGGCACCGCCGTGCCTCCCCTGCCGCCCCGTGACTTCTCGAAGATCGTCGGGGTGTGGGGTCCCTTGAAGGGGAACGAGGACGCCTCCCTCGCCCCCGGGGACCCGGCCTCCTCCCGGCCGGCGGCGGCCGGCGCCTCGATCGCCGCGCGTCCGTCCTCAGAACTCATGCGTCTCCCCGGGCTCCAGCACCACCACCTCGGCAGCGTCCCCGACCAGCCGCCGGTACGCCTCCGGGTCCTGCTCGATGAGCTCGAAGGTGTCGTAGTGGATCGGGATCACCGTGTCGGGCCCGAACATCCGGACGGCCCTCGCCGCGTCCTCCGGTCCCATGGTGAAGTTGTCGCCGATGGGGAGCAGGGCGATGTCCACCCGCCCCTCCAGCAGCTCCATCTCCTTCGTCAGGGACGTGTCCCCGGCGTGGTAGATCGTCGTCCCGTCCAGCTGCAGCAGGAGGCCGGCGGGGAAGGTCGTGTAGGGTCCTCCGTTCTCGCCCGCCACCTGGCCGCCGTGGAAAGCCGGGGTGAGCTGGACGCGGCCGAAGGGGAAGTCGTGCCCGCCGCCGATGTGGAGCGGGTGGGCCGCCTCCACGCCCTCCTCGTTCTGCCCGTAGGCCACCAGCTCGAAGGTGGCCACCAGGGTGGCGCCCGTCTCCCGCAGGATGTCCCAGGCGTCGCCGGTGTGGTCGAAGTGCCCGTGCGTCAGCAGCACGTAGTCCAGCCCGTCGTGGAAATGATCGGGTCCGACGACCGCCAGGTCGTTGTCGGTGAGCCAGGGGTCCACCAGCAGCCGGGTGCCGTCGTCGGTGACGATCTCCGTACAGGCGTGGCCGTGAAAGGTCAGCTGTCCCATGGTCGCCTCCTCGCACTCGTGCCTCTCGCAGCTCCGGCCGCGGGCCGGCCCGCTCAGGCCTCGCCGCCCCGCAGCGTCTCGATCAGCGCGTCGATCTCCTCGCGGTCCCGCTTCTCGGTGAAGGCCAGCAGGAGCCCCTCCCCCACCCCCAGCTCGGGAAAGCGCGCCAGGTCCACCCCGGCCAGCAGCCCCCGCTCCCGGCCCCGACGGAGCACCTCGCCGGGATCCTCCCGGGTGCGGACGGCGAACTCCCGCAGGAAGGGGACGTCGGGATGGATCTGCTCCACGCCGTCGGTCGCCTCCACCCGGGCCCGGGCCCAGTGGGCGTTCTGCGTCGACGCCTCCGCCACCCGCCGGAGGCCCTCCCGACCCACCGTGGCCAGGTAGAGGGTGGCCGCCAGGGCGTTGAGCCCCTGGTTCGTGCAGATGTTGCTGGTGGCCTTCTCCCTCCGAATCTGCTGCTCCCGGGTCTGCAGGGTGAGGACGTAGCCGCGCCGCCCGTCCTCGTCCACGGTGGCCCCGGCGATCCGTCCCGGCATGCGCCGTATGAACTCCTCCCGGGCCGCGAAGAGGCCCAGGGCCGGGCCGCCGAAGCTCATGGCGTTGCCGAAGGGCTGGCCCTCCCCGGTCACGATGTCGGCCCCGGCCTCCCCCGGCGGGCGGATCAGGGCCAGCGACACGGGGTCCGCCACCGCGACGACGAGCAGCGCCCCGGCCTCGTGGGCGGCGTCGGCCAGCGGCTCCAGCTCCTCCAGCCCCCCGAGGAAGTTGGGGTTCTGGACCACCAGGCAGGCGGTCTCGTCGTCCAGCGCCCCGGCCGCCGACCCGGCGTCCATCCTGCCGTCGGGCCCCGGGGCCACGACGTCCACCGCCGAGGCGGTCCCCGACGTGTAGGTGCGGACGACGCGGCCGTAGTACGGGTGGAGGTTGCCGGCGAGGACCACGCGCTCCCGCCGGGTGGCCGAGATCGCCATGAGCGCCGCCTCGGCCGTGGCCGTGGCGCCGTCGTAGATCGAGGCGTTGGCCACCTCCATGCCGGTCAGCTCGCAGACCATCGTCTGGAACTCGTAGATGGCCTGCAGGGTGCCCTGGGCGACCTCGGGCTGGTAGGGCGTGTAGGCGGTGTAGAACTCGCTCCGCCGGAGCAGGTGGTCCACGGCCGCCGGGACGTGGTGGTCGTACATGCCGGCGCCCGCGAAGCTCGTCAGGCTCTCGTTGCGGGCCGCCAGCCCCTCGAGCAGGCGGACCGCCTCCCACTCCGACAGGGCGTCGGGCAGGTCGAGCTCGCCGTCCAGCAGCAGGGAGGCGGGCACGCCGTCGTACAGGTCCCGGACGTCGGAGACGCCGATGGCCTCGAGCATCTCGCGACGGTCGGCGTCGCTGTGCGGTACGAAGGACAAGGATCTTCTCTCGTTGGGTGCGGCGGCCCGCCGCTGCCGTCGGCCGCCCCGGAGCGGGGCGCGGAGGGCGGCCGGACGCGTCAGGCCGAGATGTGCTCCTCGTAGCCCGCCGCGCCGAGGAGCTCGTCCAGCTCCGCCGGATCGGAGGCCGCCAGGCGGATCATCCAGCCGTCGCCGTAGGGGTCGGAGTTCACCAGCGCGGGGTCCTGCTCCAGCTGCTCGTTCACCTCCACGACCTCGCCCGACAGGGGGGAGAAGAGTTCGGAGACCGCCTTCACCGCCTCGATGGTGCCGAAGACGTCCATGCGGTCGAAGGCGTCTCCGGGGGCGGGGAGCTCGACGAAGACCACGTCGCCGAGTTCGGCCTGGGCGTAGTCGGTGATTCCCACCACGTACTCGCCCTCGGTCTCCGTCTCCCTCACGTACTCGTGCTCCTCGCTGTAGCGCAGCCCCTGCGGCACCTCGGCCATCGTCCCCTCCGCCTGGTGGTGTGCGGCCGCTCCCCGGCCGGCGTGGCGACCGGAGAATACCCGGCCCGGAGGGACGCCTGCAACCTCCGATCGCCGGACCGTGCTCCCGACCCTCGGCCCGGCGCCGGGCGGGGCCCCGCCGGCGTCGCCCGCGGCCCCGCCGGCCCCGCGGGCCTCAGAGCCAGTCCTTCGCCCGGAAATACAGCACCATGCCCCCGCCGATCACGGCCATGAGCCCCAGCGCCGCGGGATAGCCCCACCGCCAGCCCAGCTCGGGCATCCACTCGAAGTTCATGCCGTAGATCCCGGCGATGAAGGTCAGCGGGATGAAGATGCTGGCCATGATGGTGAGCACCTTCATGATCTCGTTCATGCGGTTGCTGACGCTGGACAGGTAGGTGTCCAGCATGCCGGAGGCCAGGTCCCGGAGGGTCTCGCCGGTGTCGATGATCTGCACGGCGTGGTCGTACAGGTCCCGGACGAAGGGCCGCACCTCCGGGTCCACCAGCTCGCTCTCCTCCCGCAGGAGGTTCCCGGCCACCTCCCGCACCGGCCACACCGCCTTCCGGAAGAGCAGGAGCTCGCGCTTGAGCCGGTGGATCTCCCGCATGGTCTCCATGCCAGGGTCCTCCACCAGCTCCGCTTCCAGCTCCTCGATCCACTCCCCCGCCCGCTCCAGGACCACGAAGTAGTGGTCCACGATGGCGTCCATGACCGCGTAGGCCAGGTAGTCGGGGCCCATCCGCCGGATCCGACCCTTCGCACCGCGGATCCGCTCCCGGACCGGGTCCAGCACGTCCCCGCTCCGCTCCTGGAAGGTGAGGACGAAGCTCGGGCCCACGACGAGGCTCACCTGCTCGTCCTCCAGCCGCCGCTTCTCGACGTCGAAGGTCAGCATCTTCAGGACGATGAAGAGGTAGTCGTCGAACTCCTCCATCTTCGGCCGGTGCCCCGTGTTGAGGACGTCCTCCAGCACCAGCGGGTGCAGGCCGAACCGCTCGCCGAGGCCCTCCAGGAGCTCCACGTCGTGGAGGCCGTCCACGTTGAGCCAGGTCACCGTGGGCGAGTCGCGGAGGGGGAGGGTCTCCTCCAGCTCCTCCACGTCGCGCTCGCGGAGCCCCTCGGTGTCGTAATCCAGCACGTGCATCCTCACCGGCCCGGAGCCGGGCACCTCCACCGGCACGAGGCTCCCCGGCGCGAGGCCCACCTTGTGCGACTTCCTGGCGATGAAGCGAGGCATGCGTTCCTCCCTGCGGGGTGCGGTGTCGGGGCGGGGGGCGCCGGCCCGCCGGCTCCGGGATCGGAGCGGCCGGGATGCGCCGCCGCCCGGAAAGATAACGGCCCGCCACCCGGCGGCGCAGAGCGGGACGCGGCGGGAGCGCGGCCGTTTGCCGCCCCCCGCACCCCGGGGATAGCTTCGGCCTCCGCGCGGTCGCCGCCGGCACCGCGTCGAGCCAGGTCGGACGGCGCACCCGCGGCCGCGGACCTCCCCGGAGGCCGCGGCCGTCGTACGGGGGACGGAGAGATGCTCGAGTTCAGCAAGTACACCGGCGCCGGCAACGACTTCGTGGTCGTCGACGTCTCCGGCCTGGACGCCGACCCCTCCCGGGCCGCCCGCAGGATCTGCCCCCGCTCCACCGGGGTGGGCGTCGACGGGATGGCCCTGGTGGAGAGGGCCCCCGACGGGGCGCTGCGCGTCCGCTTCTTCAACCCCGACGGCAGCGAGTTCGGCACCTGCGGCAACGGCAGCCGGTGCGTGGCCCGGTGGGCCGCCGACCGGGGGCTGGCCCCGGGCGGCACGGTGCGTCTCGTCACCGCAGAGGGGCCCATCGACGCCCGGGTCGAGGGGGACGCCGTGACGCTGGCCTACCGCATCGAGGCCGGCGTGGCGGGCGAGCACGACGTGCCCTTCCCCGGCGGCCGGCGCACCGGCTGGCTGGTGCGGATCGGCACCCCCCACCTGGTCCTCCCCCTGGACGACCTGCCCGACGGTCCCATCGAGGAGATCTGCCGGCCGATCCGCTCCCACCCCGACCTGGGGCCCGAGGGGGCCAACGTGGACCTGGTGGCGCTGGCGTCGCCGGGCCGGGGCCGGATCCGAACCTTCGAGCGGGGCGTGGAGGGGGAGACCGCCGCCTGCGGATCCGGGGCCATGGCGGCGGCCTTCGCCCTGGGCGCCGCGGACCGGGCCGGGGCACGGGTCGAGCTGGAGACCCGGAGCGGCGCCGTCCTGACGGTGCAGGTGGAGAAGGGGCCGCCGGGATCCGACGCCCCGGCGGACGAGGTCCGGCCGCGCCACATCCGGCTCACCGGTCCCGCACGCGGGCTCTTCGTCGGTCGCTTCCCGGACCCGGGGGAGGCGCCGCTCGGGGAGGCGGCCGCCGAAGGAAGCCGGCGGACGTGAGCCGGGAGCCGGCCTCCCGGCCCGCCCGCTCCGGCGGCGAGGAGGGCCCGCCCGCCGGCGAGGAACGCCCCGTGGACGCCGCGGCGGCCGCCGACGCGCTCCTCGGCTGGTACCGCGGCCGGGAGCGGGACGTCCCCGGACGGGGCGAGTCGGATCCGTACCGGATCTGGGTGGCCGAGGTCATGGCCCAGCAGACCCGCATCTCCACCGTCCGGGACTACTACCGCGACTTCCTGGAGCGCTTCCCGAACGTGGGGACCCTGGCCGACGCGGACCAGCAGGAGGTGCTCAAGGCCTGGGAGGGCCTCGGCTACTACGCCCGGGCCCGCCGGCTGCACCGGGCGGCCCGGGAGGTGATGGAGCGCTACGGCGGCGAGCTGCCGCGGACGGCCGACCGGCTGCGGGAGCTTCCCGGCGTGGGCCCCTACACCGCGGGGGCCGTCGCCAGCATGGCCTTCGGCGAGGCGGAGCCGGCGGTGGACGGCAACGTGCGGCGCGTCCTCGCCCGCCTGTTCGACCTGGCCGAGCCGACGCCGGCCCGGCTGGAGGCGGCCGCCCGGAAGCTGCTCGACGCCCGGCCCGACGAGCCCGCCGAGCTGAACCAGGCGCTGATGGACCTGGGGGGCGGGATCTGCACGCCCCGGGACCCGTCGTGCGCGACGTGCCCGGCGGCCGGGAGCTGCCTGGCCCGGGAGCGGGGGACGGTGGCCGAGCGGCCGCCCGCCGCGCCCCGCCGGGAGATCCCCCACCGGCGGGTCGCGGTGGGCGTCGTGTGGGACCCCCGCGGCCGCGTGCTGGTGCAGCGGCGCCCGCCGGACGGGCTCCTGGGCGGCCTGTGGGAGTTCCCCGGCGGCAAGGTGGAGGACGGGGAGTCCCCCCGCGAGGCCGTCTGCCGGGAGCTGAGGGAGGAGGTGGCCGTGGAGGTGGAGGTCACCGGGACCCTGGAGCCGGTGAACCACGCCTACAGCCATTTTCGGGTGACCCTCCATCCCTTCCACGCCCGGGTGCTGGCCGGCGAGCCCGAGGCCCGCTCGGCCACGGACTGGCGCTGGATGGAGCCGGGCCGCCTGGACGAGCTCCCCTTCCCGGCGGCGAACCACAGGATCCTGGAGCAGATCCGCGGCGAGGGGCGGTCCGCCGGCTGACGGACCGCCGCGGCCCGCTCAGTGCCCCCCGGCGGCCCCCGGCTCCCTGCCCCCCAGCTCCGGCAGCTCCGCGCCCCGCTCCTCCAGGTGGAGCAGGTGCGCCCGGATGGAGGCCTCGGCCGCCCAGGCCAGGCCCTCGGGCAGCTCGGCGTACACCCGCCGCCGGATGCCGGCCACCGAGCCGGCCCCCTCCTCCACGGCGCGGCGGACCTGCTCCTCCCGCTCCCGCCGGTGCTCGGTGTACGCCCGGAGCCGCTCCACCGCCCCGTCCACCGGCGCACCGTGGCCCGGGTAGAGGCGGGTCGGCTCCAGCTCGATCAGCCGCTCCAGGCTGGCCAGGTAGCTGCCCATGTGGCCGTCGGGGTGGCCGACCATGGCGGTGCCGCTGCCCAGCACCAGGTCGCCGGTGAACACGGCCCGGCGGGGCAGCCAGAGGAAGCACAGGTGGTCGGCGGAGTGGCCGGGAGTTGCCACGGCCGCGAGCGAGCCGTCGCCGCCGTCCAGCGGGAGGACGTCCCCGTCCTCCAGGATCCGCCCCTCGACGCCGAGCCGCTCCAGCGTCCCGGCCGAGGCGGCCAGCCCGACGCCCAGCTCCCGGGCCACGGTCTCGGCTCCGCCGGCGTGGTCGGGATGGGCGTGCGTGAGGGCGACGGCCGAGACCGACGGCCCGCCCTCCAGGAGCCGGGCCACCCGCTCCCGCTGGCCGTCGCCTCCCGGCCCGGGGTCCACGAGGACGCCCTCGTCCCGTCCCACCAGGTAGTTGCGCGACCCGTCCAGCGTCATGGGCCCGGGGTTGTCCGCCACCGCACAGCGGAGGCCGTCGGCCGGCTCCAGCACCCGCACGGTCAGCGTCCCCCCGGCGCGCCTGGACCCCCCGCCGTGCCGAGGCCCCCCGCCCCGGCGAGGGTCGCGCCCCCCCGAGCCGGCCCGGGCGCCGGGCATCCCGCCGTCATCCCCGGTCCAGCGCGGCCCGCTCGTAGCCCTCCTCGCCGGGCAGGACGGGAACCACGGTCTCCCCCTCCACCAGCAGGCGGGGCCGGGCCGGCGTCACCCGCCGGCGCCGGAAGGCGTCCATGGCCTCGTCCAGGGAGGCGAAGGACGCCAGCGCCTCCACGGTCTTCCGGGTGGGGAAGAGCATCGGTAGCTCCCCGGCCCCGAATCGGCGCAGGGCCTCGTCCGGCCCGATCCAGACGGCCTCGGTGTGCTCCTCCTCGGCCGGCCGCGGCTCGCCGCCCCGGTGCTCCGCCAGGAAGAAGCGGGCGTCGTACCGCCGGGAGAGCCGGGCCGGGGTGATCCAGCGGGCGAAGTAGGCCGCCCGGAGGCCGTGGAAGGTCAGGTCCCACCGCCGCACCAGGGCCGTCAGGTCCGTCTCCCCGCGGAGGAGGTCCCCCCGGGCCCGCTCCAGCTCCCGTCCGCCGGGGAGGCGGTCGGCCGGCAGGAGCCCCGTCTCCTCGAACCCCTCGCGAAGGGCCGCCGCCAGCGACGCCGGCTCCGCCCGGGTGACCCCCTCCCCCAGCCGCTCCCCCGCGTCGGGGATCGCGTCCTCCGGGTCGACCACGCCGCCCGGGAACACGTACGCCCCCGCGGCGAAGCGAGCCTCGTCCGGACGCCGCAGGAACAGGAGCCGGAAGCCGTCCCGCCCCTCCCGGGCCAGCACCATCGTGGCCGCGGGCCGGGGCTCCACCGGGTCCTCGCCCGGAGCAATGTGCCCCCGGGCGAACTCCTCGCGCTCGAGGCCCTCGCTCCGCGCGATCCCTTCGCTCACGAGAGGGGCGGGCCCGTGAGCGAGCTCGTCACGGGTGGCGGGACGCTCACGGGAGGGGAAGGGGCACGGGCGGGGGCGGCCCGGAGGCCAGCTCGCCGCCGCCCATCGCCAGGGCGAGGAGCACCATCAGGAGGACGGCGGCCAGGAAGGCCAGGATGACCGGGGCGAGGACCACGACCACGGCCCGGCCCGTGGACGTCCGGTGCGCCTCCCGGATGCCGACCACCTGAAGGACCAGGCCCCATATCCCGCCGGCCAGGGCTCCGACGAAGGGGACGATGCTCAGGAGGGCCGGGCCGGAGGCGTAGCAGATGACCCGGGCCGTCGATCCCATCCCCCGTCGCTCGGGGGCGAGCATCAGCACGAAGAGATGGAGGATCAGCGTCTGGAAGCCGAGCCCGACCAGCACCACGAAGGGGGCCGCGAAGAACTGGATCACGTAGGCGTCGCCGCCGTAGGCCGCCGCCTGGCCCATCATCGGGACGTACAGGTACGCCTGCCAGACGAGATGGAAGAACGCCCCGGTGACGCTGACCAGCAGGAAGTAGAGGATCGGCCGGACCAGCGGGGCCCCGTGGTCGATCCCGCGGAAGAAGGAGGTCGGCTCCAGGAGGCTTTCGCGCCAGCTCCTCCAGGCATTGACGGGGAAGGGGACGGCGGGGTCCTCCCAGGCCACCGGACCACCGTCCCCCGGCGACGTCGCCGACCGCCCCGACGCGTCCCGACCGGCCGATCCGGGGGAGGGGCGCTCCCGGCCGGGCGGCATGTCCGTCCCGCACAGGGGACAGACGTCATCCTCGCTCTCGTGGCCGCAGTGCGGGCAGGCGGTGGCGGCCACGGGACCCTCTAGCCGTCCGAGAGCCAGCCGGCCACGAGGTCGTCGAGGCCGCCCAGGTCGATGGGCTTCAGGATGCAGTCGTCGCAGCCGGCGGAGCGGCTGGCCTGGCAGGCCCCCTCCATCGCGCTCACGGCGACGATGCGGGTGTCGTCCAGCTCGGAATCCGATCGGAGGCGCCGGGTCGCCTCGAGGCCGTCCACCCCGGGCATCATGATGTCCATCAGGACCAGGTCGGGCTGGACCCGGAGGGCGACCTCCACCGCCTCTTCCCCGTCGGCGGCCTCGTGGACCTCGTAGCCCAGCGACTCCAGGAGGGCCCGTAGCGCCATCCTGCAGTCCTCGTTGTCGTCGGCCACCAGGATGCTCCCGCCGCCCGTCGCGCCGTCGGCGTCGCCGTCCGGCGCGGAATCCGCGTCGGGGCCGCGACTGGCGTCACCGTCGGGCGCCGGCGAGGGGCGGCGGACCGATCTCTCCGCTGGCGCTTCGTCCCCCGGATCGGAGGTGAGGCCCGGTATGGTCTCCATGCTGCTCCGTCGGACGATGGTGCTTCGGCAGGCCCGGTCGAGGCCCGTTCGACCGGGTTTCCGGGACGCGCAACTTCTGCGCCATACCGCCCCCCGCTCCCCCGGGCTCTCACACCTCCTCGTGGAGGAGGATCCGGCCGTCCACCGCGGCGCAGCGATCGGCCCGTGGGTAGGCCAGGAACGGGTTCACGTCCAGCTCGGCGATGCGGGGATGGTCGCCCACCAGCTGGCTGATCCGCTGGATGACCTCCGCCAGCCGCTCCCGGTCCACCCCCGCCTCCCCGCGCATCCCCTCCAGCAGCGGCGCCCCCCGGATGGAGCGGACCATCTCCCGGGCGTCCACGTCCCTCACCGGCTGGAGGCGGAAGGTGACGTCCCCCAGCGCCTCGACGTAGATGCCGCCCAGCCCGAACATGACCAGAGGTCCGAAGTTCGGCTCCGTCGTCATGCCGACGATCGTCTCCCGGCCGCCGGAGAGCATCCGCTGGACCACCATCCCGTCCAGGCGGGCGTCCTCCCACGCCTCGGAGCTCTCCGCAATCTCCCGCCACGCGGCACGGACGTCCTCCTCGTCCTCCAGGCCCAGCCGGACCGCGCCCGCTTCGGTCTTGTGGCTCAGCCCCGGAGCCACCGCCTTCAGGACCACGGGGAACCCCAGGTCCCGCGCGGCTTCGACGGCCTCCCCCTCGTCCGCCGCGCTCCGGTACGGGGCGGTGGGGATCCCGTAGGCGTCCAGGACCTCCAGCGACTCGGTCACGGTGAGAAGACGCCGCCCCCCGTCGGCCGCCAGGTCCAGCACCCGGCCGGCCGCCTCCGCGTCGACGTCGAAGGCACGGACCTCGCCGACGGGGCGCTCCAGCCACCGTCGCTGCCGCTCCATGGCTCCCAGCGCCCGGGCGGCGGACTCGGGAAAGATGAAGGCCGGCACGCCGGCCTCCCGGAGCTCGGCCATCCCCTGGGGGAGGCCCTTGCGCCCCATGAGCACGGCCATCACCGGCTTGTCGGAGGCGTCAGCCGCCCGGCGGATCGCCCGGGCCACGTCCACCGCGTCGATGCCCAGGGGCGGGACGAAGGCAGCGATCACCGAATGCACCGCGTCGTCGGCCAGCACGCCCTCCAGCGCACCCCGGTAGTCCTCGGCGTCGGCGCTGGCGATCATGTCCACCGGGTTCCCGACGCTGGCCTCGGCGGGCAGGATGTCCCGGAGCCGGCTCCGGGTGGCCTCGGAGAGGGAGGGGACGTCCAGCCCCCGGGCCTCGCAGGCGTCGGCGATGATGATCCCGGGCCCGCCGGCGTTGGTGACGACGGCCACGCCGGGACCCGCCGGCAGCGGCGCGTTGCCGAAAGCCATGGCCAGGTCGAAGAGCTCCTCGACGGTGTCGGCCCGGTGAACGCCGCACTGGGCGAAGAGCGCCTCGGTGGCGACGTCCATGGCCGCCAGCGCGCCGGTGTGGCTGGACGCCGCCCGGGCGCCGGCGCGGGTCCGGCCCGCCTTCACCGCCACCACCGGCTTCTCGCGGGTCGTGGCGCCGGCGATGCGGTTGAAGTTCTGCGGGTTCCCGAAGTTCTCCAGGTACATGAGGATGACGCCCACGTCGTCGTCCCGCCGCCAGTATTCGAGCAGGTCGTTGCCCGAGACGTCGGCCTTGTTGCCCATGGAGACGAACTGGCTGATCCCGAACCCGTACTCGGCGGCGTAGTCCAGGATCGACACCCCCATGGCGCCGGACTGGCTCATGAAGGCGATGGGCCCCGGCGGGGGCATCGTCGGGGCGAAGGTGGCGTTCATGGCCGTGTCCGCGGTGGTGTTGATCATGCCCATGCAGTTGGGCCCCACCATGCGCATCCCGTGGCGGCGGACCGTCTCCAGGAGCTCGCGCTCCCTCTCCACCCCCTCGCCCCCCACCTCGCGGAAGCCCGCGGAGATGACGACGACGCCCCGGACGCCGAGCTCCCCGCACTCCTCCACCACCCCGAGGACGTGCTCCCTGGGGACGGCGATCACCGCCAGCTCCGGCACCTCCGGCAGGTCGGAGACCGAGGGATGGGCACGGACGGAATGGACGGAGCGGGCGCTGGGGTTGACCGGATAGACGGTCCCCGTGAAGCCGTGCTCCAGGAGGTTGGCCAGCAGCTCGTACCCGATGGTGCCGGGCTGGCGGCTGGCCCCGATCACCGCGATCGAGCTCGGCTTCAGCAGGCTCTGCAGGGTGCCGTCGGCCATGGTGCGCTTTCCTTCGCGTGGGGATAGGATGCGTGCAGAGCGTATGGCGACGAGGCGGCCGCGCCGTCGAGCCGCCGGACCCGAGCCCCGGAGCGTCCCGGACCCCCATGGCCCGAGCCTCCCTGACCCGAGCCGTCGAGTTCGCCGCCGGGCACCGCTACCACCGTCCCGAGTGGAGCGAGGCCGAGAACCGCGAGCGCTTCGGAACATGCGCCCGAGCCCCCGGCCACGGCCACAACTACCGGTGCGAGGTGACGGTCGAGGGTCCGGTGGACCCGGAGACGGGGATGGTCGTGGACCTCGGGGAGCTGGACGCCCTCCTGGCGGACGAGGTCCACGATCCTATGGACCACGCCTTCCTCAACGACCTCCCGGACTTCGAAGGCGAGCGGCAGGTCCCGACGACGGAGAACATCGCCCGGGTCGTGTGGGACCGGCTGGAGCCGCGGCTCCCGGACGGCTGCCGCCTGGCGCGGGTTCGCGTCCACGAGGACCGCGACCTGTGGTCCGACTACACGGGAGGCTGACGGCTACCCGCTTCGCGCGACAGCTCCCTCGGCCACGTGCCTCTCGGCGGCTCGGGCGGCGGACTCCACCGCGCGAGCTTGCAACGTCTCACCGACAGCCGCGCGGCGAGTCTTCCTGCCCGGGCGGCGAGCCGTCGGAGATCTCGCGCGGCGGATCCGCCGTCCTCGCTCCATCCGGTGTGCTCTGAAGCCGCGCGCCCGGCGTCAGTCCAGCAGCCGCAGGGGCATCACCAGGCACAGGTAGTCGAGCTCCTCGTCCACCGGCTCGATGGTCGCCGCCCGCTCGGGAGCCTGGAAGGTGAGCCGCACGTCCTGGGTGGGCATGTAACGGAGTACCTCCAGCAGGTAGTTGGCGTTGAAGCCGATCTCCATCTCCTCCTGCTCATAGTGCACCGCGATCTCGTCCTCGGCCTCCCCCAGGTCGGGGGTCTGCACCCGGAAGCCCAGCCGGTCCTCTCCGAAGACCAGCCGCACCCGGTGGGTCTGATCGCTGGCCACCACCGCCATCCGGCGGATGGCCCGCTCCAGAGCCTCCCGGCTCCCCACCGCCTCCTTGTCGTTGTCCGAGGGGATGACCTGCTCGTAGTTGGGGTAGGGCCCCTCGATCAGCCGGGTGTACACCACCCTGTCCTCTGATCGGAAGGCCAGGTGGTTCTCCGAGCGTGCCACCTCCAGGGGCTCCCCCTCCTCGAAGAGGCGGTCGACCTGCTGCAGCGCCTTCGGCGGGACGATGAGATCCGCCTCGGGTGCGTCCGTCTCCTCCAGCGGGACGGTCATCTTGGCCAGCCGGTGGCCGTTGGTGGCGACCATCGTGCTGTGGTCGGATCGCAGCTGCCACAGGACCCCGTTCAGGATCGGGCGGCTCTCCTCGGTGGAGGCGGCGAACGCCGTGTGACCGATAAGGCGCTGCAGGTCGCCGGCCGCCACGTGCCAGCTGGCCGAGAAGTCCACCTCCGGGAAGGAGGGGAACTCGTCCTCGGCCAGCCCGAACAGCTTGAAGCGGCTCTTGCCGCACTCCAGCCGGATCTGGTCGCCGTCGGCCGCCAGGTGCACGGGGGCGTCCTCGAGCTCCCGGGCGATGTCGGACAGCTTCTTAGCGGGAACGGTGACCGCCCCATCCTCGTCCACCTCCGCGGGAACCGACATGGAGACGGAGATGTCGAGGTCGGTGCCGCTGAGCTCCAGGCGGTCCGCGTCGGCACGGATCAGGATGTTGGAGAGGACGGGCAGGGTGGTCTTGCTGGGGATCGTCGCCGAGACCGCCCCGAGGCCGTCCTGCAGCTTCTCCCTGGTGATGGAAAGCTTCATCTAGCTCCTCGCTGTCTCGGCTGTGCCGGCGGCGGCGATTCGAGCGGGCCGGCTGGGAGTCTTTCCACGGCGTTCTTCTGTTTCGGACATGATATACAAAACCTCGCAGTAGTAGTAGGCGTGGTGGAGACGTGGAGAACCGGGCGCGGCCCGGCGGATCGTCCCGGGACGGAGCGGGGTGTGCCGGGACCGCGGGCGTGTGGATCCCCGGGGAAAAGGGGAGCCGTTCTCCACGGCGGGGAGCGGGCCTGCCGGAGCGGAGTGGACGGCCCGCGCGTTTCCACGAGGGGCGCCACGGTTCTCCACGGGATTTTCCCCGGGCGGGTTCGACATCACGTGATCTCGTCCCTGAGGGACTGGACGCGCTCCCGGAAGTCGGCGTCGTTGGCCATCTCCGCCTCGACCTTGTTGACGGAGTGGATCACGGTGGAGTGGTCGCGGCCCCCGAAGAGGTCGCCGATCTCGGTGTAGGGGAGGTCGAGGGTCGTCTTGATGAGGTACATCGCCACCTGACGGGGAACGGTCAGGTTCTTCGTGCGGCGCTTGGACGTGAGGCCGTCGACGGTCACCTCCCACGCCTGGGCGGTGCGGCGGCGGATCTCCTCCGGCGAGGTCCGCTTCTCCTCCTCCGCCTCCTCCTCGGCCTCGGGGCCCAGCGCCTCCCGGGCCAGCTCGAGGGTGATCTCCCGCCGGGTGAGCGAGCTGTAGGCCAGCAGCTTGATGACGGCGCCCTCGAGCTGGCGCACCGACGTCCTGCGGTTCCGGGCGATGAACTCCAGGACTTCATCGCCGATCACCAGCCGGTCCTCGGCGGCCTTCTTCTGGAGGATCGCCACGCGCGTCTCGAAGTCCGGCGGCTTGATGTCGGTGACCAGCCCCCATTCGAAGCGGGAGACGAGCCGCTCCTGCAGGCCCGGGATCTCCTGGGGGGGACGATCGCTGGTGATGACGATCTGCTTCTGCGCGTCGTAGAGCGAGTTGAAGGTGTGGAAGAACTCCTCCTGCGTCCCCTCCTTGTTCCCGAGGAAGTGGACGTCGTCGACCAGCAGGACGTCGATCTTGCGGTACCGCTGCCGGAACTCGGCGGTGCGACCGCTCTGGATGGCCGTGATCATCTCGTTGGTGAACTGCTCGGAGGGGATGTACGCGACCCGGCGGTCGGGCAGGCTGTCCAGGATCGCGTGGCCGATGGCGTGCATGAGGTGCGTCTTGCCGAGGCCGGTGTCTCCGTAGATGAAGAGGGGGTTGTAGGCCTTGGCGGGGGCGTCGGCCACCCGCTGGCAGGCGGCCGCGGCCAGCTGGTTGTTGCCCCCGATGACGAAGCGCTCGAAGGTGTAGCGCTCGTTTAGGCCGGCGCTCTCCGCCCGACCGGCGTCGGCCCTGGGCGGCTCCCCCGCCGACTCCGTCCCGGCCTCGCTCTCCTGCTCCTCGTCCCCGGTGCGGATCTCGGGGAAGTCGAGGCGGCCGGCGTTCCCCTGGTGCTCGAAGCTCAGCTCCAGGGACCGGCCGATCTGGCGCTCCGCCAGCTCCCGGAGGAGGTCGCCGTACTTATCCTCGATCCACTCCACGGCGAACTTGGTGGGAGCGCCCACCACCAGGGTCTCGTCGGAGAGGGTGACCGCCTCGGTGGAGGAGAGCCACGTGCGGAACGTCTGCTCCGGCAGCACCTCGCGGGCGGCTTCGGTGATGCGGCTCCAGACTTCGTCGGCGGTCAGCTCCATGCGGCGTGGTCGGCGGGTCGAAGGATTCGCCGGACCGGGGGGTCGGGGCGACGGGGCCGACCAACGTAGCGGCGGCTCGTCGACGATGTCAACGAGGCCTGACCGGTTTTCCACACGCGAGGCTCCCGGGATGCCGGTTTGACACCCTCGCTGCGTCGCGCCTATACTTGCGGGCTCGCCGGACGGAGACCGAGACAGGACCCACGGGTGGCCTCAGGCCGCCGGAACGGACGCGACGAACATGGGGAAGGGAACCACCAGCAACCGGAAGCGCGTGAAGGACCACGGCTTCCGGGCGCGGATGAAGACCAGGGCCGGCCGCAAGCTGCTGGCCCGACGGCGGCGCAAGGGACGAAGGCGCCTCACCGTCAGCCACGACCGCAGCGGCCGCAAGCGCCGGTAGGGGGAGGGCCCCCGGGTGGCGAGCCCGGACGCGACCGGCCAGCGCTTCCCGCGGTCGGCCCGCATCCGGAGCACCCGGGACATCCGGGCCGCCTTCCGGGAGGGACGCCGACGCCGGAGCGGACCGCTGGAGCTCTTCGTCCGGCCCTCCCCGGCCGCCCGGCCCCGGGTGGCCTTCGTCGTGCCCCGCCACGGGCATGCGATCGTCGACCGCAACCGGCTCCAGCGGCGGCTCCGGGAGATCGCCCGGCGGGACTGGCTGCCCGGCGCCCTGGAGGAGGACCTCCGGCTGGACGTGGTGGTCCGGGCGCGGCCGGAGGCCTACGGCGCCACCTTCGAGGAGCTCCGGGCGTCGCTGAGCACCGGACTCGAGGACCTTCCGTGGGACGGCGCGTCGTCATCGGCCTGATCCGGCTCTACCAGGCCGGTATCGCGCCGCTGCTTCCTGCCGCCTGCCGCTACACGCCCACCTGCTCGGAGTACGCCGTGACCGCGATCCGCCGCTTCGGCGCGGCCAGGGGGAGCTGGCTCGCGGTCCGCCGGATCTTCCGGTGTCACCCCTTCGGGGGACGCGGCTACGATCCGGTGCCGCCGGCGGAACCGGACGACGGAGACGACGCAGCGCACGAGAGAACGGAGACGCACGGCAGCTAGATGGAACGACGAGTCCTCCTGGCGATCGTCCTCATGATCGCCGTCATCGTCCTGACGCAGCTCCTCTTTCCCCCGGCGCCACCCCAGCGGGCCGGCCAGGGGGCGGGCGACACCGCCGCGGCCGTGGCCGACTCGCCGGTGGCGGAGGCCGCCGACCCGGACCGGTCGGGAGAGGAGCGGGCGGACGCGACGGAGGGCCGCCCCGGGCAGGAGCCGACGCCCGGGGAAGAGGCGGCCGAGGGGCTGCCCGGAGGGGAGGACGCCGGACGGCAGGCCGCGGAGGACACCGGCGCTGCCGGACAGGAGGCCGGGCAGCAGGGCGGGCTCTTCGCCGGGCCCGACACGACGGAGGCCGGCGACACCCTGCGCGTGCGGACGCCGTTCTACGAGATGACCCTCTCCACCCGGGGCGCCACCGTGACGGGCGTCCGGCTGGCGAGCTACCGGTCCTACGCCGAGGACGAGCAGGACCAGCAGGCACAGCTGGTCCGGCCCGGCGACCGGCTCCTGGGGTGGCGCGTCACCGACGGCCGCGACACGCTGGACCTCCGACGGCGGAGCTTCCAGGTGGAAGGAGACGGCGACCTGGCGCTGGCCGACGGGGACGACGCCGGCGAGCTCACCTTCCGCTATCCCCTGCCGTCGAACCCGGGGCTCACCTTCCGGGTCACCTACCGCTTCCACGCGGACAGCTACGTCGTGGACGTGGAGGGGGCCTTCGAAGGGATCGGGAGCCGGGGCTACACGGTGCTCTCCTCCCTGGGGCGGGGGCTGAAGACCAACGAGGCGAACCCCGACGAGGACTTCGACCAGCTCGCCTTCGCCGTGAACCAGGGCGGCGGCGACGTCCACACCCGGAAGCTGGACGACATCGAGCCGGGCGAGCGCGTGGCGGCCGAGGGCGGCCCCTTCCGGTGGGTGGCGGTGAAGAACAAGTACTTCCTGGCCGCCTACGTGGCGCCGCCGGAGGCCAGCGGGTTCGGAGGGCTCATCGCCGAGGGCGTGGAGGCGGAGCACGCGGCGGAGCTGACGGCGGCGCTGCCGGTGCCGGCGGGGAGCGAGGGCTTCCGGTTCCGGGCCTACATGGGCCCCCAGGAGCACGAGCGGCTGCAGGCGGTGGGGCAGGAGCTCCAGAGCGTGAACCCCATCGGCTACGACTGGCTCCGCTTCATCATCCGGCCCCTGGCCGACCTCATCCTCACCGCCCTCACCTGGCTGCACACCACCTTCAGCCTGGCGTACGGGTGGGTGCTGATCCTCTTCGGCGTCCTGATGCGGGTCGTCCTCTTCCCCCTCTATCAGAAGTCCATGCGGGCCCAGATGGCCCAGATGCAGGTGCAGCCCCGCATCAAGGAGCTGCAGGAGAAGTACGAGGACGAGCCCCAGAAGCTGCAGCAGGAGATGATCCGGCTGTACAAGGAGCACAACATCAACCCGCTGGCCGGGTGCCTCCCGATGCTCCTGCCCTTCCCCATCCTCATCACGCTCTTCTTCGTCTTCCAGAGCACCATCGAGTTCCGGGGCGTCCCGTTCCTGTGGATCCCCGACCTCTCGCTCCACGACCCGATCTACGCCACGCCGCTGGTGATGGGCGTCTCGATGTTCCTCATGCAGTGGATCGGTCAACGGGGGATGGAGCGGAACACCCAGATGAAGCTGCTGAGCTACGGCATGCCGGTGATCATGTTCGTCGTCTTCCTCCGCTTCCCCGCGGGGCTCAACCTCTACTACGCCACCAGCAACCTGGCCTCGCTGCCCCAGCAGTGGTACCTGTCGAAGGAGCGCCAGAAGGCCCAGGCCGAGGGGAAGATGCCGGGGAGCGACGACGACTGAAGCTCCCCGGCGGGCGGGAGGCGCCGCCCGCGTGCGACCGGAGCCCGCCGCGCCCTGCCCCCCGCCTCCCGACGGTCCGCCGACGGCCCGGCGGAGCGGCCCGCCCGGGGCGGTCAGAAGTCGGCGCTGAGGGTGATCCCCACCAGGGTCTCGTCCTCCCGGAGGAACTGCTCCGCCCGCGAGCGCCCGGCGCCGGCGGTCAGGGCCAGGCGGTAGCGCCCGTTCCCGAAGCGTAGGCCGGCCTCGGCGGCGGCCGTCGGCTCCCACGAGAGCTCCTCCCAGGCGAAGGCGGCGATCCCCACGTAGGGACGGAACGGCCCCCAGCGGACCGCCGGATCCCACTCCAGGCCGCCGCGGAGCGAGGCGGCCTCGAAGCCCCGGGAGCTCCGGACGAGGAGGCCGGGCCCGCCGTAGATCCGCAGCCCGTCCGCCGGCCGGCCGGCCAGCAGCAGCTCCAGGCCCTCCCGGCTGGTGGAGACCGGCTCCCGGCCGGTCCGCTGGAGGAACTCGTCGCCCAGGTGGGAGCTGACGTGGAAGAGCTCGAGCCGGGCGTCCAGGCCGCCCAGGCGGGCCAGGAGCCGGAGGCCGACCCGGTAGTGGACCTCGATGAAGTCGTTCTGGCTGGACTCCAGGTCGAAGCGGGAGAAGGCTCCGCCGGCCACAGAGGCGGCGAGGGCCGGGGAGGCGCCCCCGCCGGGGTCGACCAGCCAGAACGGGAAGCGATCGCCGAGGTCGACGAGGCCCACCCAGCGGCTCCGTTCGCCGCGGCTGACGTGCACGGGCGACAGCCGGGTGCGGGGCTCCAGGGGCGAGACGGCCGGCGGCGGGAAGGGCCAGGGGGCGTCGGAGGCGCACGGGTCGCCCCCCGCCTGCTGGCCGGCAGCGTGCTGGCCGGTCGCCGGGCCGGGGCCGAGCAGGAGGAGGGTCCCCACGAGGGCGGGAGCGACGCGGGCGAGGTGACGCGCGGGGCCGGCGGGTGTGTCGTCGTCCATGACCTTCACCTTCGTGCACCGTCTCGGTCGCGCGCCTGCGCGGGCGCGGGCCGCCGGACCCCTGCCGGGAGGCCGAACCGGCGGCTGCCTTGACTAATTAGATAGGCTAACTAAATAATAAAGACCCATGGATACGGCAACTTCTTCTTCCCGACCCGGAACCGGCGGGGACGACGGGACGAGCCTCGAGGCGGTGGCCAGCCGGCTCCACGCGGCGGCCATCCACCTCCTCAGGCGGCTGCGGGCGGAGGACGCGGGGGTGGGCATCACCCCCGCCAGGCTATCCGCGCTCTCGGTGCTGGTGTTCGGGGGTCCCTGCTCGATCTCCGAGCTGGCGGCGGCCGAGCAGGTCGCGGTGCCCACCATGAGCCGGCTGGTGGCCGCGCTGGAGGAGCGGGGTCTCGTCACGAGGCGGCCCGACCCGTCGGATGGACGGGCCGTGCGGCTCGAGCCGTCCCGGGAGGGCCGCAGGATGCTGGAGGAGGGAAGGGACCGGCGGGTGGAGCGGCTGGCCGCGCTGCTCTCGAAGCTGGAGCGGGAGGAGGTGGAAACGGTGGCCCGGAGCGCCCGGCTGCTGGAGGCGCTCCTGGCCGGGGATGGACCGGGAGATCGCCCGTAGGCGAGAGCCCGTGGCTCAGGCCGCCCGCTGGCAACGCGGACAGATATAGGTCTTTCGGCCGATGAGGGTCATGGACTCCACCTCGTTGCCGCACCGGGGGCACGGGTCACCGTCCCTCCGGTGGTTGATGAGCCACCCGGGGTCTGCGTGGGCGGCCTCCCAGTGGAGGGTGGCCCGGCGGAGGACCCGCTTCAGGTACCTGTGCACCCGTCGGATCTGGTGCTCGGACATGTCGCCGACGCGCGTGTCCGGCCGATAGCCCGCCTGGAAGCAGATCTCGTCGGCGTACTCGTTGCCGATGCCGGCCACGATCTCCTGGTTCATTAACATCCCCTTGAGGGAGCTGCGGGGATGATCCTCCGCCAGCTCCACGAAGCGATCCGCCGTGAGGTCGTCGCTCAGCGGGTCGATCCCGAGGTTCTCGAGGGTGTCGAGGCCGGTGAAGTCGTCTCCCTCGACCAGGTGCACCTCGCCCTTGGTGCCCGGGGAGGTATAGCGCAGCTCCCGCCCCGCGGCGAACTGGAGGCGGATCTTCGAGTGCTCCCGGGGCGGGGCCGTCTGGGACTCCAGGTAGATCTCCCCCTGGTCGCCCATGTGGAAGATCAGGCTGTGGTCCGAGCTGAACCGCAGGACGATGTACCGCCCCTGCCGCTCGACGGCCTCGATGGAGTGGTCCTCGAGGCTATCGGAGGCCCGGTCGGGATCCACGTCGACGGCCTCCTGGTCGTCGATGAGGACCTCGGAGATGGTCTTGCCGGTGGCGTAGCCGGCGAAGCCATCGATCATGCGTTCGACGTCGGGGAGTTCAATCATCGAGGGAAGAGTCCTCCGTGGGAAAAGGGTTGGCGTCGTTACCCCGGGCGAGACCGGTTGTGCCGGTCACGGCGCTCCCTGCAGCGGCGGTCGGCTGCCCCGGGATCGAGGCCGGCGGGTGGCGCCGGTCACCGAAGGATCTCGAAGCGGGAGGGGAGATCGTCCTCCGGGGGGATCTCCTTCACGCGCTGCACCCGGGCGGCCCGCGGTCCTTCCTGGAGCCACTCCTCCAGCTCCCGCATCGCCTCGGGAGGGCCTTCCGCGTGCACTTCCACGGCCCCGTCGCTCCGGTTCCGGACGGTTCCCGAGACACCGAGCTCCCGCGCGGTGCGGGTCGTGGACCAGCGAAAACCCACGCCCTGCACCCGGCCGTGGACCTCGTAGCCCCTGCGCTCGAGGTCTTCCTGTTCCGTCATGGTGATTCGGGGAGACAGCGTGTCGACCCGGGCTGTTCGGTTCGGGATCGGGGGTTCCGAGAAAGGAGGCGGTCCGCGCGCAGAGCACGGCGCCGACTCCGGGTGGAGGACCGGCGCAAGGCGCGTGCCGGTCGCCCCGCGGAGACGAGGCAGACCGGCGGGCCGGCCGCCGGGGCCGTCCGCCCCGGGGGCTCAGAGATCGTAGCTCTCCTTCATCTCCCGGTACCTCCGGTACTGCCGGGCGTCCAGCTCCTCGGTGAGGTGCTCGTCCAGGAGGGGGATCATCTCCTCCCGCAGGAAGCGTCCCCGGGCCATCCACTGGAAGTAGCTGCGGCCGCTGTGGTGGTAGGGGCCGTACAGCTTGCCCCCCGGAAAGCGGTCCTCGATCCACCGGAAGAGGGACTCGTGGTCCGTATGCATACGCAGGGTGATCTGCGGCTGGCGCCCGTCCCCCCCGAAGTGTCCCTCGCCGATCAGGACGCCCAGGAGGAAGCCACGCTCGAAATCCCGGCTGTGGGGCGGATCGTCTCCCCCGTTCGGCTCCATCGTGCGTACACCTCCGGGTTGTTTCACCGTAATGTTTCCCGTGAAACGTCCCCGCCGCCGCGTCGCCCCGCAAGGGGTGCCCCCCTCGCGGTTCCGTCCCGCCGTCGGCGCGCCCATCCGGCCGGCGCTCGGCTCCACCCCTGAACGTGGCACGGCAAACGGGCTCTGCGCACCCACCGTCGCCGGGTCGATGTGAGGGCCGGTCCCCGTTCCGGCCCGGAATCACGGGGTTGTTTCACCGTAATGTTTCCCGTGAAACGCTCGTCCGGGGACCGGTCGAGGGGTACGACAGGGGCGACCGGCGCTTGGCGGCGGTCCGGCGCGGCTCGTATATTCGGCCCCGCCGAACGACGGAGCGGGCGTCGCCCGGGGAGCGCGAGCGCGCGGGCTGCCTTCGGAACGGCCCGGGGCTACGCGCTCGCCGGGCCCGCCCCGGGCCGGGCCCACCTCCCGGCGTGCCCGGCGCCTGCTTCTCCACCGCACGGATCGGGAGCATGGGACGAGTCATCTCCATCGCGAACCAGAAGGGTGGGGTCGGCAAGACCACCACCGCGATCAACCTCGGCGGCTCCCTGGCCGTGGCCGAGAAGAAGACGCTGGTGGTGGACTGCGACCCCCAGGGCAACGCGACCTCCGGCTTCGGCATCCGGAAGGACGTGGGGGAGCCCTCGATCTACGACTGCCTGGTGGACGGCGTGGGCGTCGAGGAGACGATCCGACGGGAGGTGCACTTCCCCTTCCTGGACGTGATCCCCGCCAGCCGTGACCTGGCCGGCGCGGAGGTGGAGCTCATCGACCGGCCGGACCGCCAGAAGGTGCTGCGGGGAGCGCTGGAGCCGGTGCGGGACGAGTACGAGTACGTGCTCATCGACTCGCCCCCCTCCCTCGGCCTCCTCACCCTGAACACCCTGGCGGCGGCCGACACCGTGCTGATCCCGATCCAGTGTGAGTTCTACGCCCTGGAGGGCCTCAGCCAGCTCCTCAACACCGTGCGTCTCGTTCAGCGTAACATCAATACAGAGTTGGAGATAGAGGGTGTCCTCCTCACCATGTTCGACTCCCGCCTGAACCTCTCGAAGCAGGTGGCCGAGGAGGCCCGCGAGTACTTCGGCTCCAAGGTCTTCGAGACGGTCATTCCCAGGAACATCCGGCTGGCCGAGGCCCCGAGCTTCGGCAAGCCCATCGCCCTCTACGACGTCCTCTCCAGCGGGGCGCGGGGCTACCTGAGCCTGGCCCGCGAGATGATCCGCCTGGACGAAAGGAAGCAGAAAGTTGGCTAGGAAGGACTCCCGCCTCGGGAAGGGCCTCGGGGCCCTGCTGGGGGAGAACCTGGACGACGACGCCGGCGCCGAGCGCCAGGTCGAGGTCGAGCGGATCCACCCCAACCCGTTCCAGCCCCGATCCGACTTCGAGCCCGAGGCCCTGGGCGAGCTGGTGGAGTCCATCCGGGAGAACGGGCTGCTCCAGCCCCTGGTCGTCCGCCCCGCCGACGACGGGTGGCAGCTGGTGGCCGGGGAGCGCCGATGGCGAGCCCTCCGGAAGCTGGGGTGGGACCGGGCCCCGGCCATCGTCCGCGAGCTGGACGACGAGAAGATGCTGGTGCTCGCCCTGGTGGAGAACCTCCAGCGCGAGAACCTCTCGCCCCTGGAGGAGGCGCTGGGCTACGAGCGCCTGATGGAGGGCTTCGGCCTCACCCAGAAGGACGTCGCGGAGCGGGTGGGCCGCGACCGATCCACGGTGGCCAACACCGTGCGGCTGTTGAAGCTGGAGGGTCGGGCCCGGGAGCTGCTGGCCGAAGGGAGGCTGAGCGCGGGCCACGCCCGGGCCCTCCTGGCGCTCGAGGACGCCGGCCGGCAGCGGGAGCTGGCCGAGGAGGTCGTGGAGCGCGGCCTGTCGGTCCGGGCCACCGAGCGGCGGGTGCGACGGCTCAAGGAAGAGGGAGGCAGGGACGGAGGAACCGGCGCCGGGGAGGGGACGGAACAACGTACCGAGCGCCGGGACCCGGTGGCGCGGCGGGCCGAGCAGGTGCTGGAGCGGGCCCTGGGCACCGAGGTGAAGGTGAGCCTGAAGGGAGCCGAGGCCGGGGAGATCGGCGTCGCCTTCCACGACAGCGAGGAGTTCCGGCGGCTGTGCGGGCTCCTGGCGGGCGACGACGGCGACTCCCTCTTCGACTGACGGGCCACGGCGGTGAACCGGGAGCCCGGCGAGGGCAGGTGGACCTTCCTGCTTCTGCGGGACGGCGGCGTGCGGGCCTTCTCCTGGAACCTGGGTCCCCGGACGGGTCCCCTCGTCCTGGCGGCGGCCGTCTTCGTGCTGCTGGCGGTGGGGACGGCCGCGGGTCTCGGGTGGGCCAGCCTCCAGGAGTCGCAGAGGGTGCGGGAGCTGGAGGAGCGGGTGGCCCGGATGACCGAGGAGCAGCAGCGCCTGGAGCTGCTGGCCGAGCGCCTGGACAGCGTGGAGAGCTCCTACGCCCGGATCCGGGAGGTGATGGGGGGCAGGGTGGCGGCGTCGGGCCGGGACGTCACGCTTCCCGTGCCGGCGGCCGGGGAGGAGGCCGGCGACGCCGCGGGGGACGGCTCCCCCGTCGATTCGGCCTGGAGCTGGCCTCTCTCGGACCGGGGCTTCGTGACGCGGGACTACGGTGAGGCGGGTCCCCCGGGGCATCCCGGCATGGACGTCGCCGTTCCCACCGGCTCCTACGTCCGGGCGGCCCGACGGGGGATCGTCGCGTCCGCCGGGCGGGACAGCATCTACGGCCGTTTCGTCGAGCTCCACCACCCGGAGGGGATCTCCACCCTCTACGGGCACAACGAGTGGCTGTTCGTCGCCGAGGGGGATACCGTGGAGCGGCAGGAGGTCATCGCCCTGTCGGGGAACACCGGCCGGTCGACGGCTCCCCACCTGCACTTCGAGGTTCGGAGAGGCGGCGAGACGATGGACCCGGCGCAGCTTCTGCGTCTGCAGGGGGCGACGCGGGAATCGAGAGAGGAGCCAAGGAGGGTGACGCCGTGATCGGGAAGGACGACAAGAAGAAGGGCCGCGAGGCCGAGGACGTGGTCTCCATCGTGGGGCCGGGCATGACCATCACCGGCGATTGCGACACCGAGGGGACGCTCCGGATCGAGGGCAAGGTGGAGGGGACCATACGCTCGGGGAAGGCGGTCGTCATCGGGGAAGACGGCGAGGTGGTCGGCGACATCCACACCCAGGACGCCGTCGTGGCCGGTCGGGTCGAGGGGAGCATCCAGGCCGACAGCCGCATCGAGCTCAAGGCCTCGGCCCGCATCGAGGGAGACGTCCGCTGCCGACGGGTGAAGCTGGAGGAGGGCGGCTTCGTGGACGGCCGGATCGAGATGGGCGGCACCGAGGCCGGGAAGCGCCGACCCGCGGGTTCTCCACAGTCGTCGCCGGAGAAAGCGCCGCAGGACGGGGAGGACGGGTGAGTTTTCCACACGGATGTGGGAATCTCTCCCCTCTCCGGCACCGGGCCGGAGGCCGTGGATGACGCCGTCGCAGGGGGATAGCGTTCCTCCCGCCGGGAGGCGATGAGCTCGTGGACCCCATCCTCCTGAACTCGCTGCTCTTCGCCGGCGGGCTGACGGGGGTGGTCTTCGGCGCCGACTGGGTGGTCCGCGGCGGCTCGCGCATCGCCGAGAAGCTGGGGATCCCCGAGCTGGTCATCGGGCTGACGGTGGTGGCCTTCGGGACCTCCGCCCCCGAGCTGGTCGTGTCCGGCGGCGCGGCCATCCGGAGCGAGCCCGGCCTGGCGGTGGGGAACGTCATGGGCTCGACGGTGGCCAACGTGGGGCTGATCGTGGGCGTCGGGGCGCTGATCCGGCCCATCGACGTCCACCGGCGGCTCCTGGTGCGGGAGAGCCCCCTCCTGATCCTGATCCTGACCATCGTGATGGCCCTCTCCTGGAACAACGCCCTGGGCCGGCTGGACGGCCTCGGGCTGCTGACCGGCTTCCTGGTCTACCTGTGGTTCCTCTTCCGCTGGTCGGCCCGCGGCGAGGCGTCCCTCCCGGCGGTGGGCGAGGAGGAGGCCGAGGGGGGGCGTCCGCTGGCGGTGGACGCGACCCTGACCGTGCTGGGGCTGGCGGGGCTGGTCCTGGGCGCCCACTACCTGCTGGAGGGGGCGACGGCGCTGGCCGAGGCCTTCGGGGTGCCGGACGCCGTCATAGGCGCCACGATGGTGGCGGTGGGCACCTCCCTCCCGGAGCTGGCCTCCACCGCGGCGGCCGCCTTCCGGGAGCTCGGCGACATCGCCATCGGCAACGTCATCGGGTCCAACGTATTCAACCTGGGCCTGGTCCTGGGCTCCGCCGCCCTCCTGAAGCCGCTGCAGATGACGCCGATGCAGGTGATCAGCCAGGTGATCCCGGCCCTCCTCTTCTGCCTGGCTCTGGTCCCCCTGGCCTACACGGGCATGCGGGTGAACCGGTGGGAGGGCCTGCTCCTCCTGACGGGGTACGTCGGCTTCATCTGGTGGGTGCTGGCCTGACGCAAGCGCTCTTGTAAAGCGAATCGCCGCCGGGTAGCTTTACCTTCCCGCTTTCCGTCTCCGCCGGGAGGGACCCGTGGCCGTCTCCGTGAAGATGTCCAGCAAGAACCAGATCGTGGTCCCCAAGGAGGCCCGCGAGGCCCTGCAGCTGCGGCCGGGGGATCGCCTCCTCGTCACGGTCCGGGACGACGGGGTCCTGGAGATGGAGCGGGAGCCCAGGGACCTGGCCGCGAAGCTCGAGGGCATCCTGGCTCCGGGCGCGTCCGGAGGGGCCGGGGACGGCGGGCCGGAGCTGTGGGAGGAGCTGGCGTGAGCCTCCGGGCCCGTTTTCGGGACCGGCTGGAGGAGGCTCGCCGGGTCCACCTCGACCCCCGGGCCCTGGCCGCCCACCTGCTGGCGGTGCCCGGCCAGGTGGAGCTGACACGCCAGCTCTTCGAGGGCCTGCGGGAGGGAGACGTCACCGGCCAGACCTCCGCCCTGTCGCTGTATCAGCTCCTGGTGGAGGCGTACCGCCGGGGGGAGGATGGGGCGGCGGGGGAGGCCGCCGACTACCTCACCGCCTTTCGGGGCCTGGAGGTCGTGCCGGTGAGCGCGGCGGTGTCCCGGCAGGCGGCCGAGGTCCGCGCCCGCCTGGGAGGCCGCAGCGAGCGGGCGGTGCAGATCGCCACCGCCCTGGACGCCCGGGCCGACCTCTACCTCACGCGGGACTCGGGGCTGCGGCGGATCGCCGGCATGGAGGTGCTGGACCTGACGGACTACGTGGAGTCCTAGCCGGGCGCCGCAGCCGGCGGCCG
>CAZSKS010000002.1:6032-31556 GCA_964607465.1 uncultured Gemmatimonadota bacterium | reverse complement strand
CCGGACGCACGCCCCTCCCGAGAGGAGGGCCCGTCAGCCCCCCAGCGCGCGGAAGAGGAGGCCCGAGGGGAGCTTGGGCCAGAAGTAGGTGGACTTCGGCGGCAGCCGCTCGCCCTTCCGGGCCAGGACCCAGACCCGGTCCACCGCAACCGGGGGCAGGAGGAAGGCGGCCCCCTCGGGCCCCGCCGCGCCGACCGCCCGGGCCGGGTTCCGGTGATAGGACAGGAGCCCCCGCTCCACGGCGTCGTCGGCCCCGGTTTCCCAGCCCCGGCGCAGCACCAGCCGGTCGAAGACGGCGGGGGCCACCCCGGCCTCCTCCCGGGAGAGGCCGGCCGAGGCCACGGCATGATCCCGGGGCCTGAGCAGCACGACGTCCCGGTCGGAGATCCGGCCCGCCGGGGCGCCGCCCTCCGCCTCCGTCGCCGGCATGACCGCCGTCATCGCGGCCCCGTCGTCTTCCTCCTCCGCCGCGGCCTCGGCGGCGGCCTCGGTCTCCAGCGTCTCCACCTCGAAAGCTTCTTCGAGGAAGGCCCTCCAGGGTGCCGCCTCCGGGGCCGAGGACAGGGCCCGATGGGTAGGCAGGCAGAGGAGGCCGGGGTCCCGGGCGCTCACCACGCAGGCCAGTACGAAGCTCCCCGAGGGGTCGGCGTCGTGCCGCCGGCGGTACTCCAGCGCCGTCTCGTAGCGGTGGTGTCCGTCGGCGATGAGGAGCGGATCCGCGCCGGCCGCGGCACACAGGTCCCGCGCCAGCTCGCCGTCCGGCACTCGCCACAGCCGGTGTCGGGTCCCGTCGGGCGTGCGGCCGTCCAGGGCGGCGGCCCCCGTCTGCGCCCGCCCGACCAGGCCCACGAGCTGGTCGGCGGGGTCCGGGGCCACCAGGAAGACGGGCGAGAGCTGCGCCTCGCAGGCCTCCATGAGGCTCAGCCGGTCCTCCTTCGGACCGGCGTGGGTCTCCTCGTGGGGCAGCACCTCCCCCTCGCCGAGCTCCGACAGGTGGAGGGCGGCGAAGATCCCGTGCCGCGAGCGCTCCTGGCCTCCCTCCTTGAAGTCCTGGCTGTAGACCCACACGGCTGGCTCGTCGTCCCGGCGGAGGATGCCGTCCCGCATCCAGTCCTCCAGCCGGCGGGCGGCCAGCTCGTACCGCCCCGGGGCGTCGCCCTCGGGCAGCACGAGGCGTACCGAATTGAACGTGCTCCGGGCCCGCAGGGCCTCGGCGTCGTCGTCGGAGATGACGTCGTAGGGGGGCGCCACGAGGTCGCCGGCGTCGCCGGCCTCCCCGGTGTAGACGGTGGCGTGGAAGGGTCGGAGTTCGGGCATGGCCCGGTGGACGTTAGCGGATCGGGGACGCGGGCGTAAGGGGCGTGGCGGGGGCAGCGGCGGTCACGGGCCCGCGTTGCGCACGGGTACGTGCGCGCCAATATTTCGCCTGCCGTCCTCGAGGAAGCTCATGGTACGGCGGGATGCTTTCGGCGCACCGTCGTCCGTCCAACCTCTCAGCCGGGGGCTTCCCCATGACCGGGACCGCCGACCGACCTCGCCATCCGGGCTCGGGCCGCTCGCTCCTGCTCGCCGCCTCCGCCGTCGCGGTCGGCCTCACGTCGGCCGTCGCGCCGTCGCACGCCCAGGCGCAGGAGGGCGAGGGGTGGTCGGTGGACGGCGTGGCGGGCCTCTTCACCTCCGACCGGACGACCGATCCGGCGGACAGCGGTCCCCTCTTCCAGTGGCGCTACACGACCCCGGTGGCGGACGGCCTGCGGGTGGGCGGCCAGGCGCAGTTCCGGGACGACGATCCCTCCCGCGGTCGCTCCCAGGCCGCCGGGCTGGGGGTCGTGGCCACGGCCCGTCTCGGGTCCCTCTACGCGCCGGCCGGGGTCCTCTTCGAGGGCGCCCACGTCGAGAAGAGCGCCGGGACCCAGTCGCTGTTCCCGGAGCCGGAGCCGGGGTTCCATCTGCGGCCGCGCGCCCACGCCGGCCTCGGCGTGGAGGTGGGGTCCGGGCCCGTGCGCTTCCTGGTCGAGGGTCAGGCCTCCACCGGCTTCGACGGGGAGTACCTGGCCGTCCTGGCGGGCGTCCGATCGGCCGACGGAGAGGAACGTCGAACCGGCGGGGAGCGCCCGCGGTTGGTGATGCACGGCAACGGCTGGGGGCCGCTCTCCGGATCGTACGAGCGGGACGAGGACTACCGCGGCTACGGCCTGCGCTACGAGTGGCCCGTCGACGCCGGGCCAATCCGGACCCTGAGGGGCGGCCTCGGGATCGACTTCCTCGCCTTCACCACGAACCGCCGATGGAGCACCGGCGCGGTCAGCGTCCTGGTCGGAGCGAGTACCCCGGTCGCCCGGATCTTCTCCGACGCCGTCGCGCTCGACGCCGTCGCCGACGGGGGCGTGCTGGTCTTCCCGGAAGGAGGCGGGGGACGGACGACCTATCCGGCCGTCGCCGGTGGGCTCGAGCTGTCGTCTTCAGGCTCGGGCGTGACGCCGGTCGTGGGACTGGCCGGCGTTCTGGCCGACGCCCCCGCGGGCCTCCTGTCCGGCGTTCGGGTCACCGCGGGAATGGGCGTCTCGCTGTAAGTCGGGAGGAATCCCGTCGGTGGCGCTCGCGCGTCACACCGCCCGCATCGTCCCCGTCCGCTGCAGCAGACGCGCCTTCTCGGAGAGGAAGCGGCCGTCCGGGAGGACGGGCTCCGACTCGCCCGGGGGCACGGGCTCGGGGAGGTCGAGCCAGCGGCCCCGGAGCGGTGGTGCCGCGTCCTCCTCGGGCCGCGCCGCCTCGGGCGTCGGCCCGGCGAGCCCTTCCCGCCCACGCCCCGCGGCCCCGCCCCGACGGACCACCCGGTCGGCCGGCAGCATCACGGCGTCGCGCCGCTCGTACACCCGGAGCACGAGCAGCCCCACCCGTGCCTCCGGCGTCCCCTCGAAGAGCGACCTCACCCCGCGGAAGCTGAGCGTGTGCTCGCCGTCCAGGGGGCGGAGCTCCTCGGGCCCCGCCAGGGCGTCGAGGTACTCCGCGGTGGCGTGGTACTTCAGCCGGATCCGACCGTCGTCGTGGCGGAGGTCCTCCAGGGCCCGGAGGCGGTCCTGGTAGGGCTCGGTGAGGTCCAGCGGGTCGCCATCCTCCCACGTCGGGTGGAGCCAGAACGCCTCGTGCTCCAGGTCGGAGAGGTCGGCGGCCCCGCCGGGCAGGAGGAGAAAGATCTGCTCCCCCCGGGCCAGGGCGTCGGCGGTGACCGCCCACACGCCCAGGGCGGCGTCGGTGGCCGGCACCGGGGGGCCGGCGTCGTCCCCGTGGCCGCGGTCGGTGCGGTCAGTGGTCATCCGGGAGGCTAGACCGCTTCCTCGGGGAAGTTCTCGATGACGTCCTGGATCTCGTTCAGGAAGAAGGCGGCCATGGCCCCGTCCACCACCCGGTGGTCGTAGCTCATGCCGAAGTAGGCCATGTGGTGGATGGCGATGGTGTCGGCTCCGGTCTCGTCCTGGACCACGACGGGTCGCTTCTCGATGACCCCGGTGCCGAGGATCGCCACCTGGGGCTGGTTGATGATCGGGGTGCCGAAGAGGTTCCCGAACACGCCCACGTTGGTGATGGTGAAGGTGCCGCCCTGGATGTCGTCGAAGTCCAGCTCCTTCTCCCGGGCCTTGCGGGCCAGCTCGTTCGCCTCCCGGGCCAGCCCCATGAGGCTGAGGCGGTCGGCGTTCTTCAGCACCGGGACGATGAGCTCCTTCCCGTCGCTCACCGCCACGGCGATGCCCAGGTTGATGTCGCCGTGATAGACGATCTGCGTCCCCTTCACCGAGGCGTTCACGATCGGGTACTCCTTCAGCGCCTCCACCACCGCCCGCATGATGAAGGGGCCGTAGGTGAGATTGACGCCCTGCTCGGCGAACTCAGGCTTCAGCTTCCGCCGGAGGCGGACCACCCGCTCGAAGTCGATCTCCGTCACCGAGGTGACGTGGGCGGAGATCTGCTGGGACATGAGCATGTGCTCCATCGTCCGGAGCCGGGTGCGGCTCATCTCCTCCACCCGGTCGTTCTCCCGGACGGGGATCTCGGGGATGCGGATGTCCAGGGTGGCGCCGTGGATGGGCTGGCGGAGGTAGCCCTTCGGGGCCGGTTCGCCCGCGGGCTCCTCTCCCGCCGCGGGAGCCGCCGGCCGGGCGGCGGGCCGCTCCGCCGCCGCGGGGGCCTCCTCCCGCTCCTCGATGTAGGCCATGATGTCGTCCCGGGTCACGCGGCCGGCCAGCCCGGTGCCCTCCACCGCCTCGATCTCCACGTCGTGCTCGGCGGCGATCTTCCGGACCAGGGGGGTGGACTTCTTCCGGAGCCGCTCCTCCCGGGACATGACCTCCGGCTCCTCCCCGGCGCCCGGCGCGGCCTCCCGCGTCTCCGCGGCCGGCGCCTCCCGCCCGCCCGCCGCGGGCTCCTCCGCCGGCGCTTCCTCCTCCGCCACGGTCGTCGCGCCCCCCCCGCCGGCTCCGGCCCCGGAAGCGCCGGCCTCGGCCGTCGCGGCGGGCGCCTGCTCCTCCGTCTCCTCCGCGGCGCCGGCGGCCTCCTCGGCCTCGGTCTCGATGCGGGCCACGACGGTGTTGACCTCCACCGTCTCGCCCTCGTCGACCAGCTTCTCGCTGAGCACGCCGCTCTGGGGGGCCGGGATGTCGGCGTCCACCTTGTCGGTGGAGATCTCGAACAGGTCTTCGTCCCGCTCCACCTCGTCGCCCACGTCCTTGAGCCACCGGGTGAGCGTCCCCTCGGCGATGGACTCGCCCATCTGGGGCATGATCACGTCGACTTTCGCCATCGGGTCTTCCTCGTCGGGTGTGGTTCTCCGTCGTGAAGCGGGACGCTCGGCCCCTGGACGGCTCGTGGCCGCTCCCCGGCGAGCGGCCGCCGCGGCCGTCGGAGGCCCCTCATACGGTCTGCACTCAGTATGCCATCAGCCAGCGGGCGGCGGTGACGACGTCCTCGGTCTGGGGCAGGTAGTAGTCCTCCAGGGGCGGGGAGTAGGGCACCGGCGTGTCCAGGGCCGCCACGCGGCGGACCGGGGCGTCGAGCCACTCGAAGGCCTCCTCGCAGATCTGGGCCGTGATCTCGCCGGCGAAGCCCCCGAAGCGCGGCGCCTCGTGAAGGACCAGGACGCGGCCTGTCTTCCGGACGGTGGCCGCCAGGGCGTCGGTGTCCAGCGGGCGGAGCGACCGCAGGTCCAGGATCTCCACGTCGACGCCGTCCTCCCCGGCCAGGACGTCGGCCGCCTCGGCCGCCCGGTGCACCATGGCGCCGAAGGTGACGACGCTCAGGTCGGAGCCCTCCCGGTGGAGCCGCGCCTTCCCCAGGGGCACGGTGATCTCGCGGTCCGTCGGCAGCTCCTCCTTCAGGCGGCGGTAGAGGAGCTTGTGCTCGAAGTAGAGCACGGGGTCCGGGTCGCGGATGGCGGCCCGCAGCAGCCCCTTGGCGTCCCGGGCCGTCCCCGGCGCCACCATCTTCAGGCCGGGGACGTTGGCGAAGTAGGACTCCACGTTCTGGGAGTGGAAGGGGCCGGCCCGGGCGCCGCCGCCGCAGGGCCCCCGGATCACCAGCGGGGCCCCCTGCCCCGTCCGGTAGCGGAGCTTGGCGGCGAAGTTCACGATCATGTCGAAGGCGGGAGAGATGAAGTCGATGAACTGCATCTCCGCCACCGGCCTGAAGCCCATCTGGGCCGCCCCGATGGAGGCCCCCACGATGGCGGCCTCGCTGATGGGGGTGTCGATGACCCGCTCCGGGCCGAACTCCTCCAGGAAGCCGTCGGTGATCTTGAAGGCGCCCCCGTAGGCGCCGATGTCCTCGCCCAGCAGGAAGACCGAGTCGTCGGTCTTCATCTCCTCCCACAGCGCTTCCCGGATCGCCTCCAGGTAGCTGGTCTCCTTCGTGGCGCCGGCGGCTCCGCGCCGGTCCTCGCCACCCTCCCCGCCGGATTCCGCTCCGGCCCGCTTCGTCGTCCCGGCCATGGTCAGGTCCCCTCCCCCGCCTCGCGGTTCGTCCCCGCCCCGCCGCGGCCGGCGATCCCGGCGGGCAGGTCCTCGTAGCCCACGACGTCGCGCCGCGTCCAGGGCACCTCCGCGTCGGCGACCTCCGGGGCGGCGTGGACGCCCCGCCGGGCCTCCTCCCCGTCGGGCATCGGCGCCCGCGCGGCCTCCTCCGCGGCCCGGTCCACCTCCTCCCGGACCTCCGCCCTGAGTTCCTCCAGCCCCTCCTCCGAGGCGAATCCGTGCTCCAGCAGGTAGGCGCCGAGGCGCTCCAGCGGATCCCGCTCCCGCCAGGCCTCCAGCTCCTCCTCGGAGACGTACGGCTGGGGGTCGTGCTGGGCGTGGCCCAGCATCCGGTAGGTCTCGGCCACGACCATGGAGGCGCCCTCGCCCCGCCGCGCCCGCGCCACCGCCTGGGCGCAGGCGTCGTGGACCTCCAGCACGTCGTTGCCGTCCACGTGCCGGAGCGGCACCCCGTAGGCCTCCCCCACGTCGGCCCAGCTCTCCACCGCCGCCTCCCGGTGGCTCGGGGTGGAGTAGGCCCACCGGTTGTGCTCCAGCACCAGCACCAGCGGGAGCTCCCGCACCGCCGCCAGGTTCATCCCCTCGTGGAAGGCCCCCGTCCGGCTTCCGCCGTCGCTCTGGTAGGTCATACAGACCCGGTCGTCGCCCCGGAGCCGGAAGGCGTGGCCGATGCCGGCCAGCACCGAGACCTGGGTGCCGAGGGGGCTGATGGGGCCGAGGAGGCCCAGCTCCGGGAGGACGAAGTGGGTCGTCGTGTCCTTGCCCCCCGTGAGGGAGGGACCCCGGGCCATGTACTGGAGGAACATCTCCCGGGGCTCGAGCCCCCGCACGAAGAGCGAGCCCAGGTCGCGGATGGAGGGACAGAGCCAGTCCCCCTCCTCCAGGGCGGCGGCGCTGCCCACGGCCGTGGCCTCCTGGCCCAGGCTCCGGTAGAGGTTGCCCACCACCTTCCCCTGCTTCACCAGCCGCTCCAGCTTCTCCTCCACCGCCCGGGTCAGGTAGAGGTGCCGGTACAGTCGCCGGAGGTCGTGTCGCGAGAGGCTGCCCATGGTCTCCCGGGGTGGGGGTGGAGGCTGCGCCGAAGATACGCGGGGACGGCGTGGCGCATCAAGCGGGGCGGCCGGCGGATCCGGCGCTTTACGGAAAAGTAAAGCGCCGCCGGTGGTGGGCGAGGGTGGCCCGCACGCTCGCGGTCCCGATCGGGCCTGGCGTCAGCCCTCCGGGGTGGGAGGGTCCAGGGGCAGCTCCTCCACGCGGCACGCGGGCCGCCCGCCGGCCTCCAGCGCCAGCTCCTCGCCGGGCTCCACCTCCCGCCGGACGTAGCCCAGCGCCACGGGCCCCAGGCGGGGCGACGTGACCGACGTGGTCACCTCGCCCCGGGCCCGCTCCTCCCGGTAGAGCTCCGTCCCGGCCGGGGGGGGAGCGTCGGCGTCCGGGAAGACGAGCCCCCGCAGGTGGCGGTTGACTTTTCCGCGGTAGTGGATGCGGGCCACCACCTCCTGCCCGGTGTAGCAGCCCTTCTCGAAGCTGACGGCCCGCTCGCCCTGGCCGGTCTCCTGGGGGAGCACGCCGTCGTGGATCTCGGGACCGAAGGCGGGGAGGCCCAGCTCCACCCGCCGGATCTCGGTCGCCTCCAGGCCGGCCGGTCCCCCGCCGGCCGCCTCCGCCGCCTCGACCAGGGTCTCCCAGGCCCCGGCGGCCGAGGAGGCCTCCAGGTGGAGGTCCAGGCCGGGACCGGCTTCGGGCTCCCGGCGGACGGCGCGCACGCTCCCGGCCAGCCCGGCCAGGCGCACCTCCCGGTGGGCCAGCGGCTCGTCGGGCAGCTCCCCCTCCTCCAGGAGGTCGGCGGCCACGGCCCCGGCCTCCGGCCCCACCAGGGAGAGCCGCAGGACGTCCGGGCGCTCCCGGTAGGCGGCCAGCCGTGGAGGCAGGTACCGGGACAGGTGATCCAGCGTCCCCTCCCGGCAGGCGCCCGACAGGTCCGCCCACAGCACCTCCTCCCCGTCGTCCGGCTCCAGGGAGAGGATCCGACCGGCCGCCACGGGGCGCCCTTTGGCGGTGAGCATGAAGGCGTAGAGGGCGGCGCCCGGCTCCAGCCCCTCCACGTGATGGGTCATCAGCCCCCCGAACACCTCCCGGGCCTCCTCGCCCCGGATCTCCAGCAGGAAGCGGTCGGCGTCGTCGAGCACGGCCACCGTCTCCCGCAGCCGGAGGTGCTCCTCCTCCACACGCCCGTACCGGAGCATCCCCCGGCGCGGTCCGGTCTCGCCCGCCTCGCCCCCGCGCCCGAGCTGGCGGTCCCGGAGGCGGCGGACGGCCTCCCCCGGGGACGCACCGGCGTCGTCGGTGCGGGTGTCGGTCCCGGGCTCGTGGGAGTCGGCCGAGGTCACGACGGATCTCCTCCGGTCACGCCAGCCGCTTCAGTAGAGGCGGCCGCCATCGGGGACGTCCCGCTCGGGGGTCACCAGGATCGGCTCCCCCTCGCCGTCGGGCACGCCCAGGGTCAGGCACTGCGACTCGAAGCCGGCGATCCGGCGGGGCGGGAGGTTCACCAGCCCCAGCACCTGGAGGCCTTCCAGCTCGTCGAGGTCGTAGCGGGGGGCGAGCCGGGCGGCGGAGCGGAGGGTGCCCACCTCCGGCCCGAAGTCGATGAGGAGCCGGACCAGCGGCTGGCGCGCCTCCGGGAACGCCCGGGCCTCCCGGACCGTGCCGACCCGCACGTCCAGGGCCGTGAAATCGTCCATCTCCACTCGCTCGTCGGGCGTCATCGATCCTCCGGGTGTGCGGGCTCGTACACGACGGGCACAAACACAAAGAGCCCCCGGCGAGGCCGGGAGCTCTCTGCAGGAGCCGCCGCGAGACGGCTCGTCCCGCGGGCGTCGCTCGTCAGGTCAGGACCCGGGCGGATCCTGGCTGGACCGCCTACATGCCGGTCTGACCGTTCCACTCCACCACGAAGGTGACGCGGCGGTTCTCGAGGCCCTGCTGCCCCGGCCCCTGCCGGTCGGTGACGAGGCGGTTCTGCGACTCACCGTAGCCCACGGCGCGGACGTTGTCGTCGCTGAGCCCGCCCTCGCTCACCAGGTAGTCGGCCACGTTCTCGGCCCTCTCCTGGGAGAGCTGCTCGTTGTAGGCCTGCGATCCGGCCGGGTCGGCGAAGCCCTCCACGGTCACCGTGGAGCCCGAGTAGTGGTTCCTCACGACCGACGCGAACCGATCCAGCAACGGCCGATCGACGGAGCGGATCTGGGCCACGTCGAACTCGAAGTGGACGGGAAGAGCGAAGCGCATCCCCTCCTCGAGCTCGGTGATCTGGGCCTGGAAGTTCTCGCGCATGTCCTGGAGGTCCTGCTCCAGGGTGCTGACGCGGTCGTCCAGATCCTGGATGTCCGAGGCGTTCTGGCTGATCTGGCTGTCGTGCTCGTCCAGCGTGGACTGGATCTCGGACACGCTCTGGTTGAAGTCCTCCTCGTCCACCTTGCCGGCGCACGCCGCGATCCCCGCCGCGAGGAACACGGCGACTACACTGAGACGCCGACTGATTGTGCTGTTCATGTGGCCTCCTTGCCGATTCCGTCGTTCTGTCTCACTACGAGTCGCCTGCCTGCGGACGGGCATTCCGCGGCCCGGGGACCCCGGCGGCATCGACCTCGATGCACCTGCCGCAGCCCGACGGGGGCCGCGATCACCGCAGGGACTACGATACGCAAAGAAGGGACCATCGCCAAGGGTCCCTGCGCGTCGGGGATTCTGGGACCCCGCTCTTCCGTGTCTCCCTCCTGCCGAGGCCGTCGACCCCGCGCCCCCCGAGCAGGCGATGTCCGTCAGGGGGCGTCCGCGCCCCGGAGCCAGCGGAGCGTCCGGCGCCAGCCCTCCACCGTCGTGACGGAGGCGTGCCAGCCCAGCTCCCGGCTGATGCGTCGGGAGACGAAGGGGTCCGGGCGGCTCAGAAACCACACCCGGCGGGCGTTCCACACCCGGGAGTCGCCGTCCCCGGCCAGCGCCGCCAGCCGGTCGGCCAGCCGGGCGGCCAGCTCCACCGGCGCCCGGGGCAGGGGCAGGACGGTGGCGCCCGTGGGCGCCGCCATCTCCACCAGCCGCCGCTGGGTGATGCCCCCGTCGTCGGTGACGTTGTAGACGCGCCCGGCCGCCTCCTCCCGGGTGGCCGCCAGGAGGCAGGCTTCCGCCACGTTCCCCGCGTACACCAGGGGCAGCCGGTTGTCGCCGGATCCGACGGTGGCCAGCACGGGCCGGTCGGTCAGCTCCGCCACCCGGGGGGCGAAGTGCCGGTCCCGCTCACCCGTCACCACGGCGGGACGGAGCAGGCACCACTCCACCATCCCGTCGGCGGCCCTGCGCACCGCGCGCTCGGCCATCCGCTTCGAGCGCTCGTAGTGGTCGCGGGGCCCCAGGGGCGTGTCCACCGGCGAGGACTCGTCGATGGGTAGATCCTGCTGCTTGGGCGGGCCGTAGACCGCCACGGAGGAGAGGTGCACGAAGCGTCGGCAACCGGCGCGCACGCACTCACCGAGCACGTGGCGGGTGCCCTCGACGTTGACCTCCCGGTATCGCTCCCAGGGGGCGGCTCCGCCCAGGTACGCGGCGGCGTGGACCACGACGTCGCAGCCGTCGGCGGCCCCGGAGAGCGTGGCCTGCCGCGTCACGTCGCCCAGGACGAGGTCGGCCCGCAGGTCCTCCAGGTGGCGAACGTCGCTGTCCGGGCGGACCAGGGCCCGCACCCTCCAGCCGGCCTCCCGGAAGCGGGCCGCGGCGTGGCTCCCGACCAGCCCGGAGGCGCCGGTGATCAGCACCCGGGATTCCGTCGTCACGGCAGGGCGGCGGGTGCGTCCGGGGCGAGGCGCGGCGCGGGACGGGACACAAAAGAAAAGGGCGCGGCGAGCGCCGCGCCCTCCTCCGTCGGAACCTCCGGCGAGCCTAGGGCTGGAAGTGGAACTTCAGGCCCGCGGTGACCGGGAAGCTCCAGAGCGTCTCCATCGGGCTCACACCCGGGAATTCGTCGTACCCGGCGGTGTCGACCTCGTCCGCCATGGTCAGGTAGGCGTCGCCCGCCACGAAGGCGGAGACCTGATCGGTGAACTGGTAGCCGAAGTCCAGGCCCCCCTTGGCGCCGAAGTAGGCGCTGGAGACGTCCAGGATCGTGACGTCATTGGGCTGGATCTGTCGCTCGAACCGGTCCGAGGTGAGGATGTGCACGCCGGCCCCGACGTCGGCGGTCACCCAGAAGCCGTCCGTCTGATCGGTCGTGAGCGCGTGGAACACCAGGCCGCCGTCCAGCCGGGTGACCGTGAGGTCCGGACCCTGGAAGCTCGGCTCGGTGACCGTCGAGAAATCCTCGCCCTGCCAGATGTCCGCCCCGCCCTCGGCCCGGATGGAGACCCGGTCGTGGACGCGGAAGTTGACGCCGACGGTGAAGCCGGGGCCGAGCTTGACGGCATCCGAGAGGTCGCCGGCCGGAACCGCGACGCCGCCTCCGAAGTCCATCGTGATCTCCTGCTGGGCCAGGACGCTCTGCGGTGCCAGCGCCACGGCCGCAGCGACGAACACGGTGAGGGCCAACGAGTGTACCTTCTTCATCTGCTCCCTCCTTCTGTGCACGATCCGGCTCCCGCCGGCCTCCGATGGGACGGAGCGGCCGGAGCTCGAGACTACACCCCTTTCGGTCGGTATCCGGGGCGACGGATGCCCCGACGCTACGGGGCCAATATCAGCAAGGACCCCTCTCTTGAGAAGGCCCCGTGCGTAAACGGCTCCATTATATGCCGGATCTCCTGCCCCGCGCCAGCCCTTCCGGCCCTCGCCGCAGCGCCGTGAAGCCCGTCGTCATCGCACCTTCCGGGGCAGGTAACCCTCCAGGGCGTCGGGCATCGGCGTCAGCGGGAGGTCCGGGAGCTCCTCGCGGAGCGTGGACAGGTCCGCGACGGCTCCCTGCACCAGGAACTCGGCCGCCTCCCGGGAGAACGGCCGGCCGGGCAGGAGCTCGCCCAGCGCGCCTCCCGCCCGGGCCAGGAATACGGGAACGTGGACGATCGGCTTCCGGCGATCAAGGACGTCCATGACCACGCGAACGACCCCGTCCATGGTGTAGGTGACCGGCCCGCCGATCTCGAACCGCGCGTCCCGCCCCTCCGTGGCCCCGACCCGTCGGGCGACGGCTTCGGCCACGTCCCCCACGAAGACGGGATTGAGGCGCTGCGTGCCGTCGCCCAGCTGCGGGAACGCGCCGGGCAGCCAGCGGACCAGGCGGGCGAACAGGTTGAGGCTCCGGTCCTCGGGCCCGTACACCCAGGAGGGCCGGACGATGGTGTGACGAAACGGCCCCTCCCGGACCGCCCGCTCGGCCATGGCCTTGGCCCGGTACCACGGCCGGTCGGATCCCGGGTCGGCTCCGACGCCGGACAGGTAGACGAGGTGCTCGACCCCGGCGTCCGCCGCCGCGGCCGCCACGTTGGCCGTGCCGCGGGCGTCCACCTCGCGGAACGTGTGTCCCCGGGCCGGGTTCTCCACGGGGAAGCCCGGAAACTGGACGGCCTGCACCACCACGTCGACGCCGTCCAGGACCCCCGCCAGGCTGTCGGGTCGGGTGACGTCCCCGGCCCGGGCCTCCACGCTCCGGCCGGGGAACCGGTCGTCGACCTTGCCGGGGGACCGGGAGAGGACCACGAGACGGTGCCCCCGGTCGCCGAGCGCCCGCACACAGGCGGAGCCCAGGAAGCCCGTGCCCCCGGCCACCAGCACCGTCCGTGTCGTGTCGTCCGGCATCGTCGCGTCGTCCGGCATGGTCCACGCGGGATGGAGTCGCGGCCCGGCTCGGGTCGCTCCCGCCGGGACGGCGGGACGGGACGGACGGGTCGGCGCCGGGCCGTCCGGCCGCCGTCCGGCCCGCATGGCGAGCAAGGCCCGGGCCGCCGGCGCTCGGCCACGACGAGAGCCACAGCAGGGGAGCCGCATGCCGAACTTCCGAGACGCGCTGGAGCGGGGAGAGGTCGTCCTCTTCGACGGTGCCATGGGCACCGAGATCTACCGGCGGGGTGTCTTCATCAACCAGTGCTACGACGAGCTCTCCCGGAGCGAGCCCGAGACCGTCCGGGAGATCCACGAGGCCTACCGCCGCGCCGGGGCCCAGGCGCTCGAGACGAACACCTTCGGGGCGAACCGATACCAGCTCCAGTCGTACGGACTGGAGGAGGAGGTGGGCGAGATCAACCGGGCGTCGGCCCGGCTGGCCCGCGAGGTGGCCGGGGAGGACCTCTTCGTGGCGGGAAGCCTCGGTCCCCTCGGGATCCGCCTGGAGCCCTACGGTCCCACCTCCCGTGAGGAGGCCCGGGCGGCCTTCCGGGAGCAGGCGGAGGCGCTCGTCGCGGGCGGCGTCGACCTCCTCCTCCTGGAGACCTTCAGCGACCTGGCGGAGCTGCAGGAGGCGGTGCGGGGGTGCCGCGAGGCGACGGACCTGCCCGTGGTGGCCCAGATGACCGTCCAGCCCGACGGGGAGACGAGCTACGGCGACCGGCCGTCGACCATCGCCCGGGAGGTGGAGGGCTTCGGCGTCGACGCCGTGGGCCTGAACTGCAGCGTCGGGCCCGCGCTCCTGGTCGAGGCGGTTCGCGAGATGGCCGGCGTGACGTCGCTGCCGATCTCCGCCATGCCCAACGCGGGCCTGCCCAAGGAGGTCCAGGGACGCAAGATCTACCTGGCCTCGCCCGAGTACATGGCCAGCTACGCCCGCAAGCTCGTGGAGGCGGGGGCGCGAATCCTGGGGGGCTGCTGCGGCACGCGGCCGGAGCACGTCCGGAAGATGGCGGACCAGCTCCGCGCGCTGTCGCCCGACGCCGTCCGGGTCTCCGTCCGGGAGGAGGAGGGGGGCGAGGAGGGGGAGAGCCTGCCCCCGGTCCCGCTGGAGGAGCGCTCGGCGTGGGGCCGGAAGCTGGCCGCCGGGAAGCCGGTCGTCGGCGTGGAGCTGGCCCCGCCGAAGGGCTCGGATCCGGAGGGGTTCCTGCGGGCGGGACGCTGGCTGGCGCGGGCCGGGGTGGACGCCGTGGCCGTGCCCGACGCACCCCGGGCCAGCATGCGCATGGGGGTGCTGGCCGCCGCGGCGCTCCTGGAGCGGGAGGCCGGCGTGGAGACCGTCGCCCACTACACCTGCCGGGACCGGAACCTCCTGGGGATGGGGACCGACCTCCTGGGGGCCCAGGCGCTGGGCCTCCGGAACCTCCTGCTGGTCACCGGCGACCCGCCGAAGATGGGCCCTTACGCCGAGTCCACCGCGGTCTTCGACGTGGATGCCATCGGCCTCACCAACCTGGTGGCGCGGCTGAACCGGGGGCAGGACCTGGGCGGGCACCCGCTGGGCAGCCGCACCTCCTTCGTCATCGGCGTGGCGGTGAACCCGAGCGCCGTGGACCTCGATCGGGAGATGGAGCGCTGGTACTGGAAGGTGGACGCCGGGGCCGAGTACGCGGTGACCCAGCCGGTCTTCGATCCGGCCCGGCTGGAGGCGTTCCTGGAGCGGGCCGAGGGCGAGGGGACCCGGATCCCGGTGGTGGCGTCGGTGTGGCCCCTCGCCAGCCTCCGGGACGCCGAGTTCCTGAACCACGAGGTCCCCGGGATCGAGGTGCCGGAGGGGGTGCTGGCGAGGATGCGCCGCGCCGAGGAGGACGGCTCCGAGGCCGCCCGGGCGGAGGGCGCGCGGATCGCGAGGGAGATCCTGGCCGCCGTCCGGCCCATGGCCGAGGGGGTCCAGATCACGGCGCCCTCGGGACGGGTGGAGGACGCCCTCCAGGTGCTGTCGGCCCTGGACGGCTTCGCCTCCAGGGAGGAGATGGAGGAGCTCCGGCCGGCGGTCGGATGAGGGAGGCCGGGCCGGGAGCTCCGACCCGCTCCGGGACCGGGAGCGCGACGCCGCGGCCCGTGGCCCCGGAGGGGCCGGGTTCGCCCGATCCCCCGGTCGGGGCTACATTCAGGGGCCCCGGCCGGACCCCGGCCGGGCCCTCCCGGCGACCGTCCGGCGGGCCGGGTGCCGAAACCGATCACCCCTCGATGGAACCGAGATGCTGAGCGAGCTGCTGGAACGAGACGTCGAGAAGCGGCCTCCCACCCTGCGGCTCCAGGGACGGGTCCTCTTCCTCACCGAGGACCCGGAGCTGATCCGGCGCCAGCTGCGGGGCGAGGAGCTGGACTGGGACCCCTCCATTCCCCTCCGCGACGACATCAGCACCGACGAGATCACGCCGGGCTGGGTCTGCTACCACTACGACGAGAAGCTGGGCGAATACCCGTACGTGGGCCTGGAGACCGGAGGGGAGAACCCCATCGGTCCCCGGGACGTCCTGGGCGCGGGCTTCGTGGCCAGCGTCTCCGGCAAGCGGCGCGGCAAGGGCTCGAGCCGTGAGGCTTCCCCCTACGCCGAGATGTGCGCCGGGATCCGGGTGGTCATCGCGGAGAATTTCGAGCGGATCTACCGGGAGAACTGCGAGAACATCGGCCTCCTGGCCTCGGACGACTTCTCCCTGGTGGAGCGGATCCGCCGGGGCGAGGAGATCCCGCTGGAGGCGTTCATCCCCGACGACGCCGGGCCCATCGAGCGGGGGATCGTCGAGCACGGCGGGCTGCGGGAGTACGCGGTGGCCCGGCTCCAGGGGAAGGTGCGGGTGCCCGGGGTGGACACCGCGCCCGACCGGCCGCAGACCCTGGGCGAGAAGCTGCTGGCCCGGCACTGGGTCGAGGACCCGCGGGACGAGGAGGTGGGCGTGCCGGCGGTGGAGCCGGGCGACACCGGCTTCGTGCGGGCCGACATCCGGTTCAGCCACGAGTACGTGACGCCGATGGCCTCCACCTTCTGGGAGGAGTTCGCCGGGGAGGACGCCGGCCTCGCCGACCCGGAGAGCATCTACTTCTTCCGCGACCACCTGGCCTTCCTGGACGAGGTGATCAGCGAGGAGAAGAAGGAGCGGGGGCTGCTGGACGCCGCCCACGCCCTGCACGACCGGCAGCGGGAGTTCGCCCGGGAGAAGGGGGTCACCCTCCACGGGGAGCTGTCCGACCGCACGGGCAGCGAGGCCATCTGCCACGTGATGATCCAGGACCGCTACGCCCTGCCGGGCCAGGTGATCGTCGGCAGCGACTCCCACACGCCGCACGTCGGGTCGCTGGGCACCATGGCGTTCGGCGTCGGCACCACCGCCATCGTCAACGCCTGGGCCACCCGGGACGTCCGGGTGGAGGTGCCGCCGTCGGTGAGGGTCCGGCTCACGGGCCGGAGGCCGGAGAACGTCACCGCCAAGGACATGATCCTGGAGATCCTGCGCCATCCCTACGTGAAGGACGGCAGGGCCATCGGAAAGATCATCGAGTACACCGGGCCCGCCGTGGAGGCGCTGGGGATCGACGAGCGGACGACCCTCACGAACATGGCGGCCGAGGTGGGGGCGTTCACGGGCATCGTTGCGCCGGACGAGACGACCGTCCGCTGGCTGGCCGAGCAGCGGGACCTGCCGCCGGAGGAGGTCCGGGAGATGACGCGGGGCCTGGAGAGCGATCCCGGCGCCGAATACGAGTGGACGATGGAGATCGACGTCTCCCGTCTCGGTCCCCTGGTGGCGACCCCCGGCGACCCCGGCAACGGCGTGCCGGTGGAGGAGCTGGGCGACGTGGAGCTGGACATCGTCTTCGCCGGCTCGTGCACCGCCTCGAAGCGGGAGGACATGGCCATGTACGCCCGGGTGCTGGAGGACGCGCTGGAGCGGGGGGAGACCGTCGCCCCCGGCGTGGACTGCTACGTCCAGTACGGCTCGGTGAACGTCGAGCGGGAGGCCCGCGAGCGGGGGTGGGACGACGTCTTCCGACGCGCCGGCGTGGAGGTCCTCGCGCCGGGCTGCGGGGCCTGCATCAACGCGGGGCCGGGCGTGAGCACCTCACCCGACCAGGTGACGATCAGCTCCATCAACCGGAACTTCCCGGGCCGCAGCGGTCCCGGAAAAGTCTACCTCGCCAGCCCCTATACCGTGATGGCCTCGGCCGTGGCGGGGAGGATCGTCGCGTGGGAGCCCCGGGTCCCCGCCCGGGTCTGAGCCCCTCCCCCCGCCGGCCATGACCGACCCCGCCAGCCCCGAGGTGACCCCGACGGGCGAGGGACCGGAGGAGGTCGTGCAGGAGGCCTTCGACGCGGACTCCCCGCTGGGCTCCGTCCTCGAGGGGCTGGCCGACGCGCTGCAGGAGCGGCGCCACGAGCTGCTGGACCGCGTGCACGAGCGTCTGTGGGAGCCCCTGCGGCGCACCGCCGACCGGCTGGGCGCGCTGCGGGACGAGGCCATGGCATCGGAGGACGAGCTCCGTGACGCCGGCCGGGCGGTCCGCATGGCGTGCGACGACCTGGAGGAGCTCGTCCCCTGGGACGTCCTGGCGGGAGAGCTGACCCGGCACCTGGAGGACGTGGCCGGGCTGGCGCACGCGGTCCCGAAGTCGCTGGATCTGTCCGGCCCCTCGGGGGCGGAGGGGGGACGGGTGCCGGCCCGGGCCGCCGTCCGGGTGGCGCTCTCCCACGAGTACGCCTATGCCCTGGGCGCCGCCCTCGACCCGGAGGCCCTCGTCGTCCGGCCGGCCCGCGCCCTCCCCCGCTCTCCGGCGGACCTCCTCGGTCCCGAGGGGGACACGGGGGCCCTGGCGGAGGCCACGGACCGGGCCGAGCGCCACCTGCGAATCGTCCTGGAGGAAGCCGCGGCCCGGGCGATCCGGGCCGCCGGCCGCCTGGCCGCGGACCGGGGTCTGGCGGGTCGGCTGCGGCTCCGCTGGCGACTCGGACGGACGGACGGCCACCGGCGCAACGCCGCCCTCTCGGTGGACGGCGAGCTGCGTCGGGCCGCGGGATCCGCCCGGCGCCACCTGAACGACCGTCGCTTCGCCGCCGACCTGGCCCGCCGGAAGAGGGCCCTGAACGAGGCGGCGGCCGAGACCGCGGAACGTCTGGAGGGCGCCGCCCGGCGGGCCGGGGCCCTGCGGGAGCTGGCCGATCGCCTGGAGGAGGCCGGTCGACGGGCCGCCCGGTCCGTGTCCGGGGACGAAGGGCGGGTCGACGCGGCGTCCTCGCCCGCCTCCCGGCTGGCGGAGATCCACGGCCGGGTGCTGGAGGTGACGGGGGCCCTCCGCAGCAACCTGCCGGCCATGGATCGACCCGAGGCCCCCTTCCCCCGGGCGCTGGACCGGACCGTCCTCCTCAGCCGGGCCCTCTTCGAGCTGTCCGGCTCCCGCGGGCCCGACCGCCGCGTCCCGGACCGGGGCGAGGGGCCGGGTCCCGAGGCGGCGGTGGAGCTGCGGACCCGCGTCTCCCGGTCGGTGGCCGAGGTCCGGGAGCAGATCTGGGAGGCCGAGCAGATCCTCGGACAGGGCGTGCAGGCGGCCCGGGCGGCGGTGGCGTCGGGGACGGTGGAGGAGAGCGAGCTGGCCGAGCTGGTCCGGACCACGGGCGAGCGGACCGCTCGACGGCTCCGGGCCGCCGCCGGGGAGCTGGAAGGTGGGGTGGGCCGGGCGGCCGGGGCGGTCCGGGAGCTGCCGGACGAGCTGATCGGCGAGATCCGGCGCCGGATGCAGGCGTCCCGGGCGGAGGCCTCGGGGGGTCGGCTGCGGCGACGGCTGGAGGCCCTCCGGGAGGAGGCGGCGCGCCTCGTCCGGAAGGGGGCGACCCGTCTCGGCCCGCCCCTCCGTGACCTGCGCGACAGGCTGACCCGGCTGCTCCCCGCCCCGGGCGGCGGGGGGCTGGGCCGGCGCCTGGAGGAGGCCGGGGCGGGGGCCGACTTCGCCCGGGAGGTGGCGGCGGACGAGGTGCGTCTCGACGAGACGGACATGGCGGAGCTCCCCCTCCTCTACCGATGGCTCTTTCGACCCGAGCCGCTGGACGATCCCCACCTGCTGTCCGGCAGGAGCGAGGAGATGGAGCGGCTGCGGGAGGCGGCCGACCGCTGGCGCTCGGGACGGGACGGGTCCGTCGCCGTGGTGGGGGAGCCGGACAGCGGGAAGACGACGCTGCTGAACTGCTGGACGCACGAGCTGGGCGGCTCCGCCTCCCTCCGCCGGGGGCGGGTCGACCGCCGGCTGTCGGAGCGGGAGGAGGCGGTCCGGTGGCTCGCCGGCTTCCTGGGCCTGGAAGCCGGCCCGGACGTGCGGACCCCGGCCGATCTGGCTAGGGCGCTGGGGGAGCGGCGCGAGATCGTGCTGCTGGAGAACGGGGAGCGGCTCTTCCGGAGGGAGATCGGCGGATTCGGCGCCGTGGAGGCGCTGGTGGAGGTGATGGAGCGGACCTCGGGGCGGGTGGCCTGGGTGGTCAGCTTCTCCCTCGAGGCCTGGCTCTACCTGCAGAGGATCACGGTCCTGGAGGGCCCCTTCGGCGACGTGGTGCGGCTGGGTCCGCTGGGCCGGGACGAGCTCGAGGAGGCCGTCCTCTCCCGTCACCGGCTCACCGGCTTCGACCTCCGCTTCGTGGCCGACGAGGAGATGTCCCGCCGCCGCCGGGCGCGGCTCGATGGCACGCCCGAGGAGGAGCGGCAGGCGCTGCTGCGGGAGTGGTATTTCGACGACCTGCACCGGTCCGCCCGCCGGACCGTGGGGTGGGCCTTCCATCTGTGGCGGGCTTCGCTCCGACCCGGTGGTCAGGGCGAGGTGCGGGTGCTCCCGCTGCGTGCGCCGAAGCCGGACTTCCTGAGCGACCTGGACCGGGAGACCCTGTTCCTGCTGGCGGCGTTCGTGCTGCACGGGGACCTGGACCGCGCCGACCTGGAACGACTGCCCTCGATGAGCCGCGATCGGAGCCGGGAGCGGCTGACCCGGCTGGAGCGGCTCGGGGTGCTCCGGCCGGTCGAGGGATTGCCGCCTCCGGCACCGCTGCGGATCGACCGCTGGTTGCACGCTCCCGTGATCGACGCCCTGCGCGACGAGCGCCTCCTGCACCTGTGAGGAGACCATGGGGACGAGCCTCTCGCTGATCGGCGCCGCGCTCCAGCAGGGGGAAGGGGGCGTGCTCGACACCCCGGCCGCCTGGCTGGAGGTCCTGACGCCGGGCCGGCTGGCGGCCCTGGCGGTGCTGCTGCTCGCCACGGTCGCGGTCACCCGGCTGGTCCGGTGGCTGACCGGGAGGGCCGCCGAGCGGTTCACCCGCTTCCGACTCCGCCTCAAGATGGCGGACCGCCTGCTCCGCCTGGCCCTGTGGCTCGCCGTGGTCTACGTGGGGATCATCGGGGTGCTCCAGCCCGAGCGGGGGTTGCTGGTAGGGCTCCTGGCCGGTTCCGCCGTGGCCCTCGGCCTGGGGGCCCAGGACCTGATCCGGGACCTGCTGGCGGGGCTGACCATGACCCTGGAGCGCCCGTTCCAGGAGGGCGACAAGATCCGCACGGCCGACCACTACGGCGAGGTCGTCAAGGTGGGACCCCGGGCCACGCGGGTCCTGACGCCGGGCGACAGCCAGGTGACCGTCCCCAACTCGGAAGTGGTCCACCAGTCCGTGGCCAACGCGAACACCGGCGAGCTGGACTGCCAGGTGGAGACGGTGCTGTGGGTCTCGGCCCGGGCGGACCTGGACCGGGCGCGCCGCATCGCCTACGAGGCCGCGGCGACCTCGCGCCACGTCTTCCTGGGCAAGCCCGTGGAGGTCCACGCCGAGTCGGCCCTCCACCGCGGCCCGGTGGTGCGCCTCACCGTCCGGGCCTACGTGCTGGACCACCGGGACGAGCTGCGGCTGCGGACCGAGGTCACCGAGCAGGCCACCCGCGCCCTGGCTGCGGAGGGGCTGCTGCCGGAGTTCCGGGAGGTGGGGCCCGACGGACCCGAGGCGGCTCCGCGACCCGACGGATCCGGCGCGGGTTCGTGGGATGGACCGGGCGGGGACGACGGCTAGGCGCCGCCCCGCCTCGCCTCACCAGCGCTCCAGGGCCTCCAGCGCGCGGCGGGCCGTCGAGCGACGCAGGCCGGGCCGCACCAGGCCGTAGAGGAGACCCGCGAGCCCGCCGGGACGCAGCTCCCGGAGGGCGGTGTCCGCCTCCGCCTCCAGGTGGGAGAGGAGGCGCCGGCGGGCATCGTCGGAGAGACGGGAGCCCGGCGTCGGCGCCCGGTAGGCCTCCTCGTCGGCCGGCTCGTAGCCGATCTCCCCGTCCAGCTGCTCCTCCAGGACGCGGCGGGCGTCCCGGCGGCCGGCCGAGAAGTCGGCGGCTCGCCATCCGGCGTCCAGGAATCCGCCGAGGCAGGCCATCCTCTCGCCGGCCAGGGGCTCGTCGGGGGCGACGCGATGGGCCGGGCCGGGGAGGCGGCCCCGGAGCCCGGCGGCGGCCTCGAGGACGTAGACCAGCTTGGCGAGTCGGGTCCGGCCGGCCCGGCTCTCCACCCGGCCGAAGGCGTCGCGGTACCCGGGCCGGCCGCGGATCGCCTCCAGGCTCCGGTCCAGGTGGTCCAGGGCCGGGTCGTCGCCCTCACCGCCCCCGGAGCGACGCACCTCCCACTCCGCCACCCGCTCCGCCAGCTGGCCCACCCGACGACCCAGCCCCACGGCTCCCGGATCGTCCAGGCGCCCGTGGATCTCCGGCAGGCGGTGGACCAGCGCCCGGAGCACCTCGTCCCGCTCCGCTGCGTCGTCCGCCTCGCGCCAGTCGCGGGCGGCGCCCCGGCCCAGGGAGGCCTCCAGCAGCCGTCCGGCGGCCTCGGCCGGGGAGGACGACGTTCGCCGGTCCCCGTCGGCGTCCCGCTCCGTCGGCGATCGGGGGTCGACGACCACGAAGCGCCACGCCTCCTCGCCGCCGCCCGGCAGGCCCGACGCCAGGCGCCCGGCCAGCGAGAGGGGCCGCTCGGTTCCGAGGCCGTCGCCGGTCCAGCGCGGCGCCTCCGCTTCCCCGGACCTGGAACCCACCGCCCGTCGCGCCAGCGTCCGGAGAGGGAACGCGCCGGGGTAGCCGGCGGCGGCCAGCGCGGCGTCCCGCAGCCGGTCCCAGACCGGGTCTCCGGCCCGGTGCGAGCGGTCGAGGTCGAACACGGCCTCGTCGTCGTGGCGTCGGACGCCGGATCCGTCCTCCCGACCCGGGAGGTCCACCAGCGAGATCCCGACCCTCAGCGCCCGGTCCAGCAGCCCGGAGGGGGCGTCGTCGGAGGCCGGAGCGCCGGCCACCATGTGGTCGACCATCTCCTCGAGGGGCCCGACGTCCAGCATCCCCGACCGGTTCCGGCGCCGGGGATTCAGCAGGTGCTCCGAGGACATCCCCTTCACCCAGAACGGCTCGAGCCAGGGCAGGAGGGAGGGGTTGACCACGAGGGAGCGGGCGGCCACGGCGGCCGACAGGGCCCCGGCGGAGGCCCCCGTCACGACGCCGACCGTGACCCGGTCGTCGCTTCGGCTCCGCCGGAGGGCTCCCAGGATCTCGGTCACGGCACCAGCGCTGTAGGCGCCCAGGGAGGCGGGGCCTCCCAGGACGAGGGCCAACCGGGTCATGCGTTTCCTCTTGTCGTGACGGCACGGGAGGACGGGCGTGGCTCTGCGGACGGGGCCAAAGTGGCCGGGACGCTCGGGACGGGCAAGACCTGCGCTCGGGACGGACAGGACCCGCGCTCGGCACGGGCACGGCCTGCGCTCGACCGGCGGAGGCCGGGCTTCCGCCGGCCCGGCGGCCGCTACCGCGGCGGCCGGAGCAGCAGCAGGCTGGCGGCGTCCAGGGGCTCGCCGTTCACGTAGAGGGACCAGTGCAGGTGAGGCCCCGTGACCCGACCGGTCGCCCCGACCTCGCCCACCAGCTCCCCCTGCCGGACGGTGTCCCCCTCCGCGACGGCGATCCGGGACAGGTGGAAGTAGGCCGTGTACACCCCGAGGCCGTGGTCCAGGTAGACGGCGCTGCCGGCGTAGTAGAAGTCACCGGCGAGAGCCACCCGACCCCGGGCCGAGGCGTGGACGGGATCGCCCTCGCGGCCCCGCAGGTCCAGCCCCGTGTGGCGGCTCTTCAGCTCCTCGTTGAAGACGCGCCGCTGCCCGAACGGGCTGGTGATCCGCTTCTCCCTGGGCCAGGTGAACCCCTCCCGCGGCAGCCACCCGTCGGTGGCCCGGGCCAGGGTGGCGGTGATGAGCTCCCGCTCCTCCCGGATGCGGACCAGCGCCTCCGGGGACGGCTCGGAGTAGCGCGGTGCCACGCTGAGCCGGGTGGCCGGGAACTCCCGCTCCGCGATCGGGAGCCGGACCGACTGCGAGACCGTCGAGTCGGGGGCGAGGCGGTACCGGAGCTGCAGCCGGGCGGGACCGGCCGACCCGATGGGCGCGGCGGCGACCCCGAACCAGCCCCCCTCCACCGGGGTGAACCGGACGGGACGTCCGTCCAGCTCCCCCTCCACGGTCGCCGGGCGGCGTCCGGCCGACGGCTGGTACAGATGCACGCCCACCGCCTCGCCCTCGTGCGGGCGGCCGGGACTCCACTGGATCCCCAGGGGGAGCCACGGCCGCTCGGGACGCGGGGGCGGGACGCTGTCCAGGGTCGCCCGGGGCAGCCCCCGCGCCTCCGAGGGGAGGGAGTCGGGGCCGGGGTCGGGCGGCTGGACCGTCACCTCTCCGGGCCGCGCCGCGCCCCCGCACGCCGTCAGCAGGAGGAGCAGGCAGGCGGCGGCCAGGACGGACCGGGGCGCGGGCCCCACCATGCCGGTGGGCCCCGTCCGGCCGGGAAGGGGCCCGCCGGCGAGGCGGGCACGTCGGGGGCGGGGCTCGGCGGTGGGGCTCGTGGTCTCCATCGTCGGAACGTTGCGCGTCGGGCCGAGGTCGGGGCAAGCGGCCCGGGCGTGTGATCCCGGGTCCGGGTCCCGCGGGTTCCGTGGGGACCGGCCCGGTCGCTCCCGGACCGGGTCCGGCGGGATCCCGTGGCCGATCCCGCGGGATCCTACAGGCCGAGGGCCCGGGCCAGGCGGTGCCATCCGTCCAGCAGCCGCCGGGTGGTCGGCGTGAGGCGGTCGCGGTAGGCCTGGTTGGCGGCCCGCCGGACTCCCTCGGACAGGGTGGGGTAGGGATGGACCAGGTCGGCCAGGTCGGTGACCTTCAGGTCCTCCCGCACCGCCAGCGCCACCTCCACGACCAGGCTCCCGGCCCCCGGCGACAGGAGGTGGCCCGCCAGCAGCCTGCCCCGCCGGTCGGCCACCAGCTTCACCAGGCCCCGGGCCTCGCGGTCGGTGACCGCCCGGTCCAGGTCGGCCAGGTCGTACGCGTGGACCGAGATCCCGTCGCCGTGACGACGGCGGGCCTCCTCCTCGGTGGGTCCGATCCGGGCCAGGGTCGGCTCGGTGTAGACGGCCCAGGGGATCACCGAGTAGTCGACCCTGGAGGCGAAGGGGAAGAGCGCGTTCCGGATCACGGTCCGGGCCTCGTGGTCGGCCACGTGGGTGAAGAGGTGGCCGCCGATCACGTCCCCGGCGGCGTAGACGCCCTTCCGGCTGGTGCGGAGCCTGTCGTCGACCACGACGCCCTCGGGGCTCACGCCCACCCCCGCCGCCTCCAGGCCCAGGTCCTCCACGTTGGGCCGGCGGCCGGTGGCCACGAAGATCTCCTCCGCCCGGAGGGTCCGCCGTCGATCCTCGCCCGGGGTGCCGGCCCCCTGGCCTTGCGGGGCGCCGGCTGCCCGGCCGTCCCGGGTTTCCCCGGGCGTCCCGCCGGAGGCGGCGGCGTCCCCGGTGGCCGGTTCCACCGCCACCGTCCGGAGGCGGCCATCCCGGCCCGCCGCCACGGCGCGGGTCCCGGTCAGCACCTCCACGCCCTCCTCCTCCAGGACGTCCCGCAGGCGCCCGGTGAGGTCGGGGTCCTCCCGGGGGAGGATCCTCTCCTCCATCTCCACCAGGGTCACCTCGACCCCCAGGCGGCCGTAGGCCTGGGCGAACTCCACCCCTACGGCCCCGCCCCCCAGTATGACCGACGAGGCGGGCAGACCCTCCCGGTCGAAGGCCGTCTCGTGGGTCACGTAGCCGACGTCGGCCAGCCCTTCCACCGGCGGCACCGCGGGGCGGCTGCCGGTGGCCAGCAGCACGGAGCGCCCCGCCAGGGTCCGCTCCCCCGCCTCGACCCTGCCGTCGGGGCGGAGGCGGGCCGCCGTGCCCTCGATCACGTCGACCCCCATGTCGCGAAACCGCTCCGGGTCGTCGTGGGGCTGGATCCGGGCCCGGGCGTCCCGAACGCTCTCCAGCACCCGGCCCCCGTCGACGGCCGGCTCCCGGCCGTCGAGCCCGAAGGCCTCGGCACGCCGGAAGGCCCGGGCCACCCGGGCGGTGCCGATGAGGGCCTTGCTGGGCACGCAGCCGGTCCACAGGCATTCGCCGCCCAGGCGGTCCTTCTCCACCAGCGCCACGCGGGCCCCCAGAGAGGACGCGCCGGCCGCGGCGACGAGGCCCGCCGTGCCCCCGCCGACGATCACCAGGTCGTGGGTCTCGGTCATCGCCCCTCCCGTAGGATCGTCGAGCCGCTCGCCCGCGTCGCGTCTCCTTCGCCCGCGTCGGATCG
>CAZSKS010000002.1:0-5932 GCA_964607465.1 uncultured Gemmatimonadota bacterium | reverse complement strand
TCCTTCGCCCGCGTCGGATCGCCCCCGGGCGCCCGAGTGCTGCAGGGCGCCCGTGTACTGCAGACGGGTCGCGAGCCCCCCGCCGGGTCCCCCGGGCCGCCCCTCCGCCTCACAACGTCGTCGGAGACCCGCCGGCCCGGCAAGCCGAACACGGGTCCCGTGGCCTCCAACAGCGGCGCCGGACCTCCGGTTCCCGGTGGCACGGAGGGTGTTACTTGCTTACCATCTATTATGCGTTCATACGTTGTCCGTCCCGGGCTCCGCCGTCGGCGGACCCGGGCAGACGACGGTGGACCTCGGTCGACACGGACGGCATCCGGACGGAACCAGGCATCAGCAGGAAGGCGGGACGGGACATGCACTGGACAGATCTCCCCCGGCTCGGGGCGGCGCTGGCCCTGGCTGCGACGCTGCCCATCTGGCTGCCCGGCGGACCTACGCCCCTCGCCGCCCAGGAGGCCGACGGCGGGGGAGCGGAGGCCGGCGACACGACGGCGGTGCTGTACGGCACGGTCCGGGAAGCCGAGACGCGCCGTCCCCTGGAGGACGCCGAGGTCCGAATCGTGAACCGGGACCGGTCGACGCTCACCGACTCGGCCGGCGCCTACCGGCTCCGCGGGCTGGAGCCCGGGGAGGACTCGGTGACGGTGGAGTACCTCTCGGGCCGGGCCCGGACGGAGTACGTGTGGCTCGGGGCCGGCATGGTGACCCGGCTCGACGTCGAGCTCAGGCCCGAGGCGGTGGAGGTCGCCGAGCTGGAGGTGGAGGTGGAGGGGATCCGCGACCGGCGCATGCGCGAGATCCGCGAGCGCGAGCGGCGCTTCTCCGGCCAGGTGCTGACCCGGGAGGAGCTGGAGGAGGCGTCGCCCACGCGGACGACGGACGCCCTCCGGCGGATCCCGGGGGTCCGGGTGCGCTACGTCCCCCCCCGGCAGCGCGGAGCCTTCACCCCGGACTACGTCGTGACCCTGCGGGGCGCCGCCGGGTTCTCGGGCCGCTGCCGGCCGCAGATCTACCTCGACGGCTCACCGGTCTCCGGCATCTCGGTGAACGAGTTCCAGCCGGAGGAGATCATGGCCCTGGAGGTCTACCACGGCGGCGAGGCGCCGGCCCGGTTCAAGAGCATGCGGGGCTGCGGGGCCGTCGCCATCTGGCTCCGCCACGGCGGGGACTGAGCGGTCCGGCGGCGTGGGCTCGGCGCCCGGGTCCTCAGCCCCCCGGACCGTCGTCGGTTTCCAGCTTCCGGTACAGCGTCCGACGCCCGATGCCCAGCAGGGCCGCCGCGCGCCGCTTGTTGCCGTCGACCCGGTCCAGCACGTGGCGGATGTAGCGCTCCTCCACGTCCGAGAGCGGCAGGATCCTGTCGCCGTCGGAGACGACCGACTCGGGGAATTCGGCCGGCGAAGACCCGTCGTCGACGCCGTCCTTCAGCTCGCCCTCCGTCGCGCCTCGCCGCAGGCGGGACGGCAGGTGGCGGGCCGTGACGACCTCACCGTCGCAGAACGCCACGGCGCGCTCCATGGCGTTCTCGAGCTCCCGCACGTTTCCGGGAAAGGGGTAGGCGCGGAGGATCCGCATCGTCTCCCGGTCCATGCCCTGGATGTCCCGCTGCATCTTCATGGCGAAGCGTCGGAGGAAGCGGCCCGCCAGCAGCTCGACGTCGTCTCCCCTCTCCCGCAGGGGAGGGACGGAGAGCGTGAAGGTCTCCAGCCGGTAATACAGATCCTCCCGGAACGTCCCCTCGTCGAGCATCGCCTCCAGGTCCTGGTTCGTGCAGGCGATCACCCGCACGTCCACGGGGCGCTCGCGGTTGTCGCCCACCCGGCGGACCTTCCCCTCCTGCAGGACCCTGAGGAGCTTGGCCTGCAACCTCATGGGCATCTCCCCGATCTCGTCCAGCAAGAGCGAGCCGCCGTGCGCCTCGGCGAAGAGGCCGTCCCGCTGCCCGGTCGCTCCGGTGAAGGCGCCCTCGGCGTGGCCGAAGAACTCGCTCTCCAGCAGCTCCGCCGGGATCCCGGCACAGTTGACGGCGAGGAAGGGTCCGTCCGAGCGGTCGCTCTCCCGATGGAGGGCGCGGGCCACCAGCTCCTTGCCGGTGCCGCTCTCCCCCTCTATCAGGACGGGCCCGTGGGCCCGTGCCACCTGCCGGACCTGGTCGAAGAGCCGTCGAACGGGACGGCTGCGGCCCACCATCCCGTGGAAGTCGTCCTCCAGGGCCTCCCGGTACCGATGCACCTGCCGCCGGAGACGGCGCGTCTCCAGGGCCCGCTCCACGGCGAGCATGAGGTGGTCGAAGTCCAGCGGCTTGGTGAGGAAGTCGTCGGCGCCCTCCTGGAGGCACTCCACGGCCTGGCTGACGGTACCGAACGCCGTGATGACGACGAAGGCGGGCGGGTCGTCCAGGGCCCGGGTCCGCTTGAGGAGGGCCAGTCCGTCGGCCCCGGGAAGCCGGAGGTCGCAGACCACCAGGTCGGCGCGCCAGCCGTCCAGGGCGGCAGGCACCTCCTCGGCCGAGGCCGCCGATCGCACCTCGTAGCCGGCGTCGCCGACCTCCTCCACCAGCAGCTCGCGCAGCCCGTCGTCGTCCTCCACGACGAGGACGCGCTCGTCGGAAGGGGTCATGCCGTCCCCCCGTCGGCCGGGCTCCTTTCGCCGGCCGGCCCCTCGTCCGCCAGGTAGACGGTGAAGGAAGCTCCCCCCCACTCGCTCTGCGCCACCTCGACGCGGCCCCCGTGATCCTCCACCACCCCGTGGACCACGGCGAGGCCGAGACCCGTGCCGTCGTCCCGACGCCGGGTGGTGAAGAAGGGCTCGAAGAGGCGCGCCTCGACCTCGGGATCGATCCCGGGACCGTCGTCGTCCACTCGGAACGCGACTCCGTCCTCCCACCGGGTCCACGTGACGCGAACCCGGCCGTCGGCCGCCTGGACGGCGTTGCGGACCAGGTTGGCCAGCGCCCGCTGCAGACGGGCGCCGTCCCCCAGGGTGGTGGGCGAGGCGTCCGACGGTCCCTCCACCTCGATCGTAACGCCCCGGTCGCGGGCCAGCTCCCGTTCGTGGTCCGCGGCGGCCACGACGAGGCGATCGGCCCGGACCGGCTCGCGCTCAAGCTCTCCGCCCCGGCCGAACTCCAGGAGCTGCTCCACCAGGTGCTTCATCCGGTCCACCTGAGAGCGGGTCTCCCGGAGGTCGTCCTCGAGCTCCCCGGGCAGCCGTTCGGACTTCCGGAGCCAGCGCTGGGCCTTGCCGCTGACGACGCTGAGCGGCGAGCCGAGCTCGTGGGCGACCCCGGCCGCCAGCCGTCCGACGGCGGCCAGCTTCTCGGCCCGGCGGAGCCGGCTCTCGAGGGCCTGCTGGGTGCTCTTGCGCTCGCGGATCTCCGCCTCGGCCTCCGCCATGGTGTCCAGCATCTCGTTGAATCCGGTGGCCACCGCGGCCAGCTCGCGGGGTCCCGCCGCGGCGGCCCGGTGGCTTCTGTCCCCCTCCTTCACGCGGCGCATCGTCCGCTGCAGCCGGTCCAGGTGGCGACCCACCGACCCGTGGTGGCCGAAGAGCACCAGCGCCCCCATGAGGAGCGCTCCGGCCGCCAGCAGGCCTCCCCCCTGGAGACGAATCTTCCTGAATTCATCGCGAAAGTCGGCCCGTCTCCGGCTGAGCTGGAGGAGGCCGATGGACTGTCCGCCGGAGCCGGACAGGGGGACGAAATAGGAATACGCCTCCCGCCCCCCGACCTCGCCGTATTCTCCCGTCCGGTCGCCCTCCCGGGCGATCTCGCTGATCTTCTCCGGCTCCTCGGGCGTCTGCTGCACACCCACGGCGGCCAGCTCGTTTCCCTCCAGGTCGAACACGTGGAGGGCGTAGACCTCGCTCAGGTCGAAGGCCGATTCCAGGGTGCGGGCCACCGTCCGCTCCCGTCGGCGCTCCAGCGAGCGGGCCAGCGGAATCCGGATGGCCTGGGCCACCAGCTCGACCTCCTTCTCCATGCGGTCCTCGACCCATCCCTCCATGACGCGCAGCCCCGCCCAGCCCGCCACCGCCAGGACGGCCACGAGGGGCAGGACGACGTACAGCAGGAGAGCGACGCGGAGGCTGTAGAGGCGGGACTGGAGGCTCATGGCGGAGGGACCTTCGTCCGGGGGGTGTTGGCGCGTAGCAGAATAGCACATGTGTCATACTGACACAAAAAACCGGGAAACCGCGCCCCGCCCGGCCGCCGGCCCCTTCCCCGTCGTCGGATCGCAGGGGGCCATCATCTCGTTGGACACCAGGGAGTTCCCGTCGTCGTATCGTCCGATCTCTCTCCCGGCGCCACCGGAACGGGGGCTGCACCTGAAAGGTGGTGGGACCGTGCCGGCGGACGTCGGGCGGGCCCTGCTTCCGGCGGGCCGCCGCGGGGACGAGCCCCGGGGTCGGCCCGTCGGACCTCAACCAGGGGAGACGACCATGCACTACCTGGAATCGAGACTCTCGCGCGGAGCCCTGACCGCGGTCGCCACGGCCTTCCTCCTCGTCCTCGGCTCGGGCGGCCTGCAGGCCCAACAGCCGCAACCCGGCCAGCAGGACATCGAGGTGGACGGACAGGAGCTCCAGACCTTCACCGAGGCGCACATCGAGATCGAGGAGCTGCGCTCGGAGATGCAGGCCCGGATGCAGGACGCAGAGGGCCGCGAGGAGGCGCAGCAGATCCAGCAGCAGACGAATCAGCAGATGATCGCGATCATCGAGGAGGAGGAGCTGACCGCCGAGCGATACTCCCAGATCGCCTCGGCCATCAACCAGGACGCGGAGCTGCGGGAGCGCTTCCAACAGCTGAAGGATCGACTCCTGGAGGAAGAGGAGGACGACGCCCCCGGCCGCTGATCTGCCGATCCGCTGATCCCCGGGTCCCGTGGGCCCGGAGGGCGGACGCACACGGCCGATCACCGTGAGGGAGGGACCGTCCGCCACGGCGGGCGGTCCGCTTCCTTCCTCGCGCCTTCCTCTTCCCCTTCCTCGGACCTTCCTGTCCGTTCCCTCCGCCCGCCCGTGCCCACCGTTCTTGCCGGCGCCGAAGGCCGCCGGTACCTTCGACCGTTGTCCGCGAGGCCGGCCGCCGGACCGCCGGGCCGACACGGTCGCCGGACCTGCGGGGCGACCCGGTCGCCGTCCCGAGAACCCACCCCGGAGAAGGATCCCGAAGGATGCACGTTTTCGCGAAATGCGAGAACTTCAGCACGTCGCGCCGCCTGCGCGAGAAGGGGCTGTACCCCTACTTCCAGGAGATCGAGGAGTCCCGGGACACGACCGTGGTCATCGACGGCCACGAGAAGATCATGGTCGGCTCGAACAACTACATGGGACTCACCCACGACCCCCGGATCCTCGAGGCCGCCGAGGAGGCGCTGAGGAAGTACGGCAGCGGGAACACGGGCAGCCGCTTTCTCAACGGGAACCTCGACCTCCACAACCGGCTGGAGGAGGAGCTGGCCGACTTCGTGGGCAAGGACCGGGCGCTGGTGTTCAGCACCGGGTACCAGACGAACCTGGGGACGCTGAGCGCCCTGATCGGCCGCAACGACACCGCCTTCGTCGACAAGCTGGACCACGCCTGCATCCAGGACGGGGCCCGCCTGGGCTTCGGGGACGTCCAGCGGTTCAACCACGGCGATCACGACACCCTGGAGCGGATGCTGGAGTCCGAGCAGGAGGGGCGCGGCAAGCTGATCGTGGTGGACGGCGTCTACAGCATGGAGGGGGACCTGGCCGACCTCCCGGTCCTCACCGAGCTCGCCGCCGAACACGACGCGGCGCTGGTGGTGGACGACGCCCACGCCATCGGCGTCGTCGGTCCCACGGGGGCGGGGACGGCGGAGCACTTCGGGCTCACCGACGAGGTGGACCTCATCACGGGCACCTTCAGCAAGTCGCTGGCGTCCATCGGCGGCTTCGTGGC
>CAZSKS010000001.1:223562-246553 GCA_964607465.1 uncultured Gemmatimonadota bacterium | reverse complement strand
ACGTCCTGGTGGGCATCAACCTCCTGCGGGAGGGGCTGGACCTGCCCGAGGTCTCCCTGGTGGCCATCCTGGACGCCGACAAGGAGGGCTTCCTCCGCTCCGACACCTCCCTGATCCAGACCATCGGCCGGGCCGCCCGGAACGTGAACGGGACGGCGATCCTCTACGCCGACCGGATCACGGGCTCCATGCGCCGGGCCATCGAGGAGACCGAGCGGCGACGGGAGATCCAGGCCGAGTACAACGAGGAGCACGACATCGAGCCCACCTCCATCGTGAAGTCGGTGGACCAGATCCGCTTCTCGACCTCGGTCGCCGACGCCCGGGAGGCGGTGGCCGCCTCGGTGCGGGAGGACGCCGAGGACTACGGCGACCTGGACCCGGAGGAGCTGGTCGAGCGGCTGGAGCGGGAGATGGAGGAGGCGGCGGAGGAGATGGAGTTCGAGCGGGCGGCGCGGCTCCGGGACGAGCTGTTCGAGGTGAAGGCGGAGCTGGAGGACGAGGGCTCGGCGAAGCGGAAGCGTCGGTCGCGGGTGGGGGCGCTCCGCCGGAGCGGCTCGGATGGCGGCTGACGGCGGGGCCCCCGCGGCCGGCGCCGGGGCGGGCCGGGCAGACGCGACGGGAGGGCGCCCGGCCGAGCTGGACGAGGAGGCGCTGGTCGACTGGGGACGACAGATGGGACGGGTCGCCACCGAGCCCGGCTCCGGGCCGGGCGTCTTCGTGGCGCTGACGGGGCCGCTGGGGGCGGGCAAGACGACGCTGGTCCGGGCCGCCTGCCGGGGTGCGGGCGTGGAGGGCCGGGTCCGGAGCCCCACCTTCACCCTCCACAACCACCACCGTCCCCCGGACCGCCGTCCCGTCCACCACGTCGACCTGTACCGCCTGGAGGGTCCCGGGGAGCTGGACGACCTCGGCTGGGAGGCGCTGCTGGAGGCCGAGGGCCCCGTCTTCGTGGAGTGGGCCGAGCGGGCCGGGGAGCGGCTCCCGCCGGACCGGTGGGAGATCCGCCTGGATCTGACGGCCGACGAAGCCCGTCGGCGGGTGACGGTCCGGACCCTGGGGGAGGTTCCCGACCCGCCCCCTCTTCCGGGTCCGCCGGCCGTCGGCGACGAAGGGGAGGAGGATTGCTGAGCCTGGCGCTGGACACCAGCACGCGGCTGGGGAGCGTGGCCGTGAGCCGCGACGGGGAGCTGCTGGCCGAGGTGAGCCTCTCCGTGCGGGCGGCCCACTCGGAGACGGTGCTGCCGGAGATCCGCCGCCTCCTGGAGCGATGCGGGGCCTCCCCCGGCGAGGTCGACCGGGTCGTCGTGGGGGCGGGCCCCGGCTCCTTCACGGGGGTCAGGATCGCCGCGTCCCTGGCCAAGGGGCTCTGCGCCGGCACCGGGGCCCGGCTGGTGGCCTACTCCGGCCTGGCGGCCGTGGCCGCCGGCACGGGCGCCTCCGGGCCGGTCTGCTCCCTCCTCGACGCCCGCCGGGAGGAGGTCTACGCGGCCGGATGGGGGGCGGCCCCGGCCCGACGGGCCGTCCTGGAGCCGACCGTCGGGTCGGTGGCCGCGGTGCTCGAGGGACTCGACGGCGGGGAAGGATGGACGTTCGCCGGCACCGGGGCGGTCACGCACAGGGAGGAGCTGGAAGCGGCCGGTGGCGACGTCCTGTCCTTTCTCCACGCGACGCCGCGGGCCGCCGCGCTCCTCCTCCTGGCCGCCGAGCGGCCGGGGGAGGGCGCGGTGGAGGATCCCGCCGGCTGGGAGCCCGCCTACGTCCGGGCGTCGGGGGCCGAGCGTGGCGTCTGAGCGGGGGCCCGCGCTGGAGACCCGGGTGCGGTCGGCTCGGCCGGCCGACCTCCCCGTGCTGCTGCGGATCGAGCGTGAGGCGTTTCCCGTCCCCTGGTCGGAGCGCGCCTTCCGCATGGTGATGCGGCGCGATCCGGGAGCCGTCCTCGTGGCCGAGCGGTCGGGCCGGGTGGCGGGATACGCCGCCCTCTGGGTGAGCGCCGACGAGGCCGAGCTGGCCGACCTGGCCGTGGCCCCGGAGCACCGCAGGCGGGGGGTGGGCCGCACCCTGCTGCGTGCCTGCCTGCGGGAGGCCGCCGCCCGGGGAGCCGGTGAGATCTTTCTCCAGGTGCGGGAGAGCAACAGCGCCGCCCGATCCCTCTACCGCGAGGCGGGGTTCCGCGAGGTGGGCCGACGGACCGGCTATTACCGTGCGCCCGCGGAGGATGCCCTGGTGCTCACGCGGGAGATCTCCGCCGGTTCTCGTTGACACGATCGCCCCGCGAGTGCAAATTTTGCATGTTGTCCCGGGATCTCGCGTTGGGGCCGAAGCCGTCAGGATCCCGGAGACAAGGGGCCCGCCGGCCGTTCACGTCCCGCCTCGCACGAAAGTTGGAGGAGAGGTATGTCGCGCAGCCTGAACAAGGCGATGGTCATTGGAAACCTGGGCTCGGATCCCGAGGTTCGATCGACGAGCTCGGGAACCCGCGTGGCCACGCTCTCGGTGGCCACGAGCCGCCGCTGGACCGACCGCAACGGGCAGGACCAGGAGAAGACCGAGTGGCACCGGATCGTGGCGTGGGACAAGCTGGCCGAGATCTGCGAGCGTTACCTCTCCAAGGGCGACCGGATCTACATCGAGGGTCGGATCGAGTATCGCCAGTGGGAGGGCCAGGACGGCCAGACCCGCTACACCACCGAGATCCGGGCGCGGGAGATGATCATGCTGGGAGGACGGGGGGACGGCGCCGGGCGAGGCGGCTCCGGCCGACGCGGACCGGGAGCTCAAGAGGAGGTACCCGATGAGGACGAAGCAGATTTCTCGGAGGAGTCGCTCATGGGCGGGGACGATGACCTCCCCTTCTGAGGCGGTCCGGCCTGTCGCGAGGGTGGTGCTGGGGGCGCTGACGGTCGCGCTCCTGGCCACGGCCGGGGCGCCGCTGGCGGCCCAGGAGGACGCCGCGGCCGGGGACCAGGACCGCCCCGCCCGACACGAGGTGGACGAGGGGGACACCCTCTGGGACCTGGCCGACCGGTACCTGACGGATCCCTTCTCCTGGCCCCGCATCTTCGAGATCAACCAGGACGTCGTCGAGGATCCGCACTGGATCTATCCGGGCGAGGTCCTGCAGCTGCCCGGAGCCGAGACCGCCGCGGACGTCACGGGGGTCGAGGTGGCGCAGCGGGACCGCACGCCCGCCGACACCGCCCGGGAGGCGCCCGAGCGGCCCGCGGGCGAGGATCCCTTCGCCGGCCCGTCGATCTTCGACCGGAATCCGAGCCAGACCGTGACGACCGGCGGATTCTCGGTAGAGGATCAGGCCCGGGCGAGCCTGGTCACGCGGTCGGTCTTCTACAGCGCGGGCTTCCTGGCCGATTACGAGACCGTCCGGCCCCGGGGCACCATCAGCCGGGTGATCGAGGAGAACCCGCTGGGCCTCGAGATCCCGCCCAGCGCCCGGATCGGCGACGAGGTGGTGCTGGGGCTGGACGGGCTGCAGCCGGCGATCGGCGACACGCTCCAGGCCGTGCGCGAGGGCCGGAGGGTGGGGGACGGCCTGTCGGTCGTCCGCTCCCAGGGGCTGCTCGAGGTCCGCTCGGTCACCGGCGACTCGGCCCGGGCGTCGGTGGTGCAGGTGTTCGGCGACCTGTCCTCCGGGGACCACGTCATCCCGGTCGAGCCCTATCCCGCCGGCGATCTCCACAGCCTTCGTGCCACCGACGACGGGCTCCGTGCCAGTGTCAGGGCGCTGGCCGTGGACCAGACGCTGGTGGCGACGGGCGACATGGTGTTCCTGGACGTCGGATCCAGCTCGGGCGTGTCGGTGGGCGACGAGTTCGCGGTGTTCACCCGGAGCGAGAGAGATCCCGTGAGCGCGGCGCAGCGGGATCGGCTGGCCGTCCTTCGGGTGGTACGCGTCCGGGGCAGCACGTCGACGGCCCGGGTCACCGACCTCCGGGACCTGGGCATCCACGTGGGCGCCCCGATCCTTCGGGTACGGCGGCCCGCCGGGCCCGGAACGTGACCCGGCGGGGACCCGGAGCGGCTGAGGCCCGTCGGCCCGTCCGACGGGCTGGCGCTCCGGGCGCCCGGCGCGACGGCTGATCTCGCCGGCCGACCCTTCGCCGGCGATGGTCTCCCTCCTCCACCTCACGGCCCTGGCGGGCTATCTCGGTGCCTGGGCCGTCTTCCTTCGGGACTTCCGTGAAGGTGACGCCCGCCGGGCCGGGACCGGCTGGCGTCTGACCATGGGCGCCGCCGGCATCCACCTGGCGGGGCTGGTGGCGTTCGGGATCGCCCACGGGACCCTTCCCCTGGTGGGGCTCGGACCCGCGTCCTCCAGCCTGGCCCTCGTCATCGCGCTCCTGCTCCTGGCGACCTCGGTCCGGGAGGAGGTGCGGCCGGCGGCCCTCTTCGTCGTCCCCCTGATCCTCCTCCTCCTCTCGGAGGCCGTGGCCGTGGGCCTGGAGCCCGTCACTCACCAGACGACGTTCCGCGGCCCGTGGTTCGTGACCCACGTGACGGCCGTCTTCGCCGGCTACGCGGGCCTCGCCCTGGCCTCGGCCGCCGCGGCCATGTACGTGCTCCAGTTCCGTACCCTGAAGCGGAAGGACTTCGGGTCGGTCTTCGGGTTCATGCCCTCCCTCGAGAGCCTGGACCGTCTCAACCGGACGGGTCTGGGGCTGGGGTTCACGACGCTGACCCTCGGGCTGGTGATCGGGTGGAGCTGGACGCTGACCTACGGGGGCGGGTGGGAGCTGGGGAACCCCCAGGTCGTCTTCGGCGTCGTCACCTGGCTGGCCTACCTGGGGGCCATCCTGGTGCGCCTCTGGCCCGGTGGGCGGGGCGAGAGGTCCGCTGCCGCCACGTCGGCGGCCTTCGCGCTCACGGTCTCGGTGTTCGCGGCCCTCAGGCTCGTCACCGGCGGGTCGGGCTTCTTCCTGTGATGACCCTGGCCCTGGTGGGCACCAGCCATCACACGGCCCCTATCGAGGTGCGGGAGCGGTTCCACGTGGCGGAGGGGACCGTGCGCGACTTCCTGGCCGGGGTCCGCGGGCGACCGGAGGTTCGGGAGTGCGTGGTGCTCTCGACCTGTAACCGGAGCGAGCTATACCTGACGGCCGGGGACCGGGAGGCGGCCGAAGCGGCCGGCCGCGACGCTCTGGCCGAGCACGCCGGGATGTCGCCGGACGAGGCCTCGCCCCACCTGTACGGGCGCCAGGGACGCGAGGCGGCCCTCCACCTGTTGCGGGTCACCTCCGGCCTCGATTCTCTGGTCGTGGGAGAGCCGGAGATCCAGGGTCAGGTCGGCGACGCCTACCAGGCCGCCCGGGAGGCGAATCCGGCGAACGTGGGACCGGTCCTCCATCGGCTGTTCCAGGCCGCCCTGGCGGCCGGGGGGAAGGCTCGGGCCCGGACCCGCCTGGCCGAGGGGGCAGCCTCCGTGCCGTCGGCGGCGGTCCAGCTCGTCCAGAAGGTCTTCGGCGAGCTGGAGGGCCGGCGGGCCCTGGTGGTGGGCGCCGGGGAGATGGGACGGAGGACCCTGGGCGCCCTCCTGGACCGCGGGTTCGTCGAGGTCCTGGTGGCCAGCCGGACCGTGGAGCGGGCGGAAGCCACCGCGGACCGGACCGGCGCGCGCCCGGTGCCGTATCAGAGCGTGTGGGAGCGGCTGGAGGGGACCGACGTGCTGGTCACCTCCACGGCCGCGCCCCATCCCGTGGTGACGGTGGATCAGATGTGGGAGCTCCGCAGCGAGAGGAGCTCCTCCCTGGTGATCGTGGACATCGCGGTTCCCAGGGACGTGGAGCCGGACGTCGGGGACCTTCCGGGCGTCTTCCTGTACAACATCGACGACCTGCAGCGGGTGGTGGAGATCACCGAGGCGAGCCGGAGCGAGGAGCGGGACGTCGCGTCCGCCATCCTGGAGCGGAGCGCCGACGACTTCTGGCGGTGGTACCAGGCGCGGGAAGCCGTTCCCCTCATCCGGGAGGTCCGGGAACGGGCGGAGCGGGTGCGGCGTCGTGAGCTGGAGGAGACGCTGCGGGGCATCGACGGCCTGACGGACGAGGAGCGCGAGGCCATACACCGGGCCTCGCGGCTGGCCCTGAAGAAGGTCCTCCACCGGCCCACGGTGGGCCTCCGGAGGCTGGCCGTGGAGGAGAACGGAGCGGAATGGCTGGAGCTGGCACGGCGCCTGTTCGGCCTGGGCGAGGAACTCGAGGGAGAGGAAGGGAGCGAGTGATCGGGAGCACGGTGATGGTATCGGAGGGGGCGCTGGCGCCGCTCGCGGCCGCGGTGCTGCAGGCCCGACCGGCGCAGCCGCTGCCCACGAACCCGTGGCAGATGGTCCTGGAGGCGACGCCCGCCACGCAGGTGATCCTCCTGGTCCTGGCGATCTTCTCGATCATCTCCTGGGTGCTGATCTTCTGGAAGTGGTCGGAGTTCCGCCGGGTGGAGGAGGAGGGCGACGACTTCGTGGACGGGATGGAGCGGGCCTCGGGCCTGGAGGACGTGTACCAGACCCTCGTCCGGCTGGACCCCTCCCCCTACACGCGGGTGTTCCGGCAGGGAGTGAACTTCTTCACAGAGCTCCGGCCGCGTGCGCTGAAGGAGGAAGCGGCCGACCGGAACGGCATCTCACAGGCCCAGCTGGACACCCTGTGGCTGGTCCTGGAGAAGGAGGTCTCCGAGGAGCGGGACGACCTTGCCCACGGTCTGCCCTGGCTGGCGATCATCGGCTCGGTGAGCCCGCTGCTGGGCCTGCTGGGGACGGTGGTGGGCGTCATGAACTCCTTCATCGGGATCAGCGCCCGAGGAACGGCCAACATCGCCGCGGTGGCCCCGGGCATCGCCGAGGCGCTCATCAGCACGGTCGTGGGCCTGGCCGTGGCGATCCCCGCGGTCATCGCCTACAACCACTACGCCTCCAAGCTGGGCCTCTTCACCAGCGAGCTGGAGGGGTTCGCCAGCGAGTTCGTGGGCACTCTCGCGCGGGAGGGTCGGGTATGAGGAACCCGACGTCGCGGGCCCGGCAGGCCATCCGGGGAGGTGAGGCACCGTGAGGCAGTCCTTCGGCGGACATCTCGGCGGGGACGGCGAGCTCGACGTCCGGGCGGAGATCAACGTGACCAGCCTCGTGGACGTGGCGTTCACGCTGCTGATCATCTTCATGATCACGGCACCCATCCTCCAGGGCGGGGTAGAGATCGCCGTCCCCCGGGCCCCGGCGGCGCCCCTGCAGGCCGAGGAGGGGGTCGTGATCTCCGTGGACTCCGACGGGACGGTGTACCTGGGGGACGCGGAAGTCTCGATGGACGAGTTCGACGCGACGGTCGTGCAGGTCATCCGCAGGCAGGGATCGCCGACGGTGTACGTGAAGGGAGCCGACGACGTCCCCTACGGACGGGTGCTGCGCGTGATCGGGAGCCTGAAGGAGGCGGAGGTCGAGAACGTGAGCCTCGTGGCGCAGCCCGAGTCCGGCCGGCGGGACGACTGAAGGCGCGACGACCGTGATCGATCCCCGCCGCGAGGAGGACCGTCGCCTGCCGCCGGCCGCCGTGGTGGGGTCCGTGCTGCTGCACGCCGCCGCCGGGCTCCTGTTCCTGCAGGCGTCGCCCAGCATGGCCTCGCCGCCCCCGGAGACCTACCAGGTGAAGCTGGTGGCGCAGATGGAGGAGGAAGCGCCGGTCCGCCAGGATCCGCAGCCGGCGGAGGCCGCCGAGGAGGAGCACCGTCCGCCCCCGCCGGAGCCGTCCCCGCAGCCCCTGCCGGAGACGGAGCGCCCCAAGCTCGAGACCGAGGAGGAGGTGCCCGAGCCGACCACCGAGCCGGCCCGGGCCGAGGAGGAGGGCGAGGAGACGGTCAACGTCCAGCTGGACGGCAGGACCTTCCCCTTCCCGGACTACCTGGAGAACATCATCGCACAGGTGAACCGCTACTGGCGCCCGCCGACGGGCGCCCGCAGCCTGCACGCCGAGATCGCCTTCGTCATCCGGCGCGACGGCTCGGTGGCCGACATCGAGTGGGTGCGGCGCTCGGGCGACCTCTCCTTCGACCTGGAGGCCCGGGGGGCGGTGGAGGCCGCGGGCCGCGCGCAGGCTTTCGGGCCGCTCCCGGAGCGCTATCCGCGGGACCGGCTCCGAGTCTCCTTCTTCTTCGATCCCACCACCCGATGACGCGAGATTCCGCGTCCCGGGGGCGACGCCTCCTCGGGCTCCTCCTCCCTCTCCTCCTGCTGGCCGCCGGCCCCGCCACGGCTTCGGCCCAGGAGCCGGGAGACGTGCGGGTGGGCATCACCTACCGGCCCGGCTGGCTCCCGGCCCTGGCGCTGCCCGCCGCCAGCGCCTCCGGCGACGGGCTGCGTTCGGTGGCCGCCCGGGTGGACTCGATCCTCCGCCGGGACCTGGCCTACTCGGACCGCTTCGAGATGCTGCAGGTGCCGGATTCCCTGGATCGGACCTCCGGGGTCCGCTACGAGCTGTGGAACGAGCTCCAGGCCACCTGGCTCGTCGCGGCGGAGGTGTCGGGCTCGCCGGAGGAGCCGCTCCTGCGGGTCAGCCTCCACGACGTCGTCTACCGCCGGCTGAACGAGGTCGAGGCCTTCACGCTCCCGGCTCCCGGCCGCGACGGCTTCCGCATGGCGGTCCACCGGGTGTCGGACCGGATCGTCCGCTGGGCCACGGGGGAGCCGGGGATGGCGGCCAGCCGGATCGCCTTCCGACGGAAGGGGTCCGACGGCGGGTCCGACATCTGGGTCGTGGACAGCGACGGCCACGACCTCCGACGTGTCACCCACGACAGCACGATCGTCTATTCGCCGGCCTTCTCGCCGGACGGTAGTCGCGTGGCCTACGTCTCCTACCGGGAGGGGAGGCCGGTGGTGTACGAGACCCGCCTGGCGACCGGGGAGACGCGGGTCATCTCCGACGTCCCGGGCGTCAACCTGACCCCGGCGTATCGGCCGGACGGGGCCCGGATGATGGTGGGCCGGAGCGTCCAGGACGGTGCCGGCGGCGACGGCACGGAGGTCTTCGAGCTGCAGCTGGAGCCGCTCTGCTGCGCCGAGCGGCTGACCGACACGAACCCGGGCGACGCCCTCAACCCGAGCTACGCCCCGGACGGGCAGCGGTTCGCCTTCGAGGCCACGCCCCTGGGCGAGCAGCAGGTGTACGTCCAGCGGGTGGAGGGGGGCGGCACGGGGCTCATCAGCCGCTACGTCTACGGGGAGCGGGGCTCCGCCGCGGCCCCTGACTGGTCTCCCCTCGGCGACCGGATCGCCTTCCAGGCCTGGGTGGACGGCGGGTTCCAGGTGGTCACCGTGAGCCCGGACGGGTCGGATCGTCGGGTCCTCACCGGGGAGGGCACCAGCGAGGAGCCCAGCTGGGCCCCCGACGGCCGGCACCTGGTCTTCCGATCGACCCGGGAGGGCTATCACGCCCTCTGGGTCCTGGACACGGTCACCGGCAGCCTGCGACGCCTGGTGGCCAACCACGAGGACCAGACCCCGGACTGGTCGCCCTCGCTGGGCCCGACGCCCTGAGGTGGCGCGAGGCCCGGAGGAAGTTGGCAAGAAGGGATCAGCGGCGTAGCTTGGGACACGAGACACGGCGCCAGCCGGGCCCGACGGTCCGCACCTCGGGCGGACGGTCCGGGGTCGGCAGGCGGGAGCGTACCGACAGAGGGGAGTCATCGATGCGTCACAGCATGCGGATCTTCAGCCTGTTCCTCGTCATGGGAGCCCTGGCCGCCTGCGGCGGAAACCCGCAGCCGGAGACCCAGCCCGAGCCCGAGATGGACGCGGACTCGGCGGCCCAGGCCCGGGCCGATTCCATCGCCCGCGCCGACTCGATCCGGAAGGCCAACGAGCGGGCGGAGGCGGCGCGGCAGCTCTGCCGTGACGCGGCGGCCGCCGTCACGGCGGGCAACTACGACAACGCCCGGGAGCTGTACCAGCGGGCCCGGAGCGAGTACGCCGGCACCGATTGCGCGGAGCGGGCCGGGAGCGAGCTGGCGCGCCTGGACCGGGTCGAGACGATCCGCCAGCGGGTGCACTTCGAGTTCGACCGGGCGGCCATCACGGACTCGGCGGCCCAGGTCCTCCGCCGGAAGGCCGAGGTCCTCAGGAACAACCCGGGGGCGCGCATCGTGATCGAGGGCCACTGCGACGAGCGGGGCTCCAACGAGTACAACATGGCGCTGGGCCAGCGCCGCGCGAACGCGGCCCGGGACTACCTGCTGGAGCTGGGCGTGCCGGAGGAGGCGATCGTCAGGACGGTGAGCTACGGCGAGGAGCGCCCCCTCGTGGACCGCTCCACGGAGCAGGCCTGGGCGATGAACCGCCGCTCGGAGTTCGTGATCCAGGACCTCGGCGACCTGTAGGACGGGGAGCCGCGTGCGCCGCCCCGCCGTTCCGCTCACCCTGGCCGCGGCCCTCCTGGTGGGGGCCTGCTCGTCGAAGAGCGACCTCCAGGAGATGGAGCAGACGATGATCGCCGAGTTCCGGGAGCTCGGCGTCCGCCAGGATTCCCTCGAGCGGGAGATCCGCCAGCTGCGGTCGACGCTCCTGGACAGCCTGCGGGCCCGGCAGGGGAGCGCGTTCGAGAACCGGGGCGAGCTGTCCCGCCGGCTGGAGCGGCTGGAGGAGCAGCTGGGCCGGATCACGGCCCTGGCCGGCGAGAACCAGCGTCTCCTCTCGGGCCTGGAGAGGCGCCTGTCCCGCGACTCCGGACCCGCCGGGGCTCCGGGACCGGACACGGCGGGGGACGCGGACACGGTGCCCCCCGACTCGGTCGACGAGGAGCCGGCGGACGCGGACGGCGACGCCCCGGACGGCGGCGCCTCTGAGCCCCGACAGCTCTACGAGGCGTCCCTCCAGCAGTTCCGGCGCGGCTCCTTCCAGACGGCACGCAGCGGGTTGCAGGAGTTTCTCTCCTCGTACCCGGATCACGAGCTGGCGCCCGACGCGCGCTTCTACGTGGCCGAGACCTACGCCGAGGCCGGCGAGCCGGGGCAGGCCCTGGAGGCCTACAGCCGAGTGGTGGAGCTCTTCCCCAATTCCCGTCGGGCCGCCTCGGCCCTCTACAAGAGCGGCCTCCTGGAGCGGCAGCGGGGGAACCTGGAGGACGCCAGGGTCTTCTTCTCCCGCGTCGTGAACGGCTACCCGGACAGCGACGAGGCGGGCCTCGCCAGAGATCAGCTCCGGGAGCTGGACGGGGGAGGCTGACCGCCTCCCGCGCCGGGGGGATCGACCGTGCGCTGCCCGACCTGTGACAGCACCGACAGCCGTGTCGTGGACTCCCGGGTGAGCCGTGGGGGTCGGGCCATCCGCCGACGCCGCGAATGTACCGGGTGCGGTCACCGGTACACGACGTACGAGCGGGTCGAGCGGGAGCCCCTGACCGTCCAGAAGGCCGACGGCTCCAGCGAGCCCTACGAGCGGGGCAAGCTCCTCCGGAGCATCCAGATCGCCTGCGCCAAGCGGCCCGTGTCCCGGGACGAGATCGAGGGCATGGTGGACGAGGTGGAGACCGAGCTGGAAGCCACCGACGAGCGGGAGGTGGACAGCCAGCGGATCGGGGAGCTGGTGATGGATCGGCTGCGTAGGCTGGACCAGGTGGCCTACGTGCGCTTCGCCTCGGTGTACCGGGATTTCCAGGACACGACCGAGTTCATGGAAGAGATCCGGGAGATGGTGCGCCGGGCCGGGTACGACGCGGCCGGCCAGGTGGACCTCTTCCGGGAGGACGAGGCGAACGAGGGGTGATGGACCGCGGCGATGCGGAGATGCCGTTCCTGGACCACCTGGAGGAGCTCCGCACCCGGCTGATCTGGAGCCTGGTGGCGCTGTGCGTCGCCTCCGTCGCGGGCTTCTTCGTGGTGACCGAGCTGCACCTGCTCGAGCTTCTCGAGGCGCCGATCCGGGACCTGCAGCCGGACCGGCAGCTCCTCTTCACCAATCCCACCACGCCGGTCGTGGTGACCTTCAAGCTGTCCTTCGTCGTGGGCGTGGTCCTCTCCCTGCCGTTTCTGGCCTACCACGCCTGGTCCTTCTTCTCGCCGGCCCTCCACGAGGACGAGCGGCGATTCGTCGTCCCGGCCATCTGGGTGGCCTTCGTCCTCTTCCTGGCCGGGCTGGCCATGGCCTACTTCCTGGTGCTGCCGCTGGGCCTCGACTTCCTCCTGTCCTTCCAGTCCGAATCCCTGGAGCCGATCATCACGGTGGACGAGTACCTGCGCTTCGCCACCCGGATGATCCTGGCGTTCGGACTCATCTTCGAGATGCCGGTCGTGCTGGTCCTCCTCTCCTTCCTCGGGGTCGTGACCCCGGACGGCCTCCGCACCTACCGCCGGCACGCCTACGTCGGCGTGGCCGGCCTGGCGGCGATCCTGACGCCCGCCGACGTGGGGACCATGCTGCTGATGATGGGGCCGATGGTGGCCCTCTACGAGGCCTCCATCTGGCTGGTGGTGCTCCTGCACAGGAAACGGAGGAGGGAGCGTCGGGAGGCGGTCCCGTGAGGGGGGCGGCCCGGGCGGGCCGGAGGTGGGCGTGCGCTCCGATCCTGCTGTTCGCCGCGGCTCTCGTGGTCGTGTCGCCGCGGGCGGCGACGGCGCAGGAGCAGGAGGAGGACGCCCCGGCGGACACCGCGGCGGCGGAGGACACGATCGCCGTGCCCGATACCCTGGAGGGGGACACGGTGCCGGGCGACACCGCAGCCGCGGCGACCGACACGGCGGGGCCCGGCCTGGACCAGGTCCGGGAAGACCTGGCGGGTGGCTCCTTCCCCCAGCGGGACTCGATCTTCCGGGCGCTGGCGGCCCGGCAGGGGTTCCGGATCGTGGAGTACCGCGGCCGGGAGGCATCCCTGGACGCCGGGGATCGCTCGATCCGGCTCCGGGATTCGGCCCAGGTCAACTACGGCGAGGCCGCCCTGACGGCCGATTCCATCCGGTACCGCTCCCGGCTGCAGTTCATGACCGCCCGGGGGGGGATCCGGCTCATGAGCCCCGACGCCCGGGAGATGACCACGGACTCGGTGCTCTACTACGACGTCTCCCGGCTCAAGGGCACGGTGCTGAACGCCCGCACCCAGTTCGCCCAGATGGGGGCCACATGGAACGTGGAGGGCGACGCCGTCCCCGTGGGCCGGAGCTCCGTCTACGTCACGCGCGGCACCTTCACGTCGTGCGACGAGTCGGAGCCGCACTACTACTTCCGGGCGGGTCAGATCAAGATGGTGAGCCAGGACGTGATCGTGGCCTGGCCCGTCACGCTGCACATTGCCGACGTGCCCGTCTTCTGGCTGCCGTTCTTCGCCCAGGACATCCGGCCGGACCGGCGCAGCGGGATCGTGCCGCCCGAATTCGGCGTCAGCGACGTGGTCACCCTGTCCAGCGACGCGTCGCGGGTCGTCCGGAACTTCGGCTACTACTGGGCGATCAACAGGTTCCTGGACGCCAAGACGACGGTGGACTGGCACAGCGGCAACTTCACCCGCCTCAACGGAACCTTCCGGTACAAGTTCCTGAAAAAGCACCTGGAGGGGAACGTGAGGGTCAGCCAGGAGTGGGGGGAGAGTGGCAAGAACCTGCGGGTGCGCTTCCGGCACGACCAGGACCTGTCGCCGCAGACCTCGATCCGTGCCGACGGCCAGTTCGTCCAGAGCGAGCGGCTCTTCCGGGACCGCAACTTCGAGGACCCCCGGGAGCTGACCCAGACGGTCGACACCGACGTGGGCATCGATCACGACATGGACTGGGCCAGCCTGCAGGTCAGCGGGCGGCGGCGTCAGCACCTGGGGACGGAGGGGCGGGTGGACCTCACCCTGCCGGACGCCAGCGTGAGCTTCTCGCCGGTCACCCTCTTCGAGGCGCCCCGGGCCCGGGCCGGCCCCTTCAACAACCTGACCTGGCGGGGGTCGGCCGCCTTCAACCGGCAGGGCGTGACGCGCGATCGGGGGAACGACCGCCTCACCACGACGGCCCGGACGAGCCAGTCGCTGAGCCTCGGCCGGCTCGGACTCTCCCTGGGCGGCACCTTCCGGGAGGAGGAGGAGGACCGCTTCCGGGAGGTGCCGCCGGACGAGGCCGAGGGGGACACGGCGTTCGTCACCCTGGACCCCACGCTGCAGACGACGGCGGACTGGCGGGCCTCGGCCAACTACCAGATCGGGCTGATGGGCAGCACGACACTGAGCCCCACGGTGAATCTGACGGGCGGCTGGTTCCGCTCCCGCACGCCCGCCGACACGATCCGGGGCGACACGATCCCCGACACGGGCGGCGAGTTCGTGAACGTCCCCACGTCGGCCTCCTTCGGGGCGAACCTGACCACCGACCTGTTCGGCTTCTATCCCGGCATCGGCTCGATCTCCGAGATCCGCCACAAGTTCTCGCCCCGCTTCTCGTGGAGCTACTCTCCGGCCACGACCCTACCGGATCCGGACCTGGCCGACGTTCCGGGCTTTCCGGGGGGCACGGGCGCGGCCCGCAACCAGCTCAGCGTGTCGCTCAACCAGACCTTCGAGGGGAAGATCCCGGCCTCCCGTGACACGGCCGCCTCCGACAGCGCCGGGGCGTCCGGCGCCTCTCCGCAGGGCGAGGAGCGCAAGGTGACGCTCCTGTCGATCCGGAGCGGCTCGCTCAACTTCGACTTCGAGCGGGGGGGGCAGGGCGAGCCGGTGCTCACCACCGACAACTGGAGCCACAATGTCAGCTCCGACCTGCTGCGGGGGCTCACCCTGAACATTGCCCTGGACCTGTTCGAGGGGAGGGGCGCCGAGCGGAGGCTCGCCCCCATCCTGTCGAGCGTGAGCACCTCGTTCAGCCTGAGCTCCGGCACCGACCTGACCAGCCTGGTCGGCCTGGGAGGGTCGGGTCTGCAGGGCGGAGGAGGCGCCGGCACGGCCGGCCCGGGCGGCGACAGGACCGGCCAGTGGGACCTCTCCCTCAGCTACTCGCTGCGGCGGTCCCGCCCGGGGGAGGGAGGCCAGGACAACCAGAACGTCGACGGCACCCTGTCCCTGAACCCGACGCCGAACTGGCAGGTGCGCTGGTCCACCAACTACAGCATCACCGACCGGGAGTTCGGGCTGCACAGTGTCCGCGTCGTACGGGACCTGCATCGGTGGCAGGCGCGCTTCAACTTCACCAAGGGCCCCCAGGGGAACTTCGTCTTCAGCTTCGTGGTCAGCCTGACCGACGCGCCCGAGCTCCGGGTTCCCTACGACCAGAGGAGCGGACCCACCACCCCATGACCCGAGAGAAGCGGGAGCCCGTTCGCGTCGACGGCCGCAGCCTCTCCCTGGCGTCGGTCCGGGCGGTGGCCCGGGGCGCGCCGGTGGACCCGGTCCTCGCCCCGGAGGTGCGGGAGCGCATGGAGGCGTCCCGGGACGCCGTGGAGGAAGTGGTCCGCGGCGAGGAGGCGGTCTACGGCGTCAACACCGGTTTCGGCAAGCTCTCGGACGTCAGGATCAGCCGGGAGCGGCTCCGCGACCTCCAGGTCAACCTGATCCGGAGCCACGCCTGCGGGGTGGGCGATCCCCTCTCCCAGGAGGAGGCTCGGGCGATGATGCTGCTGCGGGCGAACGTGCTGGCGGGCGGCCGGAGCGGCGTCCGCCCCCGCGTGCCGGAGACGCTGCTGGAGATGCTGGAGGCGGACGTGGTTCCCGTGGTGCCGCGCGAGGGCTCGGTGGGCGCCTCCGGAGACCTGGCCCCGGCGGCCCACGTGGCGCTGGTGCTGATCGGGGAGGGCGAGGCGATGGTGGACGGCAAGCGCCTGCCGGGCGACGAGGCCCTGGCGGCGGCCGGGCTCGAGCCCCTGGTGCCGGGGCCCAAGGAGGGGCTGGCGCTGCTGAACGGGACCCAGGGGATGACGGCGCTCGGAACGCTGGCCCTCCTCCGGGCCGAGGAGCTTCTGGAGGTGGCGGAGGTGGCCGGCGCGACCTCCCTGGAGGGACTTCGCGGCACCCCGGTGCCCTTCGAGGCGTCGATCCAGGAGGCCCGGCCCCATCCCGGGCAATCGGAGAGCGCCCGGCGTCTCCGGGCCCTGCTGGCCGGGAGCGAGATCCGCGAGAGCCACCGGCACGGCGATCCCCGTGTGCAGGACGCCTATTCCCTCCGATGCATGCCCCAGGTGCACGGCGCGGCGCGGGACACGCTCGACTTCGTGCGCCGGGTCCTGGAGATCGAGGTGAACGCGGCTACCGACAATCCGCTGGTGTTCGAGGGGGACGCCGACGGCCCGTCCATCCTCTCCAACGGCAACTTCCACGGTCAGCCGGTGGCCACGTCCCTGGACCACCTGGCCACCGCCCTGGCCCCGGTGACGGCCATGAGCGAGCGGCGCACGGATCGGCTCCTCAACCCCGACCTCTCGGACCTGCCGGCCTTCCTGACGCCGGAGCCGGGCCTCCGGTCGGGGATGATGATGATGCAGGTGACGGCGGCGAGCCAGGTGGCGGAGGCCCGGCACCAGACCACGGCCGCCAGCGCCGGCTCCCTCCCCACCGGCGCGGCGAAGGAGGACCACGTGTCCATGGGGATGCACGCCGCGGAGCAGGCGCTGCGGGCCGTCCGCTGCCTGGAGCGGGTGCTGGCGGTGGAGCTGGTGGCCGCCTGCCAGGCCGTGGAGTACCATCGCCCCCTCCGGGCCGGGCGCGGGGTGGAGGAGGCGATGACGGCCGTCCGGGAGGTCGTGCCGCCGCTGGACGAGGACCGGGCCCTCTCCGACGACATCGAGCGGGCGGCGGCGCTGGTCCGCGGCCCGCGGCTCCGTCAGGTGCTTGAGCGGGCCCTGTCGGCCGGGGACGGGGCCTCCTAGCGGGCCGAGACCTGGCAGCGACGCCTCCGTCCATCCGGGGCCGCCCGGCCCGGGGCCTCCGGTTCTCCCGGGGCGCCGGGGGTGGTCGGATCCGCCTCGGGACGTTATCTTGGCGGCTGGCATCGTCCCGCCCGGCCGCCTCCGAGCGCGCACGGCTCCCCTCGGGAGCCCCCGCTCCGGGTGCGCCGGGCGACGTCGTCTACGGCCCACGGGTGGTGAAGCATGGCCAAGAGCGTCAGCCAGCTGAAGAACCAGGCCCGCCGCGAGGAGCAGCGGGAGAACTGGTCCCGGGCCATCGAGCTGTACGGCGAGGCCATCCGCCTCTCGGAGGAATCCGGGGACGTCTCCCTCGATCTGAGCCTCTACAACCGCGTCGGCGACCTGTACCGTCGCCAGGGCGACATCGACCAGGCCGTCCAATACTACATGGAGGCGGTCGACCATTACGCCGAGCAGGGTCTCCACACCGGGGCCATCGCCCTCTGCAACAAGATCCACCGCCTGGCGCCCGACAAGGTCGAGGTCTTCCGCAACCTGGGCCGCCTGTACGCGGCCACCGGCCTCGTGGCCGAGGCCCGGAACAGCTTCCAACAGTACCTGGACCATATGGAGGAGGTCGGCGACGACGCGGCGCGCCGCGATGCCCGCCTGGAGCTGGCCCACCTCACCGGCGACCGGGATCTCCTCCTGGAGACGGCGACCCGGATGGCGGAGGCGGGAGGGGAGGAGAAGGAGGAGGCGCTGGGGACGCTCCTCGAGCTCTGGCGGGACCTCGGAGACGACGAGAAAGACGAGGAGCTGCGGGACCGGATCCGGGCGATCGACCCCGAGATCGACCTCGCCGCGGGGGATCCGGCGTCCGCCGCCGGGTCGGACTCCGGCGACGGACCGGAAGCGACAGAGGCGGACGGGGAAGAGGAGCCGACTCCGGACACCGCCGAGGCCAGCGCCGACGACGGAGAGGCCGGGGAGGTAGGGGCCTCCGACCCGGACGCCGGAGCGGAGGGGGAGGAGGCATGGGCGAACGACCTCTCCGACGTGCTGCTCGACGTCGAGCGGTCGGAGGGGATGGACACGACGCTGGAGGACGCGTCGCCGTCGGAGGACGCGGGGTCGCCGGAGTCGGAAGCGGAGCCGGAGACGCCGGAGGAGCCCGCCGAACACGAGCCGGCCCGGGCGGACGGGACCCCGGAGGCCGAGGAGGCGGTCGAGGCGGAACCCGGGGCGGAGCCCGACGAGCAGGGCTACGTGGACCTGGGTGAGAGGATCCGCCGCCGACTGGAAGCGGAGGGCGCCTCGGCCGGGCGGGAGGCGGTAAGCTCCCCCTCCGAGTACGACTTCGACGACATGCTCGTCGGATTCCGGGTCAGGGTGGACGAGACGGAGGGCGAGGCGGATCCCGGGGCCCACCTCGAGCTCGGAGTGGCGCTGCGGCAGATGGGACTGCTGGACGACGCGATCCGGGAGTTCCAGGTCGCGACCCGCTCCTCCGATCCCCCCCTCCGCGCCTTCGAGCTGTTGGGGGAGGCGTTCATCGAGAAGGGGTTCCACGGGGTGGCGGTGCGCGTGCTCACGCGGGCCCTCCACCTGCCCGGCCACTCCGACAGCGAGCTCCTGGGGGTGCTGTACCAGCTCGGCATCGCCCACCAGACGGAGGCCAACCACGAACGGGCGCTGGACTGCTTCGAGCGCGTGTACAGCATCGACATCGATTTCCGCGACGTCGCGGAGCGCATGGAGGCCGTCCGGCTTGAAGTCTGATCAGGAGCCCTGGCGGCGCGCGTTGCGAGCGCCGCCGGGGCGTATGCGGAGGGATTCTGATCAGGCTTCCAGAGCTTTGACAGCGCAGACGAGGGCGCGCTAGCTTTGCCGCCCGTTCGCCCATCCCCCACCCCCACCCCGTGTCCAGGGACCATGCTCGAGGCCGCACCGCCCGTCCTCCAGAGGCTGATGGACCCCGTGGCCGACCGGCTCGAGGCGGTTCGCGAGCGGATCGTGGAAATGGTCGATCCGGAGTTCGACCCCCTGGGGGAGGTCGCGGACTATCTCCTCGAGATGCGGGGTAAGCTCCTCCGCCCCACGCTGCTGCTGCTGGCGAACGAGGTGGGGGGACGTCCCGATGGACGGGCCGTCACCGTGGGGGCGGTGGTGGAGCTGGTGCACGTGGCCACCCTGGTCCACGACGACGCCGTCGACCACTCGGTGCGCCGCCGCGGAATGCCGACCATCAACGCCCGATGGACCCACCAGGTCGCGATCATCATGGGCGACTACCTCTATTCCCGGTCGGTGATCGAGATGTCGCGGCTGGGAGACGTGGAGGCCATCGAGCTCCTGGCCGGCGCCGCCAACCGGATGACCGTGGGCGAGATGCGCCAGCTGACGTCCCACGACGCGCTGGACTTCGGCGAGGACGACTACTACCGGCTCTGCGAGTGCAAGACGGCGTCGCTCATGTCCGCCGCCTGCGAGCTGGGTGCCATGTTCGGGGTCCCGGAGCACCGGGAGCCCCTGCGCCGCTACGGGTTCAACCTGGGGATGGCGTTCCAGATCACCGACGACCTGCTGGACTACACGGCGTCGTCGCAAGTCATCGGCAAGCCGTCCGGACACGACCTCCGCGAGCACAAGGTGACGTTGCCGCTGATCGCGGCGCTGCCGCGGATGGAGGCGGGGGAGCGGGACGTCGTGGAGGGGCTCTTCGACGATCCGGAGCCGTCGGACGAGCGGGTGGAGGAGGTCGTGGAGATCGTGGAGCGGCGCGGCGGGCTGGAGCACGCACGCGAGAGGGCGTCCGACTTCGTGGGGCGGGCCCGGCGACGCCTGGACGAGCTCCCGTCCGGACCGGCGGTCGACACGCTGGCCCGGGCGGCGGAATTCGTGGAGCGGCGGCGGAGCTGAGGCGGACGATCGGCGTTCCGAGAACGGCGTGCGCGCCGGACGGGGACGGAAACCTGAAACGGGCCGAGGGCACGAGCGATGGAGTTCGGGGATAGAAGGAACAGGACCTGGCGGCGGACGACCCTGGTGATCGCCGGGGGGCTGGTGCTGGGGGGGCTCCTGACGGAGCTGGTGGCATTCGCCCTGCCCCAGAGCGCGGCCCGGCAGTTCTTCGTCACCACGGTGTCGGCGTCCCTGGGGCCCCTGGCCCTGGATCTGCAGGTGATCGCGCTGACCCTGGGCCCGCTGGTGATCCGGGTGAACGTGCTCAGCGTGGTGGGCGTGGTGCTGGTGGCGTGGTTCGCCCGCTCACTGCTCTGAGCTCCGAGCGGTCCCTCAACCGGAAGGACGCGGTATGTTCGGTCTCGGCATCTGGGAGCTCCTGATCCTCTTCCTGATCGTGCTCCTCTTCTTCGGCGCGAAGCGCCTCCCGGAGATCGGAAGCTCCCTGGGCAGGGGGATCCGGGAGTTCAAGGACTCCATCGAGGGGGTGGAGCCGGGCGGTGACGAGCCCGAGGAGCTTCCCGGCGAGGAGGACCGTAGGAGCTGAAGCCTCCCGACCGCGGCCGCCCGCCCGGGCCGGCCGTCAGGAGGTCTGGGCCGGCTGGTCCCCTCCCCGGGAGAGCTGGTCCCGCATGTCACGGATCTCGGCCTCCTCGCGCAGGGCCTGGATCCACCGCTGGATGTGCTGTCGCTCCCGCTGGCCGGCCACCTGCTGCCGCAGGCGAGGCTTCAACCGCTCGAAGCCCTCCCGGGTCACCTCATTGCGCTCCAGCAGCTCGATCAGCGCCAGGTTGCCGCCCCCGGCCGCCAGGGGACCGGCCACCCGTCCGGGCTGCTCCAGCCCGAACGCGGCGCCCACCGCCGGCGTCGACCGCCCCAGTCCCTCCACGAATTCCGTCCGCGTGAAGGGACCCGCCTCCCGGACGGTCCAGCCGTTGTCGGCGGCCAGCTCCTCCAGCGACAGGTCCTCCGCCCGCATGCGCTGACGGGCCTCCTCCAGCCGCTGACGGGCGAGCCGCTCCTTCTCCCGGACCGTGAGGCGCGAGCGGATCTCGCTGCGCACCTCCTCCAGCGGACGGGTGTCGGCCGGCAGGCGCTCCTCCAGCTCCAGCAGGTGATAGCCCGAGGCGTTCTCGAAGAACTGGCTCAGGTCGCCGATTCGCGTCTGCGACTCGTGGGCCCAGCTCACGGCGACCGCCAGCGCGCCGGCCCCGGGCACGAACTCGGCCCCCTTCTCCAGCCGTACGTCGTCGCGCAGGGGCAGGCCCAGGGAGTCCGCCGCGGTCTCCAGGTCCGAGCGCAGCGCGATGCCCTCCAGCTCGTCCATCCGATCGAACAGCTCGTCCTCGGCCTCCAGGGACAGCGTCACCGGGACGAGCACCTGGCTGAAGACGGCCTCGCCGCCCTCCCGGCGGTCGACCCGGAGCAGATGGAAGCCCGAGGGGGTCCGGACGGGACCGACGAGCTCGCCCACGGGCGACGAGAACACGGCGTCCTGCAGGGGAGCGATGAGGTCGTCCCGCGTGACCGGCCCGAACTCCGACGCCCGCAGGTCACCCGAGCCGTCCTCCGAGATCTCGGCCACCAGCTGGGCGAAGGACGTCTCACCCGACTCCAGGACGCTCCGCAGGGAGTCGAGGCGCGCCCGGGCCGCGGCGGAATCCTCGGCGGAAGGCTCGGCTGCCAGGGTCGCCAGGTCGGCCACCGCCGTGGCCGGACGGGAGAACTCCTCCTCGTTCTCCTCGTAGTACTCGCGGATCTCACGATCCGTGACCTCCACCTCGTCGTCGCCCACCAGGTCGCCCGGGCTCAGGCTCACGAAGCGGACCCGGGCCGTCTCGTTCTGGTCCCTGTAGTACTCCCACAGCTCCCGGTCGGTGACCGTCACCTCGTTGGCCACCAGCCGCTCGAGCTTCATCCGGGGAATCGTCTGCCGGTAGTAGTTCTCGATCTGGAGCAGGAGCTGCTGGTCCACGTTCCGGTTCGCGAAGAAGTCACGGTACTTCTGAAAGTCGAACCGCCCGTCGGTCTGGAAGGCCGGGTTGTTCCGAAGGGAGGGGGGAGGCGCCGTCTGGAACGCCCGCCGGATCTCGGCGTCGGTGGCCTCGAGGCCCAGACGGGCCAGCTCCTGCTCGATGAGCGTCTGGTTCACCAGCTGCTCCCACGCCTGCTCCCGGACCTGGTGCATGCGCTCGTCGCTCATCGATCCCTGCGCCTGCTCGCGCGCCTGCTGACGGTGGCGCTCCAGGAACTGGTTCCATTCCGTGTAGTGGATCTGCTGGCCGTTGACGACGCCGACCACGGGGTTCGCGGCGGCGCCCTGGACCATGTCGCCGCTCTGCACCCAGTCCAGGACCAGCCACGCGATGAACGCCGCCGTCGCGATCAGCATGATCCACTTCGTGTTCTCGCGCATCGCGCGCATCACCATGGTACCGCCGCTCCTGATGTTCGGTGATCGGGGGGTCCGCCCAGAGTGGGGCTGCCGCTCCGTAGCAGGCCGAGCCGAGCCTGACGAGCACCGGGAAACCTAGGAGCGAACCCCCCCGGCGGCAACCGCTGGACGGTCGCAGAGTCCCGGCGCCGCACACGTTTCACGCGTTGACAGGTCTCGACGGTTCCGGGTATCTTCGGGCGATCCCGTGAACGGCCGCGTGCCGCTCTCCTCCGACCTTCGGGCCCCGACTCTATGCAGACCGATCCCGAGCTCTCCGACGAGATCCGTCGATTCGAGGAGCAGTACGCCGAGAACCCCGACAGCCTCGTGTTCGCACGGCTGGCCGATCTCTACCGAAAGGCGGGGCGGCCCGAACGGGCGCTGGAGATCCTCGACGAGGGCCTGGAGCGGCATCCCGACTACCTGAGCGCCCACATCGTCCGGGCCCGCTGCCTGAGGGCGCTGGATCGCCGGCAGGAGTCGGAGGAGGTCTTCGGGCACGTCCTGGAGCTGGACGGGGAGAACCTGGTGGCGCTGCGTTCCCTGGCGGAGATGGCCTGGGAGCGGGGGGACGGCGAGACGGCGCGGCAACGGCTCCGGGAGCTCCTCGAGCTGGATCCGAGCAACGAGGAGGCCCGGGACCTCCTGGAGGAGATCCGCGAGGGTCCGGAGCAGGGGCCCGGCGAGGGCGAGCCCCCCCGCGCGGGAGGGACCGGCGCCGCAGGGGGCGAGGCTTTCGCTCGGGAGGAGGACGACGTCGCGGAGGGGGCCGGTCTCGGGGCGGAGGACGACTTCGGG
>CAZSKS010000001.1:163190-223462 GCA_964607465.1 uncultured Gemmatimonadota bacterium | reverse complement strand
TCGGGGCGGAGGACGACTTCGGGTGGCAGGACGACTTCGGCGCCGAGGACGACCCGTTCGCCGGAGGCGACGAGACGTCCGCCCCGGCCGAGGACGACGCGTTCGGCGCGGAGGACGATCCGTTCGCCCGCCCGTCGGACGCCGCGGCCGGCCCCGACGCCGGCTCGACGTCCCCCGAAGCGGCCCGTTCCGACGCCGATGCCGCCGGTCCGGACGCCGACGCGGCCTGGCCCGACGCTCCCGGGGCGGGCGAGGAGGAGCCCGCGGACGGGGAGCGCCCGCCGGAGGAGGAGCCCGCGGACGGGGAGCACCCGCCCGAGGAGGACCTCATCATCGAGCCCACCTCCCGGCGGGAGACGGCTGACGACCGGGAGGTGGCCGACGAGCGGGAGGGGTCCGATGACGGGGAGCCGGAGCCGGGGGAGGCGGGAGAGCCGGAGCGGACCCCGGCGGACGCGACCGGCGATCGGGCGTTCGACGTCGAGGCGGTGGAGACCGGTCCCGAGGCCGACGAGGCCGGGTCCGTCCCCGGGGAGGAGCCCGGCGTGGAGGCGGCCGGCGGGGAGGAGCCCGCCGGGGAGGCGACCGGCGAGCCGGCGCCGGACGGGGCGGAAGTCGAAGGGTCGGGCCGCTGGTGGGACTTCCTCGGGTCCGGGGGAGAGGACGAGACGTCGGAAACGAGGCCGGAAGCGGGCGGGGAGGCGGTGACCCCGGAGCCGGAGCCGACGACCGGGGGCCCGGAGCCCGACGAGGCGACCCCGGAGCCGGCGCCGGACGACGGTCCCGGCAGCCCGGCGGTGGGCCCCGCGTCCGAGGCCGAGGAGCTCCGGGCGCAGATCGAGGAGCTCCGGATGCAGGCGGAGCAGGAGACCGACCTGTCGGACGCCGAGGAGGACCTGGCGACGGAGACGCTGGCCAACCTGTACGAGGCGCAGGGCTTCTACCGTGAAGCCGTCGAGATGTACGAGGAGCTGGCGGAGCAGCGGCCCGACGACGAGGATCTCCGACGACGGCTGGAGCGGGCACGGAACGACCTGGAGGCGACCGAGGAGGCGTCTGCCCGGGGGGCGGACGGGGCGGTCGGACCCGCAGACGCCGAGGAGCGCCCGACGGGCCGGGAGTCGACCGTGAGCGCGGCGGAGGAGCTCCGATCGGTCCTCCGGGGCGACGCCTCACCGGAGGGGCCCGGCACGGCCGGTCCGTGAGCGAGGAGAGCCCTCTCGTCGGCGTGCTTCACGGCCCGAACCTCAACCTCCTGGGGGGGCGGGAGCCCGAGCACTACGGGGACGTGACCCTGGACGAGGTGGACGAGAGGGTGGCCCGTCGGGCCCGGGAGTCCGGTGCCGACGTGGTGACCTTCCAGTCGAACTCCGAGGGCGAGCTGGTGGACTGGGTGCAGGACCGGTCCGCCGACGTGTCGGGATGGCTGGTCAACGCGGGGGGGCTCACCCATACGAGCGTGGCGCTCCGGGACGCCCTCGTCGCCTCGGGTCGGCCCTTCGTGGAGGTGCATCTCTCCCACGTCTTCGCCCGCGAGCCCTTCCGGCGGGAGTCCGTCCTGGCCGACGCGGCCGTCGGGCTCGTGTCGGGGTTCGGCGCCCGGAGCTACCTGCTGGGCCTCGAGGGGCTTCTCTCCCACGTATCCGCCGGGACGTGAGCCCGTCGGACCTTCCGGACCATCCCCATGCGAAGCGGCTGGACCGGCTCCGGGAGGAGCTGTCTTCCCGGGAGCTGTCCGGGCTCGTCGTCTCCCACCTGGCGAACGTGCGCTACCTGTCGGGTTTCACCGGCTCGGCGGGCCTCCTCCTCGTGGACCCTTCGTCGGCGTGCCTGATCACGGACGGGCGGTACGAGGAGCAGGCGGGGGAGGAGGCGGCCGAAGGGGTCGAGGTGCGGATCGCCCGGGAGGGGCTCCTGACCGACCTGGCCGAGGTCGTGGGATCCGGTCCGGCGACCCGTCGGCGCCTGGGCTTCGAGGCGGAGCACGTCAGCGTGAAGCGGCGAGAGGAGATGGGGGAGACGCTGGACGGGGTGGACTGGGTCGCCACCGACGCCATGGTGGAGGCGCTCCGCGCCCGGAAGGACCCCGGCGAGCTGGAGCGGATCCGGCGCGCCGCCGACATCACCGGTGACGTGCTGGACGAGGTGCTGGGGGCGGTCGAGGAGGGGATGACGGAGCGGGAGCTGGCGGCGGACGTGGACTACCGGCTGCGCCGGGCCGGATCCGGGCCGCCGGCGTTCGAGTCCATCGTGGCCGCCGGCGAGCGCTCGGCGCTGCCCCACGCGCGCCCCTCGGAGAGAAGGCTCCGCGAGGGCGACCTGGTCCTGTTCGACTTCGGGGCCACCTTCCAGGGATACTGTGCCGATCTCACGCGGGTGGCGGTGCTGGGGGCGGCGGCCGACTGGCAGCGGGAGGTGCACGGGGCGGTGGACGCAGCGCGCCGGACCGCCATCTCGACGGTCCGGGACGGCCGTCCGGCCCGGGAGGTGGATCGGGCGGCCCGGGATCGGCTGGAAGCGGACGGCTGGGGCGACGCCTTCGGACACTCGACGGGTCACGGGCTGGGCCTGGAGGTGCACGAGGGGCCGTCCCTCTCCCGGAGATCGGACGAGATCTTGCGGCGGGGCAACGTGGTGACGATCGAGCCCGGCGTGTATCTTCGCGGACGCGGCGGGATCCGCCTGGAGGACGACGTGGCGGTGAGGGAGCAGGACGGGCGGGTCCTGACCGACGTCTCCCGTACCCTGCGAGAGCTCTGAGACCGGGGCGATCGCCCGCCACTCGTTCCCGGAAGACGCGAACGGCATCAGGATCTGACGCGACGACGGCATGGCTGATACATCGGATTTTCGCACCGGCATGGTGCTGGAGCTGGACGGCGAGCTCTTCGAGCTGATCGATTTCCAGCACGTGAAACCCGGGAAGGGCCAGGCGTTCGTACGGACCAGGATCAAGAACGTGATGACGGGGGCCACCTTCCAGCGGACCTTCCGTGCCGGAGAGAAGGTGGAGGAGGTCCGGCTGGTGCGCCGGCCGTACCAGTTCAGCTACGAGGACGGCGACCTGTACTACTTCATGGACATGGAGACGTACGAGATGACGCCGCTCCACGCCGATACCATCGGCAGGGAGCAGCTGGACTACCTCCAGGAGAACATGGAGGTCACGGGGCTCACCCGGGACGGGGAGATCCTGTCCATCGAGCTGCCCGAGCGGGTCGACCTCGAGGTCGTGGACACCCGCCCCGGCGTGAAGGGCGACACCGCCCAGGGCGGCAGCAAGCCCGCCGAGCTGGCGTCCGGCGCCGTCGTCCAGGTGCCTCTCTTCATCGAGGAGGGTGACGTGATTCGGGTGGACCGGACGCAGAACAAGTACCTGGAGAGGGTGTCGGAATGATCGATCTCGACTGGATCCGGAAGCTGATCCGGCTGGTGGACGAGTCGGACGTCGACTCCCTGGAGGTCTCGCGGTTCGGCACCAGCGTGAAGGTTCGAAAGTCGCCTCCCGGCGGCACGCCCCCGGCGCAGCCGGCCGCGCCCCCCCCCGCCGCTCCCTCACCGCCGGCGGGCGGGGGCGGGCAGCCTCCCGCCGGCGGGTCGGCGGACCGGGCCGAGGCGGCCGAGGCGGGCGCCACCGATGCGGCCGCGGAGGAGGTGGGGGAGGACCTCTTCGAGGTGGAGTCCCCGATGGTGGGGACGTTCTACCGGGCCCCGGCTCCGGATGCCCCCCCCTACGTCGAGGTGGGCGACCGGGTGAGCCAGGGCCAGACCCTGTGCATCCTCGAGGCCATGAAGCTGATGAACGAGCTGGAGTCCGAGGTGGCCGGGGAGATCCGGGAGATCTGCGTCCAGAACGCCGAGCCCGTCGAGTACGGGCAGGTGCTCTTCCGGATCGACACGGGCTGAGCGCCCCAGCGTCCCGGATCACGTGTTCCGCAAGGTCCTGATCGCCAACCGGGGTGAGATCGCGCTCCGGGTGATCCGCGCCTGCCGTGAGCTGGGTGTCCGCACCGTCGCGGTCTACTCGGAGGCCGACCGCGACTCGCTCCACGTCCGGTTCTCGGACGAGGACATCTGCATCGGCCCGCCTCCCAGCAGGGAGAGCTACCTCAACATTCCGCGGATCATCGCGGCGGCCGAGATCACGGGGGCCGAGGCGATCCATCCCGGCTACGGGTTCCTGGCCGAGAACGCCGAGTTCGCCGAGATCTGCGAGCGGTCGGGCTTCATCTTCATCGGTCCCGGGGCGGAGCAGATCCGGAAGATGGGAAACAAGGCGGAGGCCCGGCGCACCATGGCGGACGCCGGCGTCCCGGTGGTGCCGGGGACCGAGGGCCACGTCGACGACCTGGAGGAGGCCCGGGAGGAGGCCGAGCGGATCGGCTACCCCCTGATGATCAAGGCGGCGTCCGGCGGGGGAGGCAAGGGCATGCGGGTCGTTCCCTCGGCGGAGGACATCGAGAAGGCGTTCACCATGGCCCGGAACGAGGCGGACGCGGCCTTCGACGATCCGTCGGTCTACCTGGAGAAGTTCGTCGAGAGCCCGCGCCACGTGGAGATCCAGGTCATCGCCGACGACCACGGGAACGTCTACCACCTGGGCGAGCGCGACTGCTCGGTGCAGCGGCGCCACCAGAAGCTCATCGAGGAGGCGCCCAGCCCGGGCCTCGATCCGGAGACGCGGCGGGCCATGGGGGAGGCCGCCATCCGGGGCTCCGAGGCCATCGGGTACCGGAACGCCGGAACGGTCGAGTTCCTCCTGGGGGCAGAGGGTCAGTTCTATTTCATGGAGATGAACACGCGGATCCAGGTCGAGCATCCCGTGACGGAATGGGTGACGGGGGTGGACCTGGTGAAGGAGCAGCTGCGGGTGGCGGCGGGTGAGGAGCTCGATATCGAGCAGCCGCCCACCCTGACCGGCCACTCCGTGGAGTGCCGCATCAACGCGGAGGACCCGGATCGGGACTTCCGACCGGCGCCGGGGACCATCAGCTCCTTCCACGCCCCGGGCGGACCGGGCATCCGGGTCGACACGCACGTCTACGCCGGCTACCGGATTCCCCCCAACTACGACTCCCTCCTCGGCAAGATGATCGTCCACGGGCGCACCCGGAAGGAGGCCCTCAACCGCGCCTACCTGGCCCTGGAGGAGTTCGTCGTGGAGGGGGTGCCGACCACGATCCCGTTCCTGCGCCGGGTGCTGAGCCATCCGGACTTCGAGGCCGGCGACTTCGACACGCGCTTCGTGGAGCGCCTCAAGTCCGGGGAGGAGGGAGGCTGAGGACCGTGCGGCGGGCACGCCACGGGAGGCGGCGATGAGCGCCGGCGGCACCGAGCGGCAGCGGCGGGAAGCGCTCGGCGTGGGGCTGCTGGCCCTGTCGCTCCTCCTGGCCCTCGCCCTGGTGTCCGGGCTGCTGTCCGCGCCGGGGGAGGGCAACCTGGTGGGTCCCGCCGGCGAGACCCTCGCCTGGGGCCTGACGTCGGCCCTGGGCCCCTCGGCTGCCCTGCTGGCCCTCTTCCCCCTGGTGTGGGGACTGCGCTGCTTCGGCGCCATGGAGGGGGGGACGGCGGTCCGCTGGTCGATCCTCGTCGGCGGGATCGTCGTCCTGCTGCCGCCCCTCCTGCTCCTGCTGGGCGTCCCCGGGGAGATCGCCGGGTGGACGGGTCGGGAGCTCGCCGACGGCCTGACAGGCGTCTTCGGGGAGCTGGGCGCCGGCCTCATCCTCGTCGCCGTCCTCGTCGCCCTGTCGGTCCTCACCCTCGGCTGGTCCCCGGCCCGGGGGATCGGCGGCGCGGCGTCCGGGCTGGCCCAGGGTGTCCGGGCCCTGGGCGAGGGCCTCGCCCGGACCTCCCGTCGGGCGGGTCGGGCCGCGGCCTCGCTGGTCGGCCGGGGCCCCGGCGCGGGGGACGGATCGAACCCGTGGGAGGCGGCGGCCCGGAGCCGGGAGGAGGAGGGGGCCGTCGAGGCGCCGGAGGCCCCCGCCGGAGGGGAGCCCGAGGACGAGGAGCCGGCGGAGGAGGCGTTCCCGCTTCCGGACCCCGGCGACCTCTCGCAGACGAAGCTTCCGCCCCTGGACCTGCTGGAGCTGCCGGAGAAGAGCTCCCGGGGCCTCAGCGACCGGGAGCTCCGGGAGCTGGGCCAGGTCCTCATCGACAAGCTGGAGAGCTTCCGGGTGCAGGGGGAGATCCAGGGGTGGACCACGGGTCCCGTCGTGACGCAGTTCGAGGTGGTGCCGGCCTCCGGGGTGAAGGTGGGGCAGATCGCCGCCCGGGCCGACGACCTGGCGCTGGCGCTGAAGGCCCCCTCGGTGCGGATCGTGGCGCCCATCCCCGGCAAGGGGGCCGTGGGGGTCGAGGTCCCCAACCCGGAGCCCGCGGTGGTCCACCTCCGGGAGGTCCTGGAGTCCGACGCCTACCGGCGCTTCCGGGGCGCCCTTCCCCTGGCCCTGGGCCGGGACCTGGCGGGCGAGCCGTACTGCACCGACCTGGCCCGCATGCCCCACCTGCTCATCGCCGGCGCCACCGGCTCGGGGAAGTCGGTGTGCATCAACACGATCATCACCAGCCTCATCTACCGGTACACGCCGCAGGAGCTGCGGCTGCTCATGATCGACCCGAAGATGGTGGAGCTCAGCGTCTACGAGGGGCTCCCGCACCTGCGCCACCCCGTGGTCACCGACAACCAGGACGCGGCCTCGGTCCTCAAGTGGCTGAAGCACGAGATGCAGCGCCGCTACGAGCTCCTCTCGCGGAACGGCGCCCGCAGCCTGCCGGAGTTCAACCGCAAGGTGAGGGAGGGGGCCGACATCCGGCCCGCCGACGATCCCGAGGCGGAGTACCGGGAGGGCGAGCTTCCCTACCTGGTGCTGCTCATCGATGAGCTGGCCGACCTGATGATGACGGTGCAGTCGGAGGTGGAGGGACCGCTGGCCATGCTGGCCCAGAAGGCCCGGGCCGTGGGGATCCACCTGGTCATCGCCACCCAGCGGCCGTCGGTGAACGTCATCACCGGTCTGATCAAGGCCAACTTCCCCAGCCGCATCGCCTTCCGGGTCGCCTCCAAGACGGACAGCCGGACGATCCTCGACCAGAACGGGGCCGAGAGCCTGCTGGGCAACGGGGACATGCTGTTCCTGCCGCCCGGCGAGGCGGACCCGATCCGCATCCAGGGCGCCTTCGTGTCCGGATCGGACACCGAGCGCCTGGTGGCGTGGTATCGCCGCCAGGTGGGGGAGACGCCGACGACGCCGGGCGAGGAGGACATCCTCGACGTGGTGGACCGGATGGAGCAGGAGGAGGCCCGGGTCGACGTGCAGCAGGAGGTGCTGGAGGATCGGGACGAGCTGTTCCGGCAGGCCGCCGAGATCGTCGTGGCCAACGACTCGGGCTCCACCAGCCTCCTGCAGCGTCGCCTCCGGATCGGGTACGGACGCGCCGCCCGGATCATCGATCAGCTCCATCACGCGGGGATCGTCGGGCCCTCCGAGGGGTCTCAACCCCGTGAGGTGCTGGTCGACATGGAGGAGCTGGAGAACGTGATCGAAGAGGAGGACCTGTCGTGAGAATCGCCGCCGGGGCCCTGGTCCTGCCGCTGCTGTGGCTGGCCGCCGCCCCGGCGCCGTCCGTCGATGCCCCCCCGGCGACCGACTCCGGCGTACCCGCGGTCTCCGCGGACCCGGCTCCCGGGGCCGCCGGTCCCGCGGCCGCCGATCCGGCGGTCATGTCCCCCCCCGTCGCCGGATCCGGAGGGGCTCCGGCGGCCGCCGACACCTGCGAGGAGGAGCGGGAGGAGCGGGAGGACGACGGGAGCGGCCGGGAAGGTGCCGCGGGCCCCGACGGGGCGGCCCCCGTCGACACGCCGGAAGGGGACGCCGGCCCTCCGGACGGGGAAGAGCTGATGCGCCGGGCCGCGGCCGTCTACGACACGCTGCGGACTCTCCGGGCGCGTTTCCACCAGACCATCGAGATGCGGGTCTTCGAACCGCCCCGGGAACGGGAGGGCAGCGGAACGTGGTACCAGGAGAAGCCCGCCCTCTTCCGCATGGACTTCTCGGACCCCGAGGACGACCTCATCGTCTCCGACGGCCGGCACCTGTGGCTCTACTATCCCAGCACCCACCCGGGTCAGGTGATCCGCTCGGAGCTGGAGGCCCGGGGCCGGGGCGCGGCCATGGTCGACCTCCAGGGGCGGATCTTCCGCCTGGCGCGGACCCGCTACGACGTCCGGTACGCGGGCCGCGACACGCTGGGCGGCGCGCCCGTCCACCGGGTGGAGCTGGATCCCCGGACCGGCGACGCCGACTACCGCCGGGTGGAGGTGTGGCTCGACGCCGGCAGCCTGCTGGTTCGCCGGCTCGTCTTCGAGGACCGGGGAGAGACGGTCCGGACCGTGACCCTGGACGACATCCGCACCGGGGTCAGCCTCCCGGACTCCCTGTTCCGCTTCCAGGTCCCGGAGGGGACGGAGGTGTTCGAGGGGTGACGGCCGCCCCCGGGAGGACGACGGGCCGGTGACGGACGACCTCTCCCTCTGGGAGCGCGCCCGGAGCGTCATGCCCGGCGGCGTCAGCTCGCCGGTGCGCTCCTTCGGATCGGTGGGGGGCACGCCCTTCTTCACCGCCTCCGCCGAGGGCGCCCACCTCGTCGATACGGAGGGGCGGCGCTACCTGGACTACGTCCTATCCTGGGGGCCGCTCGTGCTGGGGCACGCCCACCCGGAGGTCGTGGAGGCGGTCCGGGACGCGGCCGAGCGGGGGACCAGCTACGGGACCCCGGTGCCGGGCGAGGTGGAGCTGGCCGAGCGGATCCTGGACCGGGTCCCGTCGGTGGAGATGGTCCGCTTCGTGAACAGCGGCACCGAGGCCACCATGTCCGCGATCCGGCTGGCCCGGGGCGTCACCGGACGGGACCTGATCCTGAAGTTCCGGGGCTGCTATCACGGGCACGCCGATTCCTTCCTGGTCCAGGCGGGATCGGGGGTGGCCACCCTCGGCCTGCCGGACTCCCCCGGGGTGCCGGCGTCCCTGTCGGAGCTGACGGTGACCGTCCCCTTCAACGACGTCGAGGCCGTCGAGCGGGCCTTCCGACGGCACGGGGAGCGGATGGCCGCCGTGATCCTGGAGCCGGTGGTGGGCAACGCCGGCGTCCTGGTGCCGGAGGACGGCTTCCTGGAACGGCTCCGGGAGCTGTGCACCGGGGCCGGGGCCCTGCTCGTCTTCGACGAGGTGATGACCGGATTCCGGGCCGCCCCGGGCGGGGCGCAGGAGAGGTACGGCGTTCAGCCGGACCTCACCACCCTCGGAAAGGTGATCGGGGGCGGCCTGCCGGTGGGCGCCTTCGGGGGGGGGCGCGAGCTCATGGAGCAGGTGGCCCCCACGGGGTCCGTCTACCAGGCGGGGACCCTCAGCGGCAACCCGCTGGCCATGGCGGCGGGCTCGGCCCAGCTGCGGGTGCTGGAGCGCGAGGACCCGTACGCCGGGCTGGAGGAGCGGACCCGGCGGCTGGTCGAGGGGATCGTGTCGGCGGCGCGCGAGCGTGGCCTCCCGGCCACCGGCACGGCCGTCGGGTCCATGTTCGGGGTCCACTTCCGGGAGGAGCCCGCGCGCACCTACGAGGACGTGCGGGCCACCGACCGGGAGCTCTTCGCGCGGTTCCACCGGGCCTGCCTCCGGCGAGGCGTCTTCTTCGCCCCGTCCCGCTTCGAGGCCGGCTTCCTCTCGACGGCCCACGGGGAGGCCGAGATCGACCGGACGCTGGAGGTCGTCGGGGAGGCCCTGGACGACGTCCTGGAGGACGGCTGAGGGTGGCCGCGCGGACCGCGCCCGGCGGGGACCTCGGCCGGAGCGCGCTCCTGGCGGTCCTGGCGGCCGCCGCGGCCTGCGGACCCGGGCCGCGCCCCCCGGAGCCGGAGCGCCCGACCGCGGGGCCGATCCCGACCCGGGAGCCCTTCGTCCGGATCGGAGTGCGCACGGGCCCGGACTCCGTCCGGGCGGCGTCGCCGGGCGGGCTCAGGGTGACGGATCCCTCCACCGGCCGTCCGGTGACGACACGGTCCGGGCCGGAGCCCGTCCGGCTGACCCGCCGGGGCGACGTCGTCCGAGTGGAGGGGGGAGGGACGCACCGCGCCGTCGTCCTGGCTGCCGACGGGGAGGGGGAGGCGATCACCCTGGGCGGGCGCTCGTACCGGGGGACGCTGGAGGTGTACCCGGTTCCGGGCCACGGGCTGGTGGTGGTCAACCAGCTGGACCTGGAGGCCTACCTGCGCGGCGTGGTCCCGGTGGAGATCGGCCGGCGCAGCCCGGAGGAGCGGGAGGCGCTGAAGGTCCAGGCCGTGGCGGCCCGCACCTACGCGGTGGCGAACCTGGGGCGGCGGGACTCACTGGGCTTCGACATGTTCGGGAGCGTGGAGGACCAGGTCTACGGCGGGGTGGGCGTGGAGCGGGAGGAGGTGACGCGAGCGATCCGGGAGACGGCCGGCGAGATCCTCGTGTACGGCGGTCGGCCCATCCGGGCCTTCTACCACTCCACCGGCGGGGGGACGACGGCGCGGGTCACCGACGCCTGGAACCGGGAGGACGCTCCCTACCTGAGGAGGGTGTCGGACCGGCGGCCGGGCGGAGGCCACTACTGCGAGGCCTCGCCCCGCTACCGATGGGAGGAGCGCTGGACGGCGGAGGAGCTGACGGCCGCGGTCCGGCGGGGGGTGGCCGAGACGTTCGGGGCGGACAGCTCCCGGGTCGGGCGGGTGCTGGACGTGGAGGTCACGGGTCGGACCGGGGCCGGTCGGGCCACGGGGCTGGCGGTGCGGACGGCCGGGGGGCGGTGGCACGTGACGAAGGACGACATCCGCTTCTTCCTCCGCACGCCCGACGGTCGCTCGCTCCGCTCCACCTGGTTCGACGTCGTGGAAGGCCCTTCCGAGGAGGGCGGCCTCCAGCTGGCGGGCCGCGGGTACGGGCACGGCGTGGGCATGTGCCAGTGGGGGGCCATCGGACGGGCCCGGGCCGGACACGGTTACGTGGAGATCCTGAGCCACTACTATCCCGGGGCCCGGCTCCGGGACGCCTACTGAGCGCCGGAAGGGAGCCGACGATGGAGAGACAGATCAGGGTCGCGGTGATCGGGGCCGGCGGAGCCGCCCAGGTGGTGCACCTGCCCATCCTCAAGCGGCTGCCCCAGCTGGAGGTGGCGGCGGTAGTGGATCCGGCGCCGGAGAAGGCCCGCACCATCGCCGAGCGGTTCCAGGTCCCGACCCCGCTGGAGGACGTGGAGGAGCTGCGGGACGTGGAGGACCTGGCCGCGGTCGTGGTCTGTACCCCGAACGACACCCACGAGGAGGTCGTGCGGGCCTGTCTGGACCAGGGGCTCCACGTCCTGTGCGAGCGTCCGATCAGCACGACGTCCGAATCGGCCCGCCGGATGATCGAGGCGGCCGAGGAGGCGGGCCTCCAGCTCATGGTGGCCATGAATCAGCGCTTCCGCTACGATCTCCGGGCGATCCGACAGTTCGTCCACAGCGGCGAGCTGGGAGAGACCTTCTTCCTCCGCTCCTCCTGGCTCAACCAGCGCGAGCGCCGTCCGCGCAAGGGCTGGCGGCGGAGCCCCGAGAGGGCCGGCGGCGGCGTCATGATGGACCTGGGCGTCCAGGCCGTCGACCTGTCCCTGTGGCTGCTGGACTTCCCCCGGGTGAAGCGGGTCAGCGCCCGCTTCCACCGGCGCCGGCAGGTGGAGGACTCGGCCATGGCGCTCCTGAGCCTCGAGGGCGGGACGACGGTGAGCGTCGAGGTGACCTGGGAGCTGATGGAGGAGCGGGACCGCCACGGCGTGTACGTGTTCGGCACGCGGGGATCGGCCGGGACGTCGCCCTTCCGGGTCCAGAAGGAGCTGGAGACGGGCCTCACCGACGTCACGCCCCCGCTGGACGTGGCGGAGGGCGGCCTCTACACGGCGTCCTACCGACAGGAGTGGGCCTACTTCCTCCGTCGGGTGCGGGGCGAGCGCCCGCTGGAGGTGGAGGAGGAGCAGGTCCACCTCATGGAGACGCTGGAGGCGTGTTACCGGTCGGCCGAGGAGGGACGGGAGGTGGAGGTGTGAGATGGCCGCGTTCGCTCCGGCCGCCGCGGCCCGTGGCCCCCCTCCTGGTGAGCGCCCTCCTCCTGGGCGTGGCCTTCCCCCCCTTCCATCTCCTGCTTCCCTCCTTCGTCGCCCTCGTCCCTTTCGCGGTGTGGACGGCCCGGTTGCCCCCCGGGCCGGCGGGACGCTCCCGGGCGCTGCGGGGCGGCTTCCTGATGGGACTGGTCGCCTTCAGCCTGGTCCTCTACTGGCTGGTGGTGTCGCTCATCTTCTATACGCCGTTGGCCGTGCTGGCCTTCCTGCTGCCGGTGGTCATCCTGTCGGGGATGCTGTCGCTGGCGACGCTGGGGATCCACCAGGCCAGGCACCGTCTCGGGATGCCGATCTGGATCGCCCTGCCGGTGTTCTGGACGGCGCTGGAGTGGCTCCGGGGACACCTCGGCGACGTCTCCTTCCCGTGGATGCAGCTCGGCGACAGCCTCACGGGCTACCCGTGGCTCATCGGCGCGGCGGACGTGGTGGGATCGCGGGGGATCAGCTTCTGGCTGGCCCTGGTCGCCGGCCTGGCGGCGGAGGCCTTCCTGCGCTGGCGCCCGGCCCGGGCGGAGCGCTGGCTCCCCGGATCCGGGGCGGATGGCCCGGTGCCCGGCGCCTCGGGCCGCCGGCTGGCGGTGCCCCTCGTCCTCCTGGCGCTGGTCCTCTCGGTGCCCGCGGGCTACTCGCTGTGGCGCTGGAGCTCCCTCGAGATGGAGCCGGCGGCCCGGGTGGCCGTCTACCAGCCCAACATCCCCGAGGACCTGAAGCTCCGCCCGCGGCCGGCCATCGACAGCACGGTCCGGGCGGTCCGCACCCTGACCCGCCGCGAGCTGGCGGACGCGGGGGAGCTGGACCTGGCGCTGCTGCCGGAGGCCACCTTCCCCTCGGCCATCGTCGACTCGATTCCGAGCCGCGGGTACGGCGGCCGGCCGGACCTGAAGGCCTTCGTCACGGAGGTGGCCCGGACTCTTGAGGCCCCCGTCCTGTACGGCGCCGTCGGGGTCGAGGATCGTCCCGACGCGGATTTCCTGCACTACAACTCCGCCTTTCTCCGCGGGGTCGACGGCCGCCGGCTGGGGACCTATCACAAGCGGGAGCTGGTGCCGGTGATCGAGCGGGTGCCCTTCGTGAACCCGGCCTGGTTCCAGGGGTGGTTCGCCGACGTGCTCGGGCCGTACTTCGGGGGCGCCTCCATCGGGCCCGAGCCGGATCTCCTCCGGACGGACGGTGCCCGCTTCGGCGTGCTCATCTGCTACGAGTCCATCTTCGCCGAGCTGGGCCGCGACTACCGGCGCCAGGGAGCCGACTTCCTGGTGAACGTCACCAACGACGCCTGGTACGGCCGGGAGTCGCCGGCGTGGAGCCGCACGAGCGCCCTGTGGCAGCACCCGGCCCACCTGGTGATGCGGGCGGTGGAGAACCGGATGGGGATCGCCCGGTCGGCCAACACCGGCATCTCACAGACGGTCGATCCCCTGGGTCGGGTCTCGGATCGGACGGAGCTGTTCCGGCCGGCCGCCTTCACCGCCACCGTCTTCACCACCCCGGGCACGACCCTGTACGCCCGATGGGGGGACGTGGCCGGATGGGGCTCCGCCCTGGCGGTCCTGGCGGTGGCGCTGGCGTGCGGCTGGAGGATGCGTGTCAGCCGTCCGCCTCCTCCGCCACGTCCTTCCGGCGGGTGAGGACGAGACGTCCGTCCTCGGGACGCTCCCGCCGGTAGCCCAGGAGGTGGAAGAGGTTGATGAGGGTCGGCCCGGCCGCCCGGGGGTGCACCGAGACCGATTCCTCCCGCTCGGGGTGGGGCTGGACGGCCGGCAGCCAGCGGAGGGCCACGTCGAGCCGGAGGCGTCGAAGCAGGGCGGACAGCTGCAGCCACATCGGCGCCACCTCCCGGACCAGGAAGAACCCCTCGCTCCCCTGCTCCTGGTACAGCGGGAGGAAGATCCTGCCGGACTCCGGCGACCGGATCTCCCCCCGGCTGTCGCGGGCCACCAGCTCCCCGGCGGAGACCGTCTGGAAGTTCCCGAAGCCGGGTTCCATCCGGAACTCGTCGCCCCCGCGCAGGCCGTGGCGGTATCGGACCTCGAACAGCGAGGGGATCCCGATGGTCGCCTCCCGGAGCCGCCGCCGGAGGCCGTCGTGCGCCGGCACGTCCGCCAGCTCCACGGCGCCGAGGCTGACCAGGGCCAGCCACACCGCCCGCTCCAGGTGATCCACCGAGGTCGGGTCCCCGTGCTGCCCCCCCTCCACGCCCACGCCGGCGATGCCCAGGTAGTCCAGGAAGTCCAGGAGGGTCCCCCGGACCTCCTCCTCCAGCCCCAGCACGATGGGCACCGGGAAGTTGAGGGCCAGTGCGCGGCTGCGCAGGGAGTCGCTCAGGGTCAGGAAGGGGACGCTGTCGGAGGAGGTGGTGTGGAGGTCCAGGCAGTAGACCTCGTCCCGGTCGGACGCCTCGATCACGGATCGGACGGCCCGCAGGAGCTGGCGCTGCTGGTCGCTCTCCACCGTGTCGGGTCCGGCCGCCCCGCCGTCCCGGAGGGCCTCCTCCAGGTCGGAGATGCGGTCCAGGGTCCAGACCCGGTTCAGGTCCTCGTCCACGAAGCGGCTCCCGCGGGAGAGGGCGGGGAGGTTCCCGGCCAGCGCGACGAGCCGACCGCGGAAGGGGGGACGGCCGTCCCCCAGGCGCCGGTGGACGCGGCGCAGCGCCTCGACGCCCGCGGGCTCGTTGCCGTGCAGCCCGGCGATGCAGATGAGCAGGGGCCCCTCGCCCCCTCCGCCGAACCGGCCGATGAGCCGGTCCGTGGGCGGATCGGGTTCCCGCGAGGGGGGCGCCGCCTGCGTCACTCGGCGGAGCTGTCCTCGAGCCTGCGCGTCAGGAGCTGACCGGCGATCTCGAGGAAGTTGTGCTCGGTCACCAACCCCACCAGGTGCCCGTCCTGGACCACGGGCAGGCAGGGAACCGACTGGCGTCGCATGAGGTCGATGGCTTCCAGGGTGGGGGTGTCCGGGCTGGCCGTCACCAGGTCCTCCGTCATCACGCGGCTCACGGGCACGGTGTCTTCGCTCTTGTCCCGCTCGTCGGACGTGAGGAAGCGCAGGAGGGTCCGGTCGGAGACCAGGCCCACCAGGCGATGCTCGTCGTCCTCCACCGGGATGTACCGGAGCCGATGCCAGGCCATCAGGTTCGCCAGCAGCTCGATGGCGTCGTCCTGGTTGACCGTGTGGAGGTCGGTGGTCATGAAGCCCTCCAGGCGCATGTAGCTGGGCTGCCACCCCCCGGACTCGTCCAGTCCCGCCAGCTCCCACTCGTGCACGGGATCGCTCCGTCGCTGCCTTGCCGCGATGGCACCGGTGAGCGCCCGGAGCCGCTCCTCCGGGGTCCCGTCCTCCTTCATGCCGGCCAGCGATTTCAGGATCCACACCGACCCCGTCTGGCCGCTGTCGACGCGCGCCTCGACGGTCCCGAGGTAGCGCTCCACGTCGGCCTCGTCGATGTCGGCGTCCCGGAGTCCCTCCCGGGCCATGGGGAGGAGCCGCTCCAGGATGAGGTCGTCCGCGGCCCAGGATTCCCCGTCCATCCACGTGAGGCTCGCCCCCATGCCCAGGCGCGCGGCGGCGATGAAGTTCCCCCGGGCGTCGTCGAAGTCAATCCGCTCGGTCACGTCGCCGTACTCCGCGGACACCCCGTTCATGAGGCCGAGCCAGAAGGCCGCGTTGGCGATCTCGTCGGTGACGGTGGGTCCCGACGGCAGCACACGGTTCTCGATCCTGAGGTGCGCCTTTTCCGGCGAGGAGAGGCCGTAGCACGGCCGGTTCCAGCGGTACACCGTGCTGTTGTGGAGCTGGAGGGCGTTGAGCTCGGGAGCGCGGCCGTCCTCGATGGCGTCGAAGGGGTCCTCTTCGATCTCCTCGGAGAAGATGGAGCGCCAGCGGGCGATGTCCTCCTGGTAGATCTCCAGGATCGACTCGTCGACCCACTGCCGCCCGAAGGTCACCCGCGGAGGCGTCTCCCTGAGGTCCGGCATCCGGGAGCGGGTGTCGACCGACATCTGGAAGAGGGCGATCCGCGTCTCGTGCCACAGCCGCTTGCCGAACAGGATCGGCGAGTTGACCGCCGCCGCCAGGACCGGCGCCGTGACGGCCTGGGCGATGTTGTACAGCGGGGCGAACTCGTCCGGGTCCACCTGGAAGTGGACCTGGAAGCTCGTGTTGGCCGACTCCACCATCATGGTGGCGGCCTTCATGTGCATCTCGTCGGTGCCCCGTAGGTAGAGATCGAAGGAGCCGCCGCGCATCCGGGTGAGCACTTCGTCGAGGCGTCGGTAGCGCTCCTTCGGCGTCATGTTCTCCGGGGTGAGGTCCGACCGCCGGATGGTCGGGAGGATGCCGGCCAGCAGGACCTCCGCGTCCCGGTCCCGGGCCGTGTTGTGGACCAGCTCCAGCAGCTCCTCGATCTGCCGATGGAGGCGGGAGAGACAGTCGCCCCCCCAGGAGACGGGCTCGGCGTTCAGCTCCATGTTGTACCGGCCCAGCTCCGGCACGACCCTGGGGTCGTCGATCCGCTCCAGCACCTCGGTGTTGACCGGCGCCGGCCGCCAGGTGCTGTCCACCAGGAAGAACTCCTGCTCGGCGCCGATCCGCCGCTCCCCGGTCTCCATGAGGTCGCTGTGGAGCACCCGCTCCAGGGCCTGAACGTCCCGGAGCACGTGCTGCGTGAAGCGCCGGAGCTCCTCGCTGTCCTGTCGCGGCCCCTCGTCCGTTGCCATCCGCCTCGTCCGGCTCTCTGGGTGAGCGTCGTCGGTGAAGGTCGGGCTTTCGATCCCGGGCGACAACCCCGGTTCCGCCGCGGTTCCTCGCTCGCGCCTAGACCACCAGGTCCTCCACGGCGTCCAGGAAGCGCTCGGCGACCCGCGGCCACGCGAAGTCCCGCACACGCCGCCGGCCCCGCCGACCCAACTCCCTCCGCGCCCCGCTGTCGCGCAACAGCCGCACCAGAGCGTCCGCGAGGGCCCCCTCGTCCCGGGGAGGGACCAGCCGTCCCACCTCGCCGTCGGGGACCACCTCGGGCACCGCGGCGGCGTCCCCCGCGACGATGGGAAGGCCGGCGGCCATCGCCTCCAGGAAGACGATGCCGAAGCCCTCCTGCAGGGACGGGAGGCAGAAGACCGTGGCCGAGGCGTACTCGCGACGGAGGGAGTGCGTGTCCTCCACCGACCCCACGAAGCGGACGGCTCCCTCCAGCCCCAGCTGTCGGGCCAGGTGCCGCAGGGCGGGCAGCTCGGGACCGGACCCCACCACCCGCAGCCGGACGTCCGGCAGGGCTTCCCGGACGCGGGGTAGGGCACGGAGGAGGGTCGCGGTGTTCTTCCTGGGGTACTGGCGGGCCACGCTGAGGATCACCGGGCGCCCCGACCAGGGCCCGGGCTCGGGGAGGCTACGCCAGCTCGGCAGGTCGATGCCCTCGGGGACCACGGCGATCGAGGCGTCCTTCACGCCGTAGGCGTCGCGGGCGACCCGACGACAGTACTCGCTGGTCACGATCACCCGGTCGGCCGTGCGGGCGGCCCGCCGCTCCAGGCGGCTCAGCAGGGCGAAGCGCATCTGCGTGACCCCCGTCTCGAAGCGCATCTCGTCCGCCATGATTCCCTTGAGGGAGCAGACGCGGGGCGTCCCGCCCGCCACGCGGGGCCGCCCGGACGACGGGAGGAAGCAGCCGTCGAGGTCGAAGCCGACCAGGAGGTCGTGGTCACGGCCGTCGAGCCGGAACGGCAGGGCGGCGTTGAACAGGATCCGGCGGGCCGCTCCACCCGTCGGCGACGCCGGACGGACGGCACGCACCTCGTGTCCCAGGGACGCCAGCCCCCGGGCGAGGCCGGAGATGGCCACCGCCGATCCGCTCCCCCGGGCGCGGTCCCGGATCCAGGAGTCGAGGAAGGCGAAGCGCACGGGGGGTCTGCTTTCCGGAGGGTCCGCCTCCCGGCTCGTCCGGCGGTCCGGGTCCATGCGCCGGCTCGCAGTCCGTCTCCGGGCTCAGACCTCCTCGATCTTCGCGGCCATCACGAAGTCGCTCTCGGTGAGGCCGTCGATCTTGTGCGTCCAGAGCTGCACGCCGACCCGGCCCCAGCTCAGGTGGAGGTCCGGATGGTGGCCCTGCTCCTCGGCCAGGTCCCCGACCCGGTTCACGAACGCCTGGGCGGCGGCCCAGTCCTCGAACTCGAACTCCTTCTCCAGGTGGTGGCCGTCCACCACCCGCCAGCCGGCGTCGAGCTCCTCCAGGAGCCGCTCCAGCTCCTCGCCCTGGACCGGCGGGACACCGCCCCTGCAGGGGACACATTCCTTCTCGGACAGTCGCGTGGCCATGGCTCGCCTCCCGGTCGTCTCAGGACACCTCGTCGAACTCGTCCTCGGCGCGGGACGGGACGGTCTTCCCGCCGCGCTTCTCCGGAGGGACGTCGTCGTAGAACACCACCAGGTTCCGCCCTTTCCGTTTCGCCAGGTAGAGGGCTTCGTCCGCCCGGCGCAGGAGCGTGCGCGCGTCCCGGGCGTCCCCGGGCAGAGACGCGATGCCCGTCGAGATGGTGACCTCGACGTCGTCGTCCTCGTCCGTCAGGATGCGGAGGTCCTCGATCCCCGCCCGGAGACGCTCGGTCACCCGCTCCGTCAGCTCCCGATCGGCGTTGAGGAGCAGGGCGGCGAACTCGTCCCCCCCGATCCGGGCGGTCTCGTCCGTCTCCCGCAGCGTGGACCGGAGGAGGTCGCCGACCGTCTCCAGGGCCCGGTCCCCGAGATGGTGGCCGTAGCGGTCGTTGATCTCCTTGAGCTGGTCGCAGTCCAGCAGCAGGAGGGCCAGGCTCTCGCCGTACCGGTCCGCCCGGTGGACGTGCTCCTCCAGCTGAGCCAGGAAGTGGCGACGGTTCCTCAGTCCGGTCAGCGAATCGGTGATGGCCAGGTGGCGGGTCTCCTCGTACAGCCGCAGCGTCTGGATCACGGCGGCCACCTGCTGGGCGATCACCGACAGGGTCCGGGTCTCCTCCTCCCGGAAGGCCTCGGGCTCGGTGGCCTCGGCGTCCAGGACTCCGATGACCTCGCCCTCCACCTTGAGGGGGACCGCCAGCTCGCTCCGCCCCCGGGGGACCCCCTGGATGTAGTCCGGCTCGTCCTGCACCCGGTCCACGACGATGGGGCGGGCGCTGGCGGCGCAGCGGCCCGTGACGCCCTCGCCCACCGGGATGGCCATGTCCTCCACGCTCTCGGCGTACCCCGTGGACTGGCGGACCCGCAGCCGCCCCTCGTCGTCCAGGAGAAGGATGGCCACCTGGCCCTGCGGGAGGATCTCGCGGGTGATCTCGAGGATCCGCTCGAGGGTGGCGTCCAGGTTGTCCTGCTTGCTGGCGAGGCGGCTGATCCGGTAGACGGCGTCCAGCTGACGGAGCCGGTCCCGGAGGTCTCCCCGGGCCCGGGAGGCGACGATGGCCAGCGCCGCCTGGGCGCCCAGGATGGTGAGCAGCTTCTCGTCCTCCTCGGTGAAGGCGTCGCGCTCCTCGGATTCCACGTTGATGACGCCCGCCACCTCGTTTCCCACCACCAGCGGGACGACGAGGTTGGAGCGGGCGTCGGCCAGCCCTTCCACGTAGCGGGGATCCCGGTCCACGTCGCCGACGCGGAGGGCCTGACGCTGCTCCGCGGCCCAGCCCGAGAGCCCCCGGCCGCGCTCGAGGGTCAGCTCCAGGACCGCCTCCCGACGGTCACCGTATCCGCGCACCCTCCGAACGGAGAGGCGCCCCGACGTCGGGTCGCGGAGCATGAGGGCGCAGTGCTCGAAGCCGATGAGCTCCCGGGCCCGGTCCAGGACCTCGTCGACGACCTCGTCCAGGCTGTCACGCAGGCCGATGCGGCGCGTGGCGTCGTAGAGCGAGTCCAGGCTGGAGAGATCGTTCATGGGGACCGTGGGATGGACGCCCGACGGGCCGCCTTGCTCCATCCTCCGTCGGGTGGAGCGTCGGCACCCCCTGGCTCGCGACCCTCGACGTTCGAACAGCCGAAAGTCTTGGGCGGGCCGTGATCGAGCACAAGGGCTCCGGCTCGGCCCGGTAGCCCCGCGGTGGGGTTCCCGGGGTTCAGGCGGATCGGGGCGTCCGGGCCCGGCGCAACGCCTCCTCGACGGCATCGTAGTCGGGCTCGACGCCCGGATCCTCGGTGACCCATCGATACACCACCGTCCCGTCCTCTCCGATGACGAAGACGGCCCGCTTGGCGACCTCGTGCAGCCCGAGGAGCTCCTCGTAGAGGACCCCGTACGTTTCCGAGACCTCGCGGTTGAAGTCGGAGAGGACGGGGAAGGGGATCCCCTCGTCCTCGCGGAACCGGGAGGTGACGAAGGGGCTGTCCACGCTCACGGCGAAGAACCCGGCGTCCATCTCCCGGAGCTCGTTCCACCGGTCGGCGAAAGCGCACATCTCCGTCGTGCAGACGGGGCTGAAGGCCAGGGGGAAGAAGAGCAGCACCACGGGCTCCCGGCCGAGGTGCTCGTCCAGGTCCACCTCTTCACCCGGCGCCATCGGGAGCGTGAAGCCGGGGGCGACATCGCCTTCGCGTACGGTCATGGGCGCCTTCCCTTCGGAGGGGCGGAGGCCGCGGGCGGAAGGGGAGGCCCCGGGGCCCACCGGCGCGACCGGGTCCCGGACCGTCCCCGTGACACGGGGCGCAAGGGGCGTACCTCGCCGGGAGGGCGAAGGCTACCTAGAAGCCCCCTCCGCCTCCCCCTCCGACGCCGCCGCCGGAGAAGCCGCCGCCGCCGCTGAAGCCCGATCCGCCGGATCCCCGCGGCGACGAGGACATGGCCGAGGCGGCCCGGGTGGACATGTCGTCCAGGGAGGCCACGAAGAGGGTGGGCCGGAAGCCGGACGGATCGGACCCGGCGTACCACTCGGGCGGCTCGGTGTAGATGTCCTCGAACGCCGCCGCCCACTTCTTCTCCACCTGGAGGGCCATGGCGTAGGGAAGGTATTTCTCGAAGTCCTCGGGACCCTGGATCATGCGTCGGAAGCGGTCCTCCTCCACCCGCTCGAGGAACTCCTCGAACCCCAGGGCCTCCTCCAGCGCCCGGGCGCCCTTCTTCGTCCGGGCGGGCATGAACCACCCGAAGCCGGCCACCACCAGCCCCGTCAGGAGGCTGGACGCCAGGACGGTCCCCTCGGCGAGGAAGAGGTTCTGGCCGGCCCACAGCCCCAGGGCCATGAGGGCGACCGCGGCCGCGACGGCGAGGCCCATCCAGCTGGACCGGACCCGGTCGGGCCGGCGGTCGTAGTAGCCCTCGTCCAGGAGACGCCGGAAGAGGCCGTCATTGATGTCGGGCAGATCCTCGTAGAACTCGTCCTCCAGCTCCTCCAGCTCCACGGTCTTCCGGGCGCCGCCGTCGAAGAGCGCGTGGAGCAGCCGGCGCTCGTGGGCCGGGAGCCCTTCCCACGCGTCGGGCGCCGTCCTCCGCTCCAGGGCGTAGCTGATCTCGGTGGCCAGGCCGAGCATCTTCCGCTTCTCCCGCTCCTCCACCCGGAGGTGTCCGCGGACGGCCAGGTCCACCAGGGTGGCCGTCACGTCCCGCATGTCCGGCCGGTGGTCCACCAGCACCCCCACCTCGCCGGGGGTGAGCTCGCCCGGCGGCTCGTACCGGGCGGCGACCGACCGGAGCTCCGGATCCCGCCCCCGTACCGACCAGAGGCGCCACATGCCCACCAGGGCCAGGAGGGGCAGCAGGAACAGCCAGTTGCGGCGGAGGAAGAGGCCGGCCCTGTCCAGGGCTCCCGGCCGCTCCACCACGCCGGCGTCCCAGGCCACGGCCACCGACAGGCCCTCCCGGGGATCGAGCCGTCCGGTGGTCTCCACCTCCACCAGGGGACCGAAGACCTCGACGGTGGCGTCCCGGGCCGTCGAGCCGAAGGCGCCCGTCCACGCCCGGGCCCGGGTGCCGGTGGCCCCCTCGGGCAGGTGCACGGTGGCCGTGGCCGACTCGATGGGGAACGGCCAGCCGGTGCCGGTCACGTTCCAGAAGAGCTCGTCGAAGTCCTCCCCCTGGAAGGCGTCCTCCGTCTCGTGGAACAGGAGAGCGTTCTCGACCCGGTAGCGGATCACCACCGCGCGGACGGCGTCCTCCGCGCCGGGCACCCATACCTTCACCCGGAGATGATCGCCCTCGCGGGAGGTCTCGTACCGGAGCTCGCTTCCTTCGCCGTCGGTCACCTCCTGGACGTCGGCGTGGATGCGCCACCGGGAGTCGTCGTCCCTCTGGCCCTGGACCCGGATATCGCGATAGAGGCCGTTCCAGGAGCCCTCGAAGCGTGCCCGGATCGTCTCGGTGACCTCCACCGCCGCCGTCCGGTAGACGCGGACGTCGGCGTCGAAGCTCTCCAGCACGATCGTCCGGTCCTGGGCGGCCGGGGCCCGGGCCGCGGTGGAGGGGGCGATGGCGGGAAAGCCGCCCGACGACGGGCCCGACGGGGGAATCGCCGCGGCGGTCGAGGCGGGCGCGGCCACCCAGGCCGGCAGGACGGCCAGCAGGAGGGCCGCGGCTCCCCGGACGGAGCTCACGAGCCGGACCGTGGGCGCACCGCCAGGGTCTCGGATCAGCCTTCTAGAACTCCACCTCGGGCACCGCCCGCTCGGACTCCTCGGCGAGGGCGAAGAACTCCCTCGTATCGAAGCCGAAGGCACCGGCCACCAGGTTGGAGGGAAACTGCTGGACCTTGGTGTTGAAGTCCCGGACGACGGCGTTGTAGTAGCGCCGGGCGTTCTGCAGGGCGCTCTCGATCTCCGACAGGGTGCTCTGGAGCTGACGGAAGTTCTCGGCGGCCTTCAGCTCCGGATAGTCCTCCGACAGGGCGAAGAGGGACTTCAGGGCGTTGGTGAGCATCCCCTCGGCCTCGGCCTGGGCGGCGGGCCCCTCGGCCTCCATGGCCCGGTTGCGGGCCGACACGACCTCCTCCAGCGTCTCCCTCTCGTGGCTGGCGTACCCCTTCACGGTCTGGACGATGTTGGGGATCAGGTCGTGCCGCCGCTTGAGCTGGACGTCGATGTCGGCCCACGCGTTGTCGCACTGGACCCGGAGGCGGACCAGGCGGTTGTAGACGGCCACGACGCCGACGACGGCGAGGACCAGCAGCACCAGAAGGATCCACATGGTCGGCTCTCCTCGGTGACGGCCAGGAAACGGGCGAGGACCGGCATCAGAATAGCGAGGGGGAGGGGGGGTGTAAAGCGCGGACGCCGGGCCCGGCGGGGGGATCGGCACGGTCGCCGGTTCGCTGGCCCGCCGCCCCCGCCGCGGATAGCATCGTGTCCCATGCTCGTGCAAGCCCGCGGGGGCCGCCTTCGGCTGATCCGTCAGCATGACCACGCCCTGGTCGCGGGAGCCCTGGCCCGGGCCTGGGTCGGCCGGGGCTCCGGGGCGCAAGGCCATCCCTTCCGGCTGGTCCTGGCCACGGGGCTCCACGACCTGGCGTGGCGGGAGCTGGACGCCGAGCCCCGCTACGACGCGGAGACCGGGCGTCCTCTCCCCTTCCACGCGTTCCCCCTGGAGGAGAAGCTGGCCGCCTACCGGTCGGGCGTGAGCCGCATGGAGGAGATCTCGCCCTGGATCGGGCTGCTGGGGAGCCTCCACTACGCCTCGTTTCCGGAAGGAGAGCGGGCGGACGCTTTCCTCCGGTCGGAGGCGGAGCGCCAGGACCGGCTGCTCCGGCGCCTGGAGGCGCGCCGCCGCTCGCCGGGGGAGGGGGGACGGGAGTCGGATTCCCCCGGGCCCCCGCTCCGCGAGCGGGCCGAGGCGGACCTGGCGTGGCTCAAGTTCTTCGACGGCCTGTCGATCCGGCTCTGCCTCACGCCGCCCCCGGTGCCCGACGCGGAGCTCCCGCCCTGGCTGGACCGGACCGAGGCCCCGGAAGCGCCCGACGGCTCCCGGGTGGCGACGACCTGGGAGGGGGAGGCGACGGTCCGGGTGGATCCGCCGGTGTTCGGGGACGGACTGGCCCTGGAGATCCCCTTCCGCCAGCTGTCCGCCGCCTCCTATCCCGACGCGGGGACGCTCCGGGCGGCGTGGCGGGAGGCGGAGGAGCGGATCTGGCGGCTGCGGGTGCTGCCCGGGGGGTGAGGCGCTACGGGCCGGCCTCCGTGCCGGTGCCCTGCCGGTCCGCATCCCCGGAGCAGGCGGCCCGGAGCGCCGCCCACGCCTCGGCGCAGGCGCGACCCGTGCCGGCGTGGATCGCCTCCGTGTCCTCGAGGCGGACGGCGTAGCCTCCGGCCAGGCAGACGGCCACGGCGGCCCCCGACGTCCGGCAGGCGTCCAGCACCGCGTCGTCCCGGGCGCGGAGCCCCCGCTTCGAGAGGGAGAGCCCGCCCAGCTGGTCCTCCCGGTAGGGATCGGCCCCGGCCAGGTAGAAGACCAGCTCGGGGCGGTGCGTCGACAGGACGTCGTCCAGGCTCTCCTCGAGGATCTCCAGGTATACTCCGTCTCCCGTGCCGTCGGGGAGGCCGACGTCCAGGTCGCCCGGCGGCTTGTGGAACGGGTAGTTGTGCTCCTGGTGCAGGGAGAAGGTGAAGACGGCGGGCTCGTCGGCGAAGAGGGCGGCCGTCCCGTTGCCGTGGTGGACGTCGCAGTCGACCACGGCGGCCCGCTCCAGCCGCCCCTCGTCCAGGAGGGTCCTCAGGGCCACCGCCACGTCGTTCAGGAGGCAGAAGCCCTCGCCGTGGTCCCGGAAGGCGTGGTGGAAGCCGCCGCCCAGGTGGAGGCAGAGACCCTCCGCCAGCGCCCGGCGCCCGGCCAGCGTGGTGCCGGAGGCGCACACCCGGGAGGCGAGGACGAACTCGTCGGTGAGGGGCACCTCCAGGGTGAGCTCCTCCCGGCGACTGAAGGCGCGGTCCCGGATCTTCCGCAGGTAGGCCTCGTCGTGCACCCGCGCCAGCTGCTCCCAGGAGGCGGGCTCCGGGCGAATCCATCCCTCCGGCCGGAGCGTCCCGTCCGCCAGGAGGATCTCTTTCACGCGGCGGTACTTGACCGTGGGAAAGACGTGCGGCCCGATGTCGGCCTCGTAGGCCTCGGACCAGACCCACGGGAGGACGGTGGCGGGAGGCGTCAGCCGTCCCTCCCGGCCATCCGCTTCACGGTCTCGAACTCCTCCTCCCGGACTTCGAGCACCGAGTGGCGGACCCCCCGCTGCAGGACCTTCATGTCCTCCAGCGCCGGCTCCTCCTTCATGGCGTCCCGGGTCACGGGCTCGCGGAAAGTCTCGACGTGCTCCAGGTCCACGCACCACCAGGTGGGATCGTCCGGATCGGAGTCGGGATCGTGATAGGGATGTCCCTCCTCGAACTGCTTCGCGTCGGGATGGGCTTCGCCGGCCACCCGGGCCAGGCCGTAGATCCCCAGGACGTCCGTGCTGGAGTGGTAGAAGAGGACCGGGTCGCCCGGCTCCATCTCGTCCCGCATGTAGTTCCGGGCCAGGTAGTTGCGGACGCCCCACCACTCGGTGACGCCGTCCTCCTCCAGGTCCTCGATGGAGTAGACCGAGGGCTCGCTCTTCACCAGCCAGAAGCTCATGGCGATCCTTCGTCTCGTGAACAGCTCCGCGGAAGCGCTCGTCCGGGCCGGGGCCGGAGTCGGGAGACGTGGACCCGGGGCCGCGGCCGGCCGGGCCGTTCCGGTGACGGGGCGTGCAGGCTGCGTGCCGCTTGCCGCCGGAGGGACGCGCCCGGAGTTTCCTCGGCGTGAGACCCGTGGAGAACGAGAGGACCGTCGTCGTCGCCACCTTCCTGCATCGCCATCAGGCCGAGCTGGCCCGGGGGTACCTGCAGCAGGCCGGGATCCGCTCGGTGGTGAGCGCCGACGACGGCGGCGGCGCCTTCGGGGCCCCGCTCACCTTCAGCCCGTCGTCTTTCGCCACCGTCCGGGTGCGGAGCTCGGACGTGGAGGAGGCCCGGGCGATCCTCGCCGACGCCGGGCTCTGAGGGGCCGTGCCGCGACTGCCCGCCGTCTGCACCGAATGCGAGATCGTCTACCCGTCGCCCCTGCGAGCGGAGCGCCCGGACGGCGACAACGCCTTCGCCGTCCCCGTACCCTGTCCCGCCTGCGGATCGGGAGGACGGGTTCCGGCCGAGGTCCTCCGGCGGCTGACGGAGACGGTGGACGTGCTCCGGGGGCTGGGGACGGGGCCCGACGAGCTGGCGGCGGACCTGGAGGAGATCGCGGCGGTCTGCCGGGAGGTCGACGGGCGCGAGGAGGCCGTCCTGGAGGTCCTCCGGCGGGTGCCGCGGGCGGGCCGGCTGGCCGGCCTCCTCCCCGGGGAGACTCCGTCCCAGATGGCGGTGTTCACCCGGGTCGTCCGGGAGCTGGCCCGGGAGACGGCGGAGCAGCCGCCGGACGACGCCGCGGAGGCGGAGGCCCCGTCGGCGGACGCGGAGGGGGGTCCGTCCGAGGGCGCGGGGGCGGCGGACGGGCCGGAGGACGGACCGGAGCCGGCCATGGAGATCGTCGACCGGGCCCTCGCCGTCCTCTACGAGCGGGCGGCACCGGAGGCGTCCGAGCCGCCGGACGAGGAGGAGCGAGCCCGGCGGCGATTGCGGGACAACGGTCGGAACGATCCGTGCCCCTGCGGCAGCGGCGAGAAGTACAAGGCGTGCCACTGGGTCGAGGACCAGCGGACGACCCGGGTGTGACGGCCGGACGGCCGGAGGGCCGGTGGGACGATCGGACGTCGGTGTCGGCACGGCGCGGCCGCCGTGACGATCGTCGGTCCGCCGGCGGGCGCCGGTCTCGGCTCGTCGCCGGCGGCCGCTACTCCGTGAGCCTGCGGAACAGGGCCCGCCCGACGAAGCGGGCCTGCTCGCCGAGGGGGAGCCTCCCCAGGGTGGTCCGGACGACGCCCCGGGTGAACCAGGTCTTCCGGGAGTAGTCGATGGCCACGTCCACGGCCACGGGCCCGCCCTCCGCCAGCCTCGCCTTCAGCCGCTCCAGCGTGTCCTCCACCTCGTCGTCCGAGTCCAGCGACAGGCACGGGACCCCCGCTCCCCGGCAGAGCCCGGCCAGGTCGTAGTCGGCCACCTCGCTGGCCGAGCGGCGTCCGAACGCCACGTCCTGGAACTGGGAGATCTGGGCCAGCTCGCGGTCCCGGAGCACCACCACGGCCACGGCGGCCTCCTCCCGGGCGGCGGTGAGCACCTCGAGCCCCGTCATGAGGAACGCCCCGTCCCCGGCCAGGGCGATCACCGGCCGATCGGGACGGGCCAGCCGGGCCCCCACGGCGGCCGGCACGGAGTAGCCCATGCACGAGTAGTCGACGGGCGCCAGGAAGGCGCCGGGCCGCTCCAGACGGAGCCCCTCCAGGGCCAGGAAGGTGCCGTTCCCGCTGTCGGTGGTGTAGACGGTGTCCGGGCCGAAGACCCGCTGCAGCTCCCGGAGGAGGTGGGCGGGCGTGACCCGGTCGCCCCCGACGTCGGCGAGCTGCTCCTCCCGGACCTCCCGGTGACCGGCCCGGATCCGTCGCCGGAGCTCCGGATCCGGCCCGGCGTCGCCACGGTCGTCCAGCCGCTCCAGGAGCCCCTCCACGAACAGACGGGCGTCGGCGTGGACGGCGACCTCCGCGGGAAAATTCCGGTCGAACACCTCCGGGTCCACGTCCACGTGCACCAGGGGACCGGGCGGCTCGAAGCTCCAGCTCCCCGTGCCGACCTCGCTGAAGCGGCAGCCGAGGGCCAGCGTGGCGTCGCAGCGATCGGCCACCTGGCGCACGAAGCCGGGCGCCGTGCGGCCGAAGCCGGGCCAGAGCCACAGGGGATGGGTCTCCGGGAAGACCCCTTTGCCCTGGAACGTCGTGGAGACGGGAGCCTCCAGCCGTTCGGCCAGCCCGGGCAGCAGGTCGGCGGCCCCGGCGGCCCCGAGCCCCACGTAGAGGAGGGGGCGCTCGGCCGAAGCGAGGATCTCGGCGGCCCGCGCCAGGGCCGCGGCGTCGGGCGCCGGCGGATCGATGCCCCCTGCCACCGACGGCCGGAAGCGGGAGCCGTCGTCGCCGGTCGCGCGGTGGGGTCCGTCCCGGCCCCGGCTCCGGTCACCGGCCGTCCCGGCCCCGGGCTCCGCCGTCTCGTCATCCGGGACGCGATGGCGGAACAGGTAGTGCTCGGCGGGGATCTCCACCATCACCGGGCCGGGCCGCCCCTGCCGGGCCAGCCGACAGGCCCGGCGCACCGTGGCGTATACGTCCTCCCCCGCCTCGGCCCGCAGCTGGGCCTTGGTCACGGGCGCGGCCAGGGCCATCTGGTCCACGTCGTGGAGCTGGAAAGCCCGGTCGGTGTCCCTGCGGATGCCGCACCCCAGCACCAGCATGGGGACGGTGTCCAGGTAGGCCTCGGCGATCCCGGACAGGGCGTGGGTCAGGCCGGCCCCGGGCACCACGTTGACGCAGCCCAGGCGGCCGGAGGCCCGCCAGACCCCGTCGGCCATGAAGGAGGCGGCCTGCTCGTCGGTCACCAGCACCGGCCGGACCCGCTCGGACTCGGCCAGGGCGTCGTACAGCTCGATGTTGTGGGTCCCCGGGATCCCGAAGGTGTGGCGGATGCCCTCGTCCTCCAGGGCCTTCACGACGGCCTTCCCCCCGGACCGCTTCACGCCCCGGCCTCGCTCCGGATCCCCTCCGCCACCCGGTCGGCCAGGGCCATGATGGTGAGATAGGGGTTGATCTCCACCGAATCGGGGAAGAGGGAGGCGTCGGCCACCCGGAGCCACGGGAGCCCGTGCACCCGCCCGCGGTCGTCCGTCACCGAATCGTCCGGTCCGCGGCCCATGGCGCATCCGCCCATCAGGTGGGCGGCGGAGACCGGGATCTTGCCCGGGAGGAAGCCCTCGGCGCGGATGCGGCGCCGCACCGCCGCGGGGTCGCCCACCCAGTCGTCCTCCCCCGCCTCCAGGGTCGGCGGCCGGGCCTCCGGCGCGTGGACCCGCCGCGCCCCCGCCGCGAAGAAGATGCGTGCCGAGGCCCGCGTGCCGGCCACCAGCGAGTCCACGACCTCGTCGGTGAACCGGTAGCGGACCCTGGGCTCCCCGTCGCCGTCCACCTCCACGCGGTTGTCGGGCACGGCGTGATCGCAGGCCAGCACCAGGATCATCTGGAGCCGGGGGAAGGCCCGCATGAAGCGGCTGTGCGACGGGCCGAAGCCGGCCATGTTCTTGGCCGTCACGAAGGGGAAGTACATGCAGGTCTCCAGGACGTAGCCCTCCTTCTCCGCCCGGTCCACGTAGAAGCTCTTCGGGTGGCCGAGGTCGTTGGTCAGGGGCTCGTCGTGCTCGGCCACCAGGATGTGGGCGGGATGGCAGGTGAAGCCGTGCCCCAGCCTCGGGAGCCGGTCCCCGAAGCCGGAGCGGAGGAGCAGGGCGGGGGTCCCCACGGCGCCGGCGGCCAGCACCACCGTGTCGGCGCGGACGACGTGCTCGCCGGGGGACCACGGGGAGCCTTCGCCCGGCTCGTCGGGCCCCGTCTCGCGCACCCGGACCTCCAGGGTCCGGTCCGGCCGCACGCGCCGCACCTCGGCCCGGGTCACGACCTCCACGCCGCCCCGCTCGGCCGCCGGGAGCTGCACGCGGTTCGTGCCCATCTTGGCGGCGTTGGGACAGCCCAGGTTGCAGAGGCTGGAGCCCAGGCAGCCGTCGACGTTGACCGGGAACTGTTCCACCTCGTAGCCGGCCCGGCGGGCCCCCTCCACGAAGAGCCGGTTGTTCTCGTTGATCTCGTCGGCGGGAAGGAGGTGGACGTTGTTCTCCTCCTCGTACCTGCGGGAGCGTCGCACCACGTCCTCGTGGGTCAGCCCCGGGACGTCCCAGCCCCGGATCACCCGCTGCGGGGCCACCAGCGACGTGCCCGTGTAGACGACGGTGGAGCCACCGTACGCCTCGGCGAACGCCAGGGTGAGGGTCCCCTCGTCGGTGAGGAACCCGCCCCGGTCGGCGAAGAGGGCCTCCGACATCTCCAGCTCGTCCCCGGTGAACTCGTGGTCCCGGAGGCGGGGGCCCTTCTCCAGCACCAGGACGCTCCGTCCCGCCCGGGCCAGCGGGGCCAGCTCCTTGGCCACGGTTCCGCCCCCGGCGCCGGAGCCGACGATGACGACGTCGTAGGCGTGGTCGTTCACGGCGTGGCGTCCAGCAGCTCGCCCCGGCCGCCGCCGCGGATGGGCGCCTGCCGGTCCCGCCGTCCCCGGAGGCGGGCGTCGTAGCCCAGCTCACGGCGGACCTCCCGCCGGCCGTAGAAGCCCAGGAAGGCCAGGGTCCGGACCCCCCAGAACCCCCGTCGGAGCAGCAGGACGGGCGCGTCCTGGAGGATGGCGAGGAACCGCCGCCGGGCGTCGAGGGAGAGGGCCGGGAAGGTCCGCCCCCAGCGGACGACGGGGAGCCACCGAACGATCCGGAGCAGGAGCCGGAGCTGGACTCGCAGGTCGGGGGGACGGGCCCGGAGGGCGTCCTCGACGATCGCCTCGACCCGGGCCCAGCCACCGGGATCCAGCTCCCCCGCCTCGGGCACCACGGTCGCGACGACGGACCGGAAGGTGCGGCGGACCGGGGCCAGCTCCTGGAGCTGGGGCGGGTTCACGTCGGCTCCTCGTCCGGAGGGGGAAGGGGACCCCGCGGACGGGCGAAGGTAGGACCGCCGCGCCGGCGGCGGCAACATGTGGCGCCTGGCGCACGGCGACGCCGGTCGCCCATCTTCCACGGGTCATGCGCGCCCGCATCTACCAGGTGGACGCCTTCACCTCCCGCCGCTTCGCCGGCAACCCGGCCGCCGTGTGCCTCCTGGACGGCTGGCCCGAGGACGACCTCCTGCAGGCCGTGGCCGCCGAGAACAACCTGTCCGAGACGGCGTTCCTGGTCCCGGCGGCGGAGGAGTACGAGCTGCGCTGGTTCACGCCCGAGGCCGAGGTGGAGCTCTGCGGCCACGCCACCCTGGCCTCGGCCCACGTGCTGCTGCGCATCCGGGAGGCGACCCGGGATTCGGTGCGCTTCCGCACCGCACGCGGCACGCTGGAGGTCGTGCAGGAGGGCGAGGTCCTGACGATGGACTTTCCGGCGGTGCCGGGGGAGCCGGTGGAGGCGCCGCCGACGCTGGCGGAGGGGCTCGGCGCCGAGCCGGCGTCGGTCCTGGGGGCCGACGACTGGCTGGCGGTGTTTCCCACCCCGGAGCAGGTGACCGCGCTGGAGCCCGACATGGGGGCCCTGCGGGGGCTGGACCGTCGGGGCGTCATCGCCACCGCGCCGGCCGCGGGCGGCGGGTCGGGCGGGGCGTCGTCGAACGGCGGGGGCGACGGGGGCGACGAGGGCGGCGGCTCGTCGGGACCCAGCCCGGAGGCCGGGGAAGCGTCCTTCGGCGCGCCGGACTTCGTCTCCCGCTTCTTCGCGCCGAAGGTCGGCGTGCCGGAGGACCCGGTGACGGGCTCCGCCCACTGCACCCTGGCGCCCTACTGGTCCGACCGCCTGGGGAAGGACGTCACCGTCGGCCGGCAGATCTCCCGTCGCGGGGGCGAGGTGCGGTGCGAGGTGCGGGGCGACCGGGTCGCCCTGTCGGGGCGGGCTGTCCTCTACCTGGAGGGCTGGATCCGGATCTAGCGGCGGCTCATCGTCTCAGCTCTCGCCGGAGTCGTCGGTGGAGCTCCGCGGCTTCTTCGACCCGGGCCTCTGGGCCGGGCGAGCGCCGCGGCGGACCCGGTCCGGCGTCCGGCGCTGCGCGTCCCGGCTCGACGGACGGGCCGACCGCTCCGGGATCCCGGCCCCGGGGTCGTCTCCGCGTGCACCGTGCGCCCGGTCGACGTCGAGGTCCCGATCGATGTCGAGCCCCCGGCCCGTGGACGGGATCCCGCCGGACGCCGCGGCTCCGGCGCCGATGCGATGCAGCGCCCAGGCCCGCGCCTCGGCCTTCCATCGGAGCTCGCCGAGGCGCTCGGCGTCCACCCCGATGCCGCGGGTTCGCATCGCCCGTCCGATCGACTCGAGTCGCCGCAGGGATCGCAGCGTTCCGGACCTCCGGCCCGACTCGGCTGCGTCGGCGACCCGGCGGAGCGCCTCGCGGACCTCCTCGGGAAGCGGCTCCGAGGTGCCGTCCGACGTGGAGGCAGGCGACGCCTCCGTCCCGTCTTCCGATCCGGAGGCCTCACGTTCGTCCGCCGCGGCCACCTGTCGGGCCCACTCCCGGGGGTCCTCCCAGTTCAGGTCGGCGAGCAGCCGCCGGTTCGGGACGGCGTGGCGGCACACGTTCAGGTCGAAGGCCGTGCGGCCGACAAAGTACTCTCCCGTCGCCGCGAACGCCGGTCCGCACGTGAAGATGAACCGCGGGTCGGCCGGCGGCGGCCAGCCCGTGAAGACCAGCTCCCTGGCGAGGGGCAGGAAGGGGGCGTCGAGCCACGGACCCGACCGGGCCAGCAGCGAGGGGTCCCGCCACTTGTCGTACGAGGTGCGGGCAGCGTTCCAGTCCTCCGACTCCAGGCCGCCCGCCACGGACGCCAGGAGGGCACCGGTCACCTCGCGCGCTCCGGCGGAGCTCTTCGTGTAGCGGAAGATCCGCTGGCTGCGCAGCTCGGAGACGTCCAGCGGCTCCTCGGACACGACCGCCACCAGGTGGTTCTCCGGCACGAGCCGGGGGCGGTGGGCGAAGGCCCAGCCCAGGTGCCACGCCATGAGCTGTCGCCGGGACGCGGTCGGAAGCCCGTTCAGCCGCAGCTCGTGGCTCCCGGTGGCGAAGCGCTCCGGATCCGACGGGTCGTCGGGATAGAGCATGGTGGCCCCGACGCCGGGCTCCACCTCGAAGAGCGTCACGTAGCCAGGGCGGTCGATCCGCACGCTCGCCACCGGTTGGAAGCTGGCGTACGTGCCCTTGGCGGCCAGCTCCACCCGGGGCGCCGTCGACTCCTCGGGGGAGGTGGGCTCCTGCGCCGGCAGCGTGCTCGTACAGAGGAGGAGACCGGCGGCGAGGGACGACGCTACCAGGAATCGGCCGGGTCCGGCGGTGTGCCCGCCCATGGCTCCTCCTCTGTCGGTGTCGCGCCCGGAGCCGGGTCGGCTTCGATGTCGCCGACGCCCGGGGTCCGAACGATGCACCTCAACACTGAACCTGCAGCCAATGCTAAACCTGCAACATGCCCCGGTCCTTCGCAAGCTTCCTCAAGCTACAGGGGCCGGCGAGCCCGGGGGGTGCCCTTGCGACGGGCGACGGTCCAGGGGCGACGAGTCTTGCCTCGACTGCGTCCAACGTCTTGACACGGTGCCCTCCCACCTGCAGAGTAACGCCCATCCTGGCTTCACCCGCCATACCGGACCACGGCCGTCCGGCGGGCGACCTCCCGATGCTCCCGAGCGGCGCCGGTGTACCCGGTTACCGCGGGCCGGGGCGCGGGCAGGCGTCGCAGGCGCGGTCGGAAGGACCGGAAGGAAGGGAAGTTGAAGCACTCCCGACGACATCCATGGAGCTCTCTGTCATCCGATTCCCATTCACCGGGGAGGAAACGGTGAGGTACAAGCTCAGTCTGCTCACACTCGTGATCTTCGGCCTGACGGTGGGCTCCGTGGAGGCTCAGGAGCGCACCCTCCGGGGCACCGTCACCGACAGCGTGAACGCCGCTCCCGTCGCCGGGGTCTCGGTGGCGGTCCAGGGCACCGACCTCGGAGCCCTCACCGACGGCGACGGTCGCTTCTCGATCTCCGGCGTGCCGTCCGGGCAGGTGACCCTCCAGGTGCAGAGGATCGGGTACCGGAGCAAGGAAGTGTCCGTACCCGCGGGCCAGACCCAGGTGCAGATCGACCTGCAGACCGACTACCTGCGGGTGGAGGAGCTGGTGGTGACCGGTCGGGCCACCGAGGCGCGCCGCCAGAACCTGGCCACCTCGATCTCGACGGTGTCGGGGGACGAGGTGACCGAGACGTCCCAGCAGACCATCGACAAGGCGCTGCAGGGTCGGGTCGCCGGGGCCCTCATCAACCAGAACTCCGGCGCGCCGGGCGGCGGCGTCCAGATCCAGGTGCGGGGCCCCTCCTCCGTCTTCGCCCGGTCGGCTCCCCTCTACGTCATCGACGGGGTGCTGGTGAGCGACGACGCCGTCGCGCCCAACGCCAACGCCATCACGCAGGCGGCCACCGGGTCGAACCCGTCGCTGGACCAGGACAACCAGCAGAACCGGATCGCCGACCTGAACCCCGAGGACATCGAGAGCATCGAGGTGATGAAGGGGCCGGCGGCCGCGGCCATCTACGGATCCAAGGCCAGCAACGGCGTGATCATCATCGAGACGAAGTCCGGGACGGCCGGCGCGCCCCAGTGGCGGATGATGGCCCGTGGGGGCTTCGCCGACCTCTCCAACAAGCTGGGGTTCCGTGAGTTCGAGACCTTCGACGAGGCGGCGGGCCAGTTCCTCACCGACGCGTCCTCCCCGCAGGACACGGCCAACCTGGCCGACGTCTACGGGGACGGGACCCATTTCGATAACGAGGAGTTCCTGGCGGGCCGGAACGATCTCTCCTGGGAGGCGTCGGCCAGCGTCTCGGGCGGCAGCCAGGAAGGCACCTCTTACTTCGCCTCCGCCCTGTCGAAGGACGAGGCCGGGATCATCGACAACACGGGCTTCGAGAAGCAGTCCCTCCGGATCAACCTGAGCCAGCAGTTCGAGCGGGCCACGGTGAACGTCAACACCAATCTTCTCCGAACCAAGGCGCAGCGGGGCCTGACGAACAACGACAACAGCCAGACCAGCTACTACATGGTCCTGACGGCCACGCCGGCCTTCCTGGACCTGAGACAGAACGAGGACGGCACCTGGCCCTTCAACTCGTTCGCCGGCGGGGGCAGCAACCCGCTCCAGACGGCGGCGCTGATGGACAAGTCCGAGGAGGTCTTCCGGCTCATCGGCTCCTCCAACGTGGACTTCTCCCTGGTCGACACCGACCAGCACGACATCCGGCTGGTGGCCACGGGAGGCGTGGACTGGTTCGGGCAGAAGAACGACATCTTCTCGCCGCCCTCCCTGCACTACGAGGACAACGACGGCCTGCTGGGCACCAAGGTCGTCAACAACGCGAACAACCTGCAGTTCAACACGAACGTGAACACGGTGTGGGACTTCACCCCCTCCGACGGAACGACCTTCACCACCTCCGCCGGCTTCCAGTACGACTTCACGGAGCTCGAGTCCGAGAACGTGGTGGGCCAGAACCTCACCGGCGGCAAGGACAAGGTCGACGCCGGCACCGTGATCTCGATCCGCCAGAACAAGCAGAAGACCGAGGACTTCGGCTTCTACCTGCAGGAGCAGGTGCTGACGCTGGACGAGCGGCTCCAGCTCACGGCCGGCATCCGGCTCGACCAGTCCAGCGCCAACGCTGACGACGAGGAGTTGTTCGCCTACCCGAACGCCAACGTCTCCTACCGGTTCCCGGACCTCGGCGGGTTCGCCGACGAGCTCAAGCTGCGGGCCGCCTTCGGGCAGACGGGCAACCGGCCGCTCTTCGGCCAGGAGTTCACCTCCCTGCGCCTGACGGACAACGTCCAGGGCATCCCCGGGTTCACCATCATCGGGGACGTGGCGGCGCCGGACCTGAGGCCGGAGCGCCAGACGGAGATCGAGGGCGGCTTCGACCTCACCATGCTCGACAACCGGGCGCGGCTGCAGGCGACCGCCTACTACCAGCGGATCAGCGACCTGATCCTGCAGCGCACGCTGGCGCCCTCGTCCGGCTTCGACACCCGCTTCTTCAACGGAGGCGAGCTGGAGAACAGGGGCGTCGAGCTGAGCGTCGACGGGACCCTGATCCAGACCTCGGACGTGGTGCTCAACTCGCGGGCCAACTTCGCCCTCAACCGCAACGAGGTCACCGACCTGCCGGTGACGCCCTTCACACAGGGCGGCTTCGGCGAGACGCTGGGCACCTTCTGCGTGGCAGAGGGCAGCTCGCTGAACGACATCGTGGGCACGGCGGCCGACCCGGACCGTCTGGGACAGTGCGACCTGGAGAAGCTCGGCCAGGCCACGCCCGACTTCACGCTGGACTTCAGCCAGGACCTCCAGTGGGGCAGCCTCCGGGTGAGCTACCTGTGGGACTGGCGTCCCGGCTTCGAGGTGATCAACCTGACGGAGCTGCTGGCCGACCTGGGCGGGGTGAGCCCCGACCTGGAGGACGACGACATCTCGCCCGTCCACGAGTGCTTCCCCGACTGCTCGGGGCTGGAGAGGATCTCGGGCTTCGCCGCGGGGAACGCCCGGGGCTACGCCCAGCCCGCCGGCTTCCTGAAGCTGCGTGAGCTGTCGCTCAGCTTCGAGCTCCCCGAGAGCTTCGTGGCCTCCATCTGGGGCGGCTTCGACTCGATGCAGCTCAGGCTGAGCGGACGGAACCTGATCACGGTGACCGACTACCGTGGCCTGGATCCCGAGGTCAGCAACTTCGGCCGGGAGAACTTCGCCAGGAACGTGGACGTCTCGCCCTACCCGCCGAGCCGGAGTTTCTGGCTCAGCACGCACGTGACGTTCTGAGGGGGCGGGCCATGCGACAGACGACCCATAACATCGAGAGGCTGGCAAACATGCTTCCGATCAAGCGATACACGGCGCTCCTGGCGTTCCTGGCCCTGGCCACCGCCGGGTGCGGGGACCTGAACGCCCCCAACTTCAACGCAGGCGACCTGGAGGAGCTCCAGAACAACCCGACCCGGGCCTCCATCGGCGCGGCGGTGACGGGTCTCACCATCACCACCCGCCAGGTCTACGCCGAAGACGACAACGACCTGGTGGCCATGGTCGGCATCCTGGGGCGTGAGAACTACGTCCTGGACGTGGCCGATCCGCGTTTCGTGAGCGAGATGCTCGGCGGCGAGCTGCAGGCCGGCAGCCCGGCCTTCGGCGGCAACTTCTGGGGGCGTCCGTACGAGAACGTGCGGCTGTCGGAGATCATCCTCCAGGGCGTGGACGCCGTCGGTCCGGCGGAGCTGACCGACCCCGAGAAGAACGCGGTCCGGGGCTTCGTCAAGACCTGGAAGGCGCTGGACCTGCTGGTGATCGCCGTCACCCGGGACGACAACTGCGACGGCAACCTGGGATGCCCCATCACCGTGGAGGAGGATCCCGAGGTCCTGGCGCCGGTGGTCAACATCGACCAGGTGTACGGGGAGATCGAGTCGCTGCTGGACGAGGGGCTCACCGACCTCGAGTCGGCGAGCGCCCAGTTCCCCTTTCAGCTGCACAGCGGATTCTCCGGCTTCAACACGCCGGCGACCTTCACCGAGTTCAACCGGGCCCTGGCGGCGCGGGTGGACGCCTACATCGCCAGCAAGTTCGACCAGCCCGCCAAGTGGCAGGAGGTGCTGGACAACCTGAACGACTCGTTCATGGAGCTGGGCGGAGACTTCGAGACCGGGGTCTACCATGTCTACGGCTCCGGGTCGGGCGACGTGCCCAATGGCCTGTTCCAGCCGAGCGGCGACCCGAACTACCGGGCCCACCCCTCCTTCCGGGACAGCGCCCGGGCCCAGGAGGACGGCGAGTTGATCGACCTCCCCGAGACCGAGACGCCGGATCAGCGCTTCCTGGACAAGTCGCGGACGGTGGACTTCCGGACCTTCCAGCAGGTGGGCTCGGACATCGGGTTCACGCTGTACCAGAGCATCGACGCCCCCGTGCCGGTCATCCGGAACGAGGAGCTCCTGCTCCTGGCGGCCGAGGCGCACATCGGCATGAATCAGCCCGATCAGGCCGAGACGTTCCTGAACGACGTCCGAACCCGGTCGGGCGGACTGCCGGCCGAGAACGACCTCGACACGATGACGAAGGAGGAGCAGATCAGCGAGCTGCTGTACGACCGGCGCTACTCGCTCTGGGCGGAAGGCGGCCATCACTGGATCGACCTCCGCCGCTACGACCGCATCGACCACCTGCCGCTGGACCTGGAGGGGCACGTCCGCAACGCGCGGTATCCGATCCCGGTGGACGAGCAGCTGGCCCGGGGCGGCTGATCGCCGCGATGGCCGTCCGCCGGCCGCCGCCGGTGGCCGGCGGCGGCACAGCCTGCAGGGCCTGAGCCGGTAGCAGGCCGTCCCGGCGCGGGGCGGCGGTGGCAAGGGGCAGGGGAAAGGGAAAGGGCGGCCTTCGGGCCGCCCTTTCGCATGCGTGGTCGCGGCGCCTTCCGGGCTCAGGCCGGCTGCGCCTCCCCCTCCAGGGTCCGGCGGGCCAGGCGCCGGGCGGCGTGGACGGGCGACTCGTCGGCCCGGGCGGCCTCCCTGAAGATCTCCCCCAGCCGGTCCCCCAGCCCCCGCACCCGCTCCCGGAGCTCGTCCTCGTCGGTGACGCCCTTCTGGAGTAGGCCGAACGCCAGCGCCCCGCCGGCGTTCGCCACGTGGTCCGGGGCGTAGAGGATGCCCCGCTCGTGCAGTGCCTCGGCGTGCTCGGGGCCCTCGAGCTGGTTGTTGGCCGAGCCGGCGACGACGGCGCAGCGGAGGGTGCCGACGGTGTCGTCGTTCAGCACCCCGCCCACGGCGCAGGGCGCGAAGACGTCGCATTCGGCAGCGTAGACGTCGTCGGCCGGGACGACCGACCCGCCGAGCTCTTCGGCCAGCGCCGCGGCCCGTGCTTCGTCCAGGTCGGAGAGCAGCAGCCCGGCCCCCTCCTCGGCCAGCATGCGGGCCAGGGGGTCGCCCACGTCGCCCAGCCCCTGCACCAGCACCGTCCGGCCCGCCGGATCCGGGGATCCGAACCGGTGCTCCAGGGCGGCGCGGATCGCGACGAGGACGCCCAGGGCGGTGTACGGGCCCGGGTCCACGGTACCCCCGCCCCCGGGCTGGCGACCGAACACCCAGCGCGTCTCCCCGGCCAGCACGTCCATGTCCGCGGGGTCGGTCCCCAGGTCCACCCCCGTCGCGAACGCGCCGTCCAGGGCCTCCAGGAGACGGCCGTACCGGCGGAAGAAGGACCGGCGGGGCTCCCCCTCCAGGGGCTCCTCCACGTCGACGACGCACTTCCCGCCGCCGAACCCGAAGCCGATGCCGGCCCACTTCCAGGTCATCCCCTCGGCCAGCCGCATGGCGTCCCGAAGGGCCTCGCCCGTCGTCGGATAGCTCTTCATCCGCGTGCCCCCCACCGGCATTCCCAGCCGTGCGTCGTGGAGGGCGATGAAGATCCGGGCGCGGGCGGGCGGATCGTACGCCTGCACCACCGCCAGACCGTCCCACTCGCGGATCATCCGGTCGATCTCGTCGCTCATCTCGTCGTTCCTCTCTCGGGTTCGCTGGAGCGCGTCGCGTCCGGGCCCGGCGTCGCCGTCCGGGCCCGGTCCCGCGGGCCGTCCGCCGTCCGGGTCGTCGCTTCGTCAGGACCGTCGCTTCGTCAGGACCGTCGTCAGATACCGTACCGCCTCCTCCTCGGCCCAGAAGCGGGCCTCCCAGGGGGTCGCCCCCTCCACGAAGCCCACGTGGCCGCCTCGCTCGACGAGGACCGGGAGGAGCCAGGGGTTCCGCCGCATCCTCTCCTCCGGGAGGCCCTCCTCGGACAGGAAGGGGTCGTCCCGGGCCTGCAGGAGGAGGGTGGGTACCCGTATCTCCGGCAGGAACCGGGCCGAGCTGGAGCGCCGGTAGTAGTCCTCGGCGTCCCGGAAACCGTGAACCGGGGCCGTGAAGGCGTCGTCGAACTCGCGCAGGCTCCGGACCCGGGCCAGCCGGTCGAGGTCGAAGTCGTGCCCGTGCTCCCGGGCCTTGGCCCGCACCGACCGCCGGAGGGAGCGGAGGAACCAGGCCGCGTACATGGGGCCGAGCCCCCGCTCCATTCGCCGGGCGCTGGCCGCCAGCCGGTAGGGCACCGACACGGCCACGGCGGCGTCCACCACCTCCCGGGCCCGCTCCCCCCGCTCGCCCAGGTGCTTGAGCAGGACGTTGCCGCCGAGGGAGAAGCCGATGACCGCGAGGGGGGCGTCGGGTCGATCCTCGCGGAGGCGGGCCAGCACGGACGCCAGGTCGCCGGTCTCGCCCGAGTGGTAGAACCGGCGGAGGCGGTTGGGCTCGCCGCTCCGGGATCGGAAGTTCAGCGCCACGGCGTCCAGGCCCGCCTCCCCCAGCCGCCGCGCGGCTTCCACGACGTAGGCGGAGTCCGAGCCGCCCTCCAGCCCGTGGAGGAGGAGGACGAGCGGACGCGCATCCGGGCCGGACCGCCCGGCACGCCCGCTCCCCGTCCGGCCGCCCCGCTCGGGGCCGGGGCCGTCGTGCCGAGCGTCCGGGCCCGAACCGTCCCGGTCGAGGAAGTCCAGGTCGAGGAAGTCGCCGTCCCCGGTCGCCCATCGCTCGCGCCGGTAGGCGACGGGCCCGCCCGGGCGAAGCATCCGCCCTCCCAGGGTCTGCAGGTGCGAGCCGGGCAGCCACGGCGCCGGCCGGAAGGGGCGGGGCTCGTACCCGGAGAAGGGACGGTCGCTCTGCTTCCTGCCGGCGGTCGAGTGCGCGGGGGTCATGGACGGCGGACAACCTACCCGATCGGGGCCCGACGGGCAGGAGGGGCGGCGGTAGGATCCTTGCGCGCACCGTGGCGGCGCGGGGCGTCCCCGTCGGAGGGGCGTCGGACGGCGCATCGGACGGAGGAGCGATGGAGTACCGGAAGCTGGGCGACACGGGGCTCAGGATCAGCGCCATCGGGCTCGGGTCGTGGCTGACCTACGGACGCAAGGTCGACGACGATCGCGCCCACGCCTGCCTCCGGCGGGCCTTCGAGGCCGGCGTCAACTTCTTCGACACCGCCGATGTCTACGCCCGGGGGGAGGCCGAGCGAACGCTGGGCGCCTGGCTGGAGGACGTCCCCCGATCCGACGTCGTGGTCGCCACCAAGGTCTACTTCCCCATGGGGGAGGGGCCCAACGACCGGGGGCTTTCCCGCAAGCACGTCATGGAGAGCTGCCACGCCTCTCTCCGCCGCCTGGGCCTCGACTACGTCGACCTCTACCAGTGCCACCGCTACGACGGCTCGGTGCCGCTGGAGGAGACCCTCCGCGCCCTGGACGACCTGGTGGCCCAGGGCAAGGCGCTGTACACGGGGGTCAGCGAGTGGACGGCGGACCAGATCACCGACGCCGTCCGCACCCAGGAGCGTCTCGGGCTCCGTCGGCTGGCCAGCAACCAGCCCCAGTACTCGCTCCTGGCGCGAGGGATCGAGGACCGGGACCTGCCCCGCTGCCGCGAGGAGGGGGTCGGGCAGGTGGTCTTCAGCCCGCTGGCCGGCGGGGCGCTGACCGGGAAATACCGGCCGGGGGAGCCGCCGCCGGAGGACAGCCGCGGGGCGGATCCGGAGGACCGGGCCTTCGTGGAGCGGGTCCTCCGGGACGAGGTGCTCGCCGCCGTCCAGCGGCTGGAGGAGGAGGTCGCCCGGCCCATGGGGCTGAGCGTGGCGCAGCTCTCGCTGGCCTGGCTCCTCCACCGGGAGGGCGTCGCCTCGGCCATCGTCGGGGCCACGCGGCCCGAGCAGGTGGAGGAGAACGTGGCCGCCGCCGACGTGAGCCTGGACGCCGGGACCCTGGAGCGCATCGAGGAGATCATGGGGCCCTTCGCCCGCCAGGCCCACGCGTGAGGGTGGCCGGACTCGCCGAGTACAGGGACCGCTTCCGTCCCCTGGTCCAGCTGGAGCGCGAGGAGGAGATGGAGCGGCACGAGCGGGAGATCCGGTCGCTCTCGGGGCCCGAGCGCCAGCGGCGGGGCCGGGCGCTGCTGGAGCTCCGGGGCCGGGACGAGGGCGAGGCCCTGGAGGGGCACCTGGTGAAGTTCATGCGACGGCCGGGCCGGGAGCTGCCGGAGACGGAGATCGCCGTGGGCGACCTGGTGATGGTCTCACGGGACGATCCCGCCCGCGACGACAACCCCACCGGCACCGTCGTCCAGAAGACCGGCTACTCCGTGACGGCGGCCTTCGACGGCCGCCCGCCGGGCTTCGTGTTCGGCAAGGGCCTCCGGCTGGACCTGTACGTCAACGACATCCCCTACCAGCGCATGCTGTCGGCCCTGGAGCGGCTGGAGGAGCTGGAAGGGCCGCGGGCCCGGCTCCGGGACGTCCTGGTGGGCACCGCGGAGCCGGAATCCGCCGCGCCCGCCGGGGTCGAGCGCTGGTTCGAGGAGCGGCTGGACGACGCCCAGCGCCGGGCCGTGCGGCGGGCCCTGGGCGCCGACGAGATCTTCCTGGTCCACGGCCCGCCGGGTACGGGGAAGACCACGACGCTGGTGGAGACGGCGCGCCAGCTGGTCGCCCGGGGCGCGTCGGTCCTGTGCACGGCGGACTCCAACGTCGCGGTCGACAACCTGGTGGAGATGCTGGCGGCGGGCGGGGCCGACGTCGTGCGGGTGGGCCATCCGGCCCGGGTCACGCCCGCGCTGCGTACCCACACGCTGGACAGCCGCCTGCGGGAGAACGAGAGCTGGATCGCCGCACAGGAGCTCCGGGACCAGGCGTTCGAGATCAAGGACCGCCAGGACGACCTCACGCATCCGTCCGGTCGGCACCGGCGCGGGATGTCGAACCGGAAGATCCGGGAGCTGGCCGAGGCGGGCCGCGGCTCCCGCGGCGTGTCGGCCTCGCGCGTCCGGGAGATGGCCGAGTGGATCGAGCTCCAGGAGGAGGCGGACGAGCTGTTCGAGCGGGCGGACCGGCTGCGGGAGAAGGCGATCGACCGGATCCTCCACCACGCCGACGTCGTGTGCAGCACCAACTCGACGGCGGGCAGCGACCTGCTGGTGGGGCGAAGCTTCGACGTCGTGCTGGTGGACGAGGCCACGCAGGCCACCGAGCCCTCCTGCCTGGTGCCGCTGACGCTGGGGGACCGCGCCGTCCTGGCCGGCGACCACCGCCAGCTTCCGCCCACCGTGCTCAGCCTGGAGGCGGCCGACCGGGGGCTGGACCGCTCGCTGTTCGAGCGGATGGCGGAGCGCCACGGGGACCTCGTGGAGATGCTGACCCTCCAGTACCGTATGCACGAGAAGATCATGACGTTCTCCTCGGAGCGGTTCTACGACGGGCGGCTCCGGGCCTCCGAAGAGGTGCGGGGCCACACGCTGCGGGACCTGGGGTTCGACGACGGCCGGGTGGAGGGACGCCTGCGGTCCGTCACGCTGCCGGAGGAGCCCGTCGTGTTCGTGGACACCTCGCGGGAGGACGGGGGGGAGCGGCAGCGCGGCGACTCCTCCTCCCGGGAGAACCCGCGGGAGGCGGAGCTGGTGGCCCGCCTGGCCCGGAGCTTCCAGTGGGGGGGCGTCCCGGACCGCGAGATCGGCGTGATCTCCCCCTACGCCGACCAGGTCGACCTGGTCCGCAGGGACCTGGAGGACGCCGGGGACCTGGAGGTCCACACCGTGGACGGGTTCCAGGGCCGGGAGAAGGAGGTGGTGATCCTCTCCCTGGTCCGGAGCAACGAGCGGGGCGAGGTGGGGTTCCTGAGCGACGTCCGCCGGCTCAACGTGGCCCTGACGCGGGCCCGGCGGAAGCTGGTCGTCGTGGGGGACGCCGACACCGTGGCCACCGAGGACGTCTACCGGGACTTCCTGGACTACGTGGGCCGGGCCGGCGCCCGGGTCGTGGCGTGAGGCGGGGCGGAGCCGCGCCGTCGGGGGCCGCGTGAGCCCCCTGCTGGCCCGGGAGGAGGTGAACCCCGACAGCGGGGAGCCGGCGGCGCGCGTCAGCTACCTCCACGGCATCTTCGGTGCGGGGAGGAACTGGCGCAGCGTGGCCCGCCGGCTGGCGGAGGGGGAGCCGGCCTGGGCCGGCGTCCTCGTGGACCTCCGCCTCCACGGGGCGTCGGTGGGCTTCCTGCCGCCCCATACCCTCGCCGCCTGCGCCGAGGACGTGCGGGCGACGGCGTCGGCGTCGGGGGGCGCCCGCCCCGACGTCGTCCTGGGACATTCCTTCGGCGGGAAGGTGGCCCTGGAGCTGGCCCGGCGCCATCCGGCGGGGCTCCGGCAGGTGTGGGTGGTGGACTCGCCGCCCTCGGCGCGGGATCCGGGGGGGACCGCCTGGCGGATGCTGGACGTCCTCCGCCGCCACCCCGGTCCCTTCGCCGACCGGGAGGAGGCCGTCGCGGCCCTCGAGTCCGAGGGGTACGACACGCTGGTGGCCCGGTGGATGGCCACCAACCTGGCGGAGCGGGACGACGGCCTCCGATGGGCGCTCAACCTGGACGGGCTGGAGGCGTTGCTGGAGGACTTCTTCCGGGTGGACCTGTGGGGGGTGGTGGAGCGTCCGCCGGAGGGGGTGGAGATCCACGTGGTCAAGGCCGAAGATTCCGACGTGCTGTCCGAGGAGGACGGCCGGCGGGTGGAGCGGGCGGCGGCGCGGCACGGGAGGACCCGGCTGCACCGGCTCGAGGGCGGGCACTGGCTCAACGTCTCGAACCCGGACGGACTGATCGACCTTTTGAGGAGGAGGCTGCCGCGATGATCCGATGGACCGAGTTCGAGACCCCGTTCGGGTCCACCTTCCTGGCCGCCACCGCCCGGGGGCTCCTGCGCCTGGACTGGGGGGTGGAGGACTGCGGGGCGGCGGCGGACGAGCTGACCACGGACTTCCCGCTGTGGGGGGTCAGGAACGCCCCGGAGGAGCTGGAGACGGCCATGGACGAGATCCTGGAGTATTTCGCCGGGGAGCGCCGCTCCTTCGACGTGTCGGTGGACCTGACCGGCCTCACGCCCTTCCAGCAGTCGGTCCTGGAGGCCACCGCGGAGATCCCCTTCGGCGAGACGGTCACCTACGGCCAGATCGCGGAGCGGCTGGACAAGCCCGACGCCAGCCGGGCCGTCGGGTCGGCCCTGGGCCGGAACCCGGTGCCCATCGTGGTGCCGTGTCATCGCGTGGTACGCAGCGACGGGTCCCTGGGTGGCTACACGGCCGGTACGGGCTACAAAGAGCAGCTGCTGGAGCTGGAGTCGCGGGGCTGAGTCGAGGCCCCTGTCCGGCGGGCGCCGCCCGGTGGCGGACGGCCCTCGCCGACGCCCCCGCCGGCCCCGCCCGCCCGCGCCGTCCGGGGGACACTTCGGGGCCGGAGGGGGTAGCAATGCGACAGTCCCGCGGGGCGAGCCAGCCCGGGCGGGCCATGGGCCGAGCCAACCCACCGGGGAGACCACGATGAGACGACCGCGACCGACGGGCCACCGCTCCACCTCGTCCTGGCTGGCAGCGGCGCTGGTGCCGCTGGTGCTGGCCGCCTCGGCGTGCGGCGGGTTCGGCCGGCAGCCGGGCACGCCGAATCCGGTCGCGGACGAGGACCAGCGGGACCCGGACATCACGGTCCACGTCCAGAACAACGCCTGGAGCTCGATCCACGTCTACGCGGTGACGGGTGGACAGTGGGAGTCGCTGGGTGTGGTCTCGAGCCAGAGCAGCTCCGACTATACGCTGTCAAAGGCCATGGTGGGGGGGAGGGGGGAGATCCGGCTGGTGGCCGACCCCATCGGCTCCAACCAGGGCTACTTCTCCGATCCCATCCTGATCGAGCCGGGGGACCGGGTGGAGTGGACCCTCCAGAACAACCTGTCGCTCTCCAGCGTCTTCGTGCGCTGAACCCCTCTGGGCGCGGGCCGTCGTCCCGTCCGAGCGGGGCCCGACGGGTCAGCCGTCGGGAGGCGCGCCGCGCCCGTCCTCCGACGCGAGCCAGGCCTCGATCTCCGATCGCAGGAGGGAGAGGCTGACGGCGCCGTCGTCCAGCACCCGGTCGTGGAACGCGGCCAGCTCGAAGCCCTCCCCCAGCCTCGATCGGGCCTCCTCCCTCAGCCGCAGGATCTCCTGCTGGCCGATCTTGTAGGCCAGCGCCTGGCCCGGCCAGGCGACGTACCGGTCCACCTCGTTCTCCACGTTGTTCCGGGCCAGGAGGGTGTGGTCCAGCATGTAGCGGATCGCGCGCTCCCGGGACCATCCGAACGTGTGGATCCCCGTGTCCACCACCAGGCGCGCCGCCCGCCAGGCGTCGTAGGACAGCATGCCCAGACGGTCCAGGCCGGAGGAATAGAGCTCCAGCTCGTCGGCGAGCCGCTCGGCGTAGAGCGCCCAGCCCTCCACGAAGGCCGTGGAGCCCTGGTGGCGGCGGAACGCCGGCAGGCCCTCCAGCTCCTGGGCCAGGGCGATCTGCACGTGGTGGCCGGGGATGCCCTCGTGGAAGGCCAGCGCCTCGGCCTCGTATCGGGTGCGCGTCTCCGGCGCGTGGGTGTTCACGAAATAGACGCCCGGCCGGGACCCGTCGGCCGCGGGCCGCCGGTAGTAGGCCACCGTCGTGTAGGGGGCCTCGTGGTCGGGGATGGGCCGGACCTCGATGGAGGCCTCGGGCAGCCGGCCGAACGCCCCGGGCAGGGCGTCCCTCGCCCGGTCGGTGGCCTCCCCGGCCTTCGCCAGGATCCCTTCTGCCGACTGGAAGTGGAGGTCGGGGTCCTCGCGGAGCCGCCGCTGGACCTCCCGGAGGTCGTCGGTGCCCAGGACGCGGGAGCCGAGCCGGCGGATCGCGGCCTCGATGCGCTCGATCTCGCTCCGGCCCCTCTCGTGGACCTCCCGGGGCGTGAGCTCCAGGGACGTGTGCCGGCGGGCCAGGGCGGGGTAGCAGTCCTCGAGCGGCAGCGCCGACACCCCGATCCGGTCCCCGGTGCGCGCCGCCGGCAGCACCTCGTCCCGCAGGGCGTCCCGGTAGGCGGCGAAGGCCGGTCGGACGGCTTCCGAGACGGCCGTACGGAGATTCATACGGAAGCGGGCCCGGGCCGAGTCCGGCCAGGACGCCGGGATCCGGTCCAGGGGATCCAGCAGCGTCCAGGCGCTGTCGGGTTCCTGCAGGGCCCCCTCCAGCTGCCGCACCGTCAGCTCCACCGGGCGCCGGGGCGGGACGAGCCCCGCCTCGAGCCCCGCCCTGAGGTTGCCGGCCCTCGCCTCGAGGTAGGGCGCCATGGCCCGCCACCGGCGCACCATGGCACGTCCGTCGTCCGGCGTCTCCAGGGGCTGCAGCTCGGCCAGCCGCAGGAGGCTGGCGGGAGGGCCGTTCCGGTGGTTCACCCGCCACAGGGGGAAGCGGCAGGCCTCCTCGACGGCCAGCTCGGTCCGGAGCTCCTCCTCCAGCGCCCGATGCGTGACGCGGTCCCCGTCGTCCAGCCCGTCCCGGGGGATGGCCTCCAGCTCCCCGAGGAAGGACCGGCGCCGGGAGCTGCGGTCAGCCCGCGCCTCCGCGGAGACGTCGGGCAGGCGGTCGGCCCCCACCTCGTAGCCCATGTAGGTGGCCGAGACGGGATGGCTCTCCAGGTACCAGGCCCAGTACCGCTCGGTCAGGTCGGCCAGCCTGTCTTCGGGCGCGGCCGACGGCGAGCAGGCGGAGGCCAGGGCGGCGGCCGCCAGGACCACGAGGGCGAGGCCGGCGCCGTGGACCCGGGCCGGGAAGGAACGTGAGGGGAGGAGGGGCATGTCGCACCGCCCGGGCGAGGGGGAGGGGTCGTCGGTCGCGCGGACCCAACCTGGCGCCGCCCCCGCCCGGAATTCAATGTTCGGGTGCGAGGGGAGCCCGGCGCAGCGACGTTCCGTCCCGATTCCGAGGAGGAGACGCATGAGCGAGCCGTTCTACGTGACCCGTTCCACCGTCCGGAAGGTGGAGGGAGTCCACCGTCGGGCCCGGCTGCCCACCGGCCAGGAGGTCGACCTTGGCGTCCACGGCCCCATCAAGGAACACTACGGCATCGACGCCGAGGACCTGCCACTGCCCGTCGACTACATGGCGGCCACGACCGGCGGTTGAATGCTGGGCACCCTCAACGGCGCGCTGGAGGCGCGCGAGGTCCATCTGGAGCCCGACGACCTGGTGGCCGAGGTCGAGGGCGTGAACGAGATGCGGGGCAAGGTCCCGGTGCTCACCGAGCTCCGGATCCACTACCGCATGCGGATCCCCGAGGGGACCCGCGAGACGGTGGAGAAGATCCTCTCGAAGCACCAGGACTACTGCCCGTCGGCGCAGACCCTGGTGGGGGCGGTGGAGATCTCCTGGACCGCCGACATCGAGGAGGTGTGAGGGGCCGGGCCCGGGGCGCGGGTCCGGGACGTCGGGGCCCGGAGGCCGTCTCGCGCTTCACGCCTCCAGGGCCGGGCGCTCCTCGCCGGCGGCCATGGGCCGCTCCAGTCGCAGCCGCAGCACGCCGGCCAGGATCAGGGCGCCGCCCAGGTACTGGAGCGGCGCGAGGCGCTCGCCCAGCAGGACGGCCGCCAGCAGGGCGGTGAGGACGGGCTCCACGGTGGCCAGGAGCGAGGCCGTCCCGGCGTCCACCCGGCGGATGCCGGCGAGGAAGAGGATCACAGGGAGGGCCGTGGCCACCAGCGCCATGGTCGCCGTCCACAGGGCGGCCTCGGCGCCCCCGCCCAGCGCCAGGCCGCCCCGCAGCAGCGTCGCGGTCCCGACGGTGAGCGCCGCCCCGGCCAGCACCAGGGCGGCCGAGCCCCGGGCCGGCAGCCCCTCCATGACCCGGCGGCTGGCCGTGATGTAGATCGAGAGGCCCACGACCGCGAGGAGCACCAGGAGCACGCCCTCCAGCCCTCCCTCCAACCCTCCGAAGCCGGCCGTCAGGGCGCAGCCGGAGACCGTCAGGACCAGCGAGCCCAGCCGGCCCGGCGTGATGCGCTCGTCCAGGAACAGCGCGGCCAGGACGAGGACCACCGCCGGGTAGGTGTAGAAGACGAGGGACGCCGTGGTGGCGGGGATCCACCGGAGCGAGGCCAGGAAGGACAGGCCCACCGCGCCGTAGACGATTCCCAGGGCCAGCAGCGCCGCCGCGCTCCTGCGGTCCGGCAGCCGGACGCCGGCCGGGAGGAGGAACGCCCCGGCCAGCGCCGCGCCGCCCAGGAAGCGCCAGGCCACCATGGGCCAGAGCTCGGCGCCGGCGGCCAGGGCCAGCTTGCCCAGGACGGGCAGGGTGCTGAAGCAGGCGGCCGCCGCGACGACGGCCAGGCCGCCCCGGGTGGACTCCCTCAACCGCCGGCCGCTCCGTCGCCGGCCGGCCGCACGTCCACCATCTGCACCTCGAACAGGAGCGTGGAGTTCGGCGGAATGGGGCCGTCGGGAGTGCCCCGCGCCCCGTAGCCCAGCTCCGGCGGGATCCGGAGGTGACGCACCCCGCCGGGCCGCATCCCGCTGAGGCCCTCGTCCCAGCCCTGGATGACCTCGCCGCGGCCGAGCACGAAGGAGATGGGCCGGGCCCGGTCGTGGCTGGCGTCGAACTTCGTGCCGTCGGTGAGGCAGCCCAGGTAGTGGGCCACCACGGTGTCGCCGGCCTCGGCGGCGCGGCCCTGGCCCTCGCTGACCTGCCGGACGCCGAGCCCGGAGGAGGTGGTCTCCATCGAGTCGGCCGGGATGCCGGTGAGCCTGTGGCAGGCTGTGTCGGACGCGGCGGCCGGGGCCGCCGTGTCCGCGCCGTCGGTGCCGCCGTCCGCCGCGGCCTCGCCGCCGTCCCCGCCGCCGCAGGCGACGAGGAGGAGGGCGGTGGCCGCCGCCAGGGACGCGAGAGCGGGGGTGAGGGATCGCATGGGAAGGGTCCTCGCCGGGGTGGGTGCCGATGACGACGCCGGGCACGCGACCCCGGCGTCCGGGCTCCACCCCCTGCAAGCGAGGTACCTCGGGAATCGGTGCGGGCGGTCTCCGGCCTTCAGGGTCGGCCCCCGGATGCGCTGCGGGCCCGACGGCGGGCTCCGGTGCGAGCCGCCCGCGCCCCCGTGACCATGGAACATCCGGGCCGGCGGGTGTAGTCAGAGCGGCACACGCCGGAGACGGCAGAATCGATCACAGGAGACGTAAGGACATAGAATGTCACTTTCCCGACGATGGGCCCGACGTCGCCCCCGCCACCGCTTCGTGCGGCTCGTGGGCTGACCGACGGCTTCACGGAAGCAAGAGAAGCAGGAGAGCGCCCGCCGCGAGGCGGGCGTTTTCTCTTTCGGTCCGGGCAGGGGGCGGGCGAGGGGGCGAGGGCCGGCGGTCCGAGCAGGCGCGGGCCGGAGGGCGAAGACGAGAGCCGGAGGGACGAGCTCCGCCTGTCCCGTTCAGCCGTCGTGGATCTGCACCGTCTGCACGTTGACGAACTCGCGGATGCCGTGCCGGCCCAGCTCCCGGCCGTACCCCGAGTCCTTCACCCCGCCGAAGGGCAGCCGGGGATCGGAGGCGACCATCCCGTTCACCGTCACCGTGCCGGCCTCGACGCCGTCCAGGAGGCGCGCCCGCTCCTCGTCGTTCCGGGTCCAGACCGAGGCGCCCAGGCCGTAGGCCGTGGCGTTGGCGACCCGGACGGCCTCCCCGATGTTGGCGACCCGGAGCAGCGTCGCCACGGGGCCGAAGAGCTCCTCCTCCCGGGCCGGCGTTCCCTCGGGGACGTCGGCCAGAACGGTCGGCGGGTAATACCAGCCCGCCCCGTCGGCGGGCTCGCCGCCGGTGAGGACCCGGGCGCCGGCGTCGACGGTCTCGCGCACCTGCCGGTCCAGCCGGTCGCGCAGATCCTCCCGGGCCAGGGGGCCGACGTCGGTGGCCTCGGCCTGCGGATCGCCCACCTCCAGCCCCTCCATCCGGTCGACGAACCGCTCGGTGAACTCGTCGGCCACCGCCTCGTGGAGGACGAACCGCTTCGCGGCGATGCAGGACTGGCCGCTGTTCTGGGTCCGGGCCCGGACGGCGGTCTCCAGCGCGCGCTCCAGGTCCGCCGAGGGCATCACCACGAAGGGGTCGCTGCCGCCCAGCTCCAGCACGGTCTTCTTGATCCGGCGGCCGGCCTCCGAGGCCACGGCCGACCCGGCCCGGGCGCTGCCGGTGAGGGTGGCGGCCCGGACGCGGTCGTCGGCCAGGATCCCGGGCACCCGGTCGGTCTCGACGAAGAGGTTCTGGAACGCCCCCTCGCCGAAGCCGGCCTTCCGGAAGACGCCCTCGATGGCCACCGCGCACTGGGGGACGTTGGGAGCGTGCTTCAGGAGGCCGACGTTGCCGGCCATGAGGGCCGGGCCGGCGAAGCGGAAGACCTGCCAGAAGGGGAAGTTCCACGGCATGACGGCCAGGACCGGACCCAGCGGGCGGTAGCGGATCCAGGTGCGGTCCGCGTCGGCCTCCACCCCCTCGGCCGCCAGGTAGTCCCCGGCGTGCTCCGCGTAGTGGCGGCAGACCCAGGCGCACTTCTCCACCTCGGCCACCGCCTGGCCGATCGGCTTGCCCATCTCCAGCGTCATGAGCCGGGCGTACGCCTTCCTCCCGTCCTCCAGGATCCCGGCGGCCCGCTCCATCTTATCGGCCCGCTCGGAGACGGACGCCTCCCGCAGGGTGCGGAACGCTTCCGCCGCCCGGTCGAGCCTGGCGTCCAGCGCCCCGTCGTCCAGAACGTCGAAGCTCTGGAGCTCCTCGCCGGTGGCCGGGTTGACGCTTCGGAAGGTCATCGACACCTCTCGCTCTCGACGCCGCCGGCGCCGGGCGCGGCGCGGCGACCGAGGACGGTCTCGCGGAGTCAGGGGAGCACGATACGTTCCAGCCGTGGCCCCCTCGCCGCCGCCCCATGCCGGCCTCCACAGGCGTCCTTGCCCGGGCCTCGGCCGGGCCTCCATTCTTCGGTTCCGCGCCGCGCGATCTCCCGTCCACGTCCCGCCGGGCCCGTCCCGTACGGCCCGGCGACGCGGCCGGCGGCCGCCGCGGACCGCTCTTCTCGCCCGCCGACGATCCAGGAGACGACGTGTCGGTGACGACCCGACAGCTCGGGGCGGTGGCCCGCCGCCATCCGGTGGCCGAGAAGCTGCTGGTGACGGGCGGCGGGGCGCCCCCGCAGTCGGCGGTCACGCTCCGCGACCGCCTGGCCCGGGAGGGCACCGGCTGGATCGGCTTCCGGGAGGCTTCGGTGGACGAGCTGGCCGCCGAGGCGGCCCAGCCCGCCCTGGCCGGGGCGGGGCTGCGGCCCCTGCCGCGCACCGTCCAGCTCTTCCTGGTCCAGGAGCTCACCGACCGCCTGCTGCTGGACGGCGGGGGCTACTTCGCCGACCTGCCCCGGGGCGCCTCCCTGTACCGCGCGATCCGGGACGCCCTCATGGACCTGCGCCTGGTCGGCCTTCGGGCGGCGGACCTGTCGCCCGCGTCCCTGGTGTCCGAGTCGAAGGGGCGGGAGCTGCGGCGACTGGCGGCCGCCTACGAGGAGCGGCTGGAGGAGGAGGGCCGGGTCGACCGGGCCGACGTCCTGCGCCTGGCCCTGGAGGCGGCCCGGGAGGGCCGGGCCCGGGAGGTTCCGGTGCTGCTGGTTCCCAGCCACGTCCGGCTGTCGGCGCTGGAGGCCGAGCTGCTGGAGGCCTGGCCGGCGGGCGAGAAGGGGCTGCTGGGCTGGGACGGCGACCGGGGGGTGGAGCCCGGCCCCGACCGGGCGAGGCGGCGGCTGGCGGGCTTCCGTCCGGTGGAGGTGCCGACGGCCGGGACGCCGGGTGATGGCGAGGCGGCCGCCCCCGGGACGGCTCCACCCCCGGAAGCGGAGGGTCGTGCGCTCCCCCATCGGGCCGGCCTGCTGTTCCGGGCCCGCCGGCTGCCGGCGGGGGCGACCGGCGAGCTGGACCTGGAGCTGGCCCTGGGGGCCGAGAACGAGGTGCGCGCGGTCCTGCGGCGCGTCCTGGAGGAGGGGATCCCGCTGGACCGGGTCGAGGTGGCCTACACCGACGGCCAGCGCTACCGCTCCCTGCTCGCTTCCGAGGCGGAGCGCTTCGGCTTCGAGTGCACCTTCGCCGAGGGCCTCCCCGTGACCCTGACCCGGCCGGGGCAGGCGCTCCGGCTGTTCTACGACTGGATCCTGGAGGAGCACGACGACCGCCTCCTGCGCCGGATGATGCGCTCCGGCCTGCTGGACTTCCGCCGCGCCGGGGCGGAGCTGTCGCTGCTGCCGACCCAGGCGGCCGCCCTGCTGAGGGAGGCGAAGGTGGGCCGGGGCCGCCGCCGGTACGGCGAGGCCCTGGACCGCCTGGAGCGGCGCACCCGGGCCCGCCTGGAGCGGCGAGAGGAGGAGGGGGAGGCGACCGGCGGCGTGCGCCGAAAGCTGGAGCGGATCGGGGAGCTGGGCCGCCTCCTCCATCCCGCCGACGGCTTGCTGTGGGAGCTGGTCCCGCCGGAGGGGTACGTGCCGGTCGGGGAGGTGGCCGGGCGGAGCGTCCGCTTCCTGCGGAGGCTGGCGGCAAGGCACGGGCGGCTCGAGCCGCCGGCCCACGAGAGCCTGGAGCGCCGGCTGGAGCAGGTGGCCGGGGAGGTCCGCCGGACGATGCCGCGGTCCCGGGCGGTCCGTCTCCTCCGTGACGAGATGGAGCTCCACCCCATCAGTCGGTCCGGCCCGCGGCCCGGCTGCCTCCACGCGGCGCCGGTGGAGGAGGCGGCCTTCTCCGGCCGCCCCCACCTCTTCGTGGTGGGGCTGGACGAGGGCAGCTTCCCGGGGACGGGGGTGGAGGACCCGATCCTCCTGGACCGGGAGCGCGAGGCCCTCTCGGGCCGCCTCCCCGCGGCGGGCCGCCGGCCGTCGGAGCGGCAGTACGACCTGGCCCGGGCGCTGGGCGAGGCCGACGGTCGCGTCACGCTGCTGGCCTCGGTGCGGGAGGTGGCCGACGACCGCGAGCTCTATCCCGGCTCGGCCTTCCTGCAGGGCTGGCGGGTGCGGAGCGGGGATCCCGACGCCGGCTTCGAGGCCTGCCTGGAGGCGCTGGGCCCGCCCACCTCCTTCGTGCCGGCGGGGACGAGCGCAGCCGCGAGCCCCTCCGAGGCCTGGCTGGCCCGGCCGGACCGGGGCACGGACGGCTACCTGGCGCGGGTGCGGTCGGCCCATCCACCGCTCGCCCGGGGCCGGGAGGCCGAGGAGCACCGCGAGCGGCCGGAGTTCACCGTCCACGACGGACGCGTCGAGGCCGGGGCGGACGAGCTGGACCCGCGGCGCTCGGGGGAGGTGGTCTCGGCCTCGCGGCTGGAAACGCTGGTGGCGAGCCCCTTCCGGTACTTCCTGCGGCACGTGCTGGGCCTGGAGCCGGTGGAGGAGCTGGCCTACGAGCCCGGGCGGTGGCTCACGCCGCTGGAGCGGGGCAGCCTCCTCCACGAGCTGTTCCACGCCTTCACGGAGGAGGTGGCCGCCCGGGGCGAGCGTCCCGACGCCGACCGTCACCGTCCGCTCATGCGACGCCAGGTGGACCGGCTCCTCGAGGCGTGGCGGGACCGCGTGCCGCCCCCCACCGAGGGGGCCTTCCGGCGGGAGGCGCGGGAGATCCGGACGACGGCCGGCATCTTCCTCCGGGACGAGGACGACCGGGCGGGCGAGGCCGCGCCGGTGGGCTTCGAGGTGCGCTTCGGCCGGTCGGGGGGACGCCGGGGCGAGGGGGAGCTCGACAGCCCGGAGCCGGTGGAGCTGGCGCTGGGCGAGGCCGGCCCCCTCCGGCTGCGGGGCTCCATCGATCGGGTCGACCGGCTGGACGCGGGGGGCTACCGGGTGTGGGACTACAAGACCGGCTCGCCGTCGGGCTACAGCCGCACGGATCCGCTGGCCGACGGACGCCTCCAGTGGCTCCTGTACGGCCGGGCCCTGGAGGTCCTCCTGGCGCGGGCCGGCCGGGAGGGGGAGGTGCGGCGATCGGGTTACCTGTTCCCGGGGGAGCGAGGCCACGGCGAGCGGATGGACTACCCGGTGGACGGGGAGCGCACGGAGCGGCTGGCCGACCTGCTGGCGCGCCGCCTGGACCTCGTGGCCGCGGGCCTCTTCCCGCACGCGACCGACGCGTCCGCCTGCCGGTGGTGCGACTACGCGACCGTCTGCGGCGGGGCCGAGCGGCGGGCCGGGCAGGCGGCCCGGAAGGTGGAGGCGCTGCCGGAGCCCGCGGCGGCCGGCGACGGTGCCGTCGCCGAGGAGGTCCGTCGGCTCCGGAGGTGGGCCGATGGCTGAAGCCACCCTTCCGCCGTGGGAGACGGAGGCCGCCACGGGCCTGGCCGACGCGGTGGCCCGGGCCCGCATCGTCGGCGAGCTGGACCGGAACCTGGTGGTGGAGGCCGCCGCGGGGGCGGGCAAGACGCACGCGCTGGTCGGCCGCATCGTGGCGCTGGTGGCCGGGGGACGCTGCCGGATCGACGAGGTGGCGGCCGTCACCTTCACCCGGAAGGCGGCCGGCGAGCTCCGGGGACGGCTCCTGACGCGGCTGGAGCGGGCCCACGGGACCCTGGACCCCGCGGTCCACGCCGCCGAGCGGGAGCGGATCCGGCGGGCCCTGGACCGGTTCGAGCGCGCCTTCGCCGGCACGATCCACGCCTTCTGCGCCCGGCTCCTGCGGGAGCGGCCCGTGGAGGCGGGCGTGGATCCGGGCTTCCGCGAGGTCGACCCCAGGGAGGAGGAGCAGCTCCGTCGGGAGGCCTGGGACGACCACGTGGACCGGGAGAGCGAGGGGCCCTCCGGGCGGCTCCGGGCGCTGGAGGCCCGGGGGATCGATCCCGAGGACCTGCTGCCGACCTACCGCCGGCTGTGCGACTATCCCGAGGTCGAGGTCCCGCGGGAGCGGGGGCCGGCGCCCGACCTGGAGGAGCCGGCGGCGCGGCTCCGCCGGTTCGTGGGCCGGGCCCTGGACCGGGTGCCGGAGGAGGCGGTGGAGGGTCGCCACGACGGCCTGCAGCGTTCCCTCTTCGCCGCCCGGAGCTTCCTCCGGACCCGCCCGCTGGACGACCCCGCCGACCGGGCCCGCTTCCTGGAGATCTTCGCTTCGGGGACCGGCGTCATCCAGAAGCTGTGGGGCGACCGGAGCGTCGGGAAGGAGGTCCAGGCGGCCTTCGCGGAGCTGGCCCCGGAGGCGGTGGAGGCGCCGCTGCGGGCCTGGCGGGAGCACTGCTATCCGGTGGCGCTGGACTTCGTGCGGCCTGCCGTCGAGCGCTACCGGGACCTGCGCCGACGCCGGGGAACGCTGAACTTCCAGGACCTGCTGCTCCGCACGGCGGAGATGCTCCGCTCCCACCCGGAGGTGCGCGCCCATTTCGCCGAGCGCTATCCCCGCCTGCTGGTGGACGAGTTCCAGGACACCGACCCCCTGCAGGCCGAGATCCTTTTCCTGCTGACGGGCGAGGACTGGGAGGAGGACGACTGGCGGCGGCTGACCCCCCGGCCCGGCAGCCTGTTCCTGGTGGGCGATCCCAAGCAGTCGATCTATCGCTTTCGGCGGGCGGACATCGACGTCTATCGCTTCGTCCGGGAGCGGGTGCGGCGGGGAGGCGGCGAGGTGGTGACCCTCACGACGAGCTTCCGGTCGCTGGAGCCGCTGGTGGCGTGGCTGAACGAGGCGCTGGAGCCGGTCTTCGAGGATCACGACGAGGACGTCCAGCCCCCCTTCGCCGCCCTGGCCCCCCACCGGGACGACGAGGGCGGCCGCGTGCGGGTCCGGAAGCTGCTCCACGACAAAGTGCCCTACGATTCGGCCCGGCCGGTGGCGCGCGAGGACGCCGGGCGGATCGCGCGCTGGATCCGGGCGGCGGTGGACGGGACGGGCCCGACCGCGGGCCTGGCGCCGGTGGGGCCCGGGGACGTCCTGGTCCTTCTCCGCCAGCGGGCTCACCTGTCCCTGTACGCCCGGGCCCTGGAGGGGATGGGGCTCCCCTACGAGGTCTCCGGCGGCGGCGCCGTCTCCGACTCCGAGGAGCTGGAAGGGCTCCTGGGCATGGCCGAGGCGGCGCTCCATCCCGAGGACGGCCTGGCGCTGGTCGCGTACCTGCGGGGGCCCCTGGTGGGCCTGAGCGACGACGCCCTGTATCGGTTCCGGAGGGCGGGCGGCCGCTGGAGCTACCGCGCCCACGCCGGGGGCGCCGACCTGCCGTCGGTGCCGGAGGCGGACCGCTTCCGGGCGGCGTTCGACGCCCTGAAGGCGGCCTACGACCTCCTTCTCTCCCGTCCGCCCTCGGCCGCCCTGTCCGAGCTCCTGGACCGCACGGGGCTGCTGGCCGAGGCGGCCGGACGGGAGGCGGGCTCCTCGCGGGCCGGCAGCCTGTACCGGGTCCTGTCGCTCGTCCGCGGCTGGGAGTCGGAGGGATGGGAGGTCGCCCGGGTGCTGGACGAGCTGCGGAGCCTGGCCGACGGGGAGGGTGGCGAGGTGGACGAGATGGTGCTGGAGACGGGACGGGAGGACGTGGTCCGGGTGATGAACGTCCACCGGGCGAAGGGCCTCCAGGGCCGGATCGTCTTCCTGGCCGATCCCCTGAAGCGGTCGAACCCGAGCGTGACCTCCCACATCGAGCGGGTGGACGGGGACCGGCCGCGGGGCCACTTTCCGGCGTTCCGCCCCTCCCGGTGGAGCCGCACGGGTCGCCCGCTGGCGCTGCCCGCGGGCTGGGAGGAGCTGGAGGAGCGGGAGGGGCGCTACAAGGCCGCCGAGGAGGACCGCCTGCTCTACGTGGCCGCCACCCGGGCGCGGGACCTCCTGGTGGTGAGCCAGTATCCGGCCAACGAGGGCAAGGGCCCCTGGACGCGGCTGTATCCCGCGCTGGAGGAGGTCCCGGAGCTGGAGGAGCCGGCGCCGGAGGACGCGGCGGCGCCGGAGGCCCCGGGCGACGCGGGCCCGCCGCCGGACGCCGCGTCCCTGGAGCGAGGGTGGGCCTCGGCCTCACGGGACGGCTACCGGATCGTCCGCCCGTCGGAGGAGCTCGAGGACGCCGCGGCGGACGAGCCGGCGGGCGCGACGGGAGCGGTCGCGCCGGAGGGACACGTCGACCCGCCGGAGGCCCGTGCCTTCGGCGTCGCGGCGCACGCCTTCCTCCGCCGTACGATCGAGGGACGCGTGGAGGCGCCGCGGTCCACGGCCCGCTTGCTCCTGGAGCGGGAGGGCCTGGCTCCGGAGCGGATCCCGGCGTGGACGGAGGAGCTGTTGGGCGCCGCCGACCGCGTCCGGGAGAGCTGGTTCTGGCCGCGCCTGGCCGGGGCCGATCCCGTCCTCTGCGAGGTGCCCCTGGGGCGCTGGACGGAAGCGGAGGACGGGGAGGGGGGCGGGATCGGGACGCTGCACCGTGGCGTCGTGGACCTGGCGTTCCGGGACGCCGACGGATGGGTGCTGGTCGACTACAAGACCCGGCGCGGCGCCGCGGACGGGGAGCTGGACCGGCTGGCCGCCGCGTACGGTCCCCAGCTGGAGGCGTACCGCAGGAGCTGGGAGGCGATCACCGGGGACCCCGTGCATCGCGCCGGCGTGTTCTTCACGGCTCCGGGCGCCTGGCGCGACGTCCTCGCGAGATCCTCATGAACCGACGGGAGAGGCTGATGCTCGACACGATCATGGTCCCGCTGGACGGATCGGAGTTCGCACGGCAGGCGGTCCCCCGGGCCATCTCCCTGGCCCGGCGGGCGGACGCCACCCTGCTCCTGGTCCGGATCCACCGCGGCTTCCCGGCCGCGGACCCCGGGGAGGCGCCGGCCTCCCTGGTCGAGGCGGACCGGGAGCTGGAAGAGCGCGAACGGGAGGAGCTGTCCCGCGCGGCGGAGGAGGTGCGCCGAGAGCACCCCGCAGTCGAGACGGAGTTCGGGGAGGGAGACGTGGGGGAGACCCTGCTGCGTCGAGCCGAGGAGCGGGCGGACCTCGTCGTGATGTCGACCCACGGCCGGGGAGGCTTCAGCCGCTTCTGGCTCGGAAGCGTGGCCGACGAGCTCATCCGATCCTGCAGCGTGCCCCTCTTCCTGGTCCGGACGGAAGGTCCGGAGGCGAACGGGGCGCCCGAACGGAGCGCGGCCCCCGACCTGGAGCACGTGCTCGTTCCCCTGGACGGCTCCAGCGTGGCCGTGCGGGTGCTGGAGCCCGCCACGAGCGTCGGCGAGCTGTACGGGGCACGGTTCACGCTGGTCCGGGTGGTCCAGCCCGTCATGCTCCCCGGGTACGGCTACGGCGACCTGCCCGACGGCGTCGACCCCGAGGCGGCGGAAGCCATGGAGGAGACGGCCCGGGGCCACCTGGAGCGGCGCGCGGCGAAGCTGCGGGAGGCCGGCCACCGGGTCGACGTGGAGGTGGTCAAGGGTCCGTCCGTTCCGGCCGCGCTCCTCGAGGCGCGTGACCGGCTGGCCGCCGACGTGATCGCCATGGCCACCCGGGGGGAGGGGGGCGTGAAGCGGATGGTGCTGGGCAGCGTGGCCGACAAGGTGCTGCGGGGATCGGAGGGTCCCCTCCTCGTCCACAATCCCGGCAGCGAGGGCTGAGGATCCCCGCGACGAGGGCCGAGGATCCCCGGGGCGAGGGCCGGGTGACGGAGGACGTCCGGGTCCGATCCCCCTGCGTCATCCTCAACCCGACGGCCGGACGGGTCCAGCGCTACCCGTGCGTCGTCGACGACCTGCTGGCCCTGCCGGGGAGCGTGATCCGGCGCACGAGGGCGCCCGGACACGCCGGGGAGCTGGCGGCCGAAGCGGCGCGGGAGGGGCGGTCGGTCATCGTGGTGGCCGGAGGGGACGGCACGGTCCAGGAGGCGGTCGACGGCCTGATGCCGGCCGACGGCGCCATGCCCGAGCCGGCGGTGGCCGTCGTGCCCCTGGGGACGGGGAACGACCTGGCCCGGACGCTCGGGGTGCCGCTGGACCCCCACGACGCCCTGCGGGTCCTCGCCCGGGGGCGGATCCGCACGGTGGACCTGGTCCGGGCGCGCTGCGGGGATCGGGAGCGCCACCTCGTGAACTTCGCCATCGGCGGGTTCGCCGGGGACGTCGCCGACCGGGTCACGCCGGATCTTCGGCGGCGGTGGGGCGGTCTCGTCTACCTGCGCGCGGCCCTGGCGGGCCTGCCGTCCCTGCGCCGCCACCGGGCCCGGCTGATCGTGGACGGCGAGGCGCCCGCGCCGGCGGACGTGCTGGCCGTCGTGGTGGCCAACGGCCGGCTCCTGGGGGGCGGGATCCCGGTGGCGCCCAGCGCCGAAGTGGACGACGGCCGGCTCGATCTGGTGGCGCTCCGCGGCGACGTGCCGGTCCGCGTGCCCCTGACCGTCGCGCGCCTGCTGGTCGGCCGCCACCTCGACGCGGCGGGTGTCGTCTGGCGGCGCGGCCGGAGCATCGAGATCCGGGCGGAGGACCCGATGCCTTTCAACGGCGATGGCCAGCCGCTGGGCAGCGGTGACGCCTCCTTCCGGGTCCTCCCGGGCGCTCTCCGCGTGGTGGTCCCGACCGGCTGACGCCCGCGGTGCCGCG
>CAZSKS010000001.1:113427-163090 GCA_964607465.1 uncultured Gemmatimonadota bacterium | reverse complement strand
GGCAACTCCCCGTCGGCCCCGCCTGTCCCAACTCCGGAAGCCAGGAGACCGCCGTGGCGGTCCGGATCCGGACCCCGGCCGGGCCCCGCCGAAGCCAGGAAGAAGGAGATTCCGATGAAGAGATCATCCATGTCCGTGTTCATCGTGGCGCTGGCCGCGCTGGTCGTGATGCCGGCCGCGCTGATCGTGGCGCCGGAGTCGGCGACAGCGCAGGAGGACGACACGGAGCAGCAGGAAGACGCGGAGCGCGAGAGGATCCGGACCGTCACCATCCGCCACGGGGACGACAACCTGTTCGTCGCGCCCGGCCAGCGCGGATGGCTCGGCGTGCGCGTGGAGGACGTGGACCGCGCCGTGGCGGATTCCCTGGGTCTGGACGAGCTGCGCGGCGCGCGGGTCCTGGGGGTGGGCGACGGATCCCCCGCGGCCGAGGCCGGCCTGCGGGAGGACGACGTCATCGTCGGCTTCGACGGGGAGACGGTCCGCAGCGTGGCCGAGCTCGTCCGCCTGGTGCGGGAAACCCCCCCGGGCCGCGAGGTTGAGCTCCGGCTCGTTCGGGACGGCTCGCCGCGATCGCTCGACGTGACGATCCGCCAGCGGGAGGGGCGCGGGTTCTCGTTCCACGGGATGCCCGGGATGCGGCACATGGAGCTCCACGACCTCGACGACCTCCCCGAGGGGCTCTCCGAGGAGCGGATGGAGCGCATCCGGAAGCGCATGGAGCAGGCCCACGAGAGACGGGGGGAGGCCATGGAGCGGCTCCACGAGCACATGGGCCGGCTGGACGGCCTGCGGGGCAGCGGGGCCTTCCGCTTCCACGTCGATCACGGGCCGCGCCTGGGCGTCCGCCTGGAGTCGCTCGGCGACCAGCTGGCGGAATACTTCGGCGTGGGCGACCGCGGCGGCGTGCTGGTGTCCTCCGTACGGGAGGACTCACCGGCCGCGGCGGCGGGCCTCCGGGCCGGAGACGTCATCGTCTCCTTCGGCGGCGAGGCGATCTCGGACGTGGGCGACCTGATCGGGGCCGTCCACGGCGCCGAGGCCGGCCCGACCACGGTCACGGTGATCCGCCGCGGCGAGGAGCGGAGCATGACCGTCGAGCTGCCCGAGCGGGAGGAGCAGGGAGCGGACCCGGGCGCGGCTTTCCGGCCCGGGGCCGCTCCGGGGCTCCGGTGGAGCGTGCCGTCCCCCCCGGCGGTACGCACGGTCGGACCGTCCCCGGAACCCGCGGCCCGGCCCGCGGCGCCGGCCGTGGGGGAGGTCCGGGGAGCGCCGCGCCCCGCTCCGCCCCCGGTCCCGGGGCGCGGGATCCTCGTCCTCTGACCCCCCGACGCTCCTCCTGACCTCCGTCTCCCGGGCCCGGGGCGGGTGTGGCGGCCCCACCACATCCCCCGGGCCGGGTTCACCTCCACCGCCCCGGAGGCTGTAAGCCCACGCCCCGCCGTTCTACAGAACGGGCCGGGCTGTTCCCCGCTCGCCTGTCCCGCCGGGCTGCATGGCCCTTCCCTTGCGCCTACTATTGGAGGCATCAGCGCGCTCCGCGCACGGGACGAAGCTCGACGCAGGGGAAGCCATGCCCGGCGACTATCGCTACATCCGGTGGTTCGACCAGATCCGAAACGACGACGTCGCCCTGGTGGGGGGCAAGAACGCCTCGCTGGGGGAGATGTTCTCCAACCTGAAGGAGCGGGGCATCCAGGTGCCGGACGGCTTCGCCGTCACGTCCGAGGCCTACTGGCGGTTCATCGAGTCCAACGACCTGCGGGAGCCCCTGGTGGACCACCTCCACGACCTCCGGGACGGCGCCGAGCCCCTGGAGACGGTGGGCCGGGCCATCCGGAAGGCGATCCGGCGGGCGTGGATCCCGGAGGAGATCGCCGAGGAGATCCGCTCCGCCTACGCCGAGCTGAGCCGGCGCTACGAGATGGAGGAAGCCGACGTGGCCGTCCGGAGCAGCGCCACGGCCGAGGACCTTCCCCATGCCAGCTTCGCCGGCCAGCAGGAGTCCTACCTCAACATCATCGGCGAGGCGGAGCTCATGGAGCGCTGCCGACGCTGCTACGCCTCGCTGTTCACGGACCGCGCCATCTCCTACCGGGTCGAGAAGGGCTTCCGGCACATGGAGGTGGCCATCTCGGTGGGCGTCCAGAAGATGGTCCGGGCCGACAAGGCCAGCGCCGGCGTGGCCTTCTCGCTGGACACCGAGAGCGGCTTCCCCGATGCGGTCATGATCAACGCCGCCTGGGGCCTGGGCGAGAACGTGGTGAAGGGGCGGGTGACCCCGGACCAGTACACCGTCTACAAGCCCTTCCTGGACCGGGAGGGCGTGGTCCCCATCGTGGAGAAGACGATGGGCGAGAAGGAGCGGAAGGAGATCTACGTCTCCGGCGCCCACGGCGGGTCGCAGAGCTACTACACGCACGAGGGCGAGCGTGGGACGTACGTCCTGTCGGACGAGGAGATCCTGCAGCTCGCCCGCTGGACCGGCACCATCGAGGACTATTACGGGACCCCGATGGACGTCGAGTGGGCCAAGGACGGGGAGACCGGCGAGCTCTTCATCGTGCAGGCCCGACCGGAGACCGTGCAGTCCCAGCGGGAGGCGGGCTCCATCAAGAGCTACCGGCTGCTGGGCGAGGGCGAGCAGCTGGTCGCCGGGCTCAGCGTCGGCGAGGCGGTGGCGGCCGGCCGGGTCAACCGTGTCCTGGACGTGGCCGACGCCGACCAGGTGGAGGACGGCGCCATCCTGGTCACGCGGATGACGGACCCGGACTGGGTGCCCGTCATGAAGCGGGTGGCGGGCATCGTCACCGACACCGGCGGCCGGACCTGCCACGCCGCCATCGTGAGCCGCGAGCTGGGCATCCCGGCCATCGTGGGCACGGGCAACGGCACCGAGGTGCTGGAGACCGGCGAGGAGGTCACGATCTCCTGTGCCGAGGGCGACGAGGGCCACGTGTTCCGGGGCCTGCTCGAGTTCGACGAGGTGGACGTGGACCTGGAGGACGTGCCGGAGACCCGGACCCGTCTCATGCTCAACGTGGGCAGCCCGGCCGCGGCCTTCCGCTGGTGGCGCCTGCCCACCGACGGCGTGGGGCTGGCCCGCATGGAGTTCATCATCGGCAACCGGATCCGGATCCATCCCATGGCCCTGGTCCGGTACGACGAGCTGGACGACGAGGTGGCGAAGGAGGAGATCGCCGAGCTCACCCGGGGCTACGAGGACAAGACGGAGTACTTCGTGGACCACCTGGCCCGGGGGATCGCCAAGATCGCCTGCGTCCACCATCCGGATCCCGTCATCGTCCGGATGAGCGACTTCAAGACCAACGAGTACGCCGACCTCATCGGGGGCCGGGCCTTCGAGACACCGGAGTCCAATCCGATGCTCGGCTTCCGCGGCGCGGCCCGCTACTACAGCGACCGCTACCGGGAGGGGTTCGCCCTGGAGTGCGCCGCCATCCGCCGGGTCCGGGAGGAGCTGGGCCTGGACAACGTCCTCATCATGATCCCCTTCTGCCGGACGCTGGCCGAGGCCGACCGGGTGCTGGAGGTGCTGGCCGAGAACGGGCTCCGACGGGGTGAGGACGGGCTGGAGGTCTACATGATGTGCGAGGTCCCGTCCAACGTGATCCTGGCGGAGGAGTTCGCCGAGCGGTTCGACGGCTTCTCCATCGGGAGCAACGACCTGACCCAGCTCACCCTGGGGGTCGACCGCGACTCCGGGGACCTGGCCTACCTGTTCGACGAGCGGGACGAGGCGGTGAAGCGGTCGCTCCGCCGGGTCATCGACGCCGCCCACCGGACGGGCACCAAGGTCGGCATCTGCGGGCAGGCGCCCAGCGACCATCCCGACTTCGCCGAGTTCCTGGTGGAGGCGGGCATCGACTCGATGTCCCTGAACCCGGACAGCCTGCTGCGGGTGAAGCGGTCGGTGGCTGAGGTGGAGTCGCGGCTGGAGGTGGAGACGGCGGGGACGGCTTCCACGCCGGCCTGACGGGCCGGCAAAGAAGAACCGCCGGCACGCGGTCGTCGGGTCGGGCCGTGAGGCCGCTCGCCGTTCCTTGCCACAGGAGGGTGCCGCGCACCGGCGGGATCGCCGCTGCCGGACGCCGATCGTCGGGCGCCCGGCTTTCTGTCTCTTCTGCTCCTTGGACGGATCCGAGGCCCGAAGGGTTGCCCGGGTCCTCCTCTCCGACCGTCACCCGATACGACGAGACGGCGGCGCGGCGAGTTTCAGGGCACCGGCGGGGCGCGCCGCTCGGCGGCGGCGGGTCTCCCCGAAGGTCGGGGGGGCGGGGCCGCCAACGGTCGCGGCGGGGAACGGCGCGGGACGCTCAGTCGGAGCGCTGCAGCCAGGCCTCCCGGTCGGCGCGCACGATCTCCACGGCCTCGTCCACCGTCGCGACGCACCGGGGGATCTCCAGGTCCTCATCGTCGGCCAGCCGGCGGCCGTCCCCCACCATGTGCCGCTCGGCCCAGGCCACCAGCTCCTCCCACATGTCGCCGACGAGGACGAGGGGCAGGTCGTGGACGTGGCGCACCTGGCAGAGCTGCCAGATCATCAGGGCTTCCAGCGTCGTGCCGATGCCCCCCGGGACCACCACGAAGGAGTTGGAGAGCCGCACGAAGTGGTGGAGCCGGGAGAAGAAGGTCCGGTGCATGTAGGCCTTGTCGACGAACGGGTTGGCCTCCTGTTCGTGCGGCACGTCGATGTTGAGGCCGTAGGACCGGGTGTTCCCGTCGGTGTCGCCGAGCGACTCCCCCTCGTTGGCCGCCTGCATGAGGCCGGGCCCGCCGCCGGTGACGATGTCGCAGCCCAGGGTGGCCAGCTCCCGGGCCAGCCGCCGGACGTCGTCGTAGAGCGGGTCCCCCTCCCGCATGCGGGACGACCCGAAGATCGTGACCCGGTAGTATTTGGCGGGAGGGCGAATGCGGGACAGGTCGTCGACGACGTTCCACAGGTCCAGCAGGGCGTCCTCGATGGCGTCGTAGGCCTCCGGGGAGTCCGAGACCGGTGGGTCCGATTCGCCGGAACGGGGCCGATCGTCGGCCGCCGGCGATCCGGTCGATGCGGCGTCGGTCAAGCTGTTCCTCCTGTTTCGTGCGAGGCGTCGCGCCGGACGAGAGCGCGTCGGGCGCAGGCGGGGAGGGGATACCCTCGGGCCGGCGGGGCGTTTCTGCCCGGGTTTGTGCCGCCGGCTCCCGCGCGGCAAACTGTAGCCGGATCCGACGCGGCCGCCCTCCGTCCCGAGCGACCCTCAGCCAGGAGCGATCCTCCATGACCGAGCTCGCCAGCACATCTCCCGGCCCGCGGGGCACCCGTCGGCGAAGGCCCGGCGGAGTGGCGACCCCCGCGGCCCCCGCCCCCCGGGCGTCCGCGGCTGGCGCCCCCCGCCCGCTCGTGGCCGGCCTGCTCGTCTTCGTGCTGGCGGCCGCCCCCGGCTGGCTGGCGGCGCAGGACGCCGCCGGTGACCCGCCGGAGACGGTCGTGGTGGAGCGACCGGCCTCCGTGGGAGGCGCCGACACCGTGCTGGCCCGGGGCGAGGGTCCCTACGAGCGGCTGGTGATCCGCGGGGCGACCCTGGTGGACGGCAGCGGGGCCCCGCCCCGGGGGCCCGTGGACGTCGTGGTCGAGGGCGACCGGATCGCCGACGTCCGGGTCGTCTCGGCGCCGGACATGCCCGAGGAGGCCACCGGGCGGGCGGAGGCCGGATCGGACACCCGGGTGATCGACGCGAGGGGCATGTGGCTCCTGCCGGGGTTCGTGGACCTCCACGGTCACCTGCACGGGGATCGCGCCTGGACCCCCGTCTCCTACGTCTGGAAGCTGTGGCTGGCCCACGGCGTCACCACGGTCCGGGATCCGGGGTCGGGGAGCGGACTGGACTGGACGCTGGAGATCCGGGAGCGGAGCCGCCGGAACGAGATCCCGGCGCCCCGGCTGTTCGCCTACGCCTCGGTGGGCGCCGGCTGGGACCGGGGATCCGTGGACACCCCGGAGGAGGGGCGGGCCTGGGTCCGCTGGCTGGCGGATCGGGACGCGGACGGGGTGAAGATCCGGGACACCTACGACCCGGCCGTGGCCCGGGCGGTCCTCGACGAGGCGGGCCGACACGGGCTCGGCGTGGCGGCCCACCTCACCCAGATGGGCGTGGCCCAGCTGGACGCCCTGGACGCCGCGTCGGCGGGCCTCACGACGCTGGAGCACTGGTACGGGCTCCCGGAGGCCCTCTTCGACGACCGGACCGTGCAGGACTACCCGCTGGATTACGATTACGCCGACGAGTACGACCGCTTCCGGGAGGCCGGCCGGCTCTGGCGGCAGGCCGCCGGGCCGGGGAGCGAGCGCTGGGCGACGGTGCGCGACTCGCTGCTGGAGCTGGGGCTGGTCCTCACGCCGACGCTGACCATCTACGAGGCCAACCGGGACGTGATGCGGGCCCGGGAGGCGGAATGGCACGAGCGGTACACGCTGCCCGGCCTGTGGGATTTCTTCCAGCCGGATCCCGAGAGCCACGGCTCGTACTGGTACCGGTGGCGCACCGCCGACGAGATCGCCTGGAAGCGGAACTTCCGGCGCTGGATGCGCTTCCTGGACGGATACAAGGACCGTGGCGGCCGGGTGTGCACCGGGTCCGACTCGGGCTACATCTACAAGGTCTACGGCTTCGGCTTCGTGCGGGAGCTGGAGCTCCTCCAGGAGGCGGGCTTCCACCCGCTGGAGGCGATCCGGTCCGCGACGCTGTGCGGCGCCCGGGCCCTGAGCGAGCCGGCAGGCCGGACGCCGGACTTCGGCACGATCCGCCCGGGCCGACGTGCCGACCTGGTGCTGGTGCCGGCCAACCCCGTGGAGGACTTCAAGGTGCTCTACGGCACCGGCGCCGTGCGGTTGGACCGCGACGCCGGTGAGGTCCGTCGGGTCGGCGGGGTGCGCTGGACGATCCGGGGCGGCGTGGTGTTCGACGCCCCGGAGCTTCTGGAGGACGTGGCGCGCATGGTCCGGGAGGCCCGGGAGGGGCGGGAGCGATGAACCCCCAGCGGGCTGCCGACTGGCTGGCGGAGCTCCCCGCTCGCCTCACCACGTCGGCGCTGGTGGAGGTGGCCGTCTGGCTGGGGCTGGCCCTCGTGGTGGCCGCCGTGGTCCGGCTCCTCCGCCGCTGGGTGGACCGGGAGATCGAGGACGTCAACCGCCGCCACCGGGTGCGCAAGGCCGTGGGGTACGCCGGCGTCTTCGTCGTCCTCCTCGTGGGGCTGGTCATGCTGGCGGGGAGCTCCCTCCAGATCACCGCGGTGCTGGGCATCCTGGCCGCCGGGGCCGCCGTGGCCCTCCAGGACACGGCCAAGAACGCCGTCGGCTGGTTCTACCTGACGGCCCGCTCCGAGGTCACGCCCGGCTCGCGGGTCGAGGTGGGCGGCGTGGTCGGGGAGGTCATCGACATCGGCTTCATGAAGACGACCCTCCTGGAGGTGGGCAACCTGGTGCAGGGCCGCCAGTCCAGCGGCCGGATCGCCAACATCCCCAACGCCCGGTTCGTGAGCGAGCCCGTCCTCCTGTCGCCGGCCTTTTCGCTCCACGTCTGGCACGAGTCGAGCTACCTCCTCACCTACGAGAGCGACTGGGAGCGGGCCGTCGAGCTGCTGGAGTCGCTCGGCCGGGAGGTCCATGAGGAGCTGGCCGAGGGAGCCGAGCGGGGGTTCCGGGAGATGGAGCGCCGCTTCGCCTTCAAGCACGGCCCCCTGACGCCCATCGTCTACGTCCGGGCCGAGGACTCGGGCATCCTGCTCATCCTCCGGTACCTGACCCACATCCGCCAGCGCCGGGGTGCCGAGGACCACATCACCCGGGCGTTCCTGCGCGAGGTGGAGGGGGACGACGGGATGGAGATCGCCTACCCGACCTGGCGCGTCTACCGGCGGGGGGAGGAGAGGGTCGGGGGGGCGGCCGGGGCGCCGCCGCTGGAGGGGCCCGAGGGTTCGACGGGGCCGGGGTCGGGCTGAACCGGCTCCCATCGGGGTTGTCCCGCGGGCCGTGAGACGGAAAGTTCCGCCGGTCCCCGACGTCCGTCTCCGCGTACCACCCCAGACCGAGGAAAGGCCCATGCGACGAGCGTCGCCCTGCGTCCTGCTCCTGCCCCTGCTCCTGCCCCTGCTCCTGGTGGCCGCCGGGTGCGGCGGGGAGGAGGCTGCCGACACCTCCGCCTCCGACGACGATCCGCTCCTCCGTCCGGACAGCGAGCAGATGACCCGGAGGGCGCCGGACGTCTACCGCGTGGTCTTGGTGACCAGCCAGGGGCCGGTGACCGTGGAGGTGCACCGCTCCTGGGCTCCCCGGGGGGCGGACCGCCTGTACAACCTGGCCCGGCACGGCTTCTTCGAGGGCGGACGCTTCTTCCGGGTCGTGGAGGGGTTCGTGGCCCAGTTCGGCCTGTCGGGCCGGCCCGAGGTCGACCGCGTCTGGCGGGCCCACCCGATCCCCGACGACTCGGCGCGGCGGAGCAACACGCGGGGGACGCTGACGTTCGCCAGCGCCGGGAACGACACACGGACCACGCAGCTCTTCTTCAACCTGGCCGACAACGAGCGGCTGGACGGCATGGGCTTCGCCCCGGTGGGCGAGGTCGTCGGGGGGATGTCCAACGTCGACTCCCTCCACGCGGGCTACGGGGACGGACCGCCGCGGGGCGAGGGGCCCTCCCAGGCCAGGATCCTGGAGGACGGAAACGAGTATCTGGCGGAGGAATATCCCGAGCTGGACTCCATCCGGGAGGTGCGGGTGATGGAGGGGCCGGCACCGGACACGCCCGCCTCCCGGGACGACCCCACGAGCGGCTGAAACGTCGACGGACACGTCGACGGACACGACGGTCGAGGAGGCGACGATCGGCAAGCTGGTTCGGCTCTGCGGCGTCTCGGAACTGAACCCCGGGGAGGGCAAGGCGGTACAGGTCGGGGAACGGGAGATCGCCGTATTCAACATCGAGGGCGACTTCTACGCGATCCAGAACGAATGCACCCACGAGGGAGGACCGCTGGGCCAGGGGATGGTGTTCGGCAGCACGGTGAGCTGCCCCTGGCACTTCGCGGAGTTCGACGTCACCACCGGCGAGTCGCTGGACGACATCGCCCCCTGCGGCGTGCGGACGTACGAGGTGGTGGTGGAGGACGGGGTGGTGAAGGCGGACCTCGGGGAGGGCCGAGGCAGGGAGGGCTGAAGCCTCCGGACCGGCGGGATGGCCGGGGGGGCCCGTGCTGACGTTCCTCACCCGGGCCCTCCCGGGGCCCGGGGCCCATCCGGGTCGCCCCGGCCGGAGAGGAGACGCCGGCCGTGTACGGCACCCCGGCGCCCTCAGACCCCTCTCCCTGGCCGTCGCCCTGGTCCTCGCCGCGGGGGGCTGCGTGGACGGCGTGCCGTCCGAGCCGGACGAGGAGCCAGGGAACGGCGAGCCCGCCCCGGTCCGCTGGCGCGTCGTCGAGGCCGGCGACGGGTACACCTGCGGCCTGAGCCGGGAGGGTCGGGCGTTCTGCTGGGGTGCGCGCGCCGCCGGCGCCGTGGGGGACGGCGGCTCGGAGGGGGCGGCCGACCGACCCGTCCGGGTCGTCGGCGATCGGACCTACGACAGCCTGGCCGTGGGCCGCCATCACGCCTGCGGCCTCACCCCCCGGGGGGAGGCCTGGTGCTGGGGTCGGAACGGCCGGGGGCAGCTCGGCACCCCGACGTCGGGGAGCTGCACGGTGGAGGGCGATCGGCTGGACTGCGCCCGACAGCCGGTCCGGGCGGCCCCGGGGCTCACCTTCGCCGGCGTGTCCGCCGGTGGGAGCCACACCTGCGGGGTGACCGACGAGACCCGCCTCTACTGCTGGGGGTCGAACGAGGCCGGTCAGCTGGGTGTCGGAGGGTTGGGCGGGACGACGACGACGCCACAGAGGGTGGGCGTGGGCTACATCCGGGTCGCCGCCGGCGGGTTCCACACCTGTGCCCTGGACGGTCTGTTCAACGTCCTGTGCTGGGGCGGCAACGCCCACGGCCAGCTGGGCGACGGCTCGCGCCTGGCCCGGACGGCGCCCTCCCTCGTGACGATCCAGGGGGCGGAAGCGCTGACGGCCGGCCTCCGGAACAGCTGTCTCCTGGCGCCGGCCCACTGCTGGGGGCGGGGGACGGAGGGCCAGATCGGAAACGGAGTCCTCCTGGACGCCCTCGTGCCGATCCGGGTGGATCCGGAGGCCACCTTCGTCCAGCTGGACGCCGGCGGGTTCCACGTCTGCGGCGCCACCGAGGGGCAGGGAGCACGGTGCTGGGGCGAGGGCGCCGACGGCCAGCTGGGCACGGGGGAGACGACGGAGATCGAGGGGCTCCCGGTGCCCGTGGCCGGCGACCGGGCCTGGGCGCGGGTGAGCGCCGGCCACGGCCACAGCTGCGGCGTCACCGGGGACGGGAGCGCGCTCTGCTGGGGCCGGAACGACGCCGGCCAGCTGGGCGACGGGTCCCGGGAGGGCCGGGCCGCTCCCGTGCCGGTGGCCGAGCCGTAGCGTTCCGGCGCGGCGTCGGCAGGGGCCGGCCGCCGGCGGTCCCTGCTGGCCGTCGGTCCCTACCGGTCGCCGCCGGTGCGCGACGGCTTCAGCTCCCGTCGTCGAGGACCTCCAGGACGCGCTCCAGCCGGTCCGGGGCGCGGCGGAAGCCGAGGTTGCTGAGGTAGATCCGCTCCACGCCCATCTCCCGGAGGGCCCGGACGGTGCGGGCGCAGATCTCCTCGGGGGCGTCGCCGCGCTCGAACTCCCGTGTGATCTCCTCGGCGGGGACGGGGAAGAAGCGGGAGAGCTTCTCCAGGGTGTCGGGGTTGGCGCTGCGATAGTAGAAGACGCCGAAGACTCCCGGCCAGGGCAGATCCCGGCGGCGGGCCTCCTCGAGGAAGGCCTCCACCCGGTCCAGCTGATGATGGGAGACCACCTGGGTGAGGAAGAATTCGCCGGTGAAGTCGTCCTCGAGGAGGTAGCCTACCTGCTCGGCCGCGTCCCGGTGCGGATTGGCCCAGCCGCCCAGCGACAGGCCGGGCACGCGGTCCCGGATCCGCCGCCGCAGCTGGTAGGCGTGGTCCACGCACCTGGGCGGGCCCACGGAGGTGTCGCCCCCGACCACGACCATGGCCTGGACGCCGGCGGACGCCGCCCGGGCGGCGTACATGAGGCAGTACTCGAGGCTGTGCTTGCACGTCAGGAAGGGGGCCATGATCGACGCGTCCAGCTCGCCGGCCAGGTTGGTGGTGAGGTGACGGAGGTTCTGCTCCTCCCGCTCGCCCACGGCGTCGTCCGTCAGGAAGACCGGGGTCGACCGCCGGGAGAGGCGGCGCATGGCGTGGTGGAGGTCGATCCAGCTGTCCATGCTGTCGGTGCCCGAGAGGTCCGCCGGCGGGGGACGAAGCTCGGCCGCCACCAGGGGGGTGTCCCGGCGAAGGCGGCGGACGAACGGGGTGTCGGCGGGATCGGGCGGCGGGGGCATGGCGGGGCGCAAGGTAGGCGGGACCGCCGATCCGGAAAAGCGTCCCGGGGGCCGGCGTGACCGGAAGGGAGACCGCCGGTCCCTCCGGCGAGGCGCCGGCCGTGTCCCTGGACGGCCCCCTGGCCGGCGCCCGGCTGGTGGGGCGGCCCAACCGCTTCCTGGTCCGGTGCCGCCGATCCGGGGAGGCGTCCGGCGGGCCCGGCGGGGGGGACGATCCGGTGCCCGAGGCCGACGGGATGGTGGACGCCCACATGCCCAACCCCGGCCGCATGGAGGAGCTCATGGTGCCGGGTCGGCGGCTCCGGCTCCGCCCGGCTGAGGGGGAGGGCCGGAAGACCTCCTGGACGGCCGTGCTGGTCGAGACACCCGCCGGCGACGGTTGGGTCTCCCTGGACACGACCCTCCCCAACCGGCTCGTGGACGCGGCGCTGCGAGCCGGTCGCCTCGACGAGCTCGCCGGCTGGGAGCCGGAGGGCCGGGAGGTGGCCCTCGGCGGCTCGCGCATCGACTTCGTGCTGAGGGCGCCCGACGACCGGCACCTGGCCCTGGAGGTGAAGAGCGTCAGCCTGGTCGTCGACGGGGAGGGCCGCTTCCCCGACGCGGTCACGGCCCGCGGGACCCGGCACGTCCGCGAGCTCACCGAACTGGCGCGGCGGGACGGGTGGGAGGCGGCCGTCCTCTTCGTGGCCCAGCGCTCCGACGTGGACCGCGTCGTGGCGGCCGGGGAGATCGATCCCGAGTTCGCGGCGGCCCTGGCCGCCGCGCGGGCGGCCGGTGTCCGGGTCCTCGCCCGCCGGTGCGACGTCACACCGGACGAGGTACGGCTGGGCCCCCGGGTGCCGGCGGGGGCGGACCCCGGCTAGGGACGCGACCTCGGACGGAGGCTCGAAACGGGCCGGCGAATCGACGCCGCCGGCGGGGTGATCGCCGACGGTCCGGGAGCGGTCGGGTCGTCTACGGAGACGGGCGCCTCAGCCCCGGCAGCCCAGCGCATCCTCCAGGAACGGCACCAGGCGGGACCAGAAGGCCCGATCGTCCCACAGGTCGTTGTGGCCGGCCCCGGGCGCCTCCAGCCACCGAGCGCCGCTCCCTGCGGCCTCGTACACCCGGCGCGTCTGGCGGTGGGGGACCAGCCGGTCCATCCCGCCGCGGGCCACGAGCAGCGGCGCGCGGATCGCACCCACCCGCCGGATCGTCTCGAAGCGGTTGGTCGGCCAGTCGCGAAAGACGGCGTCCGGAAGCCACCGGTAGGTCTCGGCGGCCAGCTCCGGCACGCTGGTGAAGGCGCCGGTGAGCACGACGGCTCCCACCCGCTCCCCCTGCTCCGAGGCCAGCCGTGCCGCCACCGCCGCGCCCAGGGAGTGGCCGGCGAGAGCCGTCCGGCCCCGGGACGTTCCCCGTTCCTTCACGGCGTGCCGCCAGGCCGCCCGGGCGTCGCGGTAGAGCCCCTCCTCGTGGGGGCTTCCCTCGCTTCGGCCGTAGCCGCGGTAGTCCACCAGCAGGGCGTGGAAGCCCGCGTCCGCCAGCCGCCGGGCGATGAAGGCGCGCCCCACGAGGGAGCCGGCGTTGCCGTGGAAGAAGAGCACCGTGCCGCAGGGCTCGGTGCCGGCGGCCGGGACCCACCAGCCGTGGAGCGTGACGCCGTCCGACGTCGTGAGACGGATCTCCTCGCCCCGGGCCAGGCCATGGTCGGCCGGCGCGGTGCCGGCGAGGGGACCGGGTCCGGGCACGTAGAGCGCGAGCGGGGCCACGTGCCGCGCCACCAGCCCGGGGAAGACCGACGCCGTCACCAGCAGCCCGCCCAGCAGCAGGGACGCCACGCCGGCCGCCACGAGGAGGGAGGCGAGGGGACCACGGTCGCTCACCGGCCACGGCGCCCGCCGGGACGAGCCCGGCGGAGCCTGCTCGCGGATGTCCCGGCCACGGGCTCGTCCCCCGTCCTTCGCGTCGGACTCCCCATGTCGCCCTGCCTCTCTCCTCATGTGGACCTGCTCTTGCAACATTACGGGCCGGGCGTCGCCGTCGGCAGGGTGGGCGGACGTGCGGTCCGCGGGACCCGTCGGGACGGCGCGACGGAAGTCGGCCGGAGAAGGACGACATGGAGACCGCTCGGAGACGGACGGCACGGAGGTCGACCGGAGGCGGATGACACGGCAGCCCGAAGCCCGCGTGGTGGTGTGGAGCGACTACGTCTGCCCCTTCTGCTACCTGGAGACGCCGGTGCTGGACGACATCCGCGAGGAGTTCGGCGACCGGGTGGACGTGGAGTGGCGGGCCTTCGAGCTGCGTCCCGAGCCGGTCCCGACGCTGGACCCGGAGAGCGAGTACCTCACCGACGTCTGGCGTCGGGCCGTGCGTCCCCTGGCGCGGGAACGGGACGTGGAGCTGGAGCGCCCGCCGGTCCAGCCCCGCAGCCGGCGGGCGCTGGAGGCCGCCGAGTTCGCGCGTGATCGCGGGCGCTTCGAGGCGATGCACCGGGCCCTCTTCCGAGCGTTCTTCCGGGATGGGCGGGACCTGGGCGACGTCGACGTTCTCCTGGACGTCGCCGCGGCGGTCGGCCTCCATCGCGAGGAGCTCCGGCGGGCCCTCGAGGAGGAGCGGTACGCGGAGAAGGTGCTCGAGGACCAGGTGGAGGCCAGGGAGAGGGGCGTGGACGGCGTCCCGGCCCTCTTCGTGGTCCCGGCGGCGGAGGGACTGGAGGAGGCCGAGCTCGTGTCGGGGGCCCAGCCGGTCGAGCGGGTCCGGAGCGCGGTTCTCCGGGCCCTTGGCGAGGGCCCGGACGTGGAGACGGAGACGGAGAAGGACGTGGAGGAGGCGACGTGAAGGTTTTCCTGACGGGAGCCACGGGATACGTGGGCCAGGCGGTGGCCCGGGCGCTGGCCGGGTCGGGCCACCAGGTCACCGGCCTGCTGCGGTCGGCCGAGAAGTCCTCTCTCCTCACCGACGAGCTGGGGGGGGAGCCCGTCTACGGCGACATGACCATCCCCGCCAGCTACCGTGGGAAGGCGGCCGAGCACGACGTCCTGATCCACTGCGCCTTCCAGGAGGAGCGGGATCCCATCGGCTCGGACCGCACGGCCCTGGACGCCCTGCTGGACGCCGCCCGGATCGGCGACCGGCCCCGGCTGGTGATCTACACCTCGGGCTGCTGGGTCCTGGGCGACACCGGCGGCGCGACGGTCGACGAGTCGGAGCCCCTGGACGGGCCCGCCGACGTGGTCGCCTGGCGTCCCCGTCACGAGGAGATCTGCCTGGAGGCGGGCGAGGGGGGCGGCTTCGCCACGGCGGTGATCCGGCCCGGCATCGTCTACGGCGGCGAGGGCGGGCTCACGTCCCGGCTCTTCGCTACCGCCGAGGACGAGGGGGCCGCGGAGATCCCGTGCGACGGGGAGCAGCACTGGTCCTTCGTCCACCGGGAGGACCTGGGTCGGCTCTACCTCCGGGTGGGGGAGGAGGAGGCCTCCGGGATCTTCCACGGCGTGGACGACCTTCCGCTGCCGGCGGCGACGGCCGCCCGGGCCGCCTCGGAGGCCGCCGGCGCCGGGGGACGGGTGCGGACCGTCCCGCTGGAGGAGGCCCGGGAGGAGCTGGGTCCCGTGGCCGACGCCCTCTGCCTCGACCAGCGGCTGACGGCGCGGCGGTCGGCCGACCTCGGGTGGTCGCCGCGCTGGCCCTCCTTCGGCGAGGCGGCCGAGGACGCCTACCGGGAATGGACCGACGCCGGGAGGCCCGGCGCCGACTGAGACGTTCCCGCGGCCGGGGCGACGGGGTCGGTCGGGGGCCCTCCGGCCGGAGAACCTCCGGGAGGTCCCCCGGGCCCGACCTTTCCCCGCGCACCCGACGCCCCCCACATTCGCCTGCCGGCGCGTCCGCCGGAGGCGCCGTACGCGACGACTTCCCGACCTCGAACGAGCGAACGCCATGCGACCCGTTCCCCTGCTCGCCGCGATCGCCGCGGCCGCGCTGCTCCCGCTCCAGGGCACCGACGCCCAGACCCCCGCCCCGTCCGGCGAGGACGGAAGCCGGCTGTTCACGGTGGACGACGCCGTCGGGATGGTCCGGGTGGGCGACCCGCGGATCTCGCCCGACGGCTCGCTCGTCCTCTATTCCCGCTCCGAGCTGGACTGGGAGGCCAACGAGCGCGAGAGCCGCATCTGGGCCGTGGAGGCGGACGGCTCGAACCCCCGGCCGTTCACCGGACAGGAAGGGGACGCCGATCCGCGGTGGTCGCCCGATGGCCGGTGGGTGGCCTTCCTCCGCCGGGCCGGACGGGACGGCGGGAACGACGAGGCGCGTCAGCTCTTCCTGCTCCCCACCGGCGGGGGCGAGGCGCGCCAGCTCACGTCCCACCCCACCTCGGTCGGAGAGTACGCCTGGGGCCCCGACGGCCGCCGGATCTTCTTCGTGGCCGACGACAGCCTGACCGACGAGGAGGAGGAGCGGCGGGAGAAGGGCTACGACGCCGTCTTCGTGAACGAGGGCCCCAACGGGCAGACACGGGGCGACTGGTCCAACCTGTGGTGGGTCCCGGCGGTCCCCGATTCGGGGGAGGCCCGCCCCCTCACCGAGGGGGAGCGCATCCTCGGCGACTTCGACGTCGCGCCCGACGGGCGCCGGCTGGCGTTCACCTACCGCACCGAGAACCATCGCAACGAGGGACACCGGGCCGAGATCGCCCTGCTGGACGTGGAGAGCGGGGAGGTCCGCGACCTGACGGACAACCGGGCGCCGGAGTCGAACCTCGCGTGGGCGCCGGACGGGTCCCGGCTGGCCTTCATGGCGCCCGACCGGGAGCGGTGGCGTCTGGATCAGGGCAACCTCTACCTGATGGATCCCTCCGACGGCACGACGCGCCAGCTGGCGGCGGACTTCCGGGGAGCGATCGGCGACGTCCGCTGGACGCCGGACGGCGAGAGCCTGGTGTTCACGGCCCAGCGGGGCACCGACGCAGACCTCCATCGGCTGGATGTGGCCACGGACCGGGTGGAGCGCCTGGCGTCGCTCGGCGGGAGGGTCGGCTCGTTCAGCGTCGACGCCGGGGCCGACCGGGTCGCCTTCGCCTTCGAGTCGCCGGTCCGGCCGGGCGACCTGTACGTGGCCCCTCTCGGGGACGTCCGGCTGCCGGCCCCCGACCGCGGGGGAGGCGGGGACGCCGCCCGCCTCACCGAGGCGAACCCGGAGGTGGAGGCGAAGGCGCTGGCCGAGCCCGAGATCGTCCGCTGGACCAGCTTCGACGGCACGGAGATCGAGGGTCTCCTCTACCGGCCGCCCGCCACCGGGTCCGACGTCCGCGCGGCCAGCTGGCGGGAGCCGGGCGCGATGGTGCTGGAGATCCACGGTGGGCCGGCGGGCGTGTTCGGCCGCTCCTTCGACTCGGACGCCCAGGTGCTGGCCGCCCACGGATATGCCGTCCTGCAGCCCAACGTGCGGGGGTCCAGTGGCTACGGCGACGCCTTCCTCCGGGGCAACATGGAGGACATCGGCGGGGGCGACTACCGTGACCTCGAGGCGGGGGTGGACAGCGCCGTGGCGCACGGCGTCGCCCACGAGGACTCGCTGGCGGTGAAGGGCTGGAGCTACGGTGGCATCCTGGGGGGCTGGACCCTCACCCGCACGGACCGCTTCCGGGCGGCCAGCCTGGGGGCCATGGTCGCCGACTGGGTCAGCGAGTTCGGTGTCGGCTTCCACTTCGACGTCGTCCGCTGGTACCTGGGCGGCGACCCCTGGTCCAACGCCGACGTGTGGCGGGAGCGCTCCTCGTTCACCCACATGGACGAGATCTCCACGCCCACGATCCTCTTCCACGGGGCGGAGGACCGGGTCGACACGCCGGGCCAGTCCATGAACTTCCATCAGGCGCTCCGTCACTTCGAGGTCCCCAACCGGTACGTCCTCTTCCCCCGGGAGGGCCACGGCATCCGGGAGCCCCGTCACCAGCGGACGCGGCTGGTGGAGGAGCTGCGCTGGTTCCAGAGGTGGGTCCGGGGGGACGAGGCCTGGACGGCGCCGGAGCGGCCGGACGTCGAGGAGGAGGAGAAGCAGGAGGAGGACGGCGACGGGACGGGAGGACCCTAGGAACCCGGCCGGCCGGCGCCCTTGGGGCGTGCGCCGGTACGAAACGTGCGCCCCGCTGGGGAGGGCCCGGCCCCGGGAATCCGGGCACCGGGCCGTCGTCGAAAAGCCAGCGATGCAACGACATACAGAGGGAGACACCGTGGGCCGCAACGTCGCCGAGAAGCTCATCGAGTCGCACCTGGTGGAGGGGGAGATGGTCCCCGGCCAGGAGATCGCCATCCGCATCGACCAGAGCCTCACCCAGGACGCCACCGGCACCCTGGTCATGCTGGAGCTGGAGGCCATGGAGCTGGACCGGGTGAAGACCGAGCTGTCGGCGCAGTACGTCGACCACAACCTGATCCAGGAGGACAACAAGAACCCCGACGACCACTTCTTCCTCCAGAGCGCCTGCAAGCGGTTCGGCGCCTGGTACAGCCGCCCGGGCAACGGCGTGAGTCACCCGGTCCACCAGGAGCGCTTCGGGGTGCCGGGGAAGACGCTGGTGGGTTCGGACAGCCATACGCCGGCGGCCGGAGCCATCGGCATGCTGGCCATCGGCTCCGGCGGCATGGACGTGGCCATGGCCATGGCCGGCGAGCCGTACTACTTCAAGATGCCGGAGATCTGGGGCGTCCGCCTCACCGGCGAGCTCCCGGACTGGGTGAGCGCCAAGGACGTCATCCTGGAGATGCTGCGCCGCCACGACGTGGACGGGGCCGTGGGGCGGATCATCGAGTACTACGGTCCCGGCCTGGACGCCCTCTCCTGCATGGACCGGCACGTCATCGCCAACATGGGGACGGAGCTGGGCGCCACGACGACGGTCTTCCCGTCCGACCGGGAGGTGAAGCGGTTCCTCCGGGGCCAGGGGCGCGAGGAGGACTGGTCGGAGATCGTGGCCGACGAGGACGCCGGCTACGACGTGCACGAGGAGATCGACCTCTCGGAGCTGGAGCCCCTGATCGCGCTGCCGTCGAGCCCCGGCAACGTGGTCCCGGTCACCGAGGTGGCCGGCGAGTCCCTCTCCCAGGCCTACGTCGGCTCCTCGGCCAACCCCGGCTACCGGGACTTCGCCGTGTGCGCCGAGATGGTCCGGGGGCGGCAGGTGGACGAGGGCGTCTCCTTCGACGTGAACCCGACCTCCCGCCAGATCCTGGAGAACCTGGACCGGGACGGCCACCTGCTGAACCTCATCCACTCCGGCGCGCGCATCCACCAGGCGGGGTGCAATGGCTGCATCGGCATGGGGCAGGCCCCTGCCAGCGACACCAACAGCCTCCGGACCGTGCCGCGGAACTTCCCGGACCGGTCGGGGACGAAGGAGGACCGGGTCTTCCTGTGCAGCCCCGAGACGGCCACGGCGTCGGCCCTCACCGGGGAGATCACCGATCCCCGCACCCTGGAGGATCGCTTCGGGATGGCCTATCCCGACGTGGAGGACCCCGACGACCCGATCGTCAACACGGACAGCCTCAGCCCGCCTCCCCCGCCCGAGGAATCGCGGAAGGTGGAGCTGCGGAAGGGCCCGAACATCGTATCGCTGCCCGTCATCGAGCCGGTGCCCGACGAGCTCGAGGTCCCGGTCAACTTCGTGGCCGAGGACGACATCTCCACCGACGAGATCCTGCGTGCCGGCACGGAGGTGCTCCCCTACCGGAGCAACATCCCCGAGATCGCCAGGTTCTCCTTCGACGTGGTGGATCCCGACTACTACGACAAGGCCATGGCCGTCCGGGACGAGGGAGGGCACGCGGTGATCGGAGGCAAGAACTACGGGCAGGGCTCCAGCCGGGAGCACGCGGCCCTGGCTCCCCGCTACCTGGGCCTGCGCCTGGTGGTGGCCAGGGACTACGCCCGGATCCACTGGCAGAACCTGGTGAACTTCGCGGTGCTGCCCCTGACCTTCGACGACCCGGGCGACTACGGCCGCATCGAGGAGGGGGACGTCCTCCGGGTCACCGACGTCCACGAGACGCTGAGGAACGGCGACGGCACCGTCCGGGTGGAGAACACCTCGAAGGGCGAGACCTACACGGCCCGCCACGAGCTCTCGGGGCGGCAGGTGGACGTCCTGCTCGCCGGCGGCCAGATCGAGTGGATGAAGGAGCGTCTGGGGAACGGCGCCGGCTGAGGCCGGGGCGCCCGGCGGCACGGCCGGCGGGACGCTCGGCTGAGGGGGCGGACGCTCGGCCGCGCCGCCCCCCTACCACTCCAGCATGATCTCGCGGGCGGGCGCCTCGGCCCGCCCCGTCCGGGCTCGCCGCGACTGCCAGGGGTAGGACCTGGAGGATGGGAAGTCGAACTCAGGGGCGGGACGCCCCGGCTCGCGCGCCCGGGCGCCCCGAGGAGGCCGTGGTGCTCGTCGCCGTCGTGGTGGTGGCGGCCGCGCTCCGCTGGCACTGGCTGGGCCAGCCGATCCGCTACGACGAGGCGGTGACGTGGCTGGAGTACGCGTCGCGGCCGCTGCCGGAGGCGCTCTCCCTCTACGACCTGCCGAACAACCACCTCTTCCATACGCTCCTGGCGCACTTCACCACCGACCTCGTGGGTCCCGGCGTCCGGGCCCTGCGGCTCCCGGCGTACCTGGCGGGGGTGCTGACGGTGCCGGCGACCTGGGCGCTGGGCCGCCGGCTGCACGGCGCTTCGGTCGGCCTGCTGGCGGCGGCCCTCGTGGCGGTCTCCCCCGTCCTCGTGCTCTTCTCGACCAACGCCCGGGGCTACGCGATCGTCGCGCTCGCCTTCCTGGCGCTGGCGCTGCTGGCGTCGGAGCTCCGCCGCCGGTCGTCGCCCCTCCTGTGGGCGGTCTTCGCCGTGACGGCGGCCCTGGCCGGCTGGACGATGCCGGCGGCGCTGTACCCGGCGGTGGCCGTGGGGATCTGGCTCCTCTGGCCGGCGCGCGAGGGAGAGGCGCCCCGATCGCTGACGGGACGCCTCGCCGGGCTGGCGGCCGCAGCCGTCGGCGCCGGGGGGATGACGGCGCTGCTGTATGCACCCGTCCTCCACCGGTCGGGCTGGCGCAGCATCGCGGTCAACCGCTTCGTGGCCCCCGACCCCCTCGCCGAGTTCCTGGTCGAGGTACCGGGGTTCCTGACCTCGGTGCTCCGGGAGTGGGCGCACGGGCTGCCCGCCTGGCTCGCTGTTCTCCTCGGCCTGGGCGTGGCGGTGGCGGCGGCGGGCCGCCTCGCGGGGGCGAGGGGACGTCCACCTTCGCTTCTCCCGGCGGCGCTCCTCGGCTCGGGCCTCGTGCTGGTGGCCACCCGACGCACGCCCTTCGCCCGGGTGTGGCTCTACCTTTTCCCCGCCGCGGCCGTCTTCGCCGCCGCCGGCCTCGGGCAGCTGGTGGGGACCCTGTCGGAGGTGGTCGACCGCCGACGGGGCGCCGAGGGCGGGGGAAGCCGTAGGGAGCCGGCCCTCCGCGGGGGCCGGGGGGTCGCCGGCGTGGCGCTCGCCGTGCTCCTGGCCGGCGGCGTCCACCTGCTGCGGGCCGATCCCGTGACGTCGTGGGGGCTCACGGGCAGCCTGCCGGCGGGCGACCGGGTGGCCGCGCTCCTGGCCGGGCGGATGGGGCCCGGCGACGCGGTCCGGGCCCCGATCCCGTCCGACGCTCCCCTGGAGTACTACTTCTCGCGCATGGGGATCGACCGGCAGCGGGTGAACGACGTCCCGGAGCCCGGCGCCTGCCTGTGGATCGTGGTGAACCGCCGGCACGGGAGCGGGGCCCCCGGCGACGTCCTCGGCGGCCGGGCCGGGCGGGACTTCCGGCTCGTGCGGGACTTCGGCGGCAGCGCCGTGTACGTGACGTCGTCGCCGTACGGGCAGGTCGCCGCCGACCGCGCGGATGATCCGGCCGGCGGCCCCGGTGTCGGGGATCCGCGCTGCGGCCCGGGCGGTGGCGACGCGGCCGGCCCCGGGACAGATTCGCCGGGAGCGCCTCCGGCGCACGGGGGAGACGAGCCCGCCGAAAGGTAGACGACGAGCCGAACCGTGAGCCGCGTGACCGAGTGGGGACGCCGGGTCCTGCCGATCCTCGAGTGGCTGCCCGACTACCGGGTGGACCACGCCCGGTGGGACGTCCGGGCCGGCCTCACCGTGGGTGTCATGCTCATCCCCCAGGGGATGGCCTACGCGGTGCTCGCCGGGGTGCCGCCGATCTACGGCCTCTACGCCTCCGTCGTCCCCCTCCTCGTCTATCCCCTCTTCGGCAGCTCGCGCCACCTGGCCGTCGGGGTGAACGCGGCCATCATGGTCATCGTGGCGGCGGGTCTCACGCCGCTGGCCGAGCCCGGGAGCCCGGAGTACGTGGGGCTGGCCGTCGTCATGGCGGCCCTGGTGGGCCTCGTGCAGGTGGCCATGGGCCTGGCCCGGATGGGGTTCCTGGCGAACCTCCTGTCGCGCCCCGTGATCGCGGGCTTCACGGCCGCGGCGGCGCTGATCATCCTGGTGAGCCAGACGGGCAACTTCCTGGGGCTGGACCTGCCCCGATCGCAGTTCGTGGGCGTCGTGGCGTCGGAGACCTACCAGAGGCTGGGCCAGGTGAGCTACCTGTCCACGGGGCTGGGGGCCGGTTGCCTCCTCGCGTTGGTGGGGCTGCGCCGATGGAAGCCGCTCTTCCCCTCGGAGCTGACGGTGCTGCTGCTGGCCACGGCCGCGGCCTGGTGGTTCGGGCTCGGCGAGGCCGGCGTCCCGCTTCTCGGCGAGGTTCCGTCGGGTCTGCCGGGGATGGCGCTGCCCGACCTGGACCTCTCCACCATGGAGGAGCTGTGGCCCACGGTGGTGGCGCTGGCCCTGGTGATCTTCATGTCCACCGTGTCCCTCGGCCGCGTGTTCTCGGCCCGTTACCGCTACAGCATCGAGCCGAACCGGGAGCTGGTGGCCGTCGGGGCGGCGAATCTGCTCGGCAGCCTCTTCCGTGGGCTCCCGGTGGCGGGCAGCTTCTCCCGGACGGCGGTCAACGAGCAGGCCGGCGCCCGGAGCGCCCTGGCCAACGTGGTGGCAGCCGCCGTCATCGTCCTGACGCTGCTCTTCTTCACGCCCCTCTTCCGGTTCCTCCCCATGCCGGCCCTGGCCGCCATCATCATCGTGGCTGCGGTGGGCCTCATCGACATGAAGGAGATCGGCCGATTGTGGCGGACCAAGCCCAGCGACGGGCTGGTGGCCCTGGTCACCTTCTTCTCGGTGCTGGGCGTGGGCATCGCCGAGGGCGTCCTCATCGGCGTGGCGGCTGCGGTGATCAAGATCCTCTACCGGCTGAGCCGCCCGTACGTGGCGGAGCTGGGCCACCTCCCGTCCACCCGGGACTTCCGCAGCCTGGAGCGCTTCCGGGAGGCCGGGCTGATCCCGGGGATCCTGATCCTCCGGGTGGAGGCGGGCTTCTCGTTCTTCAACGCGAAGTTCTTTCGTGACTTCGTGCTGGAGAAGAGCCGTGAGGAGGACCGGGAGATCCGGGCGGTGATCCTGGACGGCATCAGCATCAACTACCTGGACTCGACCGCGGTGGAGGCCATCGAGGAGGTGGTGGGAACCCTGCGAACGTGGGGCATCGAGATGCACTTTACCGGGCTCACCGGGCCGGTGCGGGACGTGGTCGAGCGGTCGGGCCTGGGCGACTTCGTCGGCGAGGACCACTTTCACATCTCGCCCCACTACGCGGTCATGGACATCCTGGACCGGTGGGACGACGAGGACCGGGGGGGGCGGCTCGAGCACTACTGGCGCTCCACCCAGAAGGAGCGCGAGGAGGTGGAGCCGACCTCGGAGTCGCGCTTCATATGACCGGCCTCCTGCGCGACCCCACCCTCCTGCTGGCCACGGTAACCCTCGTCGGGTGGGCCGGGCTGGGCGTGTGGCTGGCGGTGGGCAACCGCAGGCTGGAGTTCCTGCGGGACGAGCCGATGCCAGGGGAGGAGGAGCTGCCCCTCCTGTCGGTCGTCGTGCCGGCCCGGAACGAAGCGGGCAAGCTGGAGCCGGCGCTCCGCACGGTGCTGGCCCAGGACTACCGGCCCATGGAGATCGTGGCGGTGGACGATCGGTCCACCGACGGGACGGGAGAGATCCTCGAGCGGCTGGCCCGGGAGCACGACCGCATGAAGGTGCTCCACGTGGACGACCTGCCCGACGGCTGGCTGGGGAAGAACCACGCCCTCCAGCGCGGCGCGGAGGTGGCGAGGGGCGACCTCCTGCTCTTCACCGACGCGGACGTGATGATGCGGCCGGACACCCTCCGGCGGGCCGTCGTGTACGTGGACCGCCGCCGGCTGGACCACATCACCGTCATCCCGGACCTGGAGATGCCCGGCGCCCTGCTGGAGGCGGCGACCGGCACGTTCAAGATGCTGTTCGGGCTGCACTTCCGACCCTGGCGGGCCCGGGACCCCGACAGCGATCGCTACGTCGGCACCGGCGCCTTCAACCTGGTCCGGGCCGAGGCCTACCGCGACGTCGGGGGCCACGACCCCATCGCCCTGCGGCCCGCCGACGACCTCAAGCTGGGTCGGCTGCTGAAGCGTTCCGGCTACCGCCAGGCCGCCGTCCTGGGCGGCGACATGCTCTCGGTGGAGTGGTACTCGAGCCTCGGCGATCTCGTGCGGGGGCTGGACAAGAACGCCTTCTCGGTGGCCGGCTACAGCGTGCTGAGGGTGTCGGTGGCCACGGCGGGCCTGCTCCTCTTCCTGACCTGGCCGGGCGTCGCCCTGGTGGTGACCGAGGGGGCCGTCCGGTGGACCAACGCCGCCGTGCTGGGGGTCCTGGCGGCCGTCTACGCGGACAACGCGCGCTTCTACGGCCACTCGCCCTGGCACGGCTTCCTGCTGCCGGTGACGTCGGCCCTGATGGCCTTCATCGGGTGGCGCTCGGCGTTGAAGGCGCTGGCCACCGGCAGCATCGAGTGGCGGGAGACGGAATACTCGCTGGAGGACCTCCGACGGGAGGGATGATCCGGCGCCGGGCCTCGGGCGCGCCCGACGGAGGGATACGCCCCCCTCCCGGGTCGCCGTCCCGCAGCTAGAGCGCCTCCCGGCGCATCTCGCCGACCTTCCGATCCGCCCGGCGGATCGGCTCGGGGATCCGGTAGCGGGGGCTCACCCGGAGCACCAGGTCCTCGGCCGTCCCGAGGTCCATGCGATGCCCCACGGACACGAAGACCGGACGGACGTCGTCCCGGGTGCGGAGCGCGGTGCCGACGACCTCCCCCTCGTGGCGGAGCGGGCTGCGGGCCCCCTTCGACCGATCCGGCTCCCGGTGGTCTCCGACCAGCACCGATTTGGCGCATCCCACCGCCGGCACGTCCAGCCACACCCCGCCGTGGCAGGCGAGGCCGAACCGGCGCGGGTGGGCCAGGCCGTGGGCGTCGAAGAGGACGACGTCGGGCCGTCGCTCCAGCCGCTCCCAGGCCCGCAGCAGGGGCGGCATCTCCCGGAAGGAGAGGAGGCCCGCCACGTAGGGGAAGGTCACCGGGGCGGACGCGGTGGCCACCTCCACGGTCTCGAGGGACGGCAGCTCCACCGACACCAGCGCGGCGTGACCCCTCGTCTCCCCCCGGCCCACCGACAGGTCGGCGCCGGCCACCAGGCGGGGCGAGAATCCGGCGGGCGGCGCGCGCTCCACGCGCCCGGCCAGCCGGAGCTGGATCTCCCGCGCCTCCCCGGGGGACACGTCCCAGGGATGGAGGTCGTCCGGCACGTCAGAGGTCCCCGTCATCGCTTCGGTCCCCTGTCCGGTCGGCGGGCTCCCGGCCCGGGCCCGATGCCGCGCTCGCGCGGCACGGTACTGGCGCCGGCATGACGGCGCGACGAAGCGAGCAGGTTCGATTCCGGAGGGCCGATTCCGTGACCGATCACCTCTTCGTCTACGGCACGCTGCGCTCCGAGGGAGGCGCGCCCGGCGGGGTGTCGGGCCTGCTGGAAGAGCACGCCGAGAAGGTGGGGGCCGGCGAGATCGTCGGACGGCTCTACGAGGCCGGATCCTATCCGGCCGCCGTGCCCGAGGACGACGGGCGCGTGCAGGGGGAGGTCTACCGGCTGGAGGAGCCCGGCCGGTCGCTCCCGGTGCTGGACCGCTACGAGGGATGCGCCCCCGACGGAGAAGGGCTCTATCGTCGCGAGGAAGTGGGCGTCCACATGGACGACGGCGAGTCGCTCACCGCCTGGGTCTACTTCTACAACCGGGACGCCTCGTCGCTGTCGGAGATCCGGTCGGGCGACTACCTGGACGCCCGGGAGACCGCGGACGGGGGAGCCGGCTGACCGGCGGGCCGACGCGGCTCAGTCTCGCTTCTCGGCCCGCAGGGTGGCGCCGGGCTGTCGGAGAACCGCGCCGGTGACCGCGCCGTCCTCCACCACGAACTCGACGCTGTAGCCGTCCCGATCCCGGAGGTCGAACCGGGTGTCCCGGTAGGGGACCAGCTCGTAGGTGGGCTGGCCCGGGACCGTCATCGTGAGACTCTCCCCCCTCGTCCGGACCCGCACCGTCATTCCCATCAGCTCGTACCGGCCCTCGAACCGCTGGAGGAAGGCGGCGTCCCGCATGGAGGCCGGCGCCTGTCGCTCGAACTCGATGGGCGACACCTGGGACTCCAGGGGCACCCGTACGGAGGCCACGTCGCCCCGGAGGTTCCCCTCGAACCGGAACCGGAACTCCGCCTCGACCGGCTCGGTGAGCCTTCCGCGGAAGACGTCGTAGTGCCAGTGGTCCAGGGCCATCCGGAGGCCGTGATAGCGTGCGACCAGCCCCTCCCCCTCGCGGCGGATCTCGAGCTCGCCGTAGCCCGGGTGCCGGTAGGTGCCGACGTAGTCCTCCAGGGGATGGCTCGGGCTCGTGCCCTCGACACGGTCGCCCTCGTCGATCTCCCCCCCGGCCTCCCGGGCCTGCTCCACCTGCCGCTGGAGGCTCTGGTACCGTGCGCTCCAGTCGATGGGCTCCAGGTCGAGCAGGCGATCGAACGCCCCGAGCGCCAGCACCGTGGGCAGGCTCGTCGCGTTCTTGTTGGTGAGGACGACGACCCCGAGGTCCTCGTCCGGCAGGAAGCTCACCAGGGCGCTGAAGCCGTCGATGTTGCCGCCGTGGTGGATCATCCGGTGGCCGCGATAGGGCTGGACGAACCAGCCGAGGCCGTACATCAGGTAGGGCATCTCCGGCTGCTTCAGCAGCGTGGAGAACACGCCACCCTCCACCACCACCTCGGGCTCCTGGGTCTCCCGGACCAGCGCCTCGGGCGCCACGCGGACGCCGTCGACCTGACCTCCCTCCAGCTGCAGCCGCACCCACGCCGCCATGTCCTCGGCCGTGGAGTTGATGGAGCCGGCCGGGCCCACCGCGTCGATCTCCCGGTAGTCCATGGGCACGAGCTCGTCCCCGGTGCTCCCGTCGCCGGCCGCCCCCTCCTCTCCCCCGGCCTCCTCCCGGTAGCCCACCGCGGCCTCGGAGGCGTTCGTGAGGCCGTCCATGTCCACGGAGGTGTCGTCCATCCCGAGGGGCTCGAGGATCCGGGAGCGGACCTCCGCCTCCCAGGTGGAGCCGGTGACGTGCCCGGTCAGGAGCCCGGCGGTCATGTACATCAGGTTGTTGTACTGGAAGGCCGTACGGAAGTCGGCGCTGGGCTCGAGGTGGGGCAGGCGTCCGTACAGCTCCCGTCGCTCGAGGGGCGACGCGTACCAGAGCAGGTCGTGGCGCGGAAGCCCCGACCGGTGGGTCAGCAGGTCCACCGGCGTCATCCGGCTCGTGGCGAAATCACTCTGCAGCTCGAAGTCCGGGAGCCAGGTCCGGATGGGCTCGTCCCAGGCCAGCTCCCCCTCCTCCACGAGGAGGCCCACGAGCAGGGCGGTGAAGGCCTTGGTGGAGGAGCCGATGGGCATGACCGTCTCCGGGGTGACCGGCTCGCCGGTCCGGAGGTTCCGGACGCCGTAGCCGCGGGATAGGACGACCTCACCGTCCTCGACGACCGCCACGGCGGCGCCGGGCACGCTCCAGGCTTCCATAGTCCGCTCGACGAAGTCGTCGAAGTCGGACAGACCCTCCCCGGACGGGGGCGCCGGGGCCAGCTGCGGCTCTCCCGACCGGGCCAGCCGGAACGGGAAGGTCTGTCCCGCCTGGCTGAACTGGCCGGTCAGGCTGTCGCCGTCGGCGGTGAGCCTGCCGCGGAAGGTGGGCCGGCCCGGCACGCCGGAGATGGAGAAGACGACCGAATCGCCCCGCACCGAGATGTCGGAGAGGGACCGGTCGGTGACGGCCTGCGCCGGGATGTCGATGACGCCCCGCCAGCCCTCTTCGGCCGGCGCCAGGTCCACGACGACGTCCAGCTGGGCGCCGGGTGGCTGGACCGCCCCGGACCACTGCCCGGCGGCCTCCTGCGCGCCGGCCGATCCCGGAGCCGCGACCACGGCGGCCACGAGGGCCAGGGCCGCGAGCGGGGCTGGCCACCGGGCATCGAACGGATCGGATCCATCCGCGCCGCGGCGGCCGCGGACGGACGGGCTCTCGACGGGATCGAGGACCATGGAGAACTCCTGTGTCGGGTGGGGCTCGTGAGGCGTCGCCGGCCTCCTCACCCGACAGTACGACGCCGGGGAGGAGAATCTTCAGGCCGGGCCGGTACGGGCCCCGACCCGTCCGACGTCAGAAGGCCGGTGTCAGGCTGAAGGTGACGAAGGAGTCCTTGTCGGGACGCTCGAAGGGGGTGACCCAGGCCACCTCGCCGATGGCGAAGCCCAGGAGGTTCACACGGAGGCCGACGCCGGCGCTGGAGACCGGATCCCGCGGACCGTCCAGGAACGACGCCTTGCTGGCGGCCGTCCAGGCCACGCCGGCGTCGTAGAAGCCGATCAGGTCGATGGGCGGCACGGCGGCGCTCTGACCCAGGATCCCCAGCGGCCCGAGCAGCGGGAGCCGCGCCTCCAGGTTGCCCACGGCCATCCGGGTGCCGAAGAGCTGTTCCAGGGTGGTGAACTCGGAGCAGTCCTCGATGGGCAGGTTCGGGTTGCACTGCCGGAAGTCGAAGGAGCGGAAGTCGTAGCCCCGCACCAGGGACGGATACCCGATGAACAGCTGCGCCAGCCGGCCGTCGTCGGCGCCGGAGCCGTACCGGCCGAGATGGAGGATCCGCCCGGCCAGCGTGAGGGGCTCGAACGGCATCACGTATCTTCGCAGGTCGCCCAGGGCCTGGAAGTAGTTCAGCGTGCCGAACGTCGGCGAGACCTCCAGCCGACCCCGGCTGCCCATGATCGGGCCGGTGGGGCCTCCCAGGGAGGCGTCGTGCACCAGCGCCACCGACGTCACGCCCTGGTTCAGCGCCGCGGGCTCGCAGAAGGTGGTCTGGAACTCCTCGGGGGTCTCGCACGCCGGCGCGTCCTGCGTCTGCTCGTCCAGGCGCCGGCCGTTGAGGGCGAAGATCTCGGTCTTCGTCTCCAGGTCGTAGTCGATCCGCTGGAATCCGCCCGTAAGCTCGGCCCGCAGCGTGCTCGTGAACGGATAGCTGAGGACCCCCACCGCGCGACGGTTCACCTGCCAGAAGCGCAGCGTCTGCCGGACGACCTCGCCGCCCCCGTCTCCGTCCACGTCCGCCACGAACTGTCGCAGCGACTGGTTGATCTGGGGCATCTGCCCGGCGATGCCGCCCCAGCGGAGCCGGCTCTCCCGGTTCTCGTACTGGGCCAGGGCGCCGACGCCGTTCACCACGTTGCCCCCCAGGATGGAGAGCTGCAGCACGTTGGTCAGCGCGTGCTGTCCCAGCATGTCGCTGAAGAAGAGGGCGGCCCCGCCACCGATGAAGACCCCGGTGGAGGAGGAGGCCCCGGCCACCAGCGTGGGTTGGGCGATGTAGTCGAGCCCCAGCGAGGGATTGTAATCGTGCGTCCGGAAGGTGACCGGCGAGGGCAGCCCGAGCATCGCGTTGGCCAGCAGCGCGTCCACGCGCTCCTGGTCGCTCCGCTCGAACGGCGGCAGGCCTGCGATCCGCTCCCGATCGGCGGCATCCAGCCGATCCTCCACGGGGACGGGCGTGGGATCGTCGGTCCGGTACAGGTTGAAGTCACCGTGACGGACGGCGCCGAAGACGACGCGCCCCGAGCCCTGCGCCACCGAGAGGGCGGGGCTCAGGTCCGTGATCCCGCTCACCCCGGTGTTGACGTTGGTCAGCGGCACGGGCTCGGCGTCGCCGGCGTCCGGCTCCACCCGGTAGACGTTCGCGATGCCGCCGTGGTCCGAGAGGAAGTACAGGGACGTGCCGTCCGGGCCCCATTGCGGGTTGGAGTTGCGGGCATCCTCGAAGGAGGGGAGGGCGGAGATCTCTCCCGTGGACAGGTCCACCGAAGCGAGCCGGAAGTCCCCGTACGACAGCGTGCCCAGGTCCGTGCCGAAGCGGTCGGTGGCGAAGGCGATCCGTCCGCCGTCCGGCGACCAGGCGGGATGGATCTCGGCGTACTCGTCGTTGGTCAGACGCTGCAGGGCTCCGCTCGCCAGCTCGACGGTGAAGAGGTCGAGGGTCCCCCCGTCGTTGGCCACGAACGCGATCCTCTCGCCGTCCGGCGACCACGTGGGATTGAAGACCTCGCCGAAGCGGTCGAGCTCGAGCTCCCGCAGCCTGTCGCCCGTCCGGGCGTTCATGACGACCAGCAGGGGCTGTCCCTTGCTGACGGCGGCGAAGGCGAAGCGCTCGCTGTCCGGGGCCCAGGCTCCCGCCGAGTTGACGAACTGGAGGCTCTGGTAGTGGGGGTCGACGGCCGTCTCGGTGAGCTGCCGCAGCACCTCCCCGGTCTCGACGTCGGCCACGTACATCTCGAAGGCGAAGCGGCTGCGCTCCGACAGGAAGACCACCCGCTCACCGTCGGGGCTGACCGCCGGTCCCAGGTTCGTGCCTCCCCCCACCTTCTCCTCGGTGATGAAGGGCTCCCCGAACTCCGACGGATCGGAGGTCCGCTCCAGCACCGGCCCGTAGGCCTGCTCGAGCGACCGACGCCACCCCGCCGACAGGCTGTCCGGCGGCACCCCCAGCACCGACCGGATCGCCGCTCCCGGAGAGGAGCGGACCGACTGGAGGAAGATCCTTCGCACGGCGTCGTCCCCCCAGGTGCCGCCGACGTAGGCCCACAGGGAATGGCCGTAGCGGTAGGGGAAGAACTTTCGGGAGTTCCGCAGGTCGGACACGGTGGGAAAGTCCCGATCGTCCCGGATGAGCTCGTCCCGCATCCACCGGGCGGTCAGCACGCTCTGCGATCCCGTCGAGAGGTACTCGGCCATGCCCTCCACGACGAAGAGGGGCTGGTTGGAGATGGCGGGCGCTCCCGCCAGCGGCGTCTTGGGGTCCACGCCGGTCATGGAGTACTGGAATCCGTGGACCAGCTCGTGGCCCACCACGTGGTCGGTCTCGGCGAGGGGGCCGGCCATGGGCATGACGATCCGACGCTTCAGCGGCTCGGTGACGCCGCCGGTGCTTTCACCGATCTCCCCCGGGATCGCCGTGGTCTGCCGGAAGTGCGGGTGGCTGGCGTACAGGACGAACGGCTGCCGCCCCGTCAGCTCGTAGTCCAGCAGCCGGGAGAGGCGGGCGTACCACCGCTCCGCCATCCGGGCCGCCATCACCGAGCCGTCCCTCTCCTGCTCGTAGTGGTAGATGTCGAAGTGCTCGGTCTCGAGCACCCGGAAGTCGAAGTCCTCGTACTGGACCTTGTTGCGGCCGAAGTACTGGGCGTCGGCCGTCGACGGGAGCACGGGGACGAAGGCTCCTCCCGTGACCACGGCCAGGAGTGCCAGACACCAGCGTCGGAAGGGAAAGGTCATGAGGTTCCGCTCCAGTCTCGCTCCACCAGCTTCTCGCCGGGCGCCTCGTGCCCGGTCATGGTCACGGTCGCTGCATCTACGGGACGAACGAGGGCTCGACATCCCCACGCTCACCCTGTGGAACAGGGGCGGCGCACGGTTCGTTCCAGCCGCCCCGATCGCCGGACGGGTCAGCCGGGGCGGGAGCCCGAGGCCGAGCCGAGGGTCTCCAGGGCTCGCTGCAGCCGGCCGCTCACCACCTTCACCTGCTCCAGCGCCTCCTCCAGGGGAGCGGGCTCGGCCAGGAGGAAGCCCTGGACGTCGGAACAGCCCCGATCGCGCAGCCACCGGAGCTGATCCGGCGTCTCGACCCCCTGGGCCGTGATGCGCAGCTCGAGGCGGCGGCCAAGGGTGAGGATGGCCTCCACGATGGCTGCACAGCGCGGATTGTCGTGGATCTCGGCCGTGAAGCTGCGATCGATCTTGAGACCGTCGGCCTCCAGCCACATCAGGTTGCTGAGGGAGGCCGCCTCCGTGCCGAAGTCGTCCACGACGATCCCGGCGCCGGTCCGCCGGAGACGCTCCACCCCGTCGCTGGCCTCGACGAGGGTGCTCTCCGGGAGCTCGAAGCAGAGGCGCTCGGCCGGCGTGCTCGTTCCCTCGAGGACCTCGAGGACGCTCCGATCCAGCGCGCTCCGGTCTTCGCACTGCGGCGGCGAGACGTTGAGGTGGAGGCGGAACCCGGGAGGATCGTCCAGGTGCAGCCTCCATCGGGAGAGGTCACGGCAGACCTGGCCGGTGACCCAGCGGCCCAGATCGACGATGAGGCCCGTGGCCTCGGCGGAGGGCAGGAAGAGGTCGGCGGGCAGGAAGCCGGAGCGGGGGTGCTCCCATCGGATCAGGGCCTCGGCGGCGGTGACCCGGCCGGTCTCCAGGTCCACGATGGGCTGGTAGTGGACCACGAACTCGTCCCGGTCCAGGCCGCGGGCCAGCTCCCGTCCCGTCTGCCGGCGTCGATCGGCCAGGTGCGGGTCGCCCCCCGACCGGTGCAGCATCTCGGTGATCACCCCGACGCCCAGGCTGGCGGTGATGAGGGCGGCGCTGGCCGCACCGTAGATCCACCAGTCCATCTCCTCGCCCAGCAGGAAGTTGCGGGCCAGCTCCGCGCCGGTGATGGCCATCATGCCCAGCACCAGGGCGAAGCTGGCGCCCTTCCAGCCCCGGTAGTAGGAGAGGAGCAGACAGGGCACCAGCCCCAGGATCCAGAGGAAGCCCCGGGTCTCCTCCACCGCCTCCGGGCTGACGAGGCTGCCGACCACGGCCACCGCCAGGGCCACCAGCGAGATGACGAGGGCCCGCGGAGGCGTGCCGTCCCCGCGCTCCGAGGTGGGGCGGAGGACGAAGATCCGCTCCAGCAAGGACTGGTCGGTCATGAGGTGGCTCCCGGCGACCGGACGATCTTCCCCCCGTGGAGAAGACTCCTGGCTTTGTGGCCCCACCTCGCGGCGGGTGTACCCCCAGTTCGGGAGGGATTCCGCAGCGTCGCGGCTGCCGACAGGGTGCAGGGGCTGACGCGACTACATCCGGCTGGTCGCCAAGGTAGACCTCGCTCCCCTCGAACGCGAACCGGAGTACCGTCTCTACGCGCCGGTCGTGTCGCCCGCGGTCGCCTCGTCCGGTGGCTCCCCGGGCGTGACCTCCCCTGCGGTCGTCGACCCGGGGGCGGCCTGCGACGGTCGCGCCCGCGACAGAGTGTCCGCCCGCGCGTCGGACGGGATCGCGGTGTCGGCGGCGGCGTCGCCGGCGGGCACTCGTCCCTTCCACACGCCCACCAGCGTGGGATCCTGGACGAAGGGGCGGTACTCCCGAACGCCGAGGGTCACCGTGTCACCCTCGTCGACGAGGAGGGCGATCTCGGTGACCTGCTGGCGGAAGGTGGCCAGCATGGCCCCCTGGTCGGTTCCCACCGTGAGGAGGAGCCGATCCTCCTCCTGCTGCTCGGCGAGCACGGGACCCTGGACCCGCAGCTCGCCGGCACGGAAGGGAGCGGGAAGGTGGGGCGCCACGAAGCGGGGCACGAGGAGGGTGGCGGCCACGCCCAGGGCGATCCCCGCCAGCAACCAGGGCCACCGGCGGGGCTTCCCGGTCTCGTCCGCGCTGCTTCCACGGCCTCGGTCGGACGGATCGGGAACGTCGGGTATGTCGAACGGATCGTCGCTCATCGAGTCGACCTCGGGCCGTGGGCTGGGGTAGCAGCACGAAGACGGGAAGCACGTGTATCCCAAAGCTCGCCCCCCCGCGGGATCGGGGCAAGCGGCCGGCGGGACCGGGGCGTGCGGCTTTGGATGCGATTTTGTATACTGACGGCCTCGTCCTTGCACGGCGAGTGGCCGGGCCCTCGGTGGCCCGGACGGGACGGCGCTGATCTCCAGGACCGTGGTCGGGCGGTGACGTCCGTGGGCGCGGCCGGGATGGTCGGCCCGTGACGTTCCCTCAGGGGACTCTCTGACGCTGACAGTACGAAGGGCAGGGTAGCCGCCGCAGTGCCCGGGCCGTACGTTGCCGGGCAAGCCGAATATTCCGGCACGGCCGGGCGAGCCCCCGCCGGTCCCGGGGGATGGAACGAAGACCTGAGTAGGAGAAGGAGGCAATTCCGTGGGCATCACGTTCACCGATCGCGAGCTGGAGATCATGAACATCCTCTGGGACGAGGGCTCCGCCACCGTCAAGGAGGCCCGGGAGGTGGTGGGGAAGGACACGCCGTACACGAGCGTGCTCTCCATCTTCCAGACCCTGGAGCAGAAGGGGCACATCCGTCACGAGCGGGAGGGTCGGGCCTACCGTTACTATCCTCTCGTGGAACGGGAGGAGGCCGGGAAGCGGGCGCTCCATTACGTGCTCGATCGGCTGTTCCAGGGCTCGCCCCGGGCGCTCGTCACGTCGCTGGTGGCCAACAACCACGTCGACGAGGAGGAGCTGGAGGAGCTGAGCCGGGTTCTGGAGGAGCGCGCCTAGAGGCCCTATACTGGGGGGTCGCCTTCACTCCTTCCTAGAGGGGGGACTCCCGTGGTCCTGGCCTGGCTCGCCTACGCCCTGGCCGTGGCCGTGGCCCTGGCGGCGGCCGCCGCGGCCGCCGAGCGGTGGCTGCGCCTGAGGGGCCGCCCGACCCGCTGGGCGTGGGTCGGTGCCATGGTGCTGTCGGTGGGCCTGCCGGCGGCCCACCTGGCCGCTCCCCTCGTCGGCGGTCTGCCGACCCCCGGCGTCGTGCCGTCCGGATGGGCCTCCGCGGCGCTGCCCGGACCGGCGGCCGGCACCGCCGTGGAGGCCGGCGGTCCGCCGGGTACGGTGGTCCCCCTCGAAGCGTGGTTCCCCTGGCTGTGGGCCGGCCTCTCGGCCGCCGTCCTGGCGTGGCTCGCGATCTCGGCTTTCCGCCTCCGTCGGATCTGTCGATCCTGCCCCGTGAAGCGCACGGGAGACGACGTCGTGGTGTGGACCTCCGGTTTGGGTCCCGGCGTGATCGGCTTCCGCGAGCCCCGGATCGTCGTCCCCGGCTGGGTGCGACACATGGACCCGGACAGCCGGCGCATGGTCTTTCTCCACGAGCGGGAGCACGTCCGCCGCGGGGATCCCCTCCTGCTGCACCTGGGCTGGGGCCTGGTGGCCCTCGTCCCCTGGCTCCCGCCCCTGTGGTGGCAGTTCCGCAGGCTCCGGATGGCCGTCGAGCTGGACTGTGACCAGCGGGTGGTGCGGGACGTGGGTGACCCGACGGCGTACGGGAGGCTCCTGCTGGAGGCGAAGCGACTCTCCATGGGGCTGGAACTTCCGCTGGTGACCGCTGCCAGCTCCTTTCTGGGCCGCCGCGTCCGCCGGCTGGCGGAGGGGACGTCCCGTTCGTCCGGCTCCGCGCCCCGGCTGGCGCTCTCCGCCGTCGTCGGCGTGCTGGCGCTGGCGGGAGCCGGTCTCCTGCCGCCGCCCGAGGACCCGTCGCCGACGTCGATCCCGGACGACGCCCGTTCGGCGACGGCGGCATCGGCCGGGGAGGCGGAGGAGGCCGGGGAGCGCGAGGAGGAGGGCCAGTTCGAGCGGCTCGCCCGGCCGTACGACGAGCCCCCCGAGGTCCTGAACCGAGAGGAGGTGCGGGCCTCCCTGAGAGCCCGTCACCCGGAGCCGCTTCGGCGTCAGGGCGTCGGCGGAGAGGTCCTGGTGGTCGTGCACGTCGACGCCGACGGGCGCGTCACGGGCGGCTTCCTGTCCGGCGGAAGCGGCCACGCGGCGCTGGACCGGGCCGCGCTCGAGGTCGCGTCGGCGATCCGCTACGCCCCCGCCCGCCGGGAGGGCGAGCCGCTGGCCGTCTGGATCGCTCAACCCCTCCGCTTCCGGGTGGAGTAGGAAGGGCTCCCCCCACCTCCTTGCCCCGATCCGATACGATCCATAGCGTCGGGACCCCGTCGCCGCCAGCAGGTGTCGATCCTGGAAAGGAGCCCGTGTCCGTGTCGTCGATCCGCCGTCCCGCCGCCGAGCCCCGCCACCCGGGAGCGAACGGCTCGATCGCCGCCGCCGTTCGCGCCGTCCCTTCACCGCGCTCCTTCGTGCTTGTGGGCGCCCTCCCGTGCGCGGTGGCGCTGCTGGCGGCATCGGCCACGGGGGTCGTGGCCCAGGAGCCCGACACGGCCGACGCGGAGGAGGAGGCCGCCGGGGAGGGAGGGGTCACGGGATCGGCCGGGAGCTTCACCTTCGCGGAGCAGGCGGACGGCACTCGGCTCATGGTGGTCCCCGACCGCAACTCGTCGCTGAACGACGGGGCCCGCCTCTTCTTCCGCTGCAGGGGCGACCAGCGCGAGGTGTTCGTGGCCGTCACGGAGGAGGAGGGCCGGCTGGGCAACGCCCGGGACGGCGCCGGGGGCCGGTACCGATTCGGGAGCCTGCCGTGGAGCGAGATGGTGACGTGGGGGTCCAACGAGGCGGGCACGGCGGCCTTCATGCCGCCTCGGATCGCCGGAAGCTTCGCCGACCGGGCGCGGCGATCCGACCGGGTGGAGGTCCAGATCGTCAACCCCGGCGGCGTGCGGCATCGGTTCGTATTCCCCATGGACGGCTTCACCGAGTCGGCGGACAGGCTGTCCTGCTTCGCGTCCGGCGCGGACGACGAGGAGGACTGAGAGCCCCCAGAGGCTGAGGGTTCTTCCGCCATCGGGAACCCCCCGACGACAGGAGACGAGGCATGTGGCAGGAATTCAAGAAGTTCGTGGCCCGCGGCAACGTCCTGGACCTGGCCGTCGGCATCGTCCTCGGCGCCGCCTTCGGAACCGTGGTCAGCTCCTTCGTCAGGGACGTCCTCATGCCGCCGATCGGGATGCTGACCGGGGGGATCGACTTCTCGGAGCTGTACCTCAACCTGTCGGGGACCGAGTACGAATCGCTGGCGGCGGCCACGGAGGCCGGGGCGCCCACGATCAACTACGGCGTCTTCCTGAACAACGTCCTGAGCTTCCTGATCGTCGCCTTCGCCGTCTTCCTGGTGGTCCGTGCCTACAACCGGATGATGGTCCGCCAGCCGGAGGCGCCCACGCCGCCGAGCGAGAAGACCTGCCCCCGGTGCAGGATGACCGTGCCGGTGGAGGCCACGCGATGCGGACACTGCACCTCGGAGATCGGCGACCAGGCGTAGTCGGGCGGGCCGGTGCCGCGTTCGGTCGCGCCGGGTCGCGGCCCCCCCGTAGCTTGCCGGCGCGGCCCCGCGGTCGGCGCCGGCCCCCGTTCGGCGACCGGCGCTCCCCGTTCTCTGCGACTTCTTACCTGGAGACGACGCCCGTGACGAGCGACGCCCGCCTCCCTTCGCCCACTCCGCTCCGCTCGACCTCTGCTCTTACGTTCGCGCTCCTCCTCATCGCCCTCTCAACGCCCCTCGGGGCGGCGGCCCAGCAGCCCGATTCCGCCCGGGCCGGCCCGGAGGCGGAGGAGGACACGGCGGCGATCACGGTGGAGACGCTCCGGCACGCCCAGAAGGTGCTGGGGCTCCGGTTCACCGACGCGGAGCTGGAGCAGATGATCGAGGGGGAAGCCCCCTTCGCGGACGTGGACCAGCTCCCGGGGCAGGCCTACCGGGCGCTCCGGGAGGCCGGGATCCCCAACTCCGTCCCGCCGGCCCTGCTCTTCCGGCCCCATCCTCCGACCCGGGAGCCGGCGGACCGGGCCCCCGAGTTCGGCGCGCCGGCCGAGGGGGTGGAGAGGCCGGACGACCTGGAGGAGGTGGCCTACTGGCCCATCCGGCGGCTGGCGGCGCTGATCCGCAGCGGGCAGGTGAGCGCCGCCGAGCTCACGCGGATGTACCTGGAGCGTCTTCGACGCCACGACAGCACCCTCCACGCCGTGGTCACCCTGACCGAGGAGCGAGCGCTGGAGCAGGCCCGGCAGCTCGACCGGGAGCTGGCCGAGGGCCGGTATCGCGGGCTCCTCCACGGCATTCCCTACGGCGCCAAGGACCTGTTCGCGGTGGAGGGTCGTCGGACCACCTGGGGTGCGGCGCCCTACCGGGACCAGGTCATCGACGAGACCGCCACGGTGGTGAGCCGGCTGGACAGCGCCGGGGCGGTGCTGGTCGCCAAGACGACGCTGGGCGCCCTGGCGTGGGGGGACGTGTGGTACGCCGACACGACGCGGAACCCCTGGAATCCCGACGAAGGGTCGTCCGGCTCCAGCGCCGGCTCGGCGGCCGCGGTGAGCGCCGGCCTGGTGCCCTTCGCCCTGGGGACCGAGACGCTGGGGTCCATCGTCTCCCCCTCCACGCGGACCGGCGTCACGGGCCTGCGTCCCAGCTTCGGCCGGGTGAGCCGCCACGGGGCCATGGCCCTATCCTGGAGCATGGACAAGGTGGGCCCCCTGTGCCGGCGAGCGGAGGACTGCGCGGTCGTGTTCGACGCCCTCCGGGGCCCCGACGGGCGCGATCCCACGGTGGTGGACCGTCCCTTCCCCTATCGGCCCGCGGTGGACCTGTCCGAGCTCCGGATCGGTTACCTGGAGGCCGCCTTCGAGCCCGGGGAGGACGCCGACACCGCCAGCGTGCGGATGGACCGCGAGACCCTGGACGTCCTCCGGGAGCTGGGCGCCGAGCCGGTACCGCTGGAGCTGCCGGACCTGCCGGCGGGGGCCATGGGCTTCATCCTGTCGGCCGAGGGCGCGGCGGCCTTCGACGAGCTGACCCGGTCGGACCGCGACAGCCTGATGGTCCGTCAGGAGGCGGCCGCCTGGCCCAACGTCTTCCGGTCCAGCCGCTTCATCCCCGCCGTCGAGTACATCCAGGCCAACCGCCTGCGGACGATCCTCGGTCGGGAGATGGCCGGGACGCTGGCCGAGGTGGACGTCTACGTCTCGCCCTCCTTCCGGGGCGGCAACCTGCTGGTGACGAACCTCACTGGACAGCCCTGCGTGGTGGTCCCCAACGGTTTCCCCGAACCCGACGGGCCGAAGAGCATCACCTTCTGCGCACCCCTCTACCACGAGGCGGAGGCGCTGAGGGTGGCCGAGGCTTACCAGCGGGCCACCGGCTGGGAGGAGCGTCGCCCCCCGGCTTTCGATCCCGCGGCGGAGGACTGACGCCATGGCCGACCACGTGACGGTCCGGGACGAGATCCGGGTCGAGACGCGGGGCGACGGACACATCCTGGACCTCTCCGACGACATCGCCCGGATCGTTCGGGAGAGCGAGGTCCTCACCGGTCGGGCCACCGCCATGGTGGTGGGCTCCACGGCGGCCCTCACCACCCTGGAGTACGAGCCCGGCCTGGTGGAGCACGACATCGTGGCGGCGCTGGAGAAGGTGGCGCCCGAGGACGGCGTGTACCGGCACGAGGAGACATGGAACGACGACAACGGCCACAGCCACGTCCGGGCCTCGCTGGTGGGCCCGTCCCTCGCCCTTCCCGTGGTGGACGGCGAGGTCCCCTTCGGCACCTGGCAGCAGCCCGTGCTCATGGACTTCGACACCCGTCCCCGCGAGCGGACGGTGGTGGTGACGGTGACGGGCGAGGGGCGGTAGAGCGGGCGCCGGCCCGGGCCTCCCGGCCGCCGACGCCGGGGCCCCGGATCCGACCGCGGGGGGAACGTAGGGACGGGCGCCGCGTGCCTTGCCCGCCCGGAGGTGAGTTCCTACGGTAGCGGCGCAGGAGACGGCGATCGCGACCGGCATCGTGGCAGTTCCGATAGATCCGACGTCATCCGCTGGCCCTCTTCCTCCCGATGGAGGCTGCGAATGCGACGTCTGCTGCGTTTCCTCGACTCCCGTTCGATCCCGCTGGGAGCCCTGTTCCTGGGCTCCTTCCTCCTCCTCGCCTGTGGCGAGCAGGCTCCCCGGACCACGGGACCGGCGCCCGACGCCGCGGCGGCGCGGGGCCAGGCCGGACCCCCCCAGGAGCTGGGTCCCGCCCTGGCGGCCCAGAAGGCGCACGGGGCGCGGCTCATGGCGCGGGACGGCGTCGTGGGCACGGGCGTGGGCTACAACGACGAGGGAGAGGGCTCACTGGTCGTCTACCTGGCCCGACCCGACGTCGGTGAGGTTCCCGAGGCCCTGGACGACGTGCCCGTGCAGCGGGTGGTCACCGGCATGATCGTGGCCGGGGCCGATCCCCAGACCCGCCAGCGGCCCGCGCCGGTGGGCTTCTCGGTGGGGCACCCGGACATCACCGCCGGGACGTACGGCGCGCGGGTGGCGGACGGGAGCGGCACGACGTACATGCTGTCCAACAACCACGTGCTGGCCAACGTCAACCAGGCTTCCATCGGCGATCCGGCGCTGCAGCCCGGACCCAGCGACGGGGGCTCGGATCCGGATGACAGGATCGGCGAGCTGGCCGACTACGAGCCCATCGATTTCGAGAACGACAACACCATCGACGCGGCCATCGCCCAGCCGCTCCATCCCGATTCCATCAGCGCCTCCACGCCCACCGACGACGCCTACGGCGCGCCCAGCTCCACAGCCTTCGCGCTGGACGGGGACGGGGACGGGAACGTCGACGACGGCGTCGTGGGGCTGGCCGTCCAGAAGTACGGTCGGACCACGGGCCTGACCCGGGGCGAGGTCTCGGAGATCAGCGTGACGGCCGAGGTGTGCTACGTGTGCGCCAACCCCGTCTGCACGCAGTGCGCGGAGTCGGCCACCATGGTGGACCAGATCGGCATCACGCCCGGCGACTTCAGCGACGGGGGCGACTCCGGCTCCCTCATCGTCACCGACGACTCCGAGGCGAGCCCGGTGGGCCTGCTCTTCGCCGGCAGCAGCAGCCGGACGCTGGCCAACCGGATCGACCTGGTGCTGGACCGGTTCGCGGTCACGGTGGACGACGGCTCGGGCGACGACGGCGGTGACGACGGCGGCGACACCAACGAGCCGCCGACGGCGTCCTTCACCTCCGACTGCACGGACCTGGGCTGCGACTTCGACGGGTCGGGCTCGTCCGACTCGGACGGCTCCATCGCCAGCTACGACTGGGACTTCGGCGACGGGAACACGGCCACCGGCCAGACGGTGAGCCACACCTATGACGCCGGCGGCACCTACACCGTGACCCTGACGGTGACCGACGACGACGGGGCCACCGATTCCTCCAGCCAGGACGTCACGGTGGAGGAGGCCACCTCCTCCGACATCGAGCTGACCGCCACCGGACAGAAGGTCCGCGGCATGCGGACGGTGGACCTGAGCTGGAGCGGAGCCACCTCGGACCAGGTGGACGTCTTCCGCGACGGCTCGCTCGTCGCCACCACCGACAACGACGGTGCGTACACGGACGACCTGGGCCGCGGCGGAGGCGACACCTTCACCTACCAGGTCTGCGAGGACGGAACGTCGACGTGCTCCAACGAGGCGTCCGTCAGCTTCTGACGCGTAGCGCGGGACTCGACGGCGGATCGCGGCCCGGGCTCCCCGCGGGGAGTCCCGGGCCGTCCGCGCGTCCGGCGGGTCGGGCGGGGCCGGGACGACCGGCGACGCCGTGCCCGCCCGCCGCCCCGCGCCTCCGGGCGGCGGCCCTGTCCGTTCTCCTGGCGCTGGGGGCGGGCTGCGGGGGACCGCCCGCCGGTGAACCGGCCCCCGACACGACGGCGCGGGAGCGAACGATGGACGACGGCGAGCGGGAGCGACCCTCCCTGCGGCAGGTGATGGAGGAGCACCGGGACGGCTGGATGGACCGCCCGGAGGTCACGGGGGTGGGCCTTGGCCGGTGTGAGGGGGAGCCCTGCATCGTCCTCTACCTGATCCGTGCCAGCGAGGAGGCGGAAGAGGCCCTTCCCGACAGCGTTCAGGGCTACCCGGTGCGTCTCGAGGTCACCGGACGCGTGGTGCCCCGGGACCCGCCGGACGACACCGCCAGGGAGGACGAGGGGGACAGCTAGGGCCGACCGGCGTCCGGGTGCACCGACGCCAGGGCCGGCCGCGGGTCGCCGGGGCCCGCCGGAGCTTGGCTACGGCGACGCCCGACGGAGGACGGCCGCTGCCCGCCGGAGAGCCGCCGCCAGCTCCCCGATCGACGGTGCCGCCCCGGCGCCGCCGGTCGCCCGCTCCAGCTGGAGGGCCGGCAGCGGCAGGGCCCCGTAGCCCGTGGCGGGATCCGATCCATAGACCAGGTGACGGTACCAGCCGCGGCCGTCGTCCCGCGCTGGCGCTCCCGCGTCGTCCGCCCCTCGCAGGAGGGTGCCCTCGACCCGGGGGAGGAGCCGGTTGAGCCGGGACAGGCCCGCCGTGTCGCTCCGCGCCAGGGCCCGCCTCCGCTCCCGGTGAAGGCCCGCGGCGGCGGTCCGCATCTGCCGGGCGGCCGTCCGCAGCGTGTCGAGGCGCCCGGCCGGCTGGCCGCTGGCCAGCGAGTCGACCATCTGGCTTACGCGCTGCGCGTAACGCCGGTAGTCGAAGGGAAGCGCGTCGGCCTGCGCCAGGCGCAGGGCGGCCACCCCCATCACGCCGGCCATCCGGGGCGTGTAGAGCAGCGCGCTGTCGGCGTGGGAGCGCAGGTAGCCGGCGTCGTCCAGGGCTGAATGGTACACGGCGTAGGTGCCCCGGCCGTTCATGGTCCACTGGAGGGACGGGACGCCGGCGTGGTGGAAGAAGGCGGTCCAGTCGGAGCCCACGCCCAGGGGCCCCAGGGCCGGCCGGGACGCCCCCGTCTCCGTACGGGCGTCCCGCCAGACCGCGGCCAGGGAACGGCCCTCCATCGGATCCCCCACCTGGCGGGCCGCGTCCCACACGAGCTCGCGGAGGGAGGGACTGCCGCTCACGTCCAGCGCTCCCGCCGTGAGGACGTCCACGTTGAAGTAGGCCACGGCGTTCTCGGCCAGCCATCGCCGGCGGGCCTCCACGAACTCCGTCGATCCCGCGGCGCCGAACTCCTCGCCTCCCCAGAAGGCCAGCAGGATCGTGCGCCGGGGCCGCCATCCTTCCTCGCGCAGCGCCGACAGGCCCCGGGCGATCTCCAGCACGGCCCCGGTCCCGCTGTGGGGGTCGACGCCCCCCCGAACCCAGGCGTCGAAGTGGACGCCGACGACGATCGTCCCCTCCTCGCGGCCCGGCAGGCGGGCCAGGACGTTCCGCACGGGGCGCTGCCGGGCGTCCTGGCGGACCGTCATCCGGAGCTCGGCGGGCCCCGGCCCCAGGCGGTAGGGCCCCGGCCACCCCCCCTGGAATCCCCCGGGCCCCTCGGGCCCGCCGAGGGCCGCCAGGATCGTCCTCCCCCGGGCGGCGTCGACGTTCAGCACCGGGATCCCGGGGAGGTTGCGGGCGCTGTCCGGGGAGAGCCGCGGGACGCCGGGTCGGGCCGGGCGCCCCGGCGTCAGGGGATCACCGGGATGGCGCCACAGGTAGGATACGGTGCCCCGCTGCACCGACCCCACGGGTCGGTGGGGCCCGGCGGGCAGGGTGTCGCCGTCGGCGAAGCCGCCTTCGGCCGGGTCGGTGTAGAGGACCACGCCGGCGGCGCCGCGCTTCTCGGCCTCCCGGACCTTCACCCCGCGGTAGACCGCGCCGTAGCGGGCCAGGACGATCCGCCCCTCCACGTCGATCCCGGCGGACGCGAGGGCCCGGTAGTCCTCCGCCCGCCCGTAGTTGGCGTAGACCACCGGACCCCGGGCCGTGCCGTCGGCCGAGTACGCGTTCCAGCTCCAGGCGTAGGGCCCCGGCAGGTCGGCCGACTCGCGGGGATCGAGGGGTCGCCGGTCGGGCGCCACCAGCTCCAGGGCCAGGGAATCGGGATGGGGGAGGTGGACCTCGAAGCGCTCGACCTCGACCTCGAAGCCCATCCCCCGGAGACGGCCCGCCAGGCTGTCGGCCAGCCGGGCCTGCCGGGGGGTTCCCGCCATGTGGGGCGCCGAGGCCAGCCAGCCTGAGGTCTCGGCGACTCCCGCGGGGGAGGGCACGGACAGGAACCGGTCCTCCAGCTTCCGCTGAGCGCGGGAGGACGCCCGGGTGAAGCCGTCGATGCGGGCCGTGTCGTCCGGGACGGTGGCGGCCGTGTCGGCGACTCCCTCGGCGGGGCCCCCTCGGATGCCGGTCGTGGTGTCCTCGACGGCGCCCCGTGCGGCCGTCGTCGCGTCGGCCTCGGACGGTCGGACCTCCTGCCGGGCCTCCGCCGCGACCGGAGGGGTGGCCAGGAGGGCGATCGTCAGGCCGAGCGCCCGGGCGAGCCCGACCCCCGGGAGGCCGCCGATCGCCCCCGGGAGGCCGCTCATCGCCCGCCGGCTCAACGGAGCGTCACTCGAGGTGGTCCCAGATCCCCGGATCCTCGGGCCCCAGGACCCACGCGGAGAAGCCGCGGAGCCCCAGCTCCCGGGCCAGGTCGATCTTGGCCTCGAAGCTCCGGGCGTCCTCCATGAAGATCCACTCCCAGGTCCCGCCCCGGTGGTAGAAGGCGTAGGGCACCGCGTGCTCCTCGCTCCACCGGAGCTCGGCGTCGTTCCGCTCGGCCAGGACCGTGGCCCGCCGATGACTCACCCCCTCGCTGTAGGAGCGGGCCTTCTCGGGCTCGATGTCGTCCTCCTGGGACGTGTACCAGTGCTGCGACGAGAGGGGGATGCCCAGGGAGAGCTTCTCCGGCGGCATGTGCCGGAGGAAGTACTCCGCCACCTCCCGCACCCACGGCAGCCCGGCCTGGGGCCCCGGCGGCGTGCGGCGCGTGTGCTGGGAGTAGGACATGACGGAGATGAAGTCGCCGGCCTCGGCCAGGGCCTCCAGGTCGTAGCCCGCCCGCCAGTTCTTGAACAGCCACTTGTGGTAGCGGGTCGGACCCGGCAGGTCGTCGGGCCGGTGGACGACGGCGATGCTGATCCGGAAGCCGGCGTCGTGCAGGGCCCGGGCCGCCTCCCGGTAGAAGCGGGTGAACGCCTCCCGGTCGTTCATGTGGAGGTTCTCGAAGTCGAACTGAATCCCGTCGTAGCCGTGCCGCCGGCACAGCTCGACCATGCTCTCTACGGCGCGCCGGCGGGCCCGGTCGCTGCTCAGCAGCTCGTGGAGCATCTCCTGGTCGAACCCGGGGTTGAGGACGAGGGGCATGACGTCCACCTCGTGTTCCGCGGCCAGCCGCATCACCCTGGGGTCCACCTCGCCCCACAGGACGCCGTCCTCGTCCACCGAGTAGGCGGAGGGCGCCACGATGTCGATCCGCTCGACGTTCTCCCGGAAGCTCTCGAAGCTCGTCTCCTCGTCGACGTAGTAGAAGAGACGCTCCAGCTCCTGGCCGGCCACGGCCGACGGCACGGCCAGGCAGGCCAGGGCCGGCAGGAGCAGGGTCAGGGCCAGGCGGCGCAGGGCGGTCGTGGCGATGCCGTGGGCGTGCATCCTCATTCCTCCTCGCGGGATCGGACGTTCGGTCGGCGGATCAGCAAGCTCAGCGGATCAGCAAGCTCAGTGGACCAGGAATCTCAGTAGATCAGGAAGCTGTCTCGGACGGCCCGGAAGTCCCGGCGCCGGGCCCGCCAACGCTCCGCGACGGCCGCCAGCTCCTCGCCCGCCTCGACCGAGGCGCGGAGCCGCTCCGTGCCGGCCAGCCGGTCGAAGTGGGACCGGTGCCAGGTCCACCGGTCCCCGGCCAGACGACGCGCCTCCAGCAGCGCCGCCACGCCGGCCAGCGTCGGGTCGTAGGCCTCCCGGTCGGTGGCCACGAAACGGACCCCGCGGACCGTCCGCCCGCCGAACTTGCCGTCGCTGGGGTCCTCCGGCGCGAACGTGACGGCCTCGAAGCGGACCCCCGGCAGGTCGCGCCCGTTCAGGCGCTCGGCCAGCTCCCCCGCCTCGAGCCACGGGGCGCCGATCTGCTCGAAGGGGCGCTCCGTCCCGCGTCCCACCGAGAGGTTCGTGCCCTCGAAGAGGCAGGTGCCGGGATAGTGGGTGGCCGTCGACAGGTCCCGCATGTTGGGGGAGGGGGCCACCCAGGGCAGGCCGGTCTCGTCGAACCACCGGTCCCGCTCCCAGCCCCGGGCCGGCACCACGTGGAGCTCCAGCCCCGGGGTACGCCGCGCCCGGATGAAGCGGGCCAGCTCGCCGACCGTCATCCCGTGGCGCATGGCCACAGGGTAGCGGCCCACGAACGAGGCGTGGGCGGTGTCCAGCACGTTGCCCTGGACGAGCCGTCCCCCGACGGGATTGGGCCGGTCCAGGACGACGAAGGCCAGGCCGTGCTCCGCGGCCGCCTCCATCGCCAGCCCCATGGTGGACACGTAGGTGTAGTACCGGGCGCCCACGTCCTGGATGTCGAACAGGAGGACGTCCACGCCCTCGAGCATCTTCGGCGTGGGCCGCCGGGTGTCGCCGTACAGCGAATGGACCGGCAGGCCCGTCTCCGGGTCCACCTCGCTCTCCACCTCCGCGCCGGCGTCGGCCTCGCCGCGGATCCCGTGCTCGGGCGAGAAGAGGGCCACCAGCTCGACGCCCTCCGCCCCGTCCAGCAGGTCGATGGTGCTCTCGCCGGAGCGGGCGACACCGGTCTGGTTGGTGATCAGCCCCGCCCGCCGCCCCCGGACCAGGCCGAGGGAATCGGAGAGGAGCACCTCGACCCCCGGGACCACGCCGGGGTCGTCGGCGCCCCCGTCGGCCGGGGGGGACTCATCCCCGCCCCCGCACGCCGCAGTTGTGAGGGCCCAGAGGAGGCACCACAATACGGCCCTGTCCGTCCCGATCGTCCGCATGCCTGCCCGGGGCTCATCGATGAGATGCGACGACACGAGCGCGGTGCCGCCGTCGCGACGCGCGGCGCCGCTCCGTCCGCGGCCCACGCTCCGCGGCGCATGAATAGAGGGGCGGCGAGCGGCGCGCGTCAAAGGGGCGCCGGGATCAGAAGCGGTCCGTCGCGTCGTCCGGCTCGGGCGTCGTCCGGCGACGGGCCCCGGGCGAACGCCCCCGGGTCGGGCCTCGGGCCGGGGACCGGTCCACCCCGTCTGCCGCGTCCGGCGAGCGTCGTGGCGACCGTCGTCGTCGCGCTCCTCCTCGCCGCCTGCGGGGCCCGCCAGCCGGCCGTGCACGAGCCCGTCGGGCCGGCGACGCCCGGGCCGGGAGCGCTGGACGGAGAGGCCCGGGCGTGGGTGGAGGAGACCCTGGCGTCGCTGGACACCCGCCGGAAGGCGGCGCAGATGGTGGTCCGCTGGATCTCGGGCGGGTACGCGCCCACCGACAGCGAGGACTTCGACCGCCTGGCGAGGCTGGTGGACCTGGGGGTGGGGGGCGTGTCCATCTCCATGGGACTCCCCCAGACCTACGTGGCGAAGCTCAACGCCCTGCAGCGGCGAGCCCGGGTGCCGCTGCTCGTGACGTCGGACTTCGAGTCGGGCGGGCCGGGGATGCGTATGGGCGGCCTCTACGCGCTCCCCTCCCTCCTGCCGCTGGGCGGCGGCACGCAGCTCCCCCCGACCATGGCGCTGGGAGCCGTCGACGAGGAGCGGTTCGCCCGGGAGGCCGGCCGGATCACGGGCCGGGAGGCCCGGGCGGTGGGGGTCCACATGACCTTCGCGCCGGTGGTGGACGTCAACAGCGATCCGGACAACCCCATCATCAACACCCGCGCCTTCGGGGAGGATCCGGACCGGGTGGGGCGCCTGGCGGCGGCCTTCGTGGAGGGCGCCCACGAGGCGGGGCTGCTCACCACGGCGAAGCACTTCCCCGGCCACGGCGACACCGACCGGGACTCCCACCTGGAGCTGCCCCGCATCGAGGCCGACTCGGCCCGGCTGGACACCCTGGAGCTGCCCCCCTTCCGGGACGCGGTCCGTGCCGGCGTGGACGGCGTGATGACCGCCCACATCCGCGTGCCGGGCGTGGAGGGGCCCGACGCGCCGCCGGCCACCTTCTCCCCCTACTTCCTGCGGGAGGTGCTGCGAGAGCGGATGGGCTTCCGGGGGCTGATCCTCACCGACGCCCTCACGATGGACGCCATCGCCGCGGAGCACACCGACGGCGAGGCGGCCGTCCGGGCCGTCGAGGCGGGCGCCGACGTCCTGCTCTCGCCGGCCGACGTGGAGGCCGCCATCGACGGGGTGGTGTCCGCCGTGGAGAGCGGACGGCTGTCGGAGGCCCGGCTCGACACCTCGGTGCGCCGAATCCTGGAGGCCAAGGCCCGGGCGGGGCTCCACCGGGGACGGATGTCCGACCTCGAGGCCGTGGACGGGGTGGTGGGGCGGCGCGAGCACACGGCGTTCGCCGACACCGCGGCCGTGCGCTCCCTCACCCTCCCGCGGGACCGCGCCGGATTGGTGCCCCTGGACACGGCCCGGACCCGGCGGGTCCTGAGCGTCACCCTGGCCCGGCTGAGCGACCCGGTCGCCGGCCGGCGGTTCGACGGCACGCTGGCGTCGGACGGCCTGGAGGTGGAGGGCGCCCGCGTCCATCCCGGCACGCCGGCGTCGGTGTACGATTCGCTGTCGGCCCGGGCGGCCGAAGCCGACGCCGTGATCCTCTCCGTCTACCTCTCCCCCCAGGCCGGCGCCGGGAGCGTGTCGGTGCCCCCGGCCTTCGCGGAGTTCCTGGGGCGCCTGGGGGCGCGGGACTCGGCGGACGCGGACACGGCGGACGCGGAGACCGCGGGCGCGGACACGGCGGCGACGGACGCGGCGGCGATGGATACGGTGGCGGAGGCCGCGGTGGACACGGCGACAACCCTCCCGCCCGTCGCCCTCGTCTCCTTCGGCAACCCGTACCTGCTCTCCGACGCCGGTGACGCCGACTCCTATCTCCTGGGGTGGGGCGGACGGGAGCCGGCCCAGTCGGCCGCCGCCCGGGCCCTGCTGGGCCGCGTGCCGGTCACCGGACGGCTGCCCATCTCGCTCCCGCCCCATCACGAACGCGGAGCGGGGCTGCGGCGGGCTCCGGTGCCGGTGACCGTGGAGGGAGAGCGGACGTCCGGGTTCGGCGGCTCGTGGTGGCGTGGCGGGTGGGCCGGGACCGCGGGCGGGCCCCCCCCCGGGACGGCGGCGCCCTCGGCGACCGCCGGGTCCACGGCGGACGCGTCCGACGTGACGACCCCGGGGATCGGTCGCGTCGGCTCCGGCGGCGGAGTCGATGAAGAGCGGCTGGCCGGCGTCGACAGCCTGATCCGGGCCGCCATCGCGGACTCGGTCACGCCGGGAGCGGCCCTGGCGGTGGGCCACCGGGGACGCTGGCTGCGGCTCCGGGGCTACGGGCGGACGGACCGGGACGCGGCGTCGGCGGCGGTCACCGACTCCACCCTGTACGACCTGGCGTCCCTCACGAAGGTGGTGGCCACCACGACGGCGCTGATGGGGCTGGTCGAGGAGGGAAGGCTCCACCTGGACAGCGCCGTGTCGCGTCACCTGCCGGGCTGGCGGGGGACGGAGAAGGAGGACGTCACCGTGCGGCAGCTCCTGTCCCATCGGGGTGGGCTGCCGTCCCACCGGGCCCTGTGGCGGGACCGCGAGGGCAGGGAGGCGTACCGGGAGGCCCTGGCGGCGGTGGAGCCGGTCTACCCGCCGGGGGACTCGGCGGCGTACAGCGACCTGGGCTTCATGACCCTGGGGCTGCTGGTGGAGGAGGTCACCGGCGAGCGCCTGCACGAGCACCTGGAGCGGACCGTCTTCGGCCCGCTGGGGATGTCGGACACGCGCTTCCTGCCGTTGACCGGGGCCGCCGGAGGACCGGTGCCCCGGGGCCCTTCCTTCCTGCGCCGCGTGGCCCCCACCGAGCGGGACACCGTCTACCGGTTCCGACACGTCCACGGGGAGGTCCACGACGAGAACGCCCACGCCATGGGCGGTGTGGCCGGCCACGCCGGGCTCTTCGGCTCGGCCCGGGACCTGGCGGTCTTCGCCCAGACGCTGCTGCAGGGGGGATGGGGCGCTCCCCGGTCGGGGGCACCCCGCGGCCCCGCGGCCGACGGCCCG
>CAZSKS010000001.1:41142-113327 GCA_964607465.1 uncultured Gemmatimonadota bacterium | reverse complement strand
CCCGGGAGCGGACGCGCGTTCGGGCGTCGTGCCCGGCTACCGCCTCGTCCGCCTCCTGGCTCCCGCCACCGTCGACAGCTTCACCGCCGTCGCCGATTCCGCCTCGGGCCGCGGGCTGGGGTGGGACACGGCCGCGCCGACGGGCGACGGTCCCGACGGCGACCGCTCCGGGCCGTTCTCGTCCGGGGCCTTCGGCCACACCGGCTTCACCGGCACCAGCCTGTGGATCGATCCGGCCCGGGACCTCTTCGTGGTGCTCCTCACCAACCGGGTGAACCCGACACGGGCGGAGGACCGGCACCTGGAGCTCCGCCGGCGGGTCCACCGGGCCGTGGTGGAGGCCGTGGACGGGGCGGCCGCCGCGGCGACGGAGGCGGACGTCGGGGGCGGCACGTCGCGTCCCGGCTCCGGGGAAGGGGGCGCGGAGGCCCCGTGACGCCCCTGGACTGGGCCATCGTCGCCGCCTACCTGGTCGTCGCCGCCGGGATCGGACTGGCCATGACGAAGCGGGGCGGCAGCTCACTGGCGGAGTACTTCGTCAGCGGCCGGAAGCTGCCCTGGTGGCTGGCGGGCACCTCCATGGTGGCCACCACCTTCGCCGCCGACACGCCGCTGGCCGTCACCGAGCTGGTGGTGAACCACGGCGTCGCGGGCAACTGGCTGTGGTGGAACCTGGCGATGAGCGGCATGCTCACCGTCTTCTTCTACGCCCGGCTGTGGCGCCGCGCCGGCGTCATGACCGACGTCGAGTTCACCGAGATCCGCTACGCCGGCCGCCCGGCGGCCTTCCTCCGGGGGTTCCGTGCCCTGTACCTGGCCATCCCGATCAACCTCATCATCATGGGCTGGGTCAACCTGGCCATGGCCGACATCCTCGCCGTGCTCCTGGACATCCCGCAGGTGTGGGCGCTGGGGCTCTGCTTCGTCCTGGCCGGGGGGTACGCCATCCTGGCGGGCCTGTGGGGCGTGGTCCTCACCGATTTCCTGCAGTTCTTCCTGGCGGTGGGCGGGTCGGTGGTGCTGGCGGTCTTCGCCGTGGACGCGGTGGGGGGGATGTCGGGCCTGGAGCAGGGGGTGGCGCGGGTCTACGGGTCGACGGAGGACGCCCTGGGGTTCTTCCCGTCGCCGGGGAGCGAGTGGATGCCGGCCATCACGCTGGCCGTGTACCTGGGCGTCAACTGGTGGGCCTCCTGGTACCCCGGATCGGAGCCGGGGGGCGGGGGCTACATCGCCCAGCGGATCTTCTCCAGCCGCACCGAGCGGGACGGCCAGCTCGCCACCCTGTGGTTCAACGTGGCCCACTACGCCCTGCGGCCCTGGCCGTGGATCCTGGTGGCCCTGGCCACCACGCTCCTGTACCCGGAGGTGGCGTCCGCCAACCCCCGCGAGGGCTACATCCGGGCCATGGTGGACCTGCTGCCGGCGGGGCTCACCGGCGTGCTGGTGGCCGCCTTCGCCGCCGCCTACATGTCCACCATCTCCACCATGCTCAACTGGGGGGCCAGCTACCTGGTGAGGGACGTCTACGCCCGCTTCGTGGCACCGGAGGCGGGCGACGACCGGCTGGTGCGCGTCTCCCGCCTCTCGACGGTGGCGCTGATGGCCGGCAGCCTGGTGGTGACCTACTTCCTGGGCAGCATCGAGGGGGCCTGGCGCTTCCTGCTGGCCATCGGCGCCGGCACGGGGCTGGTGCTCATACTCCGGTGGTACTGGTGGCGCATCAACGCCTGGTCCGAGATCTCGGCCATGGCCGCGTCGCTGGTGGTCAGCGTCTTCCTGTGGTTCGGGGCGGGGCTGGACCCGGACGATCCCACCCAGTGGGCCTGGATCATGCTGGCCACCGTGGCCGTCTCCACCGTCGTGTGGCTGGCGGTGACCTACCTCACGGGTCCCGAGCCGGAGGAGAAGCTGATCGCCTTCTACCGGCGGGTCCGCCCCGGCGGCCCCGGATGGACCCGGGTGGCCCGGGCGGCGGGCTTCGGGGCGGAGCCCATCCCGGGCGGGATCCTGAGCTGGACCAACTGGGTGGCCGGCGTCGTCTGCGTCTACACGGCCCTGTTCGGGACGGGCCGGCTGCTCTTCGGGAGCTACGGCGAGGCGGCCCTGTGGCTGGCGGTGGCCGCCCTGGCGCTGGGATGGGTCAGCCGGAACCTTCGCAGGGAAGAGCCGCCGGAGCCGGGAGAGAGGCCTTCATGGACACCCTCCTGACAGACGAAGTCGTCGGGATGACCGACCGGGAGAAGATCCCGACCACCATCCTCGAGTCCGGCGAGCTCCTGGCCCGGGCCGTGGCCGAGCGCATCGCCTCCCTGATCCGCAGCCGCCGGGCCGCCGGCGAGACGGCGGTCCTGGGCCTGGCCACCGGGTCCACCCCCATCGGCGTCTACCGGGAGCTGATCCGCCGCCACCGGGAGGAGGGCCTCGACTTCGGCCACGTGGTGACCTTCAACCTGGACGAGTACTACCCGATGGACCCGGACAGCGTCCACAGCTACCACCGGTACATGCGGGAGAACTTCTTCGACCACGTGAACGTGCCGGAGGACCAGATCCACATCCCGCGAGGGGACGTGTCCGAGGGGGAGGTCGAAGAGCACTGCAGGGCCTACGAGCGGGCCATCCGGGAGGCGGGCGGCATCGACTTCCAGCTGCTCGGCGTCGGCCGCACCGGACACATCGGGTTCAACGAGCCGGGCTCGCGGCGCGCCTCCCGGACCCGGCGCATCTACCTGGACACCGTCACCCGCATGGACGCGGCCCAGGACTTCTTCGGCGAGGAGAACGTGCCGCTGGAGGCGATCACCATGGGGGTGGCGACCATCCTGGACGCCGACGAGATCGCCCTCATGGCCACCGGCGAGCACAAGGCCCGCATCGTCCGGCGGGCGGTGGAGGGGACGGTGGACCCGGACGTGGCCGCCACCTACCTGCAGGAGCACCCCGACGCCCGGGTCTACGTGGACCCGGCGGCCGCCGCCGAGCTGACCCGGGTGAAGACGCCGTGGCTGCTGGGCGAGATCGACTGGTCGCGGGACCGGATCGTGGACGCGGTGACCTGGCTGAGCGAGCAGGTGGACAAGTCCATCCTGCGGCTCGAGACCAAGGACTACCGGGACCACCACCTGAGCCAGCTCGTGGCCCGCTACGGGTCCGCGCCGCCGCTGAACGGCGAGGTGTTCAACGAGCTGATCTCCAAGATCCGCGGCCGGAGCAAGCTCCCGCGGGAGAAGCGGATCGTCGTCTTCTCGCCCCATCCCGACGACGACGTGATCTCCATGGGGGGGATCCTCCGGAAGCTCCACCAGAACGACAACGAGATCACCGTCGCCTACCAGACGTCGGGCAGCATCGCCGTCTTCGACTACGAGGTCCGGCGCTTCCTGGACCTGGCCGGCCGGGTGGAGGGGGCCCTGGACCTGGAGGTCGAGGGGCTGTCGGCCGCCCGGGAGAAGATCGATCGCTTCCTGGACCGGAAGGAGCCCGCCGAGGTGGACATCCCGGAGGTGGAGGCGCTGAAGCGGACGATCCGGGAGTCCGAGGCCATCTCGGCGCTGGAGACGCTGGGCCTGGACCGCGACCGGGCGCGCTTCCTGGACATGCCCTTCTACCGGACCGGCCGGGTCCGGAAGCAGCCCATCGGGGAGGAGGACGTGGAGATCGTCCGGTCGGTGCTGGAGGAGACGCGCCCGGAGATGGTCTTCGCCGCCGGCGACCTGTCGGATCCCCACGGCACCCACCGGAAGTGCCTGCGGGCCGTCGAGCGGGCCCTGGCCCGCTACGAGGGGCCCTCCCCGGAGGTGTGGCTCTACCGGGGGGCCTGGCAGGAGTGGCCCGTGAGCCGGGCCAGCGTCCTGGTCCCGATGTCGGAGGAGGAGCTGGAGACGAAGATCCACGCCATCTTCAAGCACGAGTCCCAGAAGGACCGGGCGCCCTTCCCGGGGCCCGACGAGCGGGAGTTCTGGGAACGGGTCCGGGACCGGAACCGGGGGACGGCCGACAGGCTGGACCGGCTGGGCCTGCCGGCCTACTTCGCCATCGAGGCCTACCTGGTCCGGCGGGAGGGGGAGGCGGTCGAGAACCCCATCGTGGCCACGTCCAGCCTGGCGGACGACGAGGCGTGACCCGGGTCACGAGCCGACGGGCCCGGCCCCCGCGGCCGGGGCGCCCTCCCCGGGCCGCCCGCCGGGGGACGCCGTGAGCCGGGTCCGGACGCTGGACCTGGTCGTCCTGGTCCTCTACCTGGGCGGGGTGGTCGCGTGGGGCATCTGGAAGGGGAGGGGCGGCCGCACGGGCCGGGAGTACTTCCTCGGCGACCGGGACCTCCCCTGGCCGGCGGTGCTGCTCTCGGTCGTGGCCACCGAGACCAGCACGCTCACCTTCCTGAGCATCCCCGGAGTCGCCTACTTCGGGACCCTGGCGTTCCTCCAGCTGGCTTTCGGCTACCTGGCGGGCCGGATCGCCGTGGCGGCGGTGCTTCTCCCCCGCTACTACCGGGGCCGGCTCACCACCGCCTACCAGATGCTGGAGGCGAGCTTCGGCCTCGGCGCCCGCCGATTCACGTCGGGCGTCTTCATGGTGACGCGGCTGCTGGCGGACTCGGTCCGGCTCTTCGCCACGGCCATCCCCCTGGCGCTGCTCACCGGCTGGCCCTACTGGGTCTCCATCACCGTCATCGGCGTGGCGACGCTGGCCTACACCTACGTCGGAGGGATCCGGGCGGTGGTGTGGGTGGACGTCGTGCAGATGGGGCTCTACCTGGTCGGGGGCGTGGCCGGCATCGTCCTGGTGGAGGGGCTGGTGCCCGGTGGCTGGGGCTCCCTGGTCGACACGGCCGCCGCGGCGGGCAAGCTGCAGGTGGTGGACCTCTCCGCCGACCTCGGTGCCCCCTACACCCTGTGGGCGGGCCTGGTGGGAGGCGGCTTCCTCTCCATGGCCTCCCACGGCACCGACCAGCTCATCGTGCAGCGGCTGCTGGCCTGCCGGGACCTGTCGGACTCCCGCAAGGCGCTGGTGGGGAGCGGGGTGGCGGTGGCGGCGCAGTTCCTCCTGTTCCTCCTCCTGGGCGCCGCCCTCTGGGTGTTCTACGAGGGGCAGCCCTTCCCGCGTCCGGACGAGGTGTTCGCCCGCTTCATCGTGGAGGAGATCCCGGCCGGCCTGGCCGGGCTGCTCATCGCCGGCGTCTTCGCCGCCGCCATGTCCAGCCTCTCCTCCTCCATCAATTCCCTCTCGTCGGCGGCCGTCTACGACTTCCTCGTCCCCGCCGCGCGGATGGACGACGAGGACCCCCGCACCTTCCGCCTCGGGCGGATGGCCACCGTCGTGTGGAGCGCGGCGCTCGTGGGGGGCGCCGTCGCCTTCATCCCGTTCAGCCGGGACTCGGCGGCGGTGGAGGTGGCCCTGGGCGTGTCGTCGCTGGTCTACGGGGGGCTGCTCGGCGCCTTCGCCCTGGCGGTCTGGAACCGCCGCGGGAGCCCGGGTCGGGCCGTGGCGGCCATGGCGGCCGGCATCGGCGTCGTCGCGGCGCTGTGGCTGTGGGCGCGCTCGGCCGTGGCCTGGCCCTGGTTCGTCGTGATCGGCACGGCGGTGACGGTGGCCGTGGGCCTCGTGCTCCTCGCCCCGGGGGACGCGGCGGGACCCGGTGCGGGCGCCGCGGCCGACGTGGGGGACGCCGCCGCGGACCACGGCAGGGGCGGCGCCGACGCCGACGGGGCGGAGAGGGGCGGACGGCGGGACGGCGCCCGGTGACCGGGCCGGCCGCCGCGGCCGTGGGCGTCGACGCCGGGGGATCGCGGACCCGGGTCCTGGCGCTGGACCGGGAGGGCAGGGAAGGGGCCCGGTGGTCCGGGCCGCCGGCCGCCGTGGACCCGCGCGACCCGGAGGCGACGGTCCGGGTGCTCGAGGAGCTCCTCCGCCGCGGGGAGGCGGAGGGGGCGATCGCGCTCCCGGTGGAGGCCCTGTGCGCCGGCGTGGCCGGGGCGGGCCGGGCGGAGGTGCGGGAGCGGCTGGAGGCGGAGCTCACGGCCTCGGGCCTCGCCGGGCGCGTGCGGGTGCTCACCGACGGCGAGGTGGCCCTGGCGGACGCCCACGGCGACGGCCCGGGCCTGCTGCTGGTCTCGGGCACCGGGTCGGTGGCCTGGGGACGGAACGCTCGGGGCCGGGTGGCCCGGGCGGGAGGATGGGGCCCGCTGCTGGGGGACGAGGGGAGCGGCCACGCCGTGGCCCGGGCGGCGCTCCGGCGGGTGACCCGGGCGGCCGACGGTCGGGAAGCGGCCAGCGAGCTCGGGCCCCGGCTCCTGGGCCGGCTGGGCCTGGACGGCGCGGAGGACCTCGTGGGCTGGGTGGCGGAGGCGTCCCGGGCGGAGGTGGCGGCGCTGGCCCCCGCGGTGGTGGAGCTGGCCGGCGCCGGGGTCCGCCCGGCCCGCGAGATCGTGGACGACGCCGTGGAGGAGCTGGTGGCGGCCGTGGAGGCGGTCCTCGGCAGTCTGGAGCCGTGGGACGATCCGCCCCCGCTGGCCCTGACCGGCGGCCTGCTTGATCCGGACGGCCCCCTCCGGCCGCGGGTCACGCGGGCGGCGGGGCGGCTGGACGTACGGGTGGAGGAGGAGGCCGTCGACCCCGTCCGGGGGGCCGCGCGCCTGGCCCTCGAGGCGGCCGCCGCCGGATGACGAGGGGACGCGGCGAGCGTCTCCCGGGCGCGGATGCGCCCCCCGGTGCGACGGGGGGCGGAGATCCATTACGTCGTAGCACGTTTCGGCCTGCGCCGACCCGGAAGCCGGCCCACGGCGGGCCTCCTTCCGGAGCGCCGGGCCCGTGCTATTTTGTTGACACGTCGGTGGGCCGCGGGTAGGCTATCGGAAGTTCGCCACGTGACCTGCCGTGCGTGGAGCTCGCGACGGCAGGCGATGCATCCCCTCCCGGTCTTCTCACTGTGGACGGAGTCGACTCCATGCGCCAAAGGCTACTGCACCCGCTCCCGGCGATCCTGGCTCTCCTCCTCGCGCTCGGGGGGCTCGCCTCGCCCCAGGCCGCCGAGGCCCAGGAGGCCCGCTCCTACCAGATCACGGGCACGGTCGTGGACGCCCAGAGCCTCCAGCCGCTGGCGGGGGTGGCGGTCAGCCTCCTCGGCACGGAGCGGGGGGTCCTGACCGACGAGTCGGGCCAGTTCACGATGTCCGTCGACCTCACGCCGGGGAGCTACGAGCTGCGGTTCCGCGTCATCGGACGACGCGACGTGGTACGTGAGCTGGAGCTGGGCACCCGCACCTCCGTGGACCTCGGCCAGGTCCCGATGGAGGCGACGGCCGTGACGCTGGACGAGCTGGTCGTCACCGGGACCGGCGCCCCCACGACCCGGCGGTCCGTGGGCAACACCATCGAGACGATCAGCGGGGAGGAGATCAACGAGTCGGTGGGCGCCCGGTCGGTGGACGTGGCGCTCCAGGGCAAGGTGGCGGGGGCCGTCATCAACTCCATCACCGGTCAGGCCGGCAGCGGCACGACCGTGCGCCTCCGGGGCACCAGCACGATCCTCGGCAACGCCGAGCCCCTGTACGTGATCGACGGCGTCATCGTCGACAACAGCTCCGACGCCCTGGTGAGCGTCAGCGGCAACGAGGGTCGGCAGGGTGCCAACGTCAACACCCGGATCTCGGACATCGTGCCCGGCGAGATCGAGCGGATCGAGGTGCTCAAGGGGGCCGCGGCCGCCGCCCTGTACGGCTCGCGGGCCGCCAGCGGCGTGATCCAGATCTTCACCAAGGAGGGCGGCCAGGGTCTGGACGTCCGGGTCAACCAGCAGTTCTCGGTCTCCGAGACGCCGGACCGCTACGACCTGGTGGACCTGCCCCGCGCGGGCTTCGCCGACGTGATCTTCGGCCCGGCGGACAGCATCGGCCAGCCCGTGGAGCGCTTCGACTTCCAGGACGAGATCTTCCGGTCGCCGATGGCCAGCAACACCCAGCTCAGCGTGTCGGGGGGCGACGCGGAGGGGACGGCCTTCCACCTGTCGGGCAGCTTCCGGCACGAGCCCGGCATCGTGGAGTCGAACTTGAGCCAGGTGAAGAACGGCTCGCTCAACCTCTCCCGGGACATCGGCACCGACCTCCGTCTCACGGGCAGCGTCCGCTACGTGCAGGCGGACAACGAGTTCCTCAAGGAGGGCGAGCAGGTGGACGGCGCCCTCACCAACATCATCTTCAACCCCACCTCCAACGACTTCCGCTTCGACGAGGAGCTGGGCCGCTATCCCTTCAGCCCGGTGCTGGGGCCGAACCCGCTTCAGGTCATCCGTGAGTTCGACGCCAACGAGGAGAGCCGGCGCTTCCTGGGGAGCCTCCAGGCGGCCTGGAGCCCCCTCGACCGTCTGAGCCTCCGCTACGTGGTCGGGATCGACGACGGCCGGCAGTCCGTGCGGGGCTTCCAGCCGCCGGGCTCCTTCGCCCCGTCGTTCACGGGTCTCGTGGAGCACTCCGTCCGGTCCTCGCAGCAGGTCAACAACGACCTCACGCTCACCTATGATCAGCCGCTGACCGACGCCCTGACCCTCCAGAGCAACGCCGGGTTCAGGGGGACGATCGAGGAGGTGGACCTCACGGTGGCGGCCGCCGAGGACCTGCCGCCGGACCAGGAGCTGGTGGGTGGGGCGACGCCCATCGCCGCGCAGTCCCGGACCGAGGTCCGCACCCTGGAGTTCTGGCTCCAGGAGAGGCTGAACTTCAACGATCGGCTCTACGTCAACGCCCGGGCCAACATCGAGGGGAACTCCTCCTTCGGTGAGGACGAGCGGTGGACGGTCTATCCCGGCGGCGGCATCTCCTGGGTGGTGAGCGACGAGCCCTTCTGGGACGTCGGGTTCCTGAGCCAGCTCCGGCTCCGGGCCGCCTACGGCGAGGCCGGCGGCCGGGGCGTCAGCCCCTTCGCCCAGTTCAACAACTTCGTCGCGAACCCCTTCTCCGGCCGCCCGGGTCTCGTCGGCAGCAGCCTGGCGGGCAATCCGGAGCTCGGCCCGGAGCGGCAGAAGGAGATCGAGGCCGGCTTCGAGGCCGGGCTGTTCGGTGACCGGGCCAGCCTGGAGTTCACCTGGTACGACCGGACCACCGACGACCTCGTGCTCTCGGTCCCCCTGCCCCCCAGCACCGGCTTCCAGAGCCAGTTCCAGAACGTCGGGGAGCTGAAGGACCGGGGCTTCGAGATGACGCTGGAGACGGTGAACGTCGACCGGCAGGACCTGCGCTGGACCACCCGCCTGCAGCTGGCCCGGAACCAGAACGAGGTCCAGACGCTGAGGACCCCGGGGGACACGCTGACCTTCGGCTTCGGCGGGAGCTTCTCCAACGCCGTGGTGGAGGGCCACCCCGTCGGGGCCTTCTACGGCAACTTCACCGCCACCGACGAGGACGGGAACCCCGTCATCGACGAGTCGACGGGCCTCCCGGTGCGGGCCCGGGACGAGACGGGCACCCTCCAGAACATGATCCTGGGCGACCCGGAGCCGGACTTCACGGCGTCGCTGCAGAGCACGCTCCGGGTGGACAACCGGCTCGACGTGAGCTTCCTCCTGGACGGACGGTTCGGCAACGACGTGGCCAACCTGACCCGGAGGATCCAGGAGTTCTTCGGCACCGCCGAGGTCGTGGAGGAGGAGATCGAGCGGGCCATCGCCATGAAGGACGATCCGAGCCTGCAGCCGATCCAGTACTCCCTGAACGGGGAGCTGATCGGGAACTTCGGCCGCTACATCGAGGACGGCACCTTCGTGAAGCTCCGGGAGCTGTCGGTGCGCTATGACCTGGGAAGCGCCGTGGCGCGCACCCTCGGGGCCCGGTCGGCGTCGGTCCGGCTCGCGGCCCGCAACCTGTTCACGCTGACCGACTACTCCGGCCTCGACCCGGAGGTGAGCACCTTCGGCGCCAGCACGGTGTCGCGGGGGCTGGACTTCGCCAACACCCCGATCCCGCGAAGCTACGTCCTCGGTTTCGACGTCCGCTTCTAGAGGAGGAGAGCCATGCAGTTGATTCGTAGGACCGACCGTATCCCGGTGCTCGCGCGCGGGGCATGGCGGGGACTCCTCCTCGCCGGCCTCTTCGTGGGACTGTCCGCCTGCGACCTGAGCGTCGAGAACCCGAACTCCCCCACCCGGGAGGAGTCGCTGGGCGACGACGAGGGGGTCGTCTCGCTGGCCGTGGGCATGCAGGGCCAGTACGCCGGGCAGGTGGACGAGTTCATCCAGGCCCCGGCGCTGGTCACCGACGAGTGGGGGACCACCACCCTCTCCCTGTCGTCCTACCGGGACCTCTTCCTCACCGGACAGGAGTTCGAGCTCTCACGTGCCTCGGCGCGTGTGGAGGAGCCGTGGGCGGCCGCCTACCAGGTGGTCCGCTCGGCGGACGATCTCGTCGCCACCGTGCCCGACACCGAGCTGCCGGCGGGCCTGCAGTCGGGCATCCTGGCCACCGCCCGCCTGTTCAAGGCCATGGCGCTCGGTACGATCGCGCAGCAGTTCGAACAGATGCCGGTGGACGTCTCGAGCAATGAGCCGCCGTTCGTGGATCGGCAGCAGGTGTTCTCCACGGTCCTGGACCTGCTGGAGGCGGCCCGGACGGACCTGGAGGACGCCGACGTGGGTCTCACCGAGCAGCGGGTGCTGGGGTCGGGCTTCGACCTGCCGAACACCGTCGACGCCATGCTGGCCCGCTATCACCTCTTCGCCGGCAACCACGAGGCCGCCATCACGGCGGCCGACCGGGTCGACCCGTCGGTCCTGTCGGTGTTCAGCTACACCTCCTCCACCCAGAACCCGGTGGAGAACCTGGCCTTCCAGCTTCGTTACGTCAGCGTGCTGAACAGCTGGGCCGAATCCGCCGAGGAGGGGGACGGCCGGGTGGACTACTGGGCCGACGCGGACGCCGACCCGGTGGTCGGGAACCCGGACTCCCTGCTCATCCCGCTGGAGCGGTTCGCCACCCCCACCGCCTCCTTCCCGGTCTACCTGCCGGACGAGATGCGACTGATCCGGGCGGAGGCCTACACGATGACGGACCAGTTCGACCTGGCCCGCCAGGAGATCGACGCCGTCCGGACCCAGTCCAGCTCGCCGGTTGACGAGCCGGTGGCCGACCTTCCGTCGATTCCCGACGAGGAGCTGGACACCGAGGCCGAGCTGCTCGAGCAGATCGCCTACGAGCGCAAGTACGAGCTCTACAACCAGGGGCTCCGCTGGGAGGACACCCGGAGGCTGGGGGCGGACATCACCGTCGAGCCCACCATCGACTTCCTCCCCACGCCCGAGCAGGAGTGCCTCAACAACCCGAACGCTCCCGAGGGCTGCTAGCCGCGTAGACGCCACCCTCGTGCCCCGGAGGTCCCGATGATCCCTCGCCGATCCCTCCCGGCGCTGCTCGTCCTCCTCTCGATCGCCCTCCCCGGCCCGGCCGGGCCGGCCACGGCCGAGGCGCAGCAGGGGCTGTCCGAGTCGAAGCAGGCGGCCCTCGGCCACGTCCAGGCCCTGGACACCGAGATCCACACCATGTCCATGCAGCTGTGGGACTTCGCCGAGACGGCGCTCAGGGAGGAGCGCTCCGCGGCGTTCCTGGCCGACCTGCTGGAGGAGGAGGGCTTCACGGTGGAGCGGGGCGTGGCGGGTATGCCCACCGCCTTCGTGGCCACGTGGGGCGAGGGCTCGCCGGTGATCGGCGTCCTGGCCGAGTTCGACGCCCTGCCCGGCGTCGGCAACGCGCCGGTGCCCCGGCAGGCCCCGCGGGAGGACGGCGGGACCACGGGCCACGGCTGCGGCCACAACCTCTTCGGGGCCGGCTCGGTGGGCGGGGGCATCGCCATCAAGCGCACCATGGAGGAGCGGGGGCTGTCGGGGACGATCCGCGTCTACGGCACGCCGGCCGAGGAGACCGTGGTCGGCAAGGTGTACATGGCCCGTGACGGGCTGTTCGACGACCTGGACGCGGCCATCGCGTGGCATCCCAGCCTGGACACCGAGGTGGACAACAACGCCGGCCGGGCCCTCAACAACTTCGAGGTCACCTTCCACGGCCAGTCCGCACACGGGGCGGCGGACCCGTGGAACGGCCGCAGCGCCCTGGACGCCGTCGAGCTGATGAACCACGGAGTCAACCTGATGCGGGAGCACGTCCGTCCCAGCGCCCGGATCCACTACGTGATCCCCGACGGCGGCGGGGCCCCCAACGTGGTGCCCGATCGGGCCACCGTCTGGTACTACGCCCGTGACACGATGCGGACGCGGGTGGAGGAGTACTACGACTGGATGCAGGACATCGCCGAGGGGTCAGCCCTGGCCACCGGCACCGAGCACGAGGTGACGCTGATCACCGGCGTCCACGAGATGCTGCTCAACCGTCCGCTCCAGGAGGCCGTCCAGGCGAACCTGGAGACGGTGGGGGCTCCCGACTTCCCCGACTCGTTCCGGCGGTTCGCCACCGAGCTGCAGGGCTCACTGGAGATCGACCGGGAAGGGCTGGACACCGAGGTGAAGCCCCTGGCCGAGGGGGCCGAGCCGGCCTCGGGTGGTTCCACGGACGTCGCCGAGGTGAGCTGGATCGCGCCCACCGTGGAGTTCACCGTCACGTCGGCCCCGGTCGGCATCCCCTGGCACAGCTGGGCCGCCACGGCCTCCCACGGTCGGGAGGAGTCGGTGCTGGCGGCGGACGTCGCCGCGCGGGTGATCGCCCTCACGGGCACCGACCTGCTCACCGACGCCGGGCTCCTGGAGCGGGCGAAGCGGGCCTTCCGGGAGGGGACCGGCGGGGAGCCCTACGACTCGCCCCTGCCGCCGGGCCAGGCGCCCATCCTCCCGGAGGAGACGGCCGGGGGATCCTGAGGCGGCGCGGGCGTCCGCCGCGCGCTCGACTCTCGATCCGGGCTGTCGATCCCCGGTACCTGCGCGTCCTCCACCCTCTCCGAGCGCGCTCCGTGCGGTGGCACGTCCCCCACGGGACCCCCGTCTGCACACAAGTCTGCGCGAAACTTGTATACAAACCCGTGCACATTTATAGTCCCCGCGGCCGGCACGCCCAGAGCTCGACCCTGGTTCCCTCAGCTCCCGACCTGCGAGGTGAGACCGTGAATCTCTTCCGCCCGACGTGTCCCCGGCAGACGACGCGCGGCGGGCCGGCGAAAGCCCGGCGCTCCCTGGCCCGGCTCGCCGCCCTCGTCGCGCTCCCCGTCCTCCTCTCGCTGGCGGCGACGGCCCCGCTCTCGGCCCAGGACCGCGTGGCCGGCGAGGTGCTCGACGCCAGCTCCCTGGAGCCGATCTCCGGCGCCCAGGTGACCGTCGAGGGCACCAGGATCGGGGCCCTGACCGACGAGGCGGGCCGTTTCGAGCTGACGGGGCTCTCCGGCCAGGAGGTCACCCTCCGGGTCCGGTACCTGGGCTATCGACCGATCACGCGGACGGTGGCCGTGGGGACCACCGACGTGTCGATCCAGCTCAGCGTCGAGGCCATCTCGCTGGACGAGATCGTCGTGACCGGGACCGCCGGGGAGCAGCGCTCCCGGGCCATCGGCAACACCGTGGGGCGCGTCAGCGCCGAGGAGGTGAACGAGGTGGCCCGGCCGGAGAACGTCCAGGGCCTGATCGGATCCCGGGTGTCCGGCGTCCGCATCCGCGACGCCACCGGGGAGGTGGGGACCGGCGGCAGCACCGTGATCCGGGGCGTGGGAAGCCTGAGCCTGTCCACCGAGCCCCTCATCTACGTGGACGGGGTGCGGATCAACAACGAGGCGACGGGAACCGGCGCGGCCTTCTCCGGGGCGTTCGGCGACTCCGGTCCCTCCCGCATCAACCAGCTGAACCCGGAGGACATCGAGTCCATCGAGATCATCAAGGGCCCGGCGGCGGCCACCCTGTACGGGACCGAGGCCTCCAACGGGGTCATCCAGATCATCACCAAGTCGGGCCGGTCGGGACGGCCGGACGTGCGCCTCCAGGTCGGGCAGGGGGCGAGCTTCCTGCCGAACGCCACGGAGGTCTTCCCCACGGTGTGGGCCCGGGACGGATCCGGGGAGCTCATCGGCCTCAACATCATCCAGAACGACATCGACGAGGGCTTCGGCTCTCCCTTCGGCACGGGACACAACCAGCAGTACTCGGCCAGCGTCGCCGGGGCGGCCGAGGCCATCGACTACTACGTCTCGGGCAGCTTTGACCGCAACGAGGGGATCGTCCCCTACAACTGGCAGAACCAGCTCAACGCCCGGACCAACTTCAGCCTCGAGCCGACACCCGAGATCTCGGCGAACCTCAACATCGGCTACCACACCAGCACGGTGGAGTCGGCCTCGGCGGCCCAGCCCATCACCACCCACATCATCTGGGGGACCCCGCTCCTGGAGGAGACGCCGACCCGGGGCTACCTGGCCAGCACGCCGGAGGAGTTCGAGGAGGAGGTGGAGGGGCTCGAGGACGTCGACCGGACGACGGTGAGCCTGAACCTGGAGCACCGGCCCTCGGACTGGCTCCGCCATCACCTGACGGTGGGGACGGACCTCTCCAACGTCCGCTCGTCGCTGCTGTGCCGCCGGGACATGACCAACGGCAACCCCTGCTTCAACGTCGTGGGGTCGCGAGAGGTGGACCGGGAGCGCGTGGAGTTCCTCTCGTTCGACTACGGCGCGACGGCCAGCCTGGAGCTGACGCCGGACCTCTCGGCCAACACCTCCGTCGGCACCCAGTACCACCGGGAGATGACCGAGAGCGACAACCTGGAGGGGGAGGGGCTGGCCCTGGAGCAGCTGGAGACGATCTCCTCGACGGCCGGCGACCAGCGATCGGCGGAGGAGAGCTTCCTCGAGAACCGCACCCTGGGCCTGTACGTGCAGGAGCAGCTGGTGTGGAAGGACCGGGTCTTCCTGACCGGGGCGCTGCGCGGCGACGACAACAGCGCCTTCGGCCAGGAGTTCGACTTCGTCACCTATCCCAAGGTCAGCGGGAGCTGGGTGGTGAGCGAGGAGCCGTTCTTCGGCGAGAGCTTCCTGAGCACCCTGCGGCTGCGGGCCGCGTGGGGGCAGGCCGGGCAGCAGCCCGACGCCTTCGCGGCCATCCGCACCTACGCGCCGATCTCGGGCCCGGGCGGTGCTCCCGGCCTCACGCCGGAGAACGTGGGCAACCCGGAGCTGGAGCCCGAAGTCGGCGAGGAGCTGGAGGTGGGCTTCGACGCCGGGCTGTTCGACGAGCGCTTCTCCCTGGAGTTCAACTTCTACGACCAGAACACGAAGAACGCCATCGTGCAGGTCCCGGCCCTCCCCTCGAGGGGCTTTCCGGGCGAGCAGTTCGTGAACATCGGACAGGTCGGGAACACGGGCGTCGAGGTCGCCGCGGGCGGTGAGGTCCTCCGGGGCGACGACGTGGGCCTGGACCTGAACCTCACGCTGTCCCGGAACACCAACGAGGTCGAGGACCTGGGCGGCATCGGCTCCATCATCCACGAGCCCACCATGGGGCAGCGGCACGTCGAGGGCTTTCCGCTCGGCGCGATCTTCCTGCCGAACATCGTCAACGCGGAGTTCGACGACGACGGCAACCTGCAGAACGTCCTCTGCGAGGGCGGGGACCCGCTGACCGGCGGAGGAGAGCCGGTCCCCTGCGACGAGGCGGGCAGCGCCTACGTCGGCCAGCCGACCCCGGTGTGGGTCGGCAGCTTCGCGGCCACGGTGCGCCTCTTCGACAACCTGGAGCTCTACGCCCTGGCCGACTGGGAGTCGGGCCACACGCGGATCAGCGGTGACGTGGCGGCCTCCCACGTGTTCTTCCGCAACTCGCGGTGCATCCACACGCGATGTGATCCCTTCCTCGCGGCGGCCGAGCAGCTCATCGCCCAGGGGGGGTCGTTCGGCCTGGCCGGGATAATGGACGCGGGATGGGCCAAGCTCAGGACGGTGTCGGCCACCTACCGGTTCCCGGCCTCGATCGCCCGGCGGATCGGGGCGAACCGGGCGTCGGTGACCGTGGCCGGACGGAACGTGGCGACGCTGTGGGTCGCCCAGGAGGAGAAGTTCGGCCACCGGCTCCCGGATCCCGAGACGTCGGAGGCGCAGCCGCTGAACGCCTTCATCCAGGAGAGCTGGCCCCACCTGACCTCGGTGGAAGCCGTCCTCCGGCTCAGCTTCTGACGGTGGAGGGACATCCGATGCGACGACCTGCGAGCGGGACGCGCGACGCGCCGAAAGGGACCGAGGAGGCGGACGTGAGGAGGACCGAGGATCGTGGTACCGGAGCTCGACGACGGGGAACGAGGCCCCTTCTCTCGGTGGGCCTGCTGGCGCTGGGGGTGGCCTTCCTGGCGGGCTGCGACTCCCTCCTGGACGTGGAGCTGCCGGGGCAGGTGCCCGAGGAGTCGCTGGAGGACCCCGAGCTGGCGGACGCCATGGTGAGCGGCGTCGTCGCCGACTTCGAGTGCGCCTACAACAACTACACCTTCGGCGCGGCGGCCCATTCCGACGAGTTCATCCCCTCCTCCGGGAACCTCGTGCAGCGCAACTGGAGCAGCCGCAGGATCACCGCCAGCTTCGACAACTACGTGAACGGCACCTGCGAGGGGAACGGCTTCGGCCTGTGGACGACGCTGCAGACGGCCCGGTTCCAGGCCGACGACGTGTTCGATCGCCTCGAGGGGTTCAGCGACGAGGAGGTCGCCGACCGCACCGGCAAGATGGCCACCGTGTCGGCTTACGGCGGCTACGCCTACACCCTCTTCGGCGAGGGCTTCTGCCAGGTGCGGTTCGACGGCGGGCCCGTCCTCGAGCCCGTCGAGTCCCTGGAGCTGGCCAGGGACCGGTTCGGCCGGGCCATCGGGCTGGCCCAGCAGGCGGGTGACGACGAAGTGCTCGGCATGGCGCGGGTCGGGCTCGCCCGGACGCTGCTCGACCTGGGCGGCGACCAGAACCTCCAGGCTGCCATCGACACCGCCGAGCTCGTGCCCGAGGGCTTCGAGAAGCTGGCCCTGCGGGACGGACCCTCACCGTCCCTGGACCGGCGGTGGAACAAGGGCTTCGAGTTCTTCATCAACATCGGGCACCACAGCGTGGCCCCCGAGTTCCGGGGCCTGGAGTGGGAGGGCGTGGAGGACCCCCGGGTGCCGGTGGAGGACGCCGGCCAGTTCGGCTTCGACGGCGTGACGCCGCTGTGGATCACCACGAAGTACCCGGCGCGGTCGAGCGACATCCCGCTGGCCACCTGGGAGGAGGCGCAGCTCATCATCGCCGAGGCCTCGGTCCGGCTCGGCGACCCGGGGCGGGCGGAGGCGATCATCGACGACCTGCACGCCCGGGCGGGGCTGCCGGACTACGACCCGGCGGAGGACACGACGCCCGGCCCGACGGACGACGAGGTCCTGAACCACGTCCTCCAGGAGCGGAGCCGGGCCCTGTTCCAGGAGGGCGGGCACCGGCTGAACGACATGCTCCGCCACGGGATCCCGTTCCTCTCGGGCCTGGATCCCACGGGACAGCCCTACGGCGAGGCGACCTGCTTCCCGCTCCCGGTGGCGGAGGAGGGATAGAGGGGAGCCGGCCTCCGCGGCGCCGGGGCCCGGCCGCCCCGTCGGGTGCGAGATCGTCCGGCGCCGTCGCCGGCGCCCCCCGTCAGTCGCCCCCGGACGCGGTGTCTCCCCCGGCGCTCCGGGCTCGCTCCTGCAGCTCCTCGAGGGTCATCACCTCGGTGGAGTCGGGGACCTGCACCTGGACGTCGGCGCCGAAGTCGAAGAAGTCGATGGTCATGGTGGCCGTCCCCTCCATCGAGGCCATCCCGGCCCCCAGCTCCTCCTCTCCGGCCTCGAGGTCGCCCGCCTCCATCTGCTGGCGGGCCGCCTCCATCAGCCGACCCATGTCGATCTCCATGGTCATCCGACGCACCCGGTCACCGCCGTCCAGCCAGGCCCGGGTCGGCACCTCGAGGTCCCGTAGGGCGGGCGGCACGCTGTCGCTCCGCCCCCAGAGCTCCGCTCCCCGGAGGGTGAACTCGTAGCCCTCGACGTCGGTTCCGCGCACGGTGTCCGCGCCCAGGGAGGTGATCCGCCCCTCCACCGTGCCCAGGGCTTCGAGCCAGGCGTCGGGCTGGGAGCCCATGGTGCGGCCGGGCCTCATGCCCGGGGCCTCCCCTGCCTCCTGGCGGATCCAGGGACGCTCCCCCTCCAGCTCGAAGGGCAGGCGCAGGTAGACGACGTCGCCGGCGAACACCATGGCCATCCCGCTCCCGGCGCCCGGCACCGTCATCTCCATCCGCCCCGTCCCGGCGCCCAGGTCGAGGGCCCCGTCCCCGGACATCGTGAAGGACATGCCGGAGCCCTCCGCCCCCATCTCCATGTCCATCTCCATCGAGACGTTGGAGGTTCCCTCGGCGAAGGTCGCCTCGGAGGCCGCCGCCAGGCGCTCCCGGGGCGAGGTCGACTCGCCGCACGCGGCGAGCGACACGGCGGCGGCGAGGGTGATCGCGGCGGTTCCGCGGAGAAGGGGTCCCATGGGCCTTTCCTGTTCGGAGGGTCGAGTGGCGTCCAACGTGACCGCTCGCACCGGGTGAGGCAACGGGGACCTGAGATCTCACGGCGACGTCATCCCCCCTCGTCCCGGTCGGGACCCGGCTGTCGCAGCCTCCTCCTCGGCCCGCTCCCGCAGGTCCACGTCGCCGCTGGCCGAGCGCCTGACGCTTCCCGAACCGGTGAACGGGACATCGGGCCGGGGGCTCAGCCCTTCCTCTTCAGCGCCTCGCCGCGAACGAGGGCGTAGTCCACCGAGTTGAAGTTGAAGTCCGCCACCTCCCGGAAGAGACGACTCGATTCGGCCCGACGGCCCGCACCCTCCAGCGCCAACGCGAGGTGGAACTTGGCATACTGGTCCTCGGGGTCCGCCTGTCGGAGCTCGCGGACGGCCCGATGGGATCGGCCCTCGCCCAGGGCGATCAGCCCCTTCACCAGGTGATAGCCCTGGAGGCGCGTCGGGTCCCGATCGGAGGCCAGGAGCTCCCGGTGCTGCTCGAGCTCCCGGTCGGCCCCGCCGAAATCGCCCAGGCTGAGAGCCAGACGGGCGTTCCACAGCCGGATGTCGGCCTCCTGTCGCCGCATGAAGTCCGTGTCGCCCAGGCGCTCGGCCTCCGACCTCACCGCTCTGGCTCGCTCCTCCAGGATGGACCGCGCCTGGTCCGTCCTGCCGTGATGGAGGGCGATGGCGGCCGCGTTGGTCAGGGTGAACACCCGGGCGCCGAACCTGTCGTCCGCCGGCAGGTCCGTCCCGGCCGCCTCGCGGGCGAGGCCCCGGAGCTCGCGGATCGCGTCGTCGGGACGCCCCGCGTGGAGGTGGACGAAGGCGCGGTAGTTGGCGAAGGTGACGCGGTTCGCGCCGACAGCCCCGCGCACGCCGGCCTCGTAATCCCGGCGGGCCTCGTCGAAGTGGGCCAGGAAGGAGTTCACGTGCCCCTTCTTCAGGCTCGCCACGCTGAGCTCGGGATCCAGCTCCAGGGCCCGGGAGTAGGCCGTGCGCGCCCCGGGCAGGTCGCCCAGGGCCCGGTAGCCGTCGCCCGCCGCCTCGTGGGCCTTCGCCTCCCGCGGGGAGAGCTCCAGCCCGTGCTCCATGTGGGCGACGGCCGTGGCGGGGTCGCGCGGCTCATTGAAGAGATAGGAGAAACCCAGGGCCGCGTGTGCCGCGTACAGGTCCGGCTCGAGCTTCACGGCCGCCGAGAACGCGGCGCGGGCCCCGTCGTGACGGTCCAGGCTCTGAAGGGCGAAGCCGTGGGCGAGCCGGGCCCGGGGGCTGCGCGGGTAGGCCGCCACGAGCTCCTCCGCCAGCTCCAGGCGCCGGTCGGCGTCCGCGCTGAGGTACGTCTCGCTGACGGCTGACAGGAGCTTCTCCCCCCGGCTCTTGTCGTCGGCCGTCTCGGTGGCTTTCCGCGTCGCTTCCCGGAACTCGCCGGGGGAAGGGGCGGCGACGGCCAGGTTCAGCCACGCGTAGGTGAACCGGGGGTCCAGCTCGACGGCCTTCCGGAAGGCTTCCCGGGCCTGGTCGTTCCTGCCGACGTCGAGATAGGCCTCCCCCTGACGGAAGGCCTCACGGGCCGCGTCCGAGGAGGTGGTGACCGGGATCTCGCCCGACGACTGGGCGGCCACGGCCACGGGGACGATCAGGACTCCCGCGCACGGGATCGCGAAGCGGCGGAATGAGCGGCGGAACATGGGCTTCTCCTGGAAGGGGTAGGAGCGCCCTGTCGACATCGTTCGGCAGGGTGAAGGAGAATACCCCTTCTGCGCCGGTTGGCAAGGGGGTCGCGCAGCGGACGTGGTCCGACCGCCGCGTCAGAAGTCCAGCCGGGCGTCGTCCAGGGCGTCGCGGTCGACGTCCCGTCCCATCACCTCGGCCTGCTCGGGGGTGATGGGGCGGCGTCCGCGGTAGCCGCCGTCCACCTCGTGCCAGAACCGGAGCTCCGGCTCGCCCCGCTCCCAGCACAGGTAGACCCAGCGCCCCTCGAAGCCGGTGGGGAAGTCCACCAGACCGTGCTGCAGGCCGCCCGAGGGGAATCGAAGCCCCCGCTCCAGGATCTCCTCCTTCACCGTCTCCTCCACGGTCTCGCCGGCCTCGGAGAGACCGTCCCGGTGCGAGCGGTACTCGTCGTGGTCCGGGTTGTCGGGCTCCTTCACGGCGTCGCCCCACAGCGCGTCCAGCACCTGGAGCTTCTCGTGATGCCGCCGGGCGTCCTCCCGGGCCGTCTCGATCCGACGGAAGGCGTCCTCCAGCACCGGCACCAGCCGGTTGGCCTCCTCGACCGTGAAGACGCGGTAGCTCATGGGTGGACCTTCGGGGCGACCCCGCCGCTCCCTCAGCCGGAGGAGACGCGGTAGACCTCGTCCCCCTCCCGGACGCGCTGTTCCACCTTCACCGCGACCTCGTCGCCGGGGCCGGCCACCTCCACCGCCTGGTGGTCCACCTCCATGGACGTGATCGTCTGCCGGAAGTCGGTCGTGTGGCCGGTGAAGTGGAGCTCGTCGCCCAGCTCGACGACCTCCTGCAGGTCGATGGCCCCCACCTGGGGCTCGTCGAAGTAATGGGTGACGGTGCCGATGCGCTCTTCGGTCGACATGGGGACTCCCGGTCGGTGCCCGCTCGCGCGTGCGATGCTCGTTCGTACGACGGCGCCCGTCGCCGGGCGCCTCCCGGTCGGGCGACGGCGCGCGTCGCTGCGACGGACGGGACAATGTAGGCGTCCCCGCGGAGCGCGACACCCGGGGCCGGCCGTCCGGCGGCGGTGCCGGTGCCCGGCCGTGCCCCGGCGGGCCCGGGGCACGGCCGTCACCCTTCCCGCGGCTCGAGGACGCTTCGGATCCTGGTCGCGGAGGCCGCCAGGCGGTCGAGGCAGGCCGCCCGGTCCCGGCCCGCGGCCAGGATCGTGCACACCGGGGCGCCGGCCGGCACCTCCTCGCCGGTGTCCGGCACGTCCACCACGACGATGCCGTCCAGCGTCCCCAGGTCCGGCGTCCGGACGGCGGTCGGCGCCCGGAGGATGGCCTTTCCCACCACCCTCGCCCCGTCCGCCCGACCCCGCCGCTTCCCGTCACCGCCAGGCTCCCCGGCTCCTGCGCCCGGCCCCGCGGCTCCCGTGGCCGCCAGCGAGGACCACCGGCGGGCGATCCGGATCTCCCGCAGCTCGGTCTCCGCCGGCAGGTCGCCGCCGCAGGCCCGGCGGTGCAGCTCGAAGAGGGTCGGTCCGGCGGGGTCGCCGTCCCAGGGCCCCGGCTCCAGGAGCTCCATCGAGGCGGTCCAGCGCGGGTTCACCTCCACGGGCCAGAGCGTCTTCCCGTCGAATACGGCGTCGAGACCGTTCAGGCCCCGGAGCTCGAAGGCGGCGCTCAGGCGCTGGACGACCCGCCGGGCCGTCGCCCACGGGACCTCGCCGGCGGGACCCGGTGGCGGGGCGGGGCGGTCTCCCCCGCCGACGCCGAGGAGGCTTCCACAGTAGGTGAATCCCTCCGCCCCGAAGGCGGGGCGTCCGACGAGCATCTCGGTGACGGCCAGGAGGCGGCCGGAGCGTCCGTCGGCGAGGAACGCCAGGCTGACGGGCGCCCCCCGGACACGCCGCTGGAGGTAGTCCGCCTCGTCCACCGCCTCGCCGGGTCGCCAGGGCCGCACCCCCCGGCCACCGCCCCCGTGCAGGGGCTTCCTCAGCCATCCGGCGTCCTCCCCGCCGGACGGGAGGGGATCGCCGTGGCGGCGGACCTCCGGCGCGGGCAGCCCGCCCTCGCGGAGGCTGGCCTCCAGCCGGGAGGGATCGCGGACCCTCCGGAGCACCCGGGGCGGGTTGCCCAGGAGCCGGCGACCCTCGGACAGCTCGGCCACCAGCCGGGGATGGTTCTCCAGGTCGGCGCCGTAGGCGACCTCGTCCGCCGTCACCCGGCGGGAGAGGCGAACCAGGTCCGCGGCCGCGTAGCCGTCGGCCCCGGCGCGCCCGAGGAAGAGGACCGGCAGCGCCCGGCGGTGGTCCCGGTCGCCGAACAGGTCCACGCTGGCGGCGTCGATCCCCGCCCGGCGCGCCGACTGAGCCAGCGGGCGGACGGCGACGCCCGTGAGCAGCGTCCGGACGTCGAGACGCGCGGGCCCGTCGCCGGCGTCGGACGGCGATCGTGCCCGGCGGCCGGCGGATCGCTCGGAGCTCATCCTCGCTCCCGGTCCTTCCGACCGTCTCGGACGGCGATGCTCGGGTCGGCCACCCGCGACGACGGCTGGCCCGCGCCCGGATCGGGCCGTACGCTTGCCGGACGAGCCGGACCCGCCCGGCGATCCCGTCCGAGCCCGCCGAGGGAACGATGAAGCTGCTCCTCACCGTGGTCCGCCGATCGGAGGTCGACACCGCCCTCGCGGCCGGAGCCGACCTGGTGGACGTGAAGGACCCGGCGCGGGGCTCCCTCGGCCCTCCGTCCCCCGGGCTCCTGGCGGAGGTGGCCCGGCGGTGCACCGGGCGATGTCCGGTGAGCCTGCCCCTGGGCGACGGTCCGCACCGGCCGGAGGAGGTGGTTCCGGTGGCCCGCGCCGCCCTCGTCCACGGTCCGGCCTACCTCAAGCTCGGCCTGGCCGCCGGACCGGATACCGCCGCCGGGGACCCGGCGTCCGTGGCCCGCGAGCGCGACGGGAACCGCCGGAGCCTCGAGGCCCTGGCCCGGACGATCGGCGCCGCCGGATCGGGCGCCCGCCTCGTCGCCGTGACCTTCGCCGACGCCCCGCCCGGCCGCGCCCCCTCGCCGGAGAAGCTCGTGCCGCTGGCCCGGCGACACGGGGCCGACGCGGTCATGCTGGACACCCTCTCCAAGGACGGTCCCTCCACGCCGGAGATCCTGGGCGCCCGCCGCCTGGAGCGATGGGCCGCGTCGGCCCGGAGCCTGGGTCTCGAGACCGCCGTCGCCGGCGGCCTGGACGCGACCTCGATCCCGCGGCTCGCGGGCATGGGTCTCGACGTGGTGGGCGTGCGCGGCGGCGCCTGCGCCGGCGGCCGGCAGGGACGGCTGGAAGCCCGCCGCAGCCGGGCCGTCCGCCACGCCGTGGATGGGGCGTCGACGCCCCGCCCGGCCCCCGGCTGACGGTCGGCCGCGGCGTCAGCCCCCCTCCCCGTCGGCGGCGCCCCCGGGCTCCGCGGGCCCCGGGACCGGCCGGGCACCGACCCCGTCGGACGGGCCGCCGCGCGCCTCCTCCCGCTCCGACATGAGAGGGGCGAAGGCGTTGTAGGCCAGCGAGATCCCCAGGGCGAACAGCGCCGCTCCCACCCCGAGCAGGGCGTTCACGTAGGGGGGCGCCGTCAGGGCCAGCCGGATCATCACCGTCGCGATGGCGAAGCCGGAGTTCCGGAACACCACCCGGAAGCTGTAGCTGTACCGGAGGGAGATGAGGACGATCAGGATGTCCGCGAAGATCAGGATCAGGTAGAAGGCCTCGAAGAACGGATAGGCCTCCAGCCCCCGAAGGTCCTTCCAGATGTAGTCGACTCCGAGCGCCAGGAAGGTGGCCAGCAGGAGGAGCCCCACCACCTTCTTGGCCGCTACGAAGCTGTTCTCCTCCCGTCCCCCCCGGGTGATCTGGCGGTGGCGCTGCACGCGGTAGTAGAAGCCGACGATGACGAAGATGAGGAGCGCCCCGGCGGCGTCGGCCAGCAGGTGCAGGAGGGAGTCCGAGACCTCGGCCCACACGATGGGCTCGCCGAAGTTGCCGAACTCGAGGAACGCCTTCCGCAGGAGGATCAGGGAGAGGAGCTCGAACTGCTTCCCCACGGAATTGGCCACCGACTCGGCCAGCGTCCAAACCAGGCCGAGGACCTCGATGATCAGCAGGAGGGTGAAGGCCAGGCCGACGGCGGCGAAATGGTTCGTCGGTAGAATCGGCGCCATCGGGCCCGGCACCCAGCCCTGGCGGTTGAGCTCGATGACGACCAGGGCGCCGACGAACGCCAGGACCAGCCCGGTGCCCAGGGTCCGCCGGGCCGCGACGTCCTCCCACCGTGCGTGGAGGGCGTCGAAGACCGCTTCGGCTCGGACCAGCAGGGCGGGCATCGCCAATCAGGTCACCGCTGCGGGCAGGAGGATGGAGGAGACGCCGGAGCCACTATCGGTAGCCGAGGCCCCGTCCGAGCGCAACGGCCGTCCGCCGCGCCCCGGTGTCGGACAGGCCGCATCCTTTGCATCCGGAGGGCGAGATACTAAAGATATAATGGCCGCCACTCGGGACGGGGAGCATGCCATGGACATCTCATTCACGGATCGCGAGCTCGACCTCATGGCCATCCTGTGGGAGGAGGGCTCCGCCACGGTGTCCGACGTAAAGGAGCGGCTGGAGGACGACCTGGCGTACACCACGGTCCTCACCACCCTCCGCAACATGGAGGCGAAGGACTACGTGTTCCACACCGAGGAGGGCAGGGCCTACCGGTACCATCCCCGCATCCCGCGCGAGGAGGCCGGTAAGAGTGCCGTGTCGCGGCTGGTGCGAAAGGTCTTCGGCGGCTCGACGGAGCTCCTGCTCACCCACCTGGTGTCCCGAAACGACTTCTCCGAGGAGGAGCTGCAGCGGTTCCGCCGGCTCATTTCGGAGGAGCTGGAGGAGGAAGGCACCCGGGGGAGGGCCGAGCATTGATGGCCCTCTGGATGGCCTACGCCCTCCTCCTCTCCCTGCTCCTGGCGGCGGCCGCCCGGGTCGGAGAGGAAGGGCTCGAGCTGTACGAGTGCCCGCTCCGATGGGTCTGGATCGCGGCCATGGCCGGCGCCGTGGTCGGCCCGGTCGTCGCCTACGCGCTCGCCGTCGGCGGCCCGGTCGCTGCCGGGTCGGGGATGGCCACCGGACCCGCGTCGGTCGGGGCCGGGGCCGAGGCCGGCGGCGCCCTCGCCGTTTCGCTGGCGGCCGAGGTCGTCGGCGGGGCGGGTTCCGGCCTGGCCGAGCGCCTGCGCTTCCTGGATCCGTGGCTGCTCGGCGGCTGGGCCCTGGCGTCGGTCGCCACCGCCGGGTGGCTCCTGGCCGGATGGGCCCGGCTCCGCGTGCGGCGTCGGGAGTGGACCGAGGCGGAGATCGACGGCGTCGAGGTCCTCATCTCCCCCGACGAGGGGCCCGCCATCACCGGCTTCCTGCAGGGGATGATCCTGCTGCCGTCCTGGTTCGACGAGCTGGACCGGGACCTGCGGCCGCTGGTGCTCCGGCACGAGAGGGAGCACCTGGCCGTCGGCGATCACCGAGTCCTCCTGGGGGGGCTCGTGGCCGTCACCCTCTTCCCCTGGAACCCGGTGCTGTGGTGGAGCCTGGCGCGGCTCCGCCAGGCCATGGAGATCGACTGTGACCGGCGGGTCCTGGGGGAGGGGGTCAGCCGGGCGGCCTACGGAGAGCTCCTGGTCCAGGTGGGCGAGCGCGCCAGCGGCCCGCCGCTGTCGCCGGCGGCCTTCGCCGACGCGTCGTCCTTCCTGGAGCGACGGATCCGCAGGCTCGCCGCGCGGAGCCCCAGGGCCCGGCTCGGCAAGGCGGCGGCGGCCGTGGGCGCGGCCCTGGTGCTGGGCGGGGCCGGCGGCTGGCTGCCGGCGCCGGACGGCCCCGTCGACGTCGCCGAGACCCGGACCGCGGCCCTGTCGGAGGACGGCGCGGAGGCGCGGTCGCATCGCGCGGCCCGGGTCGCCCCTCCCGCCCCCGCAGTGATGCAGCTCGACCTCCGCCTGTACCGGACGGCGGAGCGGCCGGGGACGGGCGAGGCCGACGGCCGGAAGGGCGAGGGATCGGGGCTGGACATGGAAGCCGTCCGCATGGCGAGGCAGCTGAGCTACGCCTGCACGCCCTACCTCAACGGGACGGCGGACGCCGGCGCCGGCCGTCGCGGCGAGCCGACCCGGGGCGACGGGTCCCGCTCGGGTTGCTTCGTCGTCGTGGACGGCGAGCGTGCGCATCCCTCGGTCCTCCGGGAGCTCGGCTCGACCTCGGTCTCGAGCATCAGGATCCTCCCCTCCGAGCAGGCCGTCGACCGGTTCGGCCCGGACGCCCGGCGGGGCGCCTACCTCGTGAGGACGGAGCGCGGCTGACGGGCGTCCCCGTCGTCCCCCGGCAGGGCCCGGATCATCCCCTCGGCCTTGTCCAGGGTCTCGAGGTATTCGCGCCGGGGATCGGAGTCGGCCACCACGGCCCCTCCGGCGTGGAAGAAGAGGTCGCCCCCGGCGCCGACCAGCGTCCGGATCGTGATGCTGGTGTCCATGGATCCGTCGAAGCCGAGGTAGCCGACGGCGCCGCAGTAGGGCCCCCGGGGCACGGGCTCCAGCTCGGCGATGATCTCCATCGCCCGGATCTTGGGTGCGCCCGTCACCGACCCGCCGGGGAAGGCCGCCCGTAGGAGATCGACCCGCCCCCGATCCGCCTCGAGCCGTCCGGTGACGATAGAGACCAGGTGGTGGACCGTGGCGTAGCTCTCCTTCTTGAAGAGGCGCGGGACGCTGACGCTCTCCGGACGACACACCCGGGAGAGGTCGTTCCGGAGGAGGTCGACGATCATCAGGTTCTCGGCCCGGTCCTTCCCGCTCTCCTCCAGCTCCCGCTCCAGGTACATGTCATGGGCCGGATGTCGGGAGCGCGGCCGCGTGCCCTTGATGGGGCGGGTCTCCACGACGCCCTCCGGGGTCACCTTCAGGAACCGCTCGGGCGACGCGCTGGCCAGGCTGCAGGAGGCCGTGGTCATGAAGGCGGCGAAGGGGGCGGCGTTGCGCCGCCGGAGGCGTCGGTACAGCTCGAAGCCCGGCTCCTCCCGCGGTGCGCGGAAGCGTTGCGACAGGTTCACCTGGAAGACGTCGCCGGCCAGGATGTACTCCACGGCCCGCTCGACCGCCTCCTCGTAGCCTCCGGGGCTGAAGGTGGAGCGGAGGTCGGGCCGGCACGGCACGGGGAAGGAGGGCGGCCCGGACTCCGGCCCGCGCCCGGACGCCCCGTTCGGTCCGGGGTCGTCCGGCACGCCGGAACGTGTCGGTCGGGTCGGCGCGTCGTCATGGGGGAGCTGCAGCCGGGGTCGGTCGCCGCCCGCCAGCCAGGCCTCGACCGTGCGCGCCCGCTCCCTGGCGCGACGCCGCGCCGCCGCTCCGGCGTCCGGACGGCCGGTGGACACCAGCCAGCTCCGCCCCTCGAGGTGGTCCCACCCGAGCACCACGTCGTAGAAGGCGATCTCCATCTCGGGGAGCTCCGGCTCCCGCCACCGCGTCCGCGGCAGCGTCTCGAGCTGGCGTCCCAGCTCGTACCCGAAGTATCCCGCGGCACCCCCCTGGAAGGGGACGTCGGCCGACGTCCCGGGGAGCCGAAAGTCGGCCAGCAGCCGCTCCAGCTCCGCCAGCGGCGGGACCTCGCCCGTCCGCCAGCCTCCCGGCCCGAGGATCTCCGCCCGGCCCCGGCGGGAGCGGAGCACCAGGAAGGGGTCCACGGCCAGGAAAGTGTACCGTCCGATCTCCCCATGCCGGAGGGCGCTGTCGAGCCAGAGCGTGTAGGGCAGGGACGCGGCCCGGCGTGCCGCGACCGGGGGCTCCAGCCGCGGTTCCAGATCCCGCACCAGGGGAACGCGGGTCATCGTATCTCGTCGACCTTTCCGTGGCCGGCCGTCCGGCGGAACGCTGCGCCGTTGACATCTCTCGACCCCATCATTACGCTTTCGATCAGATTGAAGCCAGCCGGTCCTCGGCTGGTGAAAGCGGCGGCGGACCGATCCGCGGTTCCGTACGGCGACTCGGGCGGTGCGTCGGGACGGCTCGTCAGCCGCACGATCGTACGGTATGTTTGACACATGCCGGTCGGAGACGGACGGGAGGGGTGGGCTCTCCTGGTCTCACGATCCTCGAACTTTTGCCGGAGGACCCTCATGAGTAGCCGATGGCCACGCTGGTGTCGACGTTGCTCCGGACCCGCCTTCCTTTCCTTCCTCTTCTTAGCTCTCCTAGCGATCGGAACCCCAGACAGCGCGGCGGCCCAGGTCGAGCAGGACCCGACCGCGGCCTTCGAGATGAGGTTCGACAACCCCGGGCAGTGGGTGCACACGGGGCGGACCTACGATCTGCAGCGGTGGAGCCCGCTGTCTCGGATCAACCGCGACAACGTGGAGAAGCTCCAGGTCAGCTGGACGTTCTCCACCGGAGAGCTGCGGGGGCACGAGGGCGAGCCGCTGGTGATCGACGACGTCATGTACGTCCACACGCCGTTCCCCAACAAGGTCTACGCGCTGGACCTGTCGCAGGCGGGGAACCCGATCATCTGGTCCTACGTACCGGATCAGCCCGAGGAGGTCATCCCGGTCGCCTGCTGCGACGTGGTGAACCGGGGACTTGCCTGGCATCCGAGCGGCAAGCTCTTCATCCAGCTCCTCGACGGTCACCTGCTGGCGCTGGACGCCGAGACGGGCGAGCGCCTCTGGAAGGTCCAGAACGGTGACTACACCGAGGGCGAGACGATGACCAACGCCCCGCTGGTGGTGAAGGACAAGGTCATCGCCGGCATCTCGGGCGGTGAGTTCGGCGTCCGCGGCCACGTCACCGCCTACAACGTCGAGAGCGGCGAGCGGGTCTGGCGCGCCTACAGCACCGGTCCCGACGAGGACGTGCTCCTCTGCGACGACACGTTCGAGGCCCCCTACGACTGGATGCGGGGCGAGGACCTCGGCGTGACGACCTGGAGGGAGCCGGCGTCCGACGAGTGGCAGCGCGGCGGCGGCACGACCTGGGGCTGGTACAGCTACGACCCGGAGCTGGACCTCTTCTACTACGGCACCGGGAACCCGGGCACCTGGAACCCGGACCAGCGCCCCGGCGACAACCTCTGGTCGATGACCCTGTTCGCGCGCGATCCGGACACCGGGTGCGCGCACTGGGCCTACCAGAAGACGCCCCACGACGAGTGGGACTACGACGGGGTCAACGAGGCCGTGCTGGTGGACCAGGAGATCAACGGCCAGATGCGGCAGACGCTGGTCCACATGGACCGGAACGGCATCGCCTACACGATGGACCGGACGACCGGCGAGCTGCTGGTGGCCGAGCCCTACGGTCCCATCAACTGGGCGGACGGTGTCGACATGGAGTCCGGCCGGCCGATGAAGAACCCGCAGTACGGCACGAGCGCCGGCCAGAACACCGAGGGCATCTGCCCGGCCGCGATCGGCTACAAGGACCAGCAGCCGATCTCGTACTCGCATCAGACCAAGCTCTTCTACATCCCCGCCAACAACATCTGCATGGACTACGAGGGTGTGGAGGTGCAGTACGCGGCCGGTCAGCCGTACGTGGGCGCCATCGTCCGGATGTATCCGGGCAAGGGCGGCTTCCGCGGGCGGCTCATCGCCTGGGACGCCACCACCGGCACCATCAAGTGGGAGATCCAGGAGCCGGTCGGCACCTACGGCGGCACGCTGGCCACCGCCGGCGGCCTGGTCTTCTACGGGACGCTCGACGGCTGGTTCAAGGCCGTGGACGCCAAGAACGGCACGACGCTCTGGCGGTTCAAGGCGCCGTCCGGCTTCATCGGGAACCCGATGACGTACATCGGGCCTGACGGCAAGCAGCACGTGGCGATCCTCTCGGGCATCGGCGGCTGGGCCGGCATCGGCGTGGCCGCGGGCATCGGGCCCGAAGATCCCACGGCCGGACTGGGTGCGCTGGGCGCGTTCGGCGACCTGGCGCGGCACGTGAACCAGGCCGGGATCCTGCTGGACTTCGCGCTGCCCGGCAGCTGAGGGCGGCTGAGCATCTGAGCCGGCAGGGCAGGCCCATCAGCGGCTCCTGACCGGCGGCAGGGCTCACACGGAGCCCCTCTCGCGCCACTCGAACGTGGGCGAGGGGGGCTTTCGTGTGCACGCCCGCCATCCAGCTACTACTTTATTGCGAGGAAGGCCGGGGCCGGTCGACCGGCCTCCGCGGGCGGAGGGCACATCCCGGAGCAAACCCGCCCGCAGCGGGTACCTTCATGACGACACGATCACTCCACGACAGGCAGAGCGAGAGGCAGATGGTGACGACCATGGGAGATAAGCTGTACGCCGGAGTCGCCGTCCTCGTCCTGGGGATCGTCTCCGGGCTGGGCGTGGCACAGATGCCGGAGCAGGGAGCGCACCTGCCAGCCGAGGCGGCCGAGACGACGCCGGACGCGAACGCGACGGCGCTCCAGGAGGCGGACGAGCTGCGGGTCTGCGCCGACCCGAACAACCTGCCGTTCTCCAACCGGGCGGAGGAAGGATTCCACAACCGGCTGGCCGAGTTGTTCGCCGAGGAGATGGGGCTCTCCTCCGTCAGCTACACCTGGTGGCGGCAGCACCGCGGCTTCGTCCGCAACACGCTGAAGGAGAACAAGTGCGACGTCATCTTCGGCGTGCCCGAGGGCTACGACATCCTCCAGTCCACCGCGCCGTTCTACCGCTCGCCCTACGTCTTCCTCTACCGGGCCGACGCCGATTTCGAGGTGAGCTCCCTCGACGATCCCGTCCTGCGGGACCTGCAGATCGGCGTGAACCTGATCGGGGACGACTACATGAACCCCCCGCCGGCCCACGCGCTGGGAGCCCGGGGGATCGTGAGCAACGTCAAGGGCTTCACGGTCTACGGCGACTACGACGAGGACAGCCCGCCGAAGGAGATCGTGTACGCGGTGGCCAACGGTGACGTGGAGCTGGCCATCGTGTGGGGGCCGGTGGCCGGCTACTGGAGCCAGCGCCAGGACGTCGCACTCGAGATGAAGGCCCTGCCGGCGGTGGACGACAGCACGGGCTTCCCCCTGGCCTACAACATGTCCCTGGGGGTCCGCCGCGGTGAGGGGGAGTGGCAGGCCCGGCTCGAGAGGGTCATCGAGGAGAACCAGGAGGAGATCTACCGCATCCTGGAGGAGGAATTCCACGTCCCCCTCCTGCCCATCGAGCGCGGAGGACAGGACGCCTCCGGCGGGGACGACGGGCGCCGGGAGAGCACCCGGGGGAGCACCGGTCCCGCCGCCTCTCTCGGCAGCCCCTACGGCGCGGGAGGCGGTCCGCGGGCGGAGGTGGCGTCCCGGGGCGGCTCTCCGGCACCGTCCGCCGGCGGCGCGCTGGCGGCGGTCTCCCCGGCCGATCTCGTCCACGCCCCGCCCGCGACGGCGCAGGACACGCCGGTGAGCGAGACGGTCTACACGGGCTGGCGTCAGTTCATGGTCCACTGCGTCCGCTGCCACGGCGAGGCGGGCACGGGGTCGACCATCGCCCCGGGCCTGCTGCAGGCCGTGAACCGGGAGGGGTTCACGCAGGACAGCTTCACGATCACGGTCATGCAGGGGCGGCCCGACAAGGGGATGCCGGCCTGGAACGCGCTGCTCGACGACGAGAAGGCCAACGCCATCTACGAGTACATCGCGGCCCGGACGGAGGGCCTGCCCGCCGGCCGACCCGAGGCGCCGCCGGCCGACGAGGCCCCGTCCGAGGAGGACGGGAACGGTGCCGAGGGAGACGAGGGCCAGGAGGAGGACCGGACCGCGCAGGAGGGTGACGAGGCCCCGTCGGAGCGCGACGAGCCCGCCACGGAGCCGACGGACCCCGGGGCCGATCGGGCCGAAGCGGCGGTCGTCGACAGCGCCACGCACTGCCGGGACGGGTAGCGTGAACCAGGGCCCCGGGCCGGTCGAGGTCGCCTCCCGGCGGTCCCGCCGCCGGGGGGCGGGTGGAGGCGCGGTCGCAGGGGCGCTGCTCGCCGGGCTCCTCACGGCCGTCGGCGGGCCGGGCGCCCTGGCCGGCCAGGACATGTCGGCCTCGGAGGTCCGGGAGCGGCTCGCGGCGACGGCCGGGAACGAGGCCGCCGACCTGTCGGGGCTCGACCTCTCCGGCCTCGACCTGTCGGGGCTCGACTTCACCCATGCCGACCTCTCCGGCGCCCGCCTCCGGGAGGCGGACCTGACGGAGGCCCGCCTGTTCGGGGCGGATCTCACCGGAGCCGACCTCACGGGCGCCGGCCTCTCCGACGCCAACCTCGACAAGGCCAACCTGAGCGAGGTCGTGCTGCGAGGGGCGGACCTGTCGGGCGCCAGCCTGTACGCGGTGATCCTCCGCAAGGCCGACCTGACGGAGGCGAACCTGTCGGGTGCGCGCCTCATCGTCGCGGGCGAGGGCTCGACGCTGACGGGGGCGGATCTCTCCGGCGCGAACCTCGGGGCCGATCCCGGGAACCAGCCCATGGGCCTGATGAACACCAACTTCACCGGGGCCGACCTCCGGAACGTGAGGCTGACGGACGCCAACCTCCGGAAGGCGATCCTCGTCCGGGGCGACCTCCGGGGTGCGGACCTCTCGGGAGCGGACCTGTGGATGGCCGACCTCTCCGGCGTCCGCCTCGAGGGGGCGGACCTGGCGGGAGCGGACCTGCGCTCGATCAAGGGGCGGGAGGAGATCCGTGGCCTGGAAGAGGCGGAGAACGTGGACCGGGCGCGGTGGGACGACGATGAGGGAGGATAGGCCCGGCTCGCTCCTCAGCCGTCGCCGCTTCCTGGCGGCGGCCGGGGCGACGTCCGCCCTCTTCTTCCTGCCGGGAGCCCGCGCCCTGGTCGGCCGGGAGGGAACCGCGCGGGAGCTCCTCGCGGGCATCGACGCGGGGACCCAGGAGGCCCCCATCCGTGTCGGCCACGTGGCGCCGAGCGACGGACCGATGGGGGGCATGGGCCGCGCGGCGCTGCGGGGCGCCCGGCTGGGCGCGCAGGACGCCGGACGGGCAGCCCGGCTGCTGGATCGATCCTTCGAGCTCCTGGAGGAGACCGCCGACACGCCGGACGAGGCCGTGCGGGGCGCCGAGCGCCTGGTGGACCGCGGGGCCTCCGCCGTCGTCGGCGGGATCGGGGACGAGGCGTGCGCGGTCCTCATGGAGGCGGCCGATCGTCTGGGCGTGCCCTTCCTGAACGTCGGCTCCGACGCCGACCGCTTCCGGGGGGAGGCGTGCTCCCCCTCCACGTTCCACGTCCAGGCCAGCGAGACCATGTACGTGGACGCCACGGTCCACTGGCTCGTGCGGCGGGCGAGGCAGGGGCTGGTGAACTTCATCGGTCAGCGGCAGGAGCTGTGGCGCTGGCACGTCCTGTACGAGGGCACGTCCCAGGGACGCCGGCTGCACGACCGTGCCCGGGCTACGCTGGAGCGGGCCGGTGGCGAGCTGCTGGGCAGCACGGAGATCGATCCGGAGCAGGGGGACCCGGCCGGGGCGCTCCGGGAGGCGCTCGCCGGCGATCCGTGGGCCGTGCTGGGCATCGTGAAGGGGGAGCGGCTCGTCCGACTCCTGGAGGTCCATCGCGAGGAGGGTTCCGGCGCAGACCTGGCGCTCCCCTTCGCCGACGCCCTGCGGTACGGGGACGAAGCGTCCCCGGCGGCGTTCTGGCCCAGCCTGTGGCACTCCGGCCTGTTCCGGTTCGGGGCCCGCGAGCTGAACAACCGCTACCGGGAGGCCTTCGACCGGCCCATGGGACCGCAGGGCTGGGCCAACTGGACGGCGGTCAAGCTTCTGGGCGACCTCCTGGTGTCGCCGCCCCGGGAGGAGGGCCGGGGCCTGGTGGAGCGCCTGGAGCAGGAGGTGGCCTTCGACGGCTACAAGGGTCCCCCCCTCTCCTTCCGCCCCTGGAACCACCAGATGGGCCAGGGCATGTACGTGCTCCACCCGTCGGTGGGCGACTCGGTGGCGGACCCCTACCAGGTGATCGGTCGGCCCGTGACCGCGGACGACCAGTTCGTCTCCCAGGAGCTGGTCGACCGCCTCGGGATGCTCGGACGCACCCGCGACGAGGCGGGCTGCCGCCTCGGTAGCGCGGGAGAGGCGACCGCCTGACGCGGGCCCGGCCGTTCCCGCTCACGGGAGCGGATCCGTGCGGTCTCCCGGAACTCGGGACACGAGGTCCATGACGCAGATCGAACCTTCGACGACGAGGTGACGACGATGTCTCTCCGAAGATGGCTGACCGCCCCGCTGCTGCTCGGATCGCTGTTCCTCCTCGGCTGCGGGGAGTCGATTCCCGAGGGTCCGCTGGCCTACGTCAGCAACGAGGCGGGCGACGACGTGAGCGTGATCTCCACGGTGACCGAGGAGGTGGTGGCCACGGTCCCGGCGGGTGACCGGCCGCGGGGCATCCAGGCCGGCCCCGACGGAGACCGCATCTACGTGGCGGTCAGCAACGAGGACGCCATCGCCGTCATCGACGTGGCCACCAACGAGGTGCTCAAGAAGATCGACGCCGGCTCGGACCCCGAGCAGTTCGCGGTGAGCCCCGACGGCAGCACGATCTACGTCTCCAACGAGGACGTGGGCACCGCCTCGTCCATCGACATCGCCAGCGGCGAGGTGACGGAGACCTACGAGGTGGGCATCGAGCCCGAGGGGGTGGGCGTGAGCCCGGACGGCCGGTGGGTCTACGTCACCTCGGAGAGCAGCCACACCATCACCGTCATCGACACCGAGAACCGGGAGACGGCCGGCAGCTTCCGGGTGGGCAACCGGCCGCGCGGGGTGGCCTTCTCCCCGGACGGCTCCCGCGCCTACGTGTCCGGCGAGGTCGGCGGCGACCTGTCGGTGGTGGACGTGGAGAGCCACGAGGTCGTCGAGACCCTGCTGGTGGGCGAGGGGGGGCAGTCCGCGAAGCCGGTGGGGGTCGTCGTCTCGCCGGACGGAGCCCGCGTGTACGTGGCCGACGGGGAGGCGGACCGGGTCGTCGTCTTCGACACCGAGTCGCTGGAGACGGTGGCCGAGGTGGCGGTGGGCCAGCGTCCCTGGGGCATCGACCTGACGCCCGACGGCAGCCGGCTCTACTCCGCCAACGGGCAGAGCGGCGACGTGTCGGTGATCGACACGGAGTCGCTGGAGGAGGTCGCCAGGATCCCGGTGGGCGAGCTCCCCTGGGGGGTGGCCATCACGCCGGGGCCCGCCGTTGGGACCGAAGCGGGCGGCCCGTAGGAAGCGTCAGCCCAGGAAGCTGCGGCTGAACCAGCTGTCCGGATAACGGTCCCGCAGCCAGCCGTCCACGCCCCAGACGCGGCCGGCGCCGGCCACGGCGAAGGCCAGCATGCTGAGGACCAGCAGGGCGTGGAATCCCTGCTGGGAGAAGCCGGTCCAGTAGTTGGCCAGGCCGTAGTTGGCCATGATGAAGAGCCCGAGGAGGGCCACCGGCCGCGTAGCGATCCCCAGCAACAGCCCCACGCCCACCGCGGTCTCCCCCAGCGCCGTCAGATTGGCGAAGAGCTCCGGGTTGGCGACGACCGTGTCCACCAGGAAGGCGCCGTACCACTCCACCGGGTGCTCGGAGGCGAAGTTGTTCACGATGATGGGCATCACCCGGGTCCACCGGACGTTCGCCTCCAGGAACGGTACGAAGCCGCCCGCCAGGGTGAAGCTGACCTTGGTGAGGATCCCCTTCAGGAACCACAGGCCGACGCCGATCCGCAGCGCGGCCAGCCACCGCTCCGGGTGACGCATTCCTGATGTACCTGCCTGGCCAGAAGCCATCGACCGTCTCCCCAGTTCAGGCGATCCCAGTTCAGGCTATGGATCCGCGGCTTCCCATCGGGGTCCGCCCCCGACCGGAGGCGAACCATGCGACCGACGCCGAACGCCGCCCCCTAAGATGGATGCGGCGTCGGGCCGGCGAAAGATGGTCCCCCCTGGGCCCGGGGCCGGGACGGGGTGGGCCGCCACGACCAACCGTGCATGCCGGAGGCCGGAACCCAGGAGGGACGCAGGACAGTCTTCGACGTCCGTCGTCTCGTAGCCTCCGCGTCAGCGGTAGGAGAGGGAGACCGACAGGCCGCCGTACACCGTGGTGCCGGGAGCGGGCTCGTAGAACCGACCCCCGAACGCGTTGGGGGTCACCCCGGCGTTGTAGCGCTCGTCGAAGACGTTGTCGATCCCCAGGAAGGGGTGCAGGCCGGTCCTCCCCAGGTCGATCGGCCGGTCCATGGAGAAGCGGAAGTCCACGATCCTGTGGGCCCAGTTGGAGGCGGTGTTGGCGTCGTTCACGGGATAGGCGTCCACCCAACGGACGTCCGCCTCCGAGGTGAGCCCGAAGGGCGCCGTGTAGCTGACCCCCGCGGTGAGCTGATGCTCGGGCACGCCGGGCTCGCGGTTCCCGCTGAAGTCCTCGCCCTCCGGCGTGAACTCCTCGAACTCGGAGTCCTGGTACGTATGGGAGAGCCGCCACTGGAGGGAGGACGTCGGCCTCCAAGCCAGGCTGGTCTCGACGCCCGTACGGGAGATCTCGCCGGCGTTGCGGAAGAAGATCTGCTCCGTGGGATCGGAGAAGGGGACCAGGGCGCCGCTCACGTCGGCCGTGTAGACGGCGAGCCCGTACTGGATGCCCGCCTCTTCGGACCACCCCTTCACGCCGAGCTCGTAGCTGTCGGTGTCCGCGGCGCCGAGCTCGGGGTTGAGCCCGCCGCTGCCGTCCGGCCGGTTGGAGAACTCGCTGGCGGTGGGGGTCTCGAAGGAGGTCGCGTAGTTGCCGTAGATGCTCAGGGCCGAATGGGGGGAATAGGTCAGCCCGACCATGGGGCTGAACTCCTCCAGCGTGCGGTCGCCGGAGTCGTCCCCGTCCTCGAGAAAGCGGTCCTCGATGTCGAACTCGAAGCGATCGTAGCGTCCCCCCAGCGTGAGACGCCATCGTGGCAGGAGATCCAGGTCGATCCGCGCGAAGGGGCCGAAGCTCGTCACCCGCTCCCGCTGGTCCAGCAGCAGGTCACCGGCCCGGGCCCGGTCGCCCGACCCGATCTGCTCGTTCACGAACTCCCTTCGGTCGTCGCTCTGGATTCCGACGTCCACGCCCGTCGCCCACCGGACCGGAACGTCGCCCATGCGGGTGCTTCCCTCGTACTGGGAGCGGACGCCGCCCGCGGTCCTGTCCAGGTCGATGATGCGGAAGGGGATGGGGTTTCGGATGTCCCGCAGCGTCATCCAGCCGGCGAGCTTCATCCGGTGGTCCTCGCTGAAGCGGTGGTCCAGGGCGAGCCCCCCCTGTCCGTGGGTGGTCTCCTGGCCGGCCCCCATCTGAACGATGAGGTCACGGGCCATCGTGGGATTCTCGATGGCGTCATTGCGCGTAAGCCCGCTCGGATTCTCCGCGAAGGGGGTGTGGAAGACGTTCACGATGCCGGTCAGCCGGGTGTCCTCGGAGAGCCCGACGTCGGTGACCAGGTTGCCGTGATAGACCTCCGCTCCGGCGTTCCGCCGGAAGCCGTCGGTCTCCATACGCTGGGCCGAGAGCCGCCATCCGAGATCGCCCGAGGTGCCCGAGGCTCCGATCACGGACTTCTGGTAGCCATGGCTCCCGAAGCTCACGTCGGGCTCGGTCCGGAACGATCCGCGCCACGGATCCCGGGTCTGATAGCTGATGACCCCCCCGGCCGCGTTGCCGTACAGGGTGGAGGCCGGACCCCGGATGATCTCCACGCGTCCCACCGCGTTCAGGTCCACGGGATCGACGACGGCCTGGCCGTCGGGCATGGTGAGCGGGATCCCGTCCATGAGGATCTGGACCCCGCGGACGCCGAACTGGGCCCTGGCTCCCACGCCCCGCACGGTCACCCGGTCGCCGAGGGAGAAGTTCCTCCGGTTCTGGACGTAGACGCCCGGCACGTGGCGGAGCGCCTCCTCCAGGGAGACCCCCCGCTCCCCCTGCGTCACGGTCTCCGCGCCCAGCACCGAGACCGTCTCCGGGGCCCGCTGGATCTCCGTCTCGACCCGGGTCACCGTCACCGTCAGCTCCTCCAGCGTGACGGTGTCGGCCGCCGGGAGGTCCTCCTGCTGGGCCTCCAGGGGGGCGACCCAGGCCCCGGCGAGCGCCGCCGTCACCACCGCCACCAGGGCCGTGGCAACGGTGCGGACCGGGCTCCCGAACCCATCGCGGTCGGGAAGGGTAGATACCTGTCGACGATGGAAGGCTCGGTGGGGTCGAAGCACTTTCCGTTCTCCTGCTCTCGTCGTGTTCGAAAGCTGGCTGTGCGACACAGGGCGACTCCGCCGCGCGGAGGACGGCTGGCCGTCCCCCACCAACGAATTTTATAATACCCGTAGCTAAAAGCCAAGCGCCACGTCCCGGTCGCGAACGAAGCGCCGTCACCGACGGAGGACGTGGCTCACAGGAGGTCATCGAGATGAAGCTCTCCCGGTTCGCCGTGCGTTCGATCCCCCAGGCCGTCTTCTCCGTAGGCATCCTCCTGACCCTGGCGTCCGTGCCGGTCCCGGCCACGGGTCAGCAGGCTCCGGCATCGACGGACGGGTCCCCCGATCCGGCCGATCGACAGAAGGTGCTGGTGCTGGACTTCCAGACCCTGGACAAGAGCGTCAACCCGGACGAGGAGGGGGAGGAGATCACCCGGGTGGCCATCGACGCGGCCCGCATGCTCCGGGAGCGCCTTCAGGACGACGGGCGGTTCACGCTGGTGACGATGGAGCAGTTCGAAGAAGCCCGGTCCCGGGTCCGGTCCGGAAGCACCGGCTGCGACAGCGGAGCCTGCGCCCGGGAGGCCGCGCGCTCCGCCGGCGTGGAGCACGTCTTCAGGGGTCGAGTCATCAAGGTGAGCAACCTGATCTGGTACCTCGTGGTGGAGCACGAGGACGTGGCCTCGGGGAAGGTCGTGGGCCAGGAGGCCATCGAGCTGAAGGGCCAGCGCGACGTCATCCTCCCCCGTGCGGTCGCCGCGCTGCATCGCTGGCTCCTGCCCACGGGATGAGGGCCCCGGTCCCGCGCGCCGCGTGAACCACTCCGGCCGCCGGCCCGGCCAGGGCCCGGAGCCCGCTCCGGGACGCGGCGAGGGTTCCGCGTCGTCCCCCTCCCGGGCGGATCCGGGCGGGTCGCACCCCGGGGGGGATCCTTCCGTCGAGACGATCCGCTTCTGGTATCGTCGCCACGCGGATCGGGTGTACCGCTACGCGCGGTGGCGGTCGGGCGACCGGGCGTCCGCCGAAGCCGTGGTGTCGGACGTGTTCCTCGAGGCGTGGCGCTCCAGCGACGACTATGATCCGGAGCGGGGGAGCGTGGAGTCGTGGCTGCTCGGCATCGCGCGGAACGTGCTGCGCCGCGAGCGTCGGAGGAGGGCACGGGACCCGGAGGCCCTGGACCCGACGGACCTGGAGGGTCTGGCGGCGCCCGGACCGAGCCCGGAGGACGAGGCCCTCCGGGAGGAGCGGCGCCGACGGCTCCTGGAGGCCGTCTGGGAGCTCCCCCGGGCCGACCGCGACCTGGTGGCCCTGGCCTACGGGGCCGGGCTGTCCAGCCGGAGGATCGCCCGCCTCCTGGAGACCTCGCCGGCTGCCGTGCGGACGCGCCTCCACCGCGTCCTGCGGGCCCTGCGGGAGGAGCTGGAGGGCAGCTAGGGCCCGGGACCGCTTTTCGCGGCCCTGTTCCACTCCCTTCCCCTTCCTCCCTCTCCCCCTTTCACACCTTCCTCTTCCCGCGGGATCTCCCCCCTCGCCGGATCCTCCCCTCTCCCGACGGTTTTCCACGTCCGTGTAACGATCCCCTCGCCGCGGGCGAATGTCGGGGTGAGAAGGTGAGGGACACGCCGGTAGAGGCTCATGCCCGCGACGAGGCATCCATGACCGAGGACGGACGGCCGGGAGACGGCGGCGACGGGACGTCGGAGGGGCCCGAGGGTGGGCTCCCTCCGGAGCTGCGCGAAATCGATGAGCGGCTCCGTCGAGCCCGCTTCGATCCCCCCCGGTCGGGGCTCGAGGCCGAGGTGCTGGAGGCCCTGCCCCGAGAGGACCGGGAGGCCGGAACCCGGGCCGGGGATCGGCGCTCGTGGTTCCGCCGTCGGGCGGCCCCGCGGGACGCCGTCCGCGCCGCCGCCGTGCTCGTCCTGATCGCGGCCGTCGGGCTCCTGGCGCGGGCCGGCCCCGGGGGTGGGGGCGACGGGGCGGCGCCCGCCCGGACGGCGGCGCCGGAAGCGGGGCCGCAGGCGGAGACGGAGCAGCGGTTCGCCCTCCGGTGGGGGCCGGACGCACGGGTGCTGGCGCTGGGAACCGGCGTGTCGGGGCTCGGGGAGACGGAGGGTCGCGGGCTGCGCTGCGGCCGAGAGGGAGATCGGCTCGCCTGCCGGAGCCCCGTCCCGGGGGCGGCCCGCTTCGCCTCGGCGCGGGGACCGGCGGTGCTCCGGGACTTCTGCTGCCTGGACTACGACGGCGGGGGGCCCGCCGACGACGGCGTGCGCGTCGTGGCGGGGCAGGGCGAGGCCGTCGTCAGCTTCTGGATCTACGAGGACCGGGACGGGACGGGGAGCTTCTCCGAGGGCGATCTGCTCCGGACGGTCGTGGACGGCGAGCCCGCGCCGCGGGCTCCGAACGGGTCGTCGCACGGCGTCCGCCAGCTGGATCGCTGCTGCGCCGACCTGGACGGCGGTCCCCGCGCCGACGACGGGATCTTCGTGCTGGCGGGCGACGGGGAGCGCGTGGCCCTGGCGGTGCTCTACGAGGACGAGACGGGGGACGGTCGGCTGAGTCCCGGCGACCGGCTGCGGGCCATCCGCACCACCCCCCTGGAGGAGGACCGGGAGGACGGGGCGAACCGATGACGAGACGATGCCAACGAACCAGGAAGGAGCCCGGGATGTCGACGTCGTATACGATCCGCTGCTCGCTCGCGCTCGTCGCGTGCTGCCTGCTGGCCGGGGCGCTGCCCGCCGGGGCGGCGGCGCAGCAGGCCGACACCGTGCCGTCGGACACCACGGTGGTGGAGATCGAACCGCTGGAGGTGGTCACCTCCGTGGTCCCCACCGCCCGGCCGGACGTCCGCTCGGGCGTCCCCGCCCGCGTGACGACCATCGAGGGGGAGGAGATCGAGGCGTGGGAGCCCGCGCTCCTCTCGGACGCCCTCGTCCGGGAGCCGGGGATCTCCTCCTATGACGACCTCGGTTCCCCCTTCAAGATCAACGTGAGCGCCAGGGGCTTCAACGTGGGACCGACGGTGGGGCTCCCACCGGGGATCACGGTGTTCCTGGACGGCATCCGGCAGAACGAGCCCGACGCCCAGGAGGTGAACTTCGACCTCCTCCCCCTGGAGCACGTGGAGCGGGTGGAGGTGCTGAGGGGGACGGCATCCCTGCTGGGGCCCAACTCCCTCGGGGGCGCCATCAACCTCATCACCGAGCGGGGCGATCGGGCCACGGAGGGGGAGCTCGAGGTGACGGGGGGCTCCCACGGCACAGCGTCCGCGGAGGGGGCGATCAGCGGCGCCGTGGACGGCTGGTCTTACTACGCGGCCGGCGGATACGAGCGGATGGACGGCTGGCGCGAGGCCACCTCCGCCGAGGGCTACAACGGGTTCGTCAACGTCGACCACCGGGGTCCGGAGCGGGGCATCGCGTTCCAGGGCCTGGCCTCGACGTCCCGGGCCGAGACCGCCGGGTCCCTGCCGCTGAGCATCTTCCGGATGGATCCGGAGGTGAACTTCACGGCCGGTGACTTCGAGGACCTGAACCTCCAGCAGCTCTCCGGCACCGGGTACGTGCCCGTCGGCGAGGGCCGCGGCTCGGGCACGCTCTACTACCGGCGATCCGAGGCCGAGCGCTTCAACGTCAACCAGCCCCCCGAGGCGGACGTCCGCCAGCTCACCACGAACCACTCGGTCGGGGGCACGGCGGACCTCCGTCATCCGGCGCGGATCGGGGAGCTCCCGCTCAGGGTCCGGTTCGGCGTGGACGGCACGGCCAGCTGGTCGGACATCCGGATCTTCGAGGAGCCGCGGGGCACGGACGAGTCGAACCTCACGACGGACGTGGGGAGCCCCAGCCTGGACCTGGCCGCTTACGGCCTGGTCGACGTCGAGCTGGGACGCGTCATCCTGTCGGGCGGCGCGCGGTACGACCACGTCCGCGTCCCCTTCGAGAACCGGCTGGATCCGACGGCCGACACGACCAGCACCTTCCGGGAGCTGAGCCCCAGGGGCGGGATCAGCGTCGATCTCGGACGCGGCGCGTCGGCCTACGCGTCGGTGGGCACCAGCTTCCGGGCCCCGGCGATCCTCGAGCTGGCGTGCGCCGATCCCGAGGACGCCTGCCCGCTTCCCTTCGCGCTGGGGGACGATCCGCCCCTGGATCCCGTGAAGGCCACCACCTACGAGGTCGGGGGACAGTGGGCCGCGGGTCCGGCGGTCCTCACCGCCTCCCTCTACACCACGGACGTGGAGAACGAGATCTTCTTCATCGCGTCGGAGGAGAGCCTGGTGGAGGGCTTCTTCGCCAACCTGGAGGACACCCGGAGGGAGGGGGTCGAGCTGTCGATGCAGACCCTCGTCGGCGACCGCGGCAGCATGTACCTCAACTACGCCTACACGCACGCCACCTTCCAGTCGGATGCCCCCGAGCTGTTCAGCATCCGGGCCGACGAGGAGTTCGACGGCCATCCCCTGGCCGGTCCCAACGACGTCCAGGCGGGGGACGAGCTCCCGCTGGTCCCCTCCCATCAGCTCAAGGCGGGCGGCAGGCTCCACTTCCTCGACGGGTTCACGGCGGGCGTCGACGCCCGGTTCTTCGGCGAGCAGTGGATGCGGGGGGACGAGGCGAACGAGACCGACCCGCTGGACTCCTACTTCCTGTCCGACGCCCGGCTGGCCTACGATTTCGGCGACTGGACCGTCCAGGGGATCGTCAGCAACGTGTTCGACTCGGACGCGGCCACTTTCGGCACCTTCAACGAGAACGGCCTCACCGAAGAGCTGGACCGTTTCATGACCCCGGTGACCCCGCGGTCGTTCCGGATCGTGGTCCGGCGCGGCTTCGGCGGATGAGGCGAGACCGTCCGCCGGCCCTCCCCGGGGGGGCTCGCGTATTACTATCGACATAGTAGACACGTCTTCACCTTTGGCCGGCGAACCATTACCTTGGGGTGGATTGAGGCTGAAGCTAGTGATGTCTGCCGGCGGACGGGACGCTCTGCGTCCGTCGCCGGGGGGCTCTTCACGCCAAAGGAGGGGTGGACCATGTCATTGCGTAACAAGAGCTTGCTGGCGATCGTCGCGGCCTGCTTCATGTTCCTGCTGCTGGGAACGCAGCCGGCCGACGCCCAGGTGACCGTGACGGCGGACGACGGATGGTCGTTCACGTTCACGGGCAACGTGAACGCGTTCTGGGTCTTCGAGTCGGCGTCGGAGGACGGCGAGATCGGGAGCCCGTTCGCCCTGGTGGGGACGGACGCCCAGGGCAGCACGGTGCGGACGGGTCTCCTGCCCACCTTCGCCACCTTCGAGGCCAACGGCCAGGAGGGCGGGCTCGATCTCGGGGTCCACTTCGGCTTCGCGCCGCAGATCCAGACGCCCGGCGGGCACGACAACTTCGGCAACGGCACCCAGGCCGGCGCGCAGATCGACATGCGCGAGGTCTACATGACCGTGGGCGGGGACTTCGGCCAGATCCTGGCCGGCCGCGCCATCGGCGTGTTCCAGCGGCAGAACATCCTCACCGACATGACCCTCACCGGGGTCGGCGCCACGGGCGGCAACTTCGCCGATCCGGGCGGCACCACGCTGGGCCGGATCGGGTTCGGCTACGTGTATCCGAACTTCAACGCCCAGATCGCCTACAGCACGCCCTCGGAGAACCCGGCGCAGTTCACGGTCGCGCTGTTCGATCCTGACACGCACAACGGCTTCGACGAGACGACGCTGCCGCGCCTGGAGAGCGAGTTCACCTACAGCTCGGGTGACGTGATGTTCTGGGCCGGCGGGCTCCTGCAGACCCAGAAGGACACCGACCTCGACGAGTCGGCCACGTCGGCGGGCATCTCGGGCGGCCTGCAGTACGGCGGCGAGGTCTTCTCGCTGACGGGCTCGGGCTACTACGGCACCGGCATCGGCACCACGCTGATGTTCGCCGGCGCCCGGAGCGCCACGGGCTCGACCGACCTGCGTCCCAGCTACGGGTACATCGGGCAGGCGACGGTGACCCCCGAGGGTAGCGACGTGACGCTGGGGCTGAGCTACGGTGAGAGCATCATCGAGGCGGCCGACGACGAGCCCGAGTTCGAGACCTCGAACAGCTCGCTCACGGGCGGCATCTACGCCCAGGCCACCGAGTCGCTGATGGTGGTCGGCGAAGGCAGCTACACGTGGTCCGACGACGACGTGGACGCCACCGAGAAGAACAGCTCCATCGTCCTCTCGGGCGGCCTGATGCTCTTCTTCTGATCCGGCGCTGTTCGAACGGCAGACAGCCGCTGCGGAAAAAGCGGTCTCCCACCCGGAGGCCGCTTTTTTCGTGGGGGTCCACGATCCGCAACCGAACCGAACGGTGACTTCACGATGATCAACGTCTCTTCTCCAGGTGATGCCGGCGCCCGTCCTCGGGGCACGGGATGGCTGACGCCGGGGGCCATGGTCCTGCTGGTGCTGATGCTGGCCGCGGCGTGCGGGGCGAGCCGGACCGCCGTGCGCTCCGCCCCGGTCGGCTCGCTGTCCGGGGCCATCGACTGCTCGCTCGAAGAAGGCGAGGAGATGGGCTTCGAGGCCGTCTCCGTGGACCGGTCGGACCACCGGGTGGTGCTGGAGCGGACGGATCGCTCGGTGCGACGGTCGGGCCCCAGCTTCCAGCGCGCCGTCGGCCAGCTCACGGTGGAGCGGGCCGAAGCCGAGCCGGGGGCGGCCGCCCTCGCCGTCGAGGCCCGGACCTTCCACGAGTTCTTCGACCGGCGGGGCCGAACCCGGCGGCAGCGGGATCCGTCGGACAGGATCCTGGCGGCGGCCGACTCACTCCTGGACCGGTGCGCTTCCGCCGGGACGTCGGCGATGCGGGGTCAGGGCAGGAGAGGGGTCGCGGCCGTCCCGTCGCCGGTGAGGAAGGCCAGCAGCCGATCGGGGTGACGGCCGTTCACGATCCAGGTCCGGAAGGCGGCCGTCCGGAGCAGGCTGGAGAGGTGGCGGTCCACGAGGCCCCGGTCGCCGGCGCGGCGGGCCGACAGCCGGGCCGCCCGGCCGTCCGGGCCGGGGGGGCGGCGGTCCCCGCGGGCCTTCAGCAGCAGCAGGCGGGAGGCGCCGCACCGGTCGGCGACCCAGGCGGCGATGCTGTCGCTGGTCACCTCCCAGCCGTGGGGCAGGGGGTCCTGCGCGCGGAGCAGGGGGAAGGGAGCCAGCACGGCCAGCCGACCGCCGGCGCCCGGGCCCCGGTCCGCGTACCGCCCGGTGCCCGCGCCCCACGCCTCGGGGCCCGTGACCACCGGGAGCTCGGCCCCGCAGCCCCCGGCGAGACGCAGGGCGTTGGCGTCCAGCGCCCGTATGGCGGCCCAGTGGGCCTCTGACAGGTCCAGCTTCCCCCGGAGGTAGCGGGCGCGGATGCGGTCGGCCGCCCTCCCGCCGCCGGGCACCGCCAGGATCCCGAGGCCCGGCGCCGCGCGCCGGAGGGCCGCCACGAGGTCCGGGGCCCATCCTCCATCCAGCAGGGAGCCCCCGATCTTGCAGACGACCCGGGGCCCGGTGGGGGAGGTGGACGTCGGCTCGCGCGGACTCACGACCCGTCGTCCCCGTGGTCCTCCAGCGCCAGCAGGGCCAGGGTGCAGGCGGTGGACGCCGCGGCGTGCGGGCCGGCGAGGGGAGCGGGCGGATCCCGGACTACCTCCAGGCCGGCCCGCCGGAGCCAGGCCGCCAGGAGGTCGGCGCCGGCCCCGGTGCAGCAGGCCGTCCGCGGGACGTCGCTCCCCGGCCGCGCCCGCTGGCTGCGGACCGCCCGGCGGACCAGCGCCGCCTGGGCGTCGGCCGCCCGCTCGGCCAGCGCCGTGATCGCCGGCACGCCCAGCTCCTCCGGGTCCGAGCACAGCATCCGGGCCAGCCGACGGCCGGCCCCCTCCCGCGTCCGGGCACCTCCGTCCGGCGGCTCGCACCGGTACCCGTCGGGGGTCAGGCTGCCGAGCCACAGGTGGACGTCGGCCGAGACGGCGAACAGCTCCGCCGCCACCGGCACGGGGCCGGACGGCAGTTCCACCTCCTCCACCAGGGCGCAGACCGGGGTGCGGAGGAGGCCCGTGTAGACGAGCTCGCCGGCCCGCAGGCGCTCCAGATCGGTCCGGGCCTCGGTGCCGGCGCGGCCGGACCGCACGGGGACCAGGTCCGTGGTCGTGCTCCCCAGGTCGCCGAGGAGCACGTTCCGGCCCCGGCGGGCCAGCCACGTGGCCGGCGCCAACCAGTTCGCGGCGGCGACCTCCCCCGGAGCGGCCCGCGCCCGGTCGGGATCCCGCCAGCCGCCGTCGGAGCTCCACACCCGGCAGGTGGCCGATGGCCAGGTGGACGTCACCGCGTCCACGATCCGGCGGACGCCGGCGGCGCGGCTCGGGAAGCAGTCCGCCAGCTCGGCGGTCAGGGTCAGGGCCACCCGGGAGGGGTCGGTAGCCGCCGTCCCTGTCGCGTCGGAAGCCCCCGGCCCGGTCGCCCGGGCATCCGCGCTCCCCGTCCGCCGCGGGGCCTCGCCGACCCGCCGTGCCACCTCCCGGAGCCTTTCGGGGAGGACCGCGGGGTCGCGCCACAGCTCGAAGGGGAGCAGCCCGGAGGTGACGAGGCGGGGCGACCGGGCGTCCTCGGCCACGGCGTATTTCAGGTTGGCGCCCCCGACGTCCAGGCCCAGCCAGCCGCCGGAGCTCACGGGGTCCCGGGGCGGGCAGCCCCGGTCCGGGAAGCCCGGGAGGCGGCGGCCCGGGGTGCTCCGTCGGCGGAACGGTCCGGCGGGCGCCCCCCGGGGCCGAAGCGCACGGGGTCGCCGGTCAGGGGCGCCGACGGGTCGAGCGTATCGAACGCCGGGGAGTCACCGGCCGGACGGAGCCCGGAGGCGCAGAGCGCCGCGCGGGCCGGCCCCGGACCCAGGTGGTGCCGGAGGCCGAGGTAGGAGGTGGTGAGGCGCGGGTTCACCTCCAGCACCACCGGGCCGTCCGGCCCGAGGACGAGATCCACGCCCACCAGCCCGCGGAGCCCGCCGCAGGCGCGCACGGCGTCGGCAGCGGTCCGCCGGGCGATGGGGGCGTCCGGATGGTGGAGGGGCGTGATCCCGCCCTCGTAGCGGGCCTCGGGCCCGAACCGGACGAGCTGCCGGTTCAGGGCCAGCGGACGAACCCTCCCTCCGTCCACGATGAGGGTCACGCTGGCCGGCGTTCCGGGCTCGAACCGTTGGACCAGCGGCGCCAGCCCGGGCTCGACGGAGGCGGCGGCGGCGCGGGCGTCGGCCACGTCGTCGGCGTCGTCCACCCGTCGGACGCCCGCTCCGCCGGCCCCGCTGCCCGGCTTGACGACCACGGGGGTGCCGAGCGCCTCGAGGGCGCGCCTGGCGTCCCCGTCGGCGGCAGCCGGCAGGGTCCGCGGCACGGGCACGCCGGCCCGCTCCAGGCGCCGGAGGAGCGCCCACCGCCGGGCGGCCCGCCGCACCCCCCGGCAGGTCGTCCCCACGACCCCTTCGCCCGTGCGCTCGGCGACCCGGACCAGCCGGGCCAGCGTCCCGCGGGTCTCCGGCGCCACCGGCCAGGCCCGTCCGCCGCCGTCCGCCAGCGCACCGGCCAGGGCCGCGGCCGGATCGTCGTCCCCGGGCAGGGCGTCGACGCCCGGCGGCAGCGCGGAGGCGAGCTCCGGCCGGACGACGGCGGCGAGGGAGCACGCTCCCGGAAGCCCGTCCACCTCCCGCAGCTCCCGCAGGTCGGCCAGCAGCGCCAGGAGCATGGCGCGGCCCTCCCGCCGGGTGGAGGCGGCGTCGGTCCCGGCGAGGCCGCCCCCGGCGGAGAAGTGCTCGCACACCACCAGGCGGGGCGCCACATTGCGGGTCCCGATGATCATCCTCCCCGTGCTGGACGTGCGGCAGGGCCGCGTGGTGCACGCCACCGGCGGCGACCGCCGGCGGTATCCGGCCCTCTCACGGCGCTTCCCCTTCCCGGACGATCCCGTGGAGCTGGCCGGACGCCTGCGGGAGCGGTGGGGAGAGCGTCCGCTCTACGTGGCCGACCTGGACGCGCTGGCCGGCGATCCCCCCGACCTCGCGCTGGTGGAGTCGCTGGCCCGGGACGGCCACCGCCTGCGGGTGGACGCCGCCGTCCGGCGGCCGGACCGGGCCCGTGCCCTCCTGCGGGTCGGCGCCCGACAGGTGGTGGTGGGGCTGGAGACCCTGGAGGGCTGGGAGGACCTGGAGCGCGTCGCGGAGGCGGCGGGGCGCGATCGCACCGTGTTCAGCCTCGACGTGGATGCGTCGGGACCGCACGCGCCGGCGTGGCGTCCCGCCGACGACCCCCCGTCGACCGCCGAGGCCGCCGCGGAGGAAGCGGCCGCCCGGGGGACCGGCACCGTTCAGCTCCTGGACCTGGAGCGGGTGGGCTCGGAGCGGGGTCCGGCGCTGGAGCGCCTCCGGGCGGTCCGCTCGGCCGCGCCCGGCGTCGAGCTCGCCGTGGGCGGCGGGATCCGGGGGGCGGCCGACGTCCGGGCGTTGGCCGCGGAGGGGTGCGACGAGTGTCTCGTGGCCACCGCCCTGTACGGTGGACGGCTGCCGCCGGCGACGGTGCGCCGGCTCGAGGCCGGCGGCCGCTGAAGCCGCCGGCGATCCGACCGACGGTTCGGCGGAGACGGCGCCGCGACGGCGCGCGGCCGACGCCGGGCCCGTCCTCCCGCGCCGGTCGTGTCCGGCCCGTCCTTCCCGGAACGTCATTCCCCGGACGTCGCGGCCTCGGCCTCCACGTAGCCCGCCAGGTGGTCGAACGCCTCGTGCTCCACGGGACTCCCGGTCTTGTCCACGATGGTCTGGAGACGGTCGAAGTCTTCGAGGATTTCCTCCATGGGCAGGAAGCGGGTCCGGGTGGCCAGGATGGCGGCCTCGATCACCGCGGCCCGCGCACGGTTGAAGCCCACGAACTCCCGGCGGACCTCCCGGTGGACGACGCGGGTGCGGATCCGCGCCCGCTCCTCCGAGTCGTCCACCTCCACGACCTCCAGCTCCCGCCAGGAGCAGGCGGCGTCCACGACGGCACCGTCGACGACCCGGGCCTCGGACCACGGGAACGTCGGCTTCCCGATGGCTCCCCGGGCGAACAGCCGGACGTCGTCGGTGATGTTGACCACGGCCTGGCCGGTCTCCACCAGGTTGGGGTAGGTGGAGGTCTCCTTGTAGGGCTTCACGACGATCTCCTCCTCGCCCCACACGACGCCCATGGGCGAGAAGTTCAGGTTCCCCTCGGCGTCGCGCGTCGTGAAGATGCTCTCGATGATCATCCGCCCTCCCTGTCGTCGCCCGGGTCCGGTGCGCCGTTGCCGGGGGCCCCGGCGTCGCCGCTGCGGGAGGTCTCCCCGTCGGTTCCGTTCTCCGGGGGCGCGCCGTCGGCGGCCTGGCGGGACTGACGGCTCGAGTAGGTCAGCTCCACCTCCCCCGTCGCCTCCTCGGGCAGGGTCAGGTACCCGAAGTCCAACTCCCCCTCCTGCCGGTAGGTCTTGCCCAGGTGGACGGCGTGGCGAGCCTTCTGCAGCTCCTTGCCGAGGTAGAAGGCGTGGGACGGGTCCTCCACGCCCAGCCGCCCGAAGATCTCCTGGATGTCCCGCCCGGCGAGGAAGAGGTCACGGTTGAACACGTAGATCCTCTCGTCGTCGGTGAAGATGCGGAAGTTCGGGTCGGTGATCTCCTCCTGCAGCTTCCGCAGCTCCTCCTCGTTCCTCCAGATCGGGTCGGCGTCCTTCACCGTCAGCAGCCGGTCGTCCAGGTGCTTGGGCAGCCGCCCCCGGGTCACCGCGAAGTGCATCAGCCGCCGGGCGACGTCCACTTCCCGGACCGCCCCCCGGGCCCAGGGGATCACCTCGGTGGTGAGGACGTGCCGGATGCCGAGCTCCTGGCAGAAGCCCACCAGCAGGGCGTTGACCCCCGTGGTGTCGGCGTCGGTGAGCTCGCTCAGGTTGCCGATGCCCATGAGCATCTCCGCCTCGGGATAGCGCTCCCGGGCGGTGACGAAGCGGCCCAGGGACTCGGCGAAGCCGAAGCCGATGGGATCGATGACGGCGTCCACGACGTAGGGGGTGCCCCACGCCTCCAGCTTCTCGACCGTGGGGTCCAGGGACGACAGCGGCTCGTCGAAGTCCGGGATGGCCACGACGGTCGCCTCCAGGTCCCGGGCCACCTCCAGGTTCTCGCTGTTGACGCTCAGCACCATCTCCGCGCCGTGTTCCACCGCCGTGCGGATCTCCCCCTCGTCGAAGCTGTCGACGCTGACCCGCATGTCCCCGGCGCGCAGCTCCTCCACCAGCTGGCCCAGCCCCGGGAACGCCCGCCCGGGCGTGCAGCCCACGTCGATGACGTCGGCGCCGCTGTCCCGGTAGTGGCGCGCCTCCGCCAGCACCTCGTCGCGGGGACGCTCCCCGGCGTTGTTCACCTCGGCCAGGATCTGGATGTCGTGGTCCCCGTAGTCGCGCCGGGCCTCGGCCAGGCCGAAGTACTGGGGAATGCGGCGCAGGTCGTCGGGTCCCTTCTCCACCCGCAGCCCGGTGGCCTCCTCCAGGGGCTCCACGTCGCCGCGACAGAGGCCGGGGAGGAGGATAAGGTCGACGCCCTCCGGCGGCTCGAGGAAGCGGGCGATCCAGTCCGGCGTCATGAGGGCGGCCACCGTGATCTTCATGACGGCCACCTCCGACTCGAAGCCGGCCTCCATCTCCGCCACGGTCTCCCGCAGGGCGGGCTCGGCGAACCGGCCCGTGACGAAGAGGACCTTCCCGGTCGTCACGTGGCGTATCCGCCGTTGACGACGATCGTCTGCCCGGTGATGAAGGCCGCGTCGTCGGAGACGAGGTAGTGGACGGCCCCGGCCACGTCCTCCGGGCGGCCCAGGCGGGCCAGCGGCGTCTGATCGACGACCCGGCGGTGGACGTCCTCGGGCATCTCCTCCCGGGCGTAGGTCGTCTCGATCCAGCCGGGGGCCACCACGTTGACCCGGACCTCGGGGGCCAGGCTCAGGGAGAGCAGGCGGCTGAAGGAGGCGATGCCGCCCTTGGCCGCCGCGTAGAGCTCCGCGTCCGTGCCGCGCTCCTTCGCGCCGCCGTGCACCTGGTCCCAGGACGTGTTGACGATGACGCCCCCGCCGGCCTCCTTCATGAGGCGACCGGCCCGCCGGGAGCAGTGGATCGTGCCCAGCAGGTCCACCGAGACCACCGCCTCGGCCTTCGCCTCCGGGTCCATGCGGGCCCCGGCGCCGGTGAGGATGTCGGCGCCGGCGATGTTGGCCCAGATGTCGGGCGCGCCGAAAGCGTCGAGGGTGGCGTCGACCAGCTCGCCGGCGCCCCGGGGCGAGGAGAGGTCGGCCCGGGCGGCCATCGCCTCCCCGCCGGCCTCCCGGATGGCGCTGACGGTGTCGTCGGCGGCGGACTCGGAGCTGTGGTAGTGGACGACGACCCGGGCCCCGGCCCGGCCCAGCCGCAGCGCCACGGCCCGACCGATGCCGCCGCTCGCCCCCGTCACCACCGCGGTCCGCCCCTGCAGGTCCCCGTCCACGGAGGTCTACGTCTCCAGCCGCAGCGAGCGCCGGGCCGTGGCGGACTGCCCGAAGGACTCCTCCACCTCGATCGCGGCCTCGACGACTCCGCTGCCCCCCTCGCCCCGCAGGTCGTCGGCCAGCCGGTCCAGGAGGTACTCGGCCAGCATCTCGGCGGTGGTGTTGGGGATCGGCAGGATCACCACGTCGCGCTCCGGGAAGACGTACCGGCGGTCGCCGTAGGCGACGGAGACCCCGCCCTCCTCCTTCCGCAGCTCCAGGTCGGGATTGTCCCTGGGAAGGAGCATCCGGTGGTCCAGGACGTCGACCAGCTCGCGCATACGGTCCTTCAGCGCCACGAAGTCGTAGACGTAGGCGTCCTCGTTGACGTCGCCGTGCAGCGTGACGCCGACCCGGTAGTTGTGACCGTGGAGGGCCTCGCACTGTCCGCCGGCGTCGTAGGTGATGAAGTGGCCCGAGCTGAAGACGAGGTAGTCCTTGGTGACCGTGACGCTGTACGTCGTGTCGGGATCGGCCGGGTCGGGCGATCGCGGCTTGGCGGACGCCGTGGGGGCCGCCTCTCGTTCGTCCCTGGTGGTGGTCATGCGGTGCCTCCTTGCCGGCAGGAGGGGGAAGGGTGAGGGCCGCCGGCCGCCCCGTCAGGGTCCCGGACGGCGGGCGCGACGACGTGCTGGTACACTACTGGCCATCCGCGGGCGAGTTCCAGCCCACGTCCAGGAGGAGCGCCAGGAACAGGGCGGCGGCCGTGAGGTCCGCCGTCGTGCCGGGATTCCGGGGCGGGTCGCTGGAGCGCAGCCTGCGGTCCAGCTCCGACCACCCCTCCGCCGCGTCCGTCGCCTCCGGCGGCCCGACGGCCAGGAGCCGCTCCGCCGCCTCCTGCAGCTCCTCGGCCGCCTCGCGACCGAACTTCCGGGCGACGAGCGAGTCGGGGCGCTCGGCCAGCAGCAGGACGAAGCAGCGGTGGGCGGCGTCCTCCCAGGTCAGGCTCTCCGCCCGGGCCGACCGCACGGCGGGCAGCCCCGTGGTGCGGAGCAGCTCGTAGCCGGTGGCGTACTGCTCCGCCACCGCGTCCCGGTCGGCGGCGCGGGCCATGGCGTCGCGGAGCGGGACGGTGGGGGTGCCGGAGACGTCCTGGTCGCCGACGCGGCCCAGGCCGCCGGGCTCGGCCAGCCGGATGGCCCGGTAGGCCAGGCGGGCGTCGTCGACGGAGGAGGCCTCGAGGACCTGCTCCAGTTGCTCCCACAGCGCCGTCTCGTCCAGGGAGCCGGCGCCTCCCCTCGGGACGCGTGCCTCCGGCGACGGGGGCGGAGCGTCCGCCGACGGGGCGGGATCGCCGGCGGCCCGGGGCTGGCCGCCGTCCGCCAGCGCCAGCGCTGCCGCTCGGGCCACGGGGGCCAGCAGGAGCACGATGCCGAGGTTCGTGTTGCTGTCCACCCAGCGGCGCGTGGCCCGGATCGCCCGGAGGATCGTCCGGCCCAGCGGCACGTCGCCCGCCCCGGACATGGCGGGGCCGATGGCGGCGGCGCTCCGGGTCATCTCCCCGGCGGTGAGCCCGGGGAGGTCGTGGCCCGGCCGGACGTTGCCGGGGTTGGGGGCGGCCAGCTCGGCCAGGCAGGCGATCTGTGCGCGCACCCCGATGGTCGCGCCTCGCCCGAGCTCCGGGGGGTGGCCGCGGTCCGGGGGGACGGCCGCGTCCCTCTCCCCGCGCTCCTCCCCGTCCCTCTCCCCGGGCATCAGCCCCCCGGCGGCCGGCCGGGCGTCGTCATCCCAGGAGGGACCGCCGGAGGACCTCCACCTCGAGACCGCCCGCGTGGAAGGTGCGTCCGCTCCGGGCGCTGGTGATCCACACCTCGGCCGGGCTGAAGAGGGCGGGGTCGATTTCGTAGAAGTCCCGGTCGTAGCTCTCGAAGATCTCGACGAAGGGCCGCCCGTGGTCCGGCGAGTTCCGGGAGGGGAGGGTGGCGGCCAGCGCCTCCAGCGCGTCGTCCCCGTCGTCCACCGTGTAGTGCACCCGGCCGCCGTACAGGACGCAGTCGTTCGTCCGTCCCATGGCCTCCAGGTCGTCGCCGGCCACCGGAGCCAGGGGGGCGGTCCCGAAGCCGGAGGCCACCCGCCGGACGTCGTAGCCCTCCTCCACCATCTTGTGCATGCCCGTCTCCACGGAGCGGGCGCACACCTGCACCCCCGCCGCCAGGCTGGCCGTCGGGGCGACGACCAGGGCCAGCCGGGCGACGTCGACGCCGGCCCGCCCGGCCACCGCGGCCGCCACCTCGGGGCCCGGCAGCTCCGCCCCCTCCAGGACGAGGACCGCGTGGTCGGGATCCTCCCCGTAGTCGAGGGCGTCGTACAGCTCCGTCTCCGCCCGGATGGCCGCCCGGCCCGGTCCGGAGCCCATGGCGAAGTAGTCCTCGACCGAGACCTGCCACCCGGCGTACTGGGCCGCCATGCAGGCGAGGGCCGGATGGTCGGTGGCGACCTGCACGGCGGGGATCCACCAGCCGTCCAGGTCCACGTGGGTGAGGCGGACGTCCCCCAGTCCGCCCATGCAGATCTCGGCCAGCCGGCGGCCCGCCTCGAGGCCTCCCGGCGCCTCCACCCCGAAGTCCACCACCCGGGCCCCGCCCTCGAGGACGGAGGCGCGGACGCCGAGCTCCTCGGCCCGCCCGATCGTATCTTCCACGAGGCGCCAGGCGCGCTCGTTCAGGCCCGTCTCCAGGTCGATCGCGGTGTCGCGCGTCGGGGTCATCTGCGTCCCTTCCGGTGGATCACTCGTCGAGCAGAAGCACTTCGCCGCGTCCGAGCTCGGTGAAGTCGCCGCTGTAGCGTCGCCAGGGACCCGACGCCAGCCGGGCCGCCACCGGAAAGTCGTACCGCTCCCGGAGCCGGCGCCAGTAGAAGGGGAGGAAGGGCGGCCGGTAGGTGCAGGCGTAGCGGAACCCGGGGAGGAGCTCCGGCTCGCCCGTCGCCAGGATCGTCCCGCGCCGCATGGCGGCGCCCACCGGTCCCGGGCCGCCGCCCAGCAGGAAGACGCTGCCGGCCACCATGTGGGCCCCGGCGTGATGGCCCGTCCGCCCCCGGACGGCGATCAGCCCCCGACGCATGGTCTCGCCCAGGTAGGGGCCCGCGTCGCCCTCCACCAGGATGACGCCGCGGTTCATCCCGTGGCGGCTGCCCGGGTAGGCGGCGCCGGCCCGCCGGCCCACGTCCCCCTCGACCCGGATCCGGCCGCCGGTCATCTCGGCGCCGCACCAGCCGCCCGCCGAACCGCGCACCGTGACGCTGCCCCCGGACATCCCCGCCCCGAGATGGTCGCCCGCGTCCCCGTCGATCACGAGCTCGCCGCCGTCCATGGCCCGCCCCAGCCGGTGGCCGCGGGCCAGGTCGCCGGCCAGCTCCAGGCGGTCGGCCCCGTCGCCGGAGCCCGCCTCCACCGAGACCTCGAACAGCTCGCCGACCTGGACGTCCCGGTTGCCGTATCGGAGCGTCAGGCCGGAGACCTCCCCCTCCCCCAGAGGACAGAGCCGGCCGGGGGCGAGGGGCGATCCGTCCAGCGGCGCCTCGAGCGGCGTCCGGAGGGACAGGCGGACCCGGCTCATCCGTCCAGGATCTCGTGGAGGTGGAAGTGATGGTCCCCGAGGTCACCGCCATAGTTGCCGGCGTCGATGGCCACGACGCCGGGGCCGCAGGCGGCGCGAACGCCCGCCCGCAGGCTGGCGGCCACCGGCTCCTCCGCCAGGCCGTTGACGACGATCTCGAGCACCGAGCCCACGTCCTCGGGCAGGGCGGTGTCGGCCATGGCCCGGAGGGTCGGGCAGTAGCGCTCGTTGGTGGTGGCGTTCATCTCGTAGGCCCGGGAGCCGACCTTGCTGCCGCTCCGCACCACGCCGCCCGGGAAGGGCAGGATGGTCGAGGGCACGGGCCGCATGGCGTCCACCGCCCGCTCGGCGGCGTCCAGGGCCGCCCCGCCGTCGCGCGCGAGGATGAGGAAGTTGCCGCCGGCCACCCCCGGCTGGACGCCAAACGCCTCCTCCACGACGAACTCCCCCTCCATGACGGGCACCCGCCAGAGCCGCCGTCCGTCCAGGAGCTTGCTGATCTGGTAGCGGTCGCCGAAATACCGGATCTGCCCGCCGGGCTCCACCCGTCGCTCGGCGTCGGGGAGGCCGTCGAAGCACGCCGTCGTCGGACAGGTCAGGATCGACTGCCCGATCCGCTCCACGAGCCGCTCCTCCACGTCGTCGGCGCTGAAGGCGAAGAGGAGCACCGCGAATCCCGGTCGGCCGTCGGGCGTCTCCTCCCCCGCCAGCTCCCGCTCGATGCCCGCCTCGCACTTGCACCCGATCACCGACGTCGCGAACCCCGTGACGTTCCGGGCCCCCTCCCGCGCCCACCGCCGGTTCCGCCCGGTGATGACCAGCCGGGCTCCCCACATGTCGAAGGCCTCGGCGAAGGTGTCCCGGATCTCCACCTCCCCGATCCTCACCGCGCTTCCCCGATCCTCACGCCGCCCCCTCGCCGGCCTCACCGACCGCGACGATGTCCTCGGCCCGGGCCAGCTCCTCGTCGAGGATCCCCCAGCTGTCGGGGCGGATGGACAGCCGGTCCCGCAGGAAGGCGCCGATGCGGTCCTCGACCCCGGGGTCGTACGCGGGGGAGGCGGTCAGCGTCCGTCCGGCCGTCGCCCCCACCGGCTCGCCCTCCTCCAGGACCGGCCGTCCTCCCTTGAACACGTAGCGGGGCGACCGGAAGGTCGCCTCCCAGTCCTCGCCGGGATCGTAGATGGAGAGGTCGGCGTCGGCGCCCGGCCCCAGGTGGCCCTTCCGGTCCTCCAGCCCCAGCAGCCGGGCCGGGGCCGCCCGGGTGATGACGACGATCTCGTTCAGGGTGTACTCCCGGTCGAGGCCGTCGGCCAGCGCCGAGCCCTCCACCACGTCGGGGTGGACCTCCCGGAGGCGCTCCTTCCGGTAGGTGGCGTCCATGAGCAGCCGGACCAGGCGGGGGTAGCTCAGGAACGAGGCGCCATTGGGGTGGTCGGTGGAGAGGACGACCCGCCACGGGTCCTCGGCCAGCAGGAACATCTCCAGCCCCACCGCCCACTGCAGGGCGTGGACGTACCGCTCGGGTCGGTACTCGTAGGGGACCACGCCGCAGCCGGTCTCGAGCTCGGTGTCGAGGTTGTACCACCGGTTCCCCGACAGCCGGTGGAGGAGGTGCCCGACCGGCCCGTCGGCCGTCATCGTCGTGGCCTGACCGAACATCACCTGGCCCACGTCCAGGCTCACCTTCGGGTGGTCGTTGACGTAGTCCATGAGCCGCCGGGCCGCCGACAGCGGGCGCCCGTCCCCGTCCGAGCCGTAGGCGTGGAACTGGGCGTGGGCGAAGTGGGCCCGTCGGCCGTCCACGGCCCGCATCGTCTCCAGGGTGGTCTCCACGTTGCCGGGGACCCCCAGGTTGTTCGCGTGGACGTGGACCGGATGGGGGAGACCCAGCTCGTCGGCCGCCCCGGCCATGGCCCGCACGATGTCCAGCGGCGTGACGTCCAGGCCGTCCAGGGGCTCGTTCACGTCCGTCAGGTTGCCGCGCCGCTCCTTCCACGCCTCCACCCCTCCCGGGTTCACCGCCTTCAGGGTGAACGCCCCGGTGCGCCGGACCAGCCAGCCGAGGAAGGCCCGGGCCACCTCGTGCTCTCCGTCCGCCAGCGCCTCCAGCAGGAACCGGTGGTTGGCCGCCAGCACGTACAGCCCCCGGTCGAGGGTGGGGACGTCCCGGAGCTCCAGGTGGGTGCGCCGGGCGCCGGAGGGCGGCAGGGCCGCCTCCATGGCCGTGGTGTAGCCGAGGCCCGCGTACCGGTAGCCGGTGACGAAGGACGAGGGGACGGTCCCGCCGGTCCCCGAGCGGCCGCGCCCGCCGCCGGGCCACCGGGGCGCCGGCACCTCCTCGCCGCGGGCGCGCTCGGGGTGGAGGTTCCGGGCGTGGCCCACCTTCGGGCCCGCGATGTGGCAGTGGATGTCCACCCCGCCCGGGAGGACGTAGGCGCCCTGGACGTCCAGCCGCGGCGCGTCGTCCGGCAGCTCCTCCACGACGCGGCCGTCCCGGAGGCACACGTCGCGCCGCTCGCCGTCGACGCCGTTGGCCGGGTCGTGCACCACGCCGCCCTCGATGCGGAGCGCGTCGCTCACGTTGCGGCCTCCCGGCGCCCGGCCTCGTCCAGCTCCCGCAGCACGGTCCGGAGCGCCTCCGCGGCGTGGACGCCCGGCCAGCCGCCGGCGCGGGGAACGCCGGGGGACCGGACGCCGACGCCGTCCATCCGGATCAGGGTGTCCCCTTCGGCGGCCCCGGGGGGCAGGACGGGGATCCGGACGATCCCCTCGGCCCGTCCCGCGTCCGGGCCGCCCGCGCCCTGTCCGTCCCCGACGGCGCCGTCCGCCGACGGGCCGGTGTCGAGCCAGACGCACGGAGGCCGGTCGGGAAAGGGGAGGTCTCCGGGGTGGCCGCCGGCCAGGAGCACGGCGTCGAACCCGCCCCGCTCGCCCGTCCAGGTCCCGCCCTCGTACCGGGGAGGTCCCCCGCGGAAGGTGAGCGGCCCGGGATAGCCCGTCTGCCACGTGGCGACCGCCTCCGCCCCGGCGGGGTTGCCCTCGCCCAGCAGCGGCCGCGCCCCCCAGGGGGCGTCCTCGTTCAGGGCGTTCAGGAGCCGGAGGATGCCGGACACCTCCACCGGCCCCGCGGTCGCCCCCGCCTCGCCGTCGTAGAGCCAGGCTCCGGAGCTGGCGTCGCGGACGCGCTCCATCAGGTCGACGGCGGCGGAGCCGAGCGGGTCGTCCCGCCGCTCCGGGGCGCCAGGGTCGGCGGCCAGCAGACGGAGGATCCACAGGAGACGCAGGCCGTCGGACCGGTCGACCGGGACGGCCAGGTCCGCGTCCGTCTCCTCCGCCGCGGGGCCGACGGCCACCAGCGTGCGCTCCCGTCCCCCGGCGGGGTCGTCCGGATAGAACCGCTCCAGGAGACGGGGATGGGTGCGGCCGGGCTCCACGAACCACAGCACCAGGCAGTCGACGCGCTCGCGGATCTCGCCGAGGGTGAGGAAGGGCCCGCCGTCCCGGTGGATCGCCAGCCGGGTGCCCGCTCCCTCGTCCGCCGACGGGACCAGGTCCGCCCCGATCCGGTCCGCCACCTCCACCATCCCCCGCTGGCCCTCCAGCGACAACCGGTCGAGGCCCGTCACCAGCGGGTGGCGCGCCGCCCTCAGGATCTCCGCCGCCCGGGCCGCGGCCGCCGGCAGGTCGGTGGCCTCGCCGCCCACCTCCGGGGGCGCGGCATCGGGCGCGCGGGCGAAGACCCGGGTCGCGAACCACTCCCGGCCCACGGCGCAGTCGGTGTCCACGTGGTCCTCCCCGGCCCGGTACGGGGGATCCTCCAGCCGGAGGTCGTCGCACAGGCAGCCGCAGCCGGCGCACAGGGCCCGGCGCCCCGTCCCGGCGTCCGCTCCGCTCACGGGCTCACGCCTCCGGCCCCGCGCTCATGCTTCCAGCCAGCGGGCCGCGCCCTCGGCCACGCCGTCCAGGTAGAGGTGGTCGAAGACCGTACCGTCGGCCTCGCGCAGCGCCAGGGTCTCCACCAGCGCAGCGTGCCGTCCGCCGCACAGGCCGTCGGCCAGGAGCGCGGCCCCCTGGGCGGCGGCGCTGACCGCGCCGGTGAAGCCCTCGAGGCGGCGGACCGGCGCCACGTCTCCCAGCGTCTCGTCGAGCCGCTCCAGGACGGCGGGGTGCGACCCGTGACGGCCCGACAGCAGGATCTCCCGCGGACGGGGGTGGACGGCCAGGAGCGAGCGGCACGCCTTCTCGGCGCCCTCCATCAGGTGACGCCAGGCCACGCCCGGCGGCCCCTCCGCGCCGGCCCACGCCGCCGGATCCGGGGACGGCCCGTCGTCGTCCGTCCGTACGGCGGCGTCGGACGACGGCCCGTCGACCCCCGACGCGACGGCCGGACGTCCCGACGCCACGGCGCCGGCGCCCCCCGAGAAGACGTGGCGCTTGCGGACCTCCCCCAGCACCACGGCCACCTCGCCGTCGAGGCATCCGGGCCCGCGCACGCCCGGCGGGCCGGACGAGCCACCGATCCCGTCCGCCACGGCGCCGTCCTGGACGGAGAGGACGCTGGTGAAGGCACCTCCCAGCTCCAGCAGCAGGAAGTCGGTCCCGGAGGGCGACAGGTCGAGGCGCCCGGCCTGATCGGCCACGGCGAGGGCCACCGAGCAGAGCTTGTCGGCGGTTCCCATGTCGATCCGGTTCACCTTCCGGTGCTCGGGCACGGTCGGCAGGTGGACGACGCCGGGGAGGACCCAGACAGGTACGTCGGCCTCCCGCAGGGCGGCCACGGCCCGCACCAGGCCGGGGATCCCCCCGGTTCCGCCGGGCACGCTGAGAAAGGCCAGCCGGAGGGCCCGGTCGTCCAGCTCCGAGAGCCGGGCCAGGGGCAGCCCGTAGCCGCTGGGCGCCACGGCGCCGTCCAGGGGAGCCCACCGCCCCAGGGCGTCCCGCAGGCCACCGGAGTCGGCGGCCAGATCGGAGGTGGGGATCTCCGCCGTGAAAGCCACGGATCCGTCCTCCAGCCCGCAGATGTCGACGCTGACCGTTCCCGGGTCGATGCCCGCGACGCGCGTCATCCGGCCGGGAGCGACTCGGGGCGTTCCGGCCGGCTGACTACAGGCTCTCGGCCAGCTCGTACACGGCCTCGGCGTCCAGGACGGCGTCGTTGCTCTCGAAGAGGCTGGCGACCGCCGCGTGGTGGAGCTTCATCTTCAGGTTGCCGATGCCGATGGCCCCGAAGCAGACGACCCCGTGGCGCTCCTCGCCGTCGTCCTCGCGGTCGATCCCCTCCAGCCCGACGGGGGGGACGGCGTTCACGTCCCCCGCCACCTCGAGGTCGGGAGCGTCGGACCAGGCGGACTCCTTCGCCAGCTCCACCCCCTCCGGGCCGGTGGCCAGCAGGATGTGGACGCCGTCCAGCAGCTCGCCGACGTCGGCGGGCCCCGGCGCGGCCACGCCCCGGACGGAGCCCCCGTAGCGCTCCCGGACCGTCTCGGCCTCCTCCTCCGCCCGGGACTCGTTCCGGCCCGTGAGGATCACCTCGGCCCCCGCTTCGGCCAGGAGGCCGCACACCCGGGTGCCGACCGCCCCGGTCCCGGCCAGGATCACCGCCTTCTTGCCCTCGAGGTCGCCCAGGGTGCGGGTGACCTTCACCAGCGCCGCCCCCGCGGTGGTGTTGGTCCCGTTGGGGTCCAGCAGGACGGACACGCGGAAGGGGCCGAAGAAGGTCTCACGGACCCGGTCGAGGATCTCCTCCGCGGCGGGGACGTCGGATCCTCCCACGAAGATCGCCGTGTTGTGGAGTCGGTCGGGTCCCCGGGTGAAGATGGCGCCGTGGACGAGGGATTCCACGTCCGAGGGCTCGATCCCCCCGTAGGCGAGGACCCGGTCGGCCCCGGCGTCGTGCGCCACGATGCGGTCGAAGCTGCTGGGATCGTCGTCGACGTCCAGCTGCAGGAGGATCTTGTCCATGCTCTCCGGTGTCCGGCGATCAGGAGGAGGGGGGCGGCGGGAAGCCGCCGCCCCCCGGTTAGCACGCCTGTCGGCTGTGTGGGATGATCCGCCGCGCTTCCGGCTGGCTCAGCCCTCGGTGCCTCCGCCGAAGGGATGCCGGGCCTGCGCCTTGCCCGCGATCACGTCGCCGACCTTCGGATCCTCGGCCATGGCGCGCTCGATCGAGAGCTTCGTCGCCTCGTAGTTGTAGTCGAAGATCTTCTGGTCGTCCTCGGCCTCCCAGTGGATGAAGACGCCGACGACGACGGCCAGGTCGTCCACCTGGTTCCGGGGGATCGTGCCGTCCTCCACCGAGTCCACCACCGCCCGGGCGACGGCGGCCTGGGCCGGACCGAACATCTGCACGGCCTGCTTGCCGCCCTCGATGGTGACCTTGTTGAACATCACCGTGTCGGGCTTCGCGGGCAGGTTGGGCTCGACCACCGCGAGGAGCGCGTTGTGGCCCTCGGTCTGTCGGGAGAGCGTGTTGGCGAAGGCGTCGCCGACGGGTCCGTCCTTGGGGCCCAGGATCAGGTCGATGTGCGCGACCTCGTTGTCGTCGCCCCCCACGAGGGCCTCGCCCACCTTCATCACGTCGCTCATCAGGTGCCTCCTTCGGCCGATGGAATGGAAACAGGATGGTCGGAAACGCCTCCCACTCCGGTGCGGAGGCGGGAGCCGGATTGCACGCTACATTGTACGTGAGGTCCCGGCTGGAATCCACCCTGCCCGCCGACCGCGGCGCGGGGCGAACGATGACGGGAGGACTTACCCCCCCGGGACGTCATGTTTTAGGGTGCTTTCGAGCGTCCGTTATACTCGAATCGACGGCCCGATCGACGGAGGCGCGAGCCCGTCGCGACCGACGATCGGCTTCGAGCCCGCCGCACCGAATCCGCGGCGCCGTGTGCTCCGCGGCCGCGAACGCCCGATATCCCGGGGGTACGACGACGGTTGTCCCTGTTGCCCGAATGGATGCGGGAGTGGCCGGTCCTCCGCCAGCTTCGCGAGGGGGGGGACGGCACGGGCACGGAGGCGATGTCCCCCCGGACCCGGCAGCTCTCGGCGCGACACGACGACGCCGAGGTGTCCCGGTCGGTCTGCCCGTACTGCGGCGTCGGCTGCGGTCAGCTCGTCTATCACGAAGACGGCGAGCTCCTGGCGATCGAGGGTGATCCGGAGAGCCCCGTCAACCAGGGGACCCTCTGCCCCAAGGGATCGGCCTCCTACCAGCTGCTGACCAACCCCTCCCGCCTCGAGAAGGTCAGGTACCGCCCCCCCAACGGGACGGAGTGGCAGGAGATCGACCTCCACACGGCCATGGACATGGTGGCGGACCGCGTGTGGGAGTCCCGGAAGAGGACCTTTGTCGAGGCGGAGGACGGCGAGCGGATCGGCCATACCACCGGCATCACCCATCTCGGGGGCGCCACCCTCGACAACGAGGAGAACTACCTGATCAAGAAGCTCTTCACCGCCGGCCTCGGCATGGTGGCCGTCTCCAACCAGGCCCGCATATGACACAGCAGCACGGTGCCCGGTCTGGGCACTTCCTTCGGTCGCGGCGGTGCCACCACCGCGCAGCAGGACCTGGCCAACGCCGACTGCATCCTCATCCAGGGGTCCTCCATGGCCGAGGCCCACCCCGTGGGCTTCCGGTGGGTGACGAAGGCCCGGGAGGAGGGGGCCACGGTCATCCACGTGGATCCCCGCTATTCCCGGACCAGCGCCATGTCCGACGTCTGGGCCCCCATCCGGGCCGGCGGCGACATCGCCCTCCTGGGCGGGCTGATCCGCCACGTCCTGGAGAACGACCTGTACTTCGAGGAATACGTCCGGCACTACACCAACGCGCCGGTCGTCCTCAAGGAGGCGTTCGGCGACACCGAGGAGCTGGACGGCCTGTTCTCCGGGTGGATCGAGGACGGGGACGGCTACGACACCGCGAGCTGGATGTACGAGGGGGACGACCTGGCCGGTCCGCGCCGCGATCCGAGCCTGGAGCACCCCCGCTGCGTGTTCCAGGTGCTGAAGCGCCACTTCTCCCGCTACACGCCGGAGATGGTGGAGCGCGTGGCCGGGATCCCCGAGGAGACCTTCCACCGGATTGCCCGGGAGCTCACCGAGAACTCCAGCCCGGACCGGACGTCGGCCATCTGCTACGCCGTGGGCTGGACCCAGCACTCCAAGGGCGTGCAGGTGATCCGCACCGCCGCCATCCTGCAGCTCCTGCTGGGCAACGTCGGCCGGCCGGGAGGCGGCATCCTCGCCCTGCGCGGCCACGCCTCCATCCAGGGCTCCACCGACATCCCCACGCTGTACGACATCCTCCCGGGCTACCTGGACATGCCGGCGGCCGGAGAGGGGGAGGAGGACCTGCAGGGATACCTGGAGAACCACACGAAGCGGGGCGGGGTGTGGGCCGAGACCCCGGCCTACATGGTCAGCCTCCTCAAGGCGTACTACGGGGAACGCTCCACGCCGGAGAACGACTGGGGCTACGGCTGGCTCCCGAAGATCACGGGTGACCACTCCCACTTCGCCTTCTGGACGGACATGGCCGACGGCGACGTGGAGGGCTGCTTCATCATCGGGCAGAACCCCTCGGTGGGGGGACAGAACGCCAGCCTCCATCGAAAGGCGCTGGCGGAGCTGGACTGGCTGGTCGTGCGCGACCTCCAGGAGATCGAGCCGGCCAGCTTCTGGAAGGACTCGCCCGAGGTGGAGGAGGGCGAGCTCGTCACCGAGGAGATCGACACCGAGGTCTTCCTCTTCCCGGCGGCGGGACACGTGGAGAAGGAGGGGGCCTTCACCCAGACCCAGCGTATGCTCCAGTGGCGGGAGAAGGCCGTAAATCCCCCCGGGGAGGCCCGGAGCGACGCCTGGTTCATCCACCAGCTGGCCCGGCGGCTGAAGGCGAAGGCCGAGGCCTCGGACGATCCGCGTGACGAGCCGTTGCGGGCCCTGGACTGGTGGTACCCGGAGACCGCGGACGGCGAGCCCGAGATGGAGGCGGTGCTGGCCGAGATCAACGGCTGGCGCACGGATCCCGGGGCCAGCTGCGAGGACCCGGACGCGGCCCGGGGAGGCGCCGGGCCGCCGGGGGCCGTCCACCACCGGGACGCCAGGGGCCGGCCCCACCACGGGGCCCAGATCGAGGGGATCCCGGAGCTGCGCGACGACGGTAGCACCGCCTGCGGGTGCTGGATCTACTCCGGGGTGTACGGTCCCGATGGCGTGAACCGGGCACTGCAGCGGGACCCCGAGGGCCCCTACGGCCACGGCTGGGGGTGGGTGTGGCCCGGCGACCGCCGGATCCTCTACAACCGGGCCAGCGCGCGTCCGGACGGCCGGCCCTGGAGCGAGGAGAAGAAGCTGGTCTGGTGGGACGAGGAGGCCGGCGAGTGGACCGGCCTGGACGAGCCGGACTTTCCGGCCCACAAGCCGCCCGACTACGAGCCGTCCGCCGGCGCCACCGGCACCGACGCCCATCCCGGCGACGCCCCCTTCGTGCTCCACGACGACGGCCTGGGATGGCTCTTCGTCCCCGAGGGGCTGGAGGACGGGCCGCTGCCGGCCCACTACGAGCCCCTGGAGTCGCCGGTGGACAACCCACTGTACGAGCAGCAGACCAACCCGTCGGTGGACTGGTACCGCCGCGACGACAACCGGTACACCGACCCGGACGACGATAGGTTCCCGTACGTTCTCACCACCTACCGCCTGACCGAGCACCACACCGGCGGCGGAATGAGCCGCACCCTCTCGCACCTCAACGAGCTGCAGCCCGAGCTCTTCGTGGAGCTCTCCCCGGAGCTCGCGGAGGAGCTGGACATCGAGAAGGGCGACAGGGTCACCGTCGTCACCATGCGGGGGGAGGCAGAAGCCCGGGCGCTCCCCACGCGCCGCATCCGTCCGCTGGAGATCGACGGCCGCACGGTGCACCAGGTGGCCATGCCCTTCCACTGGGGGAGCAAGGGCCAGGTCACGGGGGACGTGGTCAACGACCTGATCCCCATCTCCTCGGAGCCCAACGTGCACATCCACGAGGGCAAGGTGGTCCAGTGCGACGTGCTGCCGGGCCCCCTGCCCGACGACACCGACCTCGCCGGAACGCTCGCCGGCGCCGCGGGCGGATGAGGGCGGAGAAGCGGCGACGCGGCTCGGCGCCGGTCGGGAGGTGCTGACCGATGGCCATCGGCGAGGGCGTCGACAGCCCCAACCAGGCACGCCACCGGCACGTGCAGGAGGGGCGCGAGGTCGGCTTCTTCACCGACCCCACGGTGTGCATCGGCTGCAAGGCCTGCGAGGTGGCCTGCAAGGAGTGGAACCAGGTGCCGGACGACGGCTTCCGGTGGTCCGGCACCTCCTACGACCACACCGGCGCCCTGGGCGCCTCCAGCTGGCGCCACGTCAAGTTCGTGGAGCAGGACCGCCCGGGCGGGGGAGCCGACGCGGGCCTGGAGGTGGAGGGGGAGCGGGTGGACGACCGCACCGGGGCGGCCTCGCAGCCCTCCCCCGGCGAGGCGCTGGTGACCGTCGACCCGGAGGACGGCCAGGCCTTCCGCTGGCTCTTCGTCTCCGACGTCTGCAAGCACTGCGAGAACGCGGGCTGTCTTGAGGCCTGTCCCACGGGGGCCATCGTGCGCGGCGAAAACGGCGCCGTCTTTGTGCAGGACGACGTGTGCAACGGGTGCGGCTACTGCGTCACCGGGTGCCCCTTCGGCGTCATCGACCGCCGGCCCGAGCCCCTGCCCGGGTCCGGGGGGGCGTTCAAGTGCACCTTCTGCTACGACCGGCAGGCGGCGGGCTACACCCCGGCCTGCGCCAAGGCCTGCCCCACCGAGTCCATCCAGTTCGGGCCGCTGGACGAGCTGAAGGAGCGGGCCGCCGTACGGGTGGAGGAGCTCGAGGACCGGGGCTGGGAGGACGCCCGGATCTACGATCCGACGGACACCTCCGTGGAGGGGATCCACGCGTTCTTCCTCATCCTGGGGGAACCGGAGGATTACGGCTTCCCGCCCGAGCCCGAGGCGCCGACGAAGTACCTGCGCTCCGCGTGGACCTCCGCCCTGCTCACCAGCTTCGGGGCGACGGCCGCCGCCCTGCTGGCCTTCGCCCTCGTCTGATCCGGCCGCAGGGAGGCCAGTCGCCGGTCGATGTCGGCCGAGAAGGACCATGGCTCGCCCTCGCCCCGCGAGCCCGACCGGGCGTCGGAGGAGCGCCTGGAGGAGCTCCGGGAAGAGGCCCGTCGGGAAGGGGTCGTCGAGGACGACGGCGTGGACGTCGTGGGCGGTCCGGTGCCCTCCGGGGCGCCGGACGGGTACCGTCCCCCCTCCGACAGCGAGGCCGCGGGCTACTACGGCCTCCCCATCGTCAAGCCGCCGGTGTGGACGTGGGAGGTCCCCGCCTACTTCTTCGTGGGCGGGCTGGCCGGGATGTCGGCGGTCATCGCCCTGGGGGCCATCCTCTTCGGGACCGGCGAGGCCCTCCCCCGCGCCGCGCTGTGGACGGCGGTGGGCGGCAGCCTGGTGTCGACGCTCCTCCTGATCCTGGACCTGGGCCGACCCCTCCGCTTCCTCAACATGCTGCGCGTCTTCAAGTGGCGCTCCCCCATGTCGGTGGGCGCGTGGACGCTGAGCCTTTTCGGCGGGCTGGCGACGGCGGCGGCCCTGCTGACGGAGTGGAGCGTCCGAGCCGGCGCGAGTGCGGGCCCGCCCGGCGCGGTCCTCCTCCTGGCGGCCGGCGGCGCGGCGGCCGCGGGGTCGGTGCTGGCCACCTACACCGGCGTCCTCGTCGGCTCCACGGCCATCCCCGCCTGGTTCACCCACCGCCGGGCCCTGCCCGTACACTTCGGCGTGGCGGGCCTGGGCTCGGCGGCGGCCTTCCTCGAGCTGATCGGCTTCCGCCTGCCTGGCCTGAACGCGCTGGGCCTGGCGGCGGCGGGGCTGGAGACGGTCGTGGGGGTGATCTTCGAGGTGGTCCGTCACGGGGCGGCGGACCGGGCGCTGCGGGAGGGACGGTCCGGGCTCCTGCTCCGGACGTCGGGCGTGCTGGCCGGTCCGCTGGCGCTGATATTGCGGCTCCTAGGCTGGGTGCCGGGGGCGGCGGTCGCCTTCCTGGCCGGGTCGCTCGTCAGCCGCTACGGGTGGCTGGAGGCGGGCCGCGCGTCGGGCGTCGATCCGGAAGCCACCCTGGCGGCGCAGCGGGGCGAGGGCCCGGACGCCGGGTAGGCGCCGAAGGGGTCCGGCGGATCCGCGCCGGCGGGCGGGCCGGGGCCTCGTCGGGCGTGTCGAGCCCGCGGGGCGGGACCGACCCGCCCGCCCGGCATCTCGCAGAGACGGTCATCCAGCCGGCAGGTCGCACATGTCGTTCAGCCGCGAGGACGTCCGCGACTCGGTGAAGCGCGCCGGGGACGAGCACTGGCAGCGCCTCGTGGATCACCACGAGGACGCCTATCCGGCCTCCCCCCCGACGCCCGGCGAGGTGTGCCGCCGGGAGGCAGCCCGGCTCGACGAGCTGGGGCTCGGCGACTCGGAGGACTGGGAGCTGGTGGAGTCGCGGATCGAGGCGTCCGGCTCGGAGATCGAGGTCGTGCACGTCCTCCGTTTTCGCCCGCTGGACCTCCGCCTGCGGACCGAGCCGTACCTGGGCTACGGGGGATGACGGGCGAGCCGCGGGCGGAACAGAGGAGAGCCACGAGATAGCCGACCCGCGCTCCGCGGGGGCGAGCGTCGCGGGACGACCACTCAGCACGGGAGGCGCCGATGGCTGCGGACGAGCTGAAGGAATACGGCGAGGACGAGCTCCAGTCGGAGCTCGTGGACGAGCTCTCGGACTGGTACTTCGAGGACGGCTGGATCCGCCGGGAGTACGAGACCGACGGCTGGCAGACGACGATGATGCTGGTCAACGCCGTCGGCTTCGTGGCCGAGGCCGGCTACCACCACCCGGATCTCACGGTCACGTGGGGCAAGGTGTGGGTCCGGCTCCGTACCCACCACGCCGACGGGATCACCGACAAGGACCTGGAGATGGCCCGGAGGATCGAGGCGACCGCCCTGTGGCGCCCGCCGGCGGGGGGAGCGCTGGAGGGCACCCCCAACGACTTCGTCCAGGGCGCGTCGAACGAGTAGCCCGGCCGCCGGTCCGTGAAGGTCGGCATCCTCTCCGCCTCCGGGGGCTGGCACGTCCGTCGCCTGCGGGCCGCCCTGGAGGAGCGCGGCGCGGAGGTCGTCCGGGTCCCCGTGGACGAGCTGGTGGCCCGGGTCGGAAACGCCCCCGGCCTGTCCGCCGGCTCGGAGGACCTGGACCGGCTCGACGCGGTCGCGGTGCGGCTCATCCCCCGGGGATCCCTGGACCAGATGATCTTCCGCATGGACGCCCTCCACCGCCTGGCCCGGGAGGGCGTCCCCGTGGTCAACCCCCCCGGAGCCATCGAGCGCACGGTGGACAAGTACTACGCCTCCACGCTCCTGTCCGAGGCCGGGATCCCGACGCCCCCCACCGTGGTCGCCGAGCGCATGGAGGACGCGATGGACGCCTTCCGGGCGTTCGGCGACGTCGTCCTCAAGCCCCTCTTCGGCGCCAACGGGCGGGGCATGGTCCGGATCGAGGACGAGGAGGTGGCCTACCGCGTCTTCCGGGCGCTGGAGCGGGAGCGGGCCGTCTACTACGTCCAGGAGACGGTGCCCCACGGCGGGCGGGACGTCCGGGCCTTCGTCGTGGGGGAGCGCGTGGTGGCCAGCGCCGAGCGGCGCTCCGACGGCTGGCGCACGAACGTCGCTCGCGGGGGGCGGATGGAGGCCGTCGAGCTCCCGCCCGCCCGGGAGGAGCTGGCCCTCAGGGCCGCCCGGGCCGTGGGGGTCGACTACGGGGGCGTCGATCTCCTCCCGGGCCACGACGACCGGGTCTACGTCACCGAGGTGAACGGCATCCCCGGTTGGAAGGGGCTCGAGGGCTGCACCGGGATCGACGTGGCCGGCGCCGTGGCGGACCGTGTGCTGGAGCGGGCGCGGGCCGCCGGGTCGGGAGCCGGGGAGGGTCCGTCGAGCCGGACGGAGGCGGACGGGGGAGACGAGGAGCTCTCCACGGCCGAGCGCTTCCGGCGGCGGATCCGGGAGCTGGAGGACCGCAGGGAGGCGACGACCGACGAGGCCGAGCGGGAGGCGCTCCGGCGGGACATCGAGCACCTGGAGGCGGGCCTCCGCGTCATCCGGGGGTCCGACCGATCCGGCCGGGAGTCCGGCTGACCCGCTTTCGGGCGGGGGCGGCTACCCCGTGGCGGGCGGAGGCTGCCGGCCGGCGGCGTGATCGGGCGGGAGCTCCGCCAGCACCTCCTCCATGGCCCGGGCCAGCTGGAAGTCGCTCTCGGTGACGCCGGCGGCCCAGTGGTGCCGGACCCGGATCCGGAGGACGTGGGGCTCGATCTCCAGGTCGGGATGGTGGCGGGCCGCCTCGGCCAGGTAGGCGAGGCGGTTGGCCAGCAGCAGCGCCCGGGCCCGGGATCGCGTCGGGACGTCTCGGCGGAGCCAGCCGCCGTCGTAGGACCAGGCCGGGAGGTCGGACGCCAGGCGCCTCCGGATCTCGTCGGCCGAACAGGTGGGAATCTCGGGCGGGGTCACGGCATCACGGCACGGTCACGGGATCTCCGGCGGAGCCGCGGGGTCACGACAGGCGGAGGCGGGGGGGCGCGGCCGCCGGTCGACAGGAAAGCCATCGCAACGGACGCCACATGTCGCATGCCCGGCAGGACCGATCCCCGCTCCGCCTCGTCGAGTCCCTCCGCTGGGACGGTCGGCTCCACCGCGTCGATCGGCACCTCCGGCGGCTGGAGGCGTCGGCCGGCCACTTCGGCCATCCCTTCGACGAGGCGAAGATCCGGCGCCGGCTGGACGAGGCCGTGGCGGGCCTGCCGGGGGACGCCGTCCGGAAGGTCCGGCTCAGCCTCGCCCCCGACGGCGAGCTGGCCGTGGAGACCACGGCGGTGGAGACCCCTCCGGAGCCCGTCCGGGTCCGGCTGAGCGAGGTGCGCACCGACCCCGAGGACGAGCTGCTCTACCACAAGACGAACCGGCGTCGGACGTACGAGCGCGAGCGCCGGCGCGCCGCCGACGCCGGGTTCTGGGAGGTCCTCTTCCTCAACACCCGGGGGGAGGTCACCGAGGGCTCCTTCACGAACGTGTTCGTGGCGTCGGGTGCCGCCTGGTACACTCCGCCGGTGGCGTGCGGTCTCCTGCCGGGGGTCCTTCGGGAGGTCGTCCTGGAGACGCGCGAGAGGGCCGAGGAGAGGATCCTTCGCCCCGACGACCTGCTGTCGGCCGACGGGATCTGGCTCTGCAACTCCGTGCGGGGGACGGTGCGCGCCCGGATCAGCCCGAAGCGCCGGCGCTGACCCGCTGGCGCGCCCCCCGGTCGTCCGGGGCGACCGCGCTCACCTCCCAATCCGGGTGGCGGGAGGCGACGGCCTCCGCCACCCGTCGAGCCTCCTCCTCCGAGCCGACGAAGCCGTAGGCGGTGGGTCCCCACGAGCTCTGGCCCACCGCGGACGCACCCAGCCTCCGGAGGGTCTCCACGGCCCGGGCGACCTCCTCGTGGGAGTACCGGTTCCCCCCCTGGGCGTGGCGGAAGGCGTCGCCGGTCGCCCGCTCCACCTCGTCGGCCGCCCGGCCGAACGCCTCCAGGTCCCCGGTGACCAGGGCGGGGAGCAGCCGCATCAGGATGACGTAGGCGACCCGCTCGGCGACGCCGGGATCCGGGGGCGGCAGGTCCTCGAAGGCCCGCTCCTCGGGGTCGCCGCTCAGCCCCCGGTCCACGGGGGGACGGACCAGCACGATCCGCCAGGGTGTCGGGACCGCGTGCCGGCACAGGAGGGGCGCCACGCCGGCCCGGTCCTGACCCACGCCGCCCTCCACGACGAACCCGCCGTGGGCGAAGGTCCAGGTGCCGACGGCGGAACGCTCGCCCCGCCCCATGGCCAGGGCCAGCTCCTCCACGGTCCGCTCCCGGCCGTACAGCAGGTCCAGCCCCCGGCCGACGCCGAGGGCCAGCTGGGTGCCCGAGCCGAGCCCCACGTGACGGGGGATCGTCTCGCTCACCCGGATGCGGGCGCCTCCGGCTCCCGGGAGGCGATCCAGGTGGAGCGACGCCAACCGCCGGACCCGCTCGGCGTCCGGTCCCTCCACATGGACGCTGTCCGCAGGCGAGAGCTCCAGCCGGACCCTGGGCCGGGTCACCGCGACGCCCATGCCCCCGAAATACCGGCCTTCTCCGGGTCGGAGGTCGACGATCCCCAGGTGCAGGCGGGCCGCAGCCTCGAGGTGGACGGCGTCGGGCGTTCGGGTCGCGCGGTCGGCCATGCGCCGGACTCCTGGTCGAGCGGTCGGAGGACGGGACGGCCCGAGGGGGGCGGACCGCCCGCCCGCCGGTGGGCAGGCGACGTCGGACCGGACTAGTATAACTGGCCCGTCGTGGGTGCGCAGGCGGCTCCCGCCGGCCGCCGGGCGGCGGAGCGAGGCGGGGCGACTCGCGACGGGCGGCGGAGCGGGGCGGGAGCCGCAGGGCCCTCCGGCCTCCGTCCCCCGAGCCCCTATCTTGGAGGTCGACGCGAGGTGGGTCGATCATCCGGACGAGCGAGGAGGTCGAACATGAGGCCGACGACGGGGAGGGAAACGAGGCG
>CAZSKS010000001.1:0-41042 GCA_964607465.1 uncultured Gemmatimonadota bacterium | reverse complement strand
GGCGAGAGACGAAGCGGCGGATGGGGAGGGGGACCGGGAGGTGGACGCGGCTGGGCCGCCGCTCCGCGCTCACCGTCCTGGCGGCGGTCGCCGGTGCCGCCGGCCTGGCCGCCTGCACGCCCGGAACCCCCGGCGACGCCGGGGCGGACCGCGCCCGGCTCGACGAGGCCGCCCGGGACCTCTTCGCCGCGGAGGGCGCCCGGTGGGTGGATCTCACCCACCCCTTCGACGGGGACGCCATCTACTGGCCGACCGCGGAGGGGTTCGAGCTCGTGGAGGTGGCCGACGGCGTGACCGACGCCGGCTTCTACTACGCCGCCAACCGCTTCTCGGCCGCCGAGCACGGCGGCACCCACATGGACGCCCCGGTCCACTTCCACGAGGGCGGCGCGCCGGTCGAGGAGGTCGACCTGGAGAGGATGATCGGTCCCGCGGCCGTCGTGGACGTGCGCGACGCCGTAGGCTCCGACGCGGACTACCGTGTCACGGCGGAGGACCTGCGGGCGTGGGAGGAGGTCCACGGCCGGATCCCGGACGGGGCGCTCGTCCTGATCCGGACGGGCTGGGAGCGCCACTGGCCGGAGGCGGAACGCTACCTGGGCACGGCCCGGCGGGGCCCGGAGGCGGTGTCCGAGCTCCATTTCCCCGGGCTCCATCCCGACGCCGCCCGCTGGCTGGCGGAGGAGCGGACGGTGGACGCCGTGGGCCTGGACACGCCCAGCATCGACCACGGTCCGTCCACCGACTTCATGGCCCACCGGATCCTCTACGCCGCCGGCGTCCCGGGCCTGGAGAACCTCGCGCGCCTGGGCGATCTGCCCGCCACCGGGGCTTACGTGGTGGCCCTGCCCATGAAGATCGCCGGCGGCTCGGGCGCCCCGCTGCGAATCGTCGGGGTCGTGCCCGGGGAATCGGGCGGCGACGGCTGACCCCCCCGCCCGGCGGCGGCCCGGCCGGGGCCCGGGGCCCCGGGGCGTCCCCGCGGAGCGCCTCAGCCGGGTGGGGGGCGTCCTCCCGCGGGACCCAGCCGCCAGGCGTAGAGGACCACCGCCACGGAGGTGGCCAGGTTGAGGCTCGAGACGCCGTCCCGCATGGGGATCCGGATCCGGCGGTCGGCCGCCCGGAGCAGGGTGGGGCTCAGCCCCCGGCGCTCGGAGCCGAAGGCCAGGATCGCCCGGGACGGCAGCTTCCCGGCCTCCAGGGGCTCGCCGTCGGGGTCGACGGCCACCAGCGGACGGCGTCTCCCTCCCGCGTCGACGCCGGACGCGGCGTCGGCCGCCGCGCAGGTCGGGATCTCGCCGGGGTCGTCGAGCCGGGCCACGGGCAGGGCGAAGTGGAGGCCGGCCGAGCCCCGTAGCGCGGTGGCGTGCCACGGGTCGTGCTCGCCCGTGGCCAGCACGCCAGCCGCGCCCGCGGCCGCTGCCGCCCGGACGGCGGCCCCCAGGTTGCCGAGGTGGGTGGACCGCTCGAGGAGCACCACGGGGCCGGGCCCCGTTCGGGCCAGGACCTCCCCGGCGTCCGACGGGGGGCGGCGGGCCCGGGCCACCACGCCCGAGTCCGGGGGACGGGGCGAGAGCTCCGCGTACAGGTCGGAGGGGATCTCCGTGAGGAGGGCCGCCAGCCGCTCCCTCAGGTCCGGCGCCAGGCCGGCGGCGAGGGCGGTCACGCCGGACGGATCGGGCGACAGGGCCTCCAGGACCTCCGCGTCGAAGCGGAGGGCGTGCTTCAGCGGGTGGAAGCCCTCCAGCAGGGCACAGTCCGGGGCGGAGCGGGCGCTGCGGAAGCGGTCGATCGTCGCCTGGCGGCCGTCGATCACCTCGCCTCCCGGGCCCTCCGGGCGATCCCCCGCAGCATGCCACGGAAGACCAGGGCGTGGATGGGATAGAGTGCGTACCAGTAGAGGAGCCCCGCCAGGCCGACGGGATCGAACATCGCGGTCTGGACGATCCGGGAGCCTCCCCGGTCGCCGTCGGCCGCCTCGACCTCGAACTGGAGCCAGGCCCTCCCCGGCAGCTTCATCTCCGCCTGGAGGCGGAGGAGGTGCGGAGGACGAATCTCCTCGACGCGCCAGAAGTCCACGGTGTCCCCCGGGGCGAGATCCTCCGGGCGACGTCGTCCCCGACGGACACCCACGCCCCCGACGAGCCGATCGAGGAAGCCGCGCAGACGCCAGAGCCAGTCCGCGTAGTACCAGCCGACGTCGCCCCCCAGCCTCCGGATCGGACGGAAGGCCGCCTCCGGGGAGCACCGGACCCGGGCGCTCCGTGCGTCCACCAGCCGGCTGCCGAAGCGGACCCCGCCCCAGCTCCGCGTCTCCCCCGCCGAGGAGAGGGCGTCCGACCACCGGGTGTCGGCCATCCGGGCGTCCTCCCGCTCCCGGGCCCGACGGATCGCCTCGGCCAGGCCCGCCGGCTTCACGTCGAAGGCCTCGCGGGCGGAATCGTCGCGGACCACGGTCTCGTGGACCAGGCTCGTGACCAGCTTCCTCCCCACCCGGGCGTAGAGGGGGGTCACCAGGCCGAGCCACAGGCTGGAGAGCCGGGGCGTGAGGAGCGGAACCGGGATCATGATCCGGGGGAGCCCCCGCTGGCGGGCGTACTCCTCCATGATCTCGCCGTACGACGCCACCTCCGCCCCCCCGATCTCGAACACGCGGCTGGACTCCAGGGGCACGTACAGGGCCTGCGCGAGGTAGGCGAGGAGGTCCTCGATCCCGATGGGCTGGGCCCGGGTCCTCACCCACCGGGGGGTGATCATCACGGGGAGCCGCTCGACCAGCGAGCGGATCATCTCGTAGGACAGGCTGCCCGAGCCCAGAACGATGGACGCCCGGAGCTCGAGGGTGGGGACGGCGGACGAGCGGAGGATCCGGCCCACCTCCTGGCGGCTCCTCAGGTGCCGCGAGAGGTCGTCCCCCTCGCCCAGCCCGCCCAGGTACACCATCCGCCCCACCCCCTCCGCCTCGGCGGCTCGAGCGAAATTCTCGGCCGCCCTCCGGTCCCGCTCCTCGAAGTCCCCCGTGGAACCCATGGAGTGGATCAGGTAGTAGGCGACGTCCATCCCCTCCATGGCAGGGGACAGGGTCTCGTAGTCCAGCACGTCGCCCTGGACGACCTCGGTCCCCTCGGGCGCCCGATCCCGCAGGTGGCCGGGCCGGCGGGCCAGGCAGCGGACCCGGTGGCCCTCCCCGGCCAGGTGGGGGAGGAGCCGCCCGCCGACGTAGCCGGTGGCGCCCGTGAGGAGGACCGAGCGCCGGGTGCGGCCGCTCACGGACGAACCGGCGGGCCGCCGAGCCGTCGGCCTACTCCAGCACGAGCCGCACCACCAGCGGCTCGTGGTCGCTGGCCCGCCGGTCCTCCGGGAACTCGGCGTTGACGTGCACCGGATCCAGCTCGGCCCCCTGCCGGAGCGCCTCCGTCACGAAGGCGTGGTCCAGGGCCTGGGAGTTGCCCTCGAAGACGTAGGTGTAGCGCTCCCCGGGTGCGACGTCCCGCATCAGGTTGTACAGCACCGTCTCGCCTCCACCGCCCGACGGAAGGATCCGGGTGAGGTCGTCCGTGAACTCGAAAGTGTTGAAGTCGCCGACGACGGCGATGCGGGCGTCGGGCTCCTCCCGGAGGCGGGCGTCGACCCAGTCGTGCAGCGCCCGGGCCTGCGCCTCCCGCGCCTCCTCGCCCGCCTGCACGAAGGGCTGGACCGCGCCGAAGACGGGGGTGGAGCCGAAGCGGGAGGTCCCGTGGTGGCTGACCACCGTGAGGGGCCGTCCGCCGACGTCGAAGGTGGCGGCCAGCGGCCTCCGGGAGCCGTCGAACGCCCCGGGATCCGACGCTCCCGCCGCAGCCAGGGCCTCCCGGTCCAGGAGGCGCAGCTCCGTCAGCCGCACCCGATCGGGGTCGTAGAGGAACGCGTTGCGGATGTTGCCGCCTGGCACGCCCCCCGTGCTGTTGGGAGCGGGGGCCACGTCGGCGTGCTCGTAGCGGGGACCACCGGCCGCGACCACGGCCTCCACCAGCGCGTCCAGCGTGGCCGTGGCGTCGGCCTCGGTGTCCCCCTCGCCGCCCCGCGTGCCGTTCTCGTCCTGGATCTCCTGCAGCGCCAACACGTCCGGGCTGTCCAGGTGGTCTACGATCTGCCGGGCCAGGCGGGCCCGGCGGGCGTCCGTCTCCGGCAGGGGGTTCATGTTCAGCACGTTGTAGACGCCCAGCGTCAGGACCCCGTCGCCCCCGGAGATCTCCGTGGTCTCGACCTCCAGGTCGGACGGCTGGATCGGGAGCTCTCCGGTGACCAGCACCTCGAAGTTGCCGAAGCCGTAGCCCAGCACACCGGTGGCGTCGCCCAGCCCGTCGCCGACCGCCAGGGTGGGGACGGGTGCGGGATAGAGCCCGGCCTCGAACTGGAGCTGGACCCGCTCGGGGTTCTGGTCGCCCCGGTTGTCGGGATGCGGCTGGAGCAGGAGGCCGCCCCGGTCGGTGCGGGCGTCGTCCGGCGTGACGTGGGCCCCGTCCTCCACCAGCGTGAATACCTCGGCGGAGGCGCCGTCGTCGAAGGTGGCGGTGGGTGATACCGCCACCGGGTCCGGGACGGTCACCCGCATGGCTTCCAGCGACTCGTAGTAGTCGATCCCCTCGGTGTCGGGATCGAACTCGTTCTCCGCCGCCGCCTCCGGATCGCTGAGGTCCACCGGCAGCTCGTCGTCACCGATCACGCGCACCTGGGGCGGGATCCGCCCGCCGGAGCCGAGGCGCACGGGCTCGGGCAGCGGGGCGCCGCCGGCCAGGACCTCGAGCTCCTCCGCCTCGAGTCGCGTCACGGTGAGGTTCGCCGTTTCCTCGCCTCCGGGCCGGTGCTCGCCCACCCGGCCGGTGACGCGCACCCGATCGCCGACCGACGGGGTTTCGCCCCCCCCCGCGACGACGATCGCATCCGACGTGGCGGGCTCCCCGTCACCGTCCGGGTCCTGGAGGTGGAAGCCCGGGCCGGTGATCGCCGTCACCACGCCCCTCGTCGCGACGCGCTCTCCGAGGAGCGGCGACACGTGGCCCTGCCCCTGGATGCCGGGGATGGCGACCTCCCGGATCCCGTCGGGCGGTTCGTCGTCGCCCGCGGGTCCACCCGGGGGCGACGTCCCGCCGCAGCCGACGGCCAGGGCGACGAGCAGGAGGAGCGGGGGCGCGCTGTTCCGTGGCTTCACGGTGGGGTCCGGACCGGGTGCGTGGCTGGGCCGAGGCGAGCACGGGGAGGATAGCGGTCGGTTCGGGCGGCTGCCAACGGACGGCGCGGCGGGAGCCCGGAATCACGCGGTGCAGACCCGGGACGGTCCGGTGCAGGCCCGGAACGGCCCGGTGCAGGCCCCGTGGAGTCCAGGCGGCGGGTTCCGGCCTCCGGCCGGTGGCCTACCTCTCGATCGCCTCCCACCACAGCCGGCGCACCTCGTGGGCTCCCCGGGCCGAGGGCTCGATGATCGAGTGGGGCCAGTACCAGCGCTCCCGGGGATCGGGCTCGGTGAGGCCGTGTCCCATGAAGTGGTCGTGGAGATCCACGACCCGGACGCGGTCCCCGTCGGCCAGGGCCCGCACGCGGTCGTTGAAGGAGCGCAGCACCTCCACGGCCTCGGGCCGCTCGATCCCGTCCTCCTCGAGCCTCCCGGTCCCGTCGGACGGGTCGTAGACCGTGGCCACCAGGAGGGTGGAGGTCGGCAAGCGCGTCCGGATGCGTTCGGCGATCCGCTCCATCAGCCGGCTGACCTTCTGCACCGCCTCCTGTCGGGATTCGCCCCCCGGAAGCGGCTCCTCCGTCGGCCACGGCGAGAGGTCCAGCAACGCCAGCAGGTCGTTGCCGCCGGCGGTCAGGGTGACCAGGGCCGGCTGCTCGAGGTCGTCCGGGACCTGTGGGAGCTGGATCCCGAGGACCCGGGTCGTGGTCGCCCCGTCTTGCGCCAGGTCGGTGGTCCGGAGGCCGGGACGCAGGGACGTGAGATCCCGCTCGTGGAACTCGGGCCACCGATCGTCGTCGTTCCGGTGGAGGAGCGACGCGGCGCCGAGCCCGTCGGGCGGCAGGGGCAGGCCCTCGCGCTCGGCCACGTCGAGTCCGGGGTAGAGGTCGATGGAGATGCTGTCGCCCAGGACGAGCAGGTGGCGGAACCGGTCGGCGCGAGGCTCGTGGCTCATCCCGCCCCGCTCTGCGAGCGACGGCGGAACTGCAGCAGCTTCCGTCGGGCCAGCCGGACCTGGTCGGTCAGGAAGCGGGCGTCACGCCGGGTCTCGGTCAGCGACTTCACCTCTCCGGCCGAGAGGTATCCCTTCTCCAGGGCGCAGGCGCCGAACCCCTCGCCGGTCCGCCGGCTGGCCACGGCCAGGGTCCGCAGCACCTCCTCGACGTCCATCACCCCTTCGATAAGGGCCACGGCAGCGAGGGTGAAGCGCCGGACCACGATGGTCTCGGAGGTCACGGTCCCCTCCAGCTCGGCCGAGAGGCGGTCGAGGATCTTCTGGCTCATGCAACGCCCCCGTACGCGACGGAGGCTGAGCAGGTGCAGGGCGTAGACCGTCACGACCCCGGCCCCCGCTCCCAGGGCCAGGTCGCCCAGCTCGTACGCGCCCCAGGCGGCCGCCGCGGCCACCAGGGCCAGGGCGACGGTGAAGGGGAGGCTTCCGGAGGCCACTACCGGACGCAGGCCACGCCCTGGTGTCGGATCTCCTCCACCCGATAGGAGTTGATGCCCTTGACCAGGGTCAGGTCGTCCAGGCTCCGGAAGGGCCGATCCATCCGGACCTCGAGAATCGTCTTGGCCCGGATCGGATTGACGTACTTGATGCGCTGGAGTGCCTGATAGTCGGCGTCGTTCACGTCCACGCAGTTGACGGAGAGAGTCCGGGCGCTGGCCTCGGACGCGTCGGACGAGGGGACGCCGACCAGGTCCTCCAGGTGCTGATCGGGGGCGTGCTGGTAGCCCAGATAGCCGACGCCCGCCAGGGCGGCCATCCAGAACAACTTCTTCAGGAAGCTGGTCATGTCACTCCACCTCCTCGGTCGCGGACCGGTCGGCGACGGCGTCGGGACACAGCTGCGCTCCACGTCTCGGGGAACGGTGTCGAACCTCGAGCGGTGGCGGGGATGCGGCCCCGTGCCCCCGGTGAGTTCACGGACCGTTCCTCGGTCGTCATTAGCCGGTATCTGTCTGTCGATGAACGTGTTGCGGATCGACAGTCCGGGGCCCGGCGGCCTCGCGCACCGAAGGTTTTTTCAGCCTCCGGGCTACATTTTGCGGACATGGCGAGGGGCCCGGGCGGCTCCTAGGTTTTCAGGCAGGCCGGCCGGACGGTGAGAGCCACCGGGACGGAGCGGCCGTGCCCGGGTTTCGCCGGCGCGACGGATCCGCGTCGGCGCGGCGGGTCCGCTTCGCGCCAGAGAACGGAGAAAGGGTCCGAGATGAGTCAGCTGCGCCGGAAGGACCCGGCCGGGACGTGACGGCCGGCGAGGTGCTCGACCCGCTCCTGGCCTGGGCGGGCGACGGCGAGCGCGTGGGGATGGCGACGCTGGTGAAGGTGCGCCGGTCCGCCCCGCGGGATCCGGGGGCCCGCTTCGCGGTGAGCGAGGAGGGACAGGTGGCCGGCTCGGTGTCGAGCGGATGTGTCGAGGGCGACCTGCACGAGCACCTCCGCCAGGTGATGGCCGGGGACGAGCCCCGCGTGGTCCACTACGGCATCACCGACGAGATGGCCATGGAGGTGGGGCTCGCCTGCGGCGGGGAGATCGACGTCCTCGTCGAGCCCTTCGACGCCGGCAGTCCCGTCTGGAGCGAGCTCCGCGACGTCCTCGCCTCACGGGGCGCCGCCGTGCTCCTGCAGGGCCTGTCGGAGGGGATCCGGCGGCGAGCCATGCTCATGTACCTGGACGGCGATCGGACGGGGACCCTCGGCGACGGGGCGCTGGACGAGCGTGCCGCGGCCGGAGCGTCCGAGATGTTCGACACCGGCGGCACCCGGATCCTGGAGATCGAGGAGACCGGAGCCGCCGTCTTCGCCGAGGCGTTCCTCCCCCCTCCGCGGCTGGCCATCGTGGGCGCCTCCCCCGTGGCCGCGGCCCTCTCCCGGATGGCCGCCGTCCTGGGGGACGAGGTGATCGTGATCGATCCCCGGGAGGCCTTCGCCACCCGGGACAGGTTTCCCGACGCCGCCCGCATCCTCCACGCGTGGCCCGGGGAGGGCCTGGAGGAGGCGGGCCTGGACCGGTGGCTGGACGTCGTCGTGCTGGCCCACGACCGGAAGCTCGACGTGCCGGCCCTGGCGGCGGCGCTCCGCGCCGGCTGTCGGTACGTGGGTCAGATCGGCGGAGGTCGCACCCAGCGGCTTCGCCGGGAGGCGCTGGCCGAGGAAGGGGTCGGAGAGGCGGAGCTGGCCAGAATCCGCGGGCCGGTGGGCCTGGACATCGGGGCGGTGGGCCCCGAGGAGATCGCGGTGGCGATCCTCGCCGAGGTCGTGGCCGTGCGCCGGGGCTCCCCCCTGGCCTGATCCCTGACCCCCGCTCGCCGCGGCCCCGGGCCGGCAGGTGGGCGAAGCGGCCTCACCTGCGCGCTGGTCTCACCTTCGGGCCGGCCCGGGCGGCATCCGCTCCAGCGTCGAGCAGCTCACCCGCAACGCTTCGGCCCGGGCGGACGCGTCCACCGAATCGCCCACCGCCCGGGCTCGACCCCTGAGACGGGCGCCCTGCTGCCGGAGGGCGATGCCTCCGCGCACGTCGGCCTGCGACCACACGAGCCACAGGGTGTCGGCGCGCACCAGCCAGCGGAGCGGCGGCCCGGCGGCGGAGCCGGCCTCGCCGACGGGGACGGCCCGGTGGGAGTCCAGCGCCCGCCCCCACGGATCCACCGAATCCGGCAGCAGCATGACGTGGCGGGGCGGCGCCACGGGTACGGCGGAGGGGGCGGTGGGGGCCGGCGACCGGCCGTGCGGGGGAGGGACCGTGTCCTGACGTGTCACGCGCCAGGGACCCAGCTCCAGCTCCCAGCATCCCACCAGCTCCCAGCGGGGCAGGTCCGGGGCATGGGCGGCCGGGTCGGCGGGCTCGTCGGAGAGAAGTCTGTCGAGCCCCTCCACGACCACCAGCAGCGCGAGGAGGCCGAGGGCCACGGAGCGGATCCAGCGCGACCAGTCGGGCCGCTCGTCCGCCGTCCCTCCCCCGGACGTCACGCGTCGGCTTCCGATGGGCCGCCGGGCCCCCACGACCGCGGGCGAGGGGCGCCGGGATGCGGACCGAGCTGGACGTGATCATGTCGTCGCATGGGTCCCGTGGCGGGGTGGGGGACGGGCTCGCTACCGTGGCGGGGCTCCGGCGCCGCCCGTCCACAAGGATAGGGGCTCGGCCGGGGCCGCGGGAAGGGCGGTGCGGATCGTGCACCGGGCGTGGAGCCGAGCGTGGCGATCGCCCCTCCGCCGTCCGGTCCAGGGGAGGTTTCCATGGTTCGGCCGCTGGATCCTCGTCCGAGGTGACGCCGAGCGTGTCCGCCGGCCGGGCGTGCGACGATGGCGCCGTCGGTTCCCGCGTCACGCTCTCCCTCTGCGGCGACGTGATGCTCGGCCGGGGGCTGGACCAGGTGATGGCCTCCTCGGTGGATCCCCGGCTCCACGAGCCGTCCGTCCGCGACGCCCGCCGTTACGTGGAGCTGGCCGAGGCGGCCAGCGGGCCGATTCCCGCGCCGGTGGAGCCCGCCTATCCGTGGGGCCGGGCCCTGGAGACCCTGGAGCGGGCCGCCCCCGACCTCCGGATCGTGAATCTCGAGACGGCGATCACCCTCTCCGACGAGCCCGATCCGTCGAAGGACATCCACTACCGGACCCATCCGGACAACGTCGCCGTGCTCGAGGTGGCGGATGTCGACGCCTGCGTCCTGGCCAACAACCACGTCCTGGACTGGCGACGGGCGGGACTGGTGGAGACGCTGGAAGCGCTGGAGGGCGCGGGCATCGAGACCGTGGGGGCGGGCCGGAACGAAGGCGAGGCCCGGGCCCCGGCCTCCTTCCGGGCGGGGGAAGCCCGCGTCCTCCTCTTCGGCCGCGCCGCCGTGGACGCCGGCGTGCCCCGGGCCTGGGCCGCGGGTCGGGGGCGGCCCGGCGTGGCCCTCCTGCCGGACCCGTCAAAGGCGACCGCCCGGCGGGTCGCATCCCGGATCCGGGAGCATCGGACAGCGGACGACGTGGTGGTGGTCTCCCTACACTGGGGGGCGAACTGGGGCTACGCCATCCCGGACCGGCACCGCCGCTTCGCCCGCGTACTGATCGACGAGGGTGGGGTGGACCTGGTGCACGGCCACTCCTCGCACCATCCGAAGGGCGTCGGCGTCCGCCGGGGCACCCCGATCCTGTACGGCTGCGGCGACTTCCTCACCGACTACGAGGGCATCGGCGGGCACGAGGAGCTCCGACCCGGCCTCTCCCTCCTCTACCGGGCCTCCCTCGACCCCGGCGGCGCGGCGGCACGGCTGGCGATCCACCCCTTCCGTCTGCGGCGCTTCCGGCTGGAGGAGGCGAATGGGGAGGAGGCCGCCTGGCTCCGGGAGACCCTGGACCGGGAGAGCCGGCCCCTGGGGGCCCGGGTGCGGGCGGGGGGCGGGGGCACCCTCGTGGTGAGCGCGGCGACGGAGGGCTGAGCTTCCGACGTCGGCGTCACAGGGCTGACCATCCGGTGGGCGCCCGACGTCGGCGTCGGGAAAGGGGGGACGCGGCGCCCCCCTGTGCCGTCAGGGCACGCCCCACTCGAGGCCGATCACCGGCAGCACCGGGAGGCTGTCCAGCGCCCGAGGGCGCATCTCCCGGGAGGGGTCGAACTGGTAGAACAGGGCGTCCCGGCGGTCCAGGGCGTTCAGGAACCGGAGGTAGGGTCGGAGCGGCGTCTCGTGGCCGAAGACGTGGCCGGTGAAGGGCCGTGAGAGGGTCACGTCGAACCGCAGGTACGATCCGTCGGGCGCCCCGGACAGCACGGGTCCGGCCTCGGGTCCGTCCGGCGTATCGGTCGCGGCGCCGGACAGCGGCGAGGCGCCCGTGCCGGAGCCGCCTCCGGTCAGGGGGATGCGGCTGAACGGCAGTCCCGAGCTGGCCCGGACCTGCGCCGCCACCCGCAGGCCGGCAGGAAGGGGCGCCCGTCCCCCGGCGCTCAGCAGCTGCCGCCCCGAGAAGCTCTCCTCGATCCCCTCCGGCGCCGGGTCGGACCAGGTCCAGGCCAGGGAGTAGCCGGCCCACGCCGCCCAGGCGTCGGACCGGTAGTCGAGCCAGAGGTCCGCTCCGGAGGCGTGGAGCTGTCGTTCCTCCGCCAGACCGGTGAAGCTCTTGAAGAAGGCCTCCAGGCCCAGCTCGAGTTCCTCCCTGGGGCGGTGGTCCATCCGGACCGTCAGGTGCGACGCGCTGGCCGACGCCGGGTCGTACATGCCCTCCCGGGACCGCTCGTCCGCCGACATCACGGCGGCCGCCTGCTGCTGGAGGGTCTCACCCCATTCGTCCAGGTCCGCGGAGAGGGCGGACTCAGGGCTCTCCAGGAGCTGATGGTAGCGGCCCGCGCTGAGCTGGAGGTCGGTTCGCTCGCCGGCCCGCCAGGTCAGGGCCACGCGGGGCGCCAGGTGGGGCGAGCCGGCGCCACCGTGGACGGTGGTCCTGAGCCCGGCCCGGAGGTCCAGCTCGGGCCAGGGGTGGAAGGTGGCGGCTCCGTACCCGGCCACCGTGGAGGCCCGACCCAGCCACAGGAGGCCGGGGGTGCTGTCGTCGGCGGCCGGGAGGACGACGTCGGTCCGGTGACGGTTGAAGGCCGCCCCGTAGGACAGCTCCGGGCCGCCGGTCGGGGTGGTCACGTCCAGCGCCACCCGCACCCGTCCCGTCTCCGAGCGCCCCAGCTCCTCCGCCGTGGCCGAGACCGGGAGCCGGGCGTCGAAGCGGGTCGCGGCGGTGGTGAGGAGGGCCCGGCTCCCCCCGAGGCGGGCACCGTATCGAAGCGAGGCCGCCTCGTTGCCCCAGGACGCCCGGTCCCCGGCGGGCGTGCCGGCCAGGCGGACGGACTCCCGATTGGAGAAGCCGGTCACGGCCAGCTGGTGCCCCTTCGACAGGGACAGGTCCACCCGGCCGAGGAGCTCCTCGTATCCGTAGGGAATCCGGCCGTCCAGCAGCCCGTTCGAAGCGGCGCCGTGGGTCCGGCGACCGCTGGCCATCCACGCCAGGCGGCCCGTGGACCCGTCCGCCCGGACGGCGCCGCCCAGCATGTCCAGGTGGCCCGCGGTGGAGAACGATCCCTCGCCTCCGCTGCGGGTCCGGAGGTCCAGGACGTAGGACAGGCCGCCGTCGTAGGCCAGCGGGGCGCCGCCGGTGTACAGGTGGGCCGACCGGACGACGCCGGCCGGGACGGCGTCCATGAGCCCGCCGAGGTGGAAGGGGGCGTACACGGGTGCCCCGTCCAGCAGCACCCGCTTCAGGTCGGCGGCGCCTCCCCGGACGTAGAGCACGCTGGAGGGGTCCTGGGGCGGACGGTTCGGTGCCCCCTCGAGCGTCCGCGCCATGCCGGCGGCCCCGGGACCGGTGTCGAGCGCGCGCAGCGTCGGGTCGCCCTGCGATCCCCTGACCCCGTCGTCCCCGTCGACGTCGTCCCCCCCGGAGGGGACCAGCACCAGGGCGCCGGTGACGGCCGAGAGGCTGGGCAGGACCACGGGTCGGGGGGCCAGCACCACGTCCAGCTCCATGCTCTCTCCGGGGGAGACCCGGACGGCGGCATGGAAGGGATCGTGATCCAGGGTGGAGACCTCCAGGGACCATCCGCCCGGGGCGACGTGGGGCAGACGGTAGCGCCCGTCCGCGCCGGTGAGGGTCACCTGCTCTCCGCCCTCCGGGCTCCATATCCGGACCATCGCTCCGGAGACGGTGGTGCCGTCCAGGGAGCTCACCACCCGTCCGGCGACGGCGCCGGCCGTGGTGTCGGGCGCCGATCCGGCGGGTCCCTCCCCGGCGGGAGCCTGGGCGGCGGCCGGCGCGACGACCGGCACGGCGGCCGGGGCGATCGCCAGCAGGGCGATGAGGAGACGGCGGGCCATGGCGCTCCCTCGTATCACGGGAAGGAGAAGCTAGCCCTCGTCCCCGTCGACGGGAAAGGAGATCGTACCGTCCACGGTGTCGGCGGACGCGGCCCGCACCCGAAGACGGCCGTCGACGCGCTCCAGCAGCAGCACCTCACCGGCCATGATCCGGGCCGTCCCGGGGCCCGTCGGGAGCTCGATCCGGAGGGCCGGGCGGTCCGCGCCCAGGACCTCGATCGTTCCGTCCCCGGCCCGATAGCGGGCGCCCGTGGCGAGGACGGAGAGCAGCGAGTCCTCCACCGGACGCACGTGGACACGGAGTCCGGGCGCCGGATCGGTGATCCGGACGACGGCCCGGTCGGAGACGGGGACGGAGACCCCCTGGGCCGCCGCCGGCCGGCCGGCGGTGTCCGCGGCCGGAGAGTCGGCCGGTTCCGGCTCCCCGGAGAAGCTGGAGGCCAGCGCCTGGACGGCGTCGCCGATCCAGCCCTCCACCGGCGATCCGGGCACCGCCGCGCTCGCCACCGCACCCACGCCGAGCACCAGGACGGCGGCCTTCCAGAGGGTGGAGCGCGCCAGCCGGCCTCCTCCGTGCCGTCCCGCGTCGGATCGCCCCCGCCGGTCCCCGTCCGCCCGCCGGTCCCCGTCGTCGGGGGCGGGGTCCGCCCGGCCCCTCTCGGCCGTCCGGTAGTGGGCGACGCGGCGCACGGCCAGCGGGTCCGCCGGGGGAACCTCCACGTCCCGGTCCTCCAGCTCCCGCGTCAGCAGCTCCGATGCCCGCACCAGCTCGTCCCGGCGGCGTCGGCAGCTTTCGCACGCCTCCAGGTGCTCCTCCAGACGGTCGGCGGTCGGTCCGGACAGCTCCCCGTCCAGGAGCGCCATCAGACGCCCGTCCTCCGGGTGGTCCTTCCTTTCCTCGTCGGTCACGCTTCCTTCTCCTCGTAGGCGTCGGCGAAGCGGCGCAGCGCACGGGACAGCAGCGTTCCCACCGAGGTGGTCGCGACGCCGACGACGTCGGCGATCTCGGTGTAGCTGAATCCTTCCTCGCGCATGAGCAGCATCTCCCTGTCTCTCGGCTTCAGGCGGTCCAGGGCCTCGCGCACGGCGCGCCGTCGGTTCGAGCGCCGGAGGACCTCCTCCGGTGTCTCGGGATCGGACGGGCCCAGGTCCTCCCCCTCGGCCAGCTCGGCGCGGCGCCGCCGGGTGCGGGAACGGTCCCTCACCAGGTTCTTCGCCACCGTGAAGAGCCAGCTCTTCGTCTTGTCTCCGTCGACCTCGTGCTCCAGGAGGCGGACGAAGGTCTCCTGGGTCAGCTCCTCGGCCTCGTCCGCGTTCCCGGTGAGTCGGTGGAGGTACCGATACACGGCGTCGTGGTACCGGTCGAAAGCCTTTTCGAAGTTCACTGGGTCCCGGGTCCCGGTCATCGTCCTCGTCGCTGTTGCACAGACGTGGGAGTGGGGTGTGCGTGACACCCCCGGACGGGCCGACGGATCCGATCCCTCGAGGGAAGCTCGCCCGGTTCGCCGACGCGCCGACGAAGCGCGTATCCGTCGGTTCCCGTCCCCCCCTCGCGCTGGCGACGGCGATCGAGTACCTTGTCTCCACGCGGCACCGGAGTCGGTGCCCCAGTACCACCAGCGAAGAGGGTTGCGGGTCTCCCGGAGCATTCGCCGGGTTTCCCGCTTTTTTATTGTCACCGGATGCGGAACAGACCGAGGAACACAGTATGGCCAAGGGAACCGTGAAGTGGTTCGACGACAGCAAGGGCTTCGGATTCATCACGATCGAGGGAGACGAGGGGGACTGCTTCGTCCACCACTCCGAGATCCAGATGCCGGGCTTCAAGTCGCTCAGCGAGGGTGACGAGGTGGAGTTCGAGGTCGTGCAGAACGACCGCGGACCGGCTGCCAAGAACGTGAAGAAGGTCGACGCCTGAGGCTGGTTCCTCGGATCGATCGAAGCATGGAGAGCCCCGGCTGCGGCCGGGGCTTTTCCTTTGTAGGGGCGTCACCCGCCCGCTCGCGTCTGTACGTACATGCCGGACGGAGGCGCCGCCATGGAGGTCCGTGACGCCACCGGCCTGAAAGTCGCCGTCTTCGGAGCCACCGGGCCCATCGGACGATATGTCACTCGGGCCCTGCTGGAGCGGGGCGCCGACGTCCGGGTCGTCTCACGAAGCGAGAACCGGCTGGCCCGCGAATTCGGGGAGGCGTCGGTGGAGCGCCATCCGGCCGATCTGGAGGACGCCGGCGCGGCCCGGGAGGCCGCGCTCGACCGCCACCTGGTGGTGCACGCCGTCGGCCTTCCGGCGGAGATCTTCGAGCGTCACGTCCCCATCGCCCGCAATGTGGTCGCCGCGTGCCGGAACGCGGGTGCCCGCCCCTTCCTGGTGACGTCGTACTGGTCGTACGGCCCGGGGGATGCGGCGCCGATGGCGGAATCCCGGTCCCGGCGCGGCGACAGCGGCAAGGCGGCCGTTCGGGAGCGCCAGGAGGACGTCTTTCTGGAGGCGGATGGCGCCGTGGCCCGGCTGCCCGACTTCTACGGCCCGGAGGACGGATACAGCCTTCTCAACGAGGCGCTGGCCAGCGTGGTCGCCGGTGAGACGGCGACGTGGCCCGGCGATCCCGACGCGCCGCGCGACTTCCTGTACTACGCCGACGCGGGCCGACTTCTGGTCACGCTGGCCCTGCGGAAGGAAGCCTACGGCGAGCCCTGGAACCTGCCGGGCTCCGGCGGGGTGCCGCCGCGCGAGCTTCTGGAGCAGGGAGCCCGGGTGGCGGGCACGAGTGCGCGGATCCGAAGGATCCGTCCCTGGATGGCCCGGCTGGCGTCGCTGATCCGCTCCGACGTTCGGGCCTTCCTGGACGTGATGCCGATCTACGAGGCGCCCGCCCTGCTCGACACGTCGAAGCTGGAGGCGCTCGTGGGCCCGGTGGACGTCACGGCGTACGGGGAGGGAATTCCGGCGACCGTGGAGTGGCTGGCCGGCCGGTAGGCGCTGGCCCTCCCTGTCACAACTCCCTTTTCTCTCCTCCCGCTCCCGGCGTCATCCCCGCTCCCGGTCGTCCCCGCTCCCGGCTTCATCCCCGCTCCCGGGCGAAGCGCCGCCAGGGCAGGCCTTCGACCCCCTGGAGGCCACCGTCTGCCGGCCGTGTGCGGGTCACGACGGGGGGCGGGTCCGGGGCCAGCAGTCCGCGGCCCGTGGGGTCCAGGAAGCCCCGCCGGTCGGCCGCGTCGGGGGTCAGGCGCCGGAACCTGTCGTCGGGCGGTCCGTGCCGGAGGGCGTCACCCAGGAGGTCCAGGTAGGACGGGTGGCGGCCCCGGAGCCACCGGGAGATCCTGTCCAGCTCTCGGCGCACGAAGGGAGGCAGCCCCGGATCGTCCCATCGGGGGCGCTCCTCCGCTTCCAGCTCCCCCGTGGTCCTGAGATAGGCCCTGGGCACGGCCCAGCGGGGATCGCCGCGACCCAGGAGGCCACTGGCCTCGTCCAGATAGGCCACCGCCAGCAGCCGGGACAGGTTCCCGGAGCCGGCGTGGGCCCGGCCCGTCACCAGCATCCAGTGGTAGCTGTCGGGGGAGGCGTGCTTCGCGATGAGACCGACCGTCCGGGGCGTCGGAGGGCGGAGCCGGAGGAGCACGAGCTCGAAGCGCCGCCCCTGGCCGGAGGTCCGGGGGCGACTCATGGTCCGGGGCGGACGATCGCGTGTCGGGTCATCATGGGGTGCAACCTACACCATCGTCGGGCGCTCCGTTGGGCGTCCGGCGCGGGGCCGGTCGCTCCCGGGAGCCCGGCGCAGGGCCGACGGCCTCCGACCCCTCACCCCTCGGGTCTCCGGCCGGGGGATTCACGAGATCGGCAGGCCTTCATATCCTTGGGTGGGTGATCCTGAGGCCCCGGAGCCCGGGGCCCGCCCGTCGATCTCGCCAGCAGCCCGCCAATCTCGCCGGGGGAGACCGTCATGGGTCGTTGGATCGCGTTGCTGTACGGCGTGGCCAGCTATGCCGTGTTCTTCGTCACCTTCCTGTACGCCGTGGGCTTCGTCGGCGGCTTCGCCGTTCCGAAGACCATCGACAGCGGTGCCGCCGGGCCGGTGGGGACCGCCGTGCTGATCGACCTGGCCCTCCTGGCCCTCTTCGGTCTGCAGCACAGCGTCATGGCGCGCCAGGGCTTCAAGCGCTGGTGGACGCGCATCGTTCCGAAGCCGGTGGAGCGGAGCACCTACGTCCTGCTCGCCAGCCTGGCCCTGATCGTCCTCTTCGCCTTCTGGCGTCCCCTGCCGTCCGTGGTCTGGGAGGTGGAGGCGACCGTCGGACGGTGGCTCCTGTGGGGGCTCTTCGCGGCGGGCTGGGGGATCGTCCTGGCGGGGACCTTCATGATCGACCACTTCGACCTCTTCGGTCTCCGGCAGGTGTGGCTCCATTTCCGCGGCGAGGACTACACGCCGCCCGAATTCCAGACGCCGGGGTTCTACCGCTACGTCCGCCATCCGCTCATGTCCGGGTTCATCCTGGCCTTTTGGGCCACACCGGAGATGACGGTCGGCCACGCCCTCTTCGCCGGCGTGAGCACCCTGTACATCCTCGTCGCCCTCCGCTTCGAGGAGCGGGACCTGGAGTCCTTCCACGGGGAGCGCTATCGCCGCTACCAGCAGACCACGCCGATGCTGGTGCCGGGACTCAAGGCGGGGCGGCGGCCGGAGACCGGGGCCGGCGACGGACGACCGTAGGCGGGGTCGCGGCCGCGAGTCGGAGGTCGTCGGGAGTCGTGGCGGCCGCCGTGCCCCCGATACGGCGGCGTGATACGTTCCCCGGCGTGTTACCCTTCGGGTGACCGGTTCGTCCTAGGGTACGAGGGCCGCGACAGGGCGGTTCCGTGCACCTCCAGGAGGAGGCGGACCATGCGGACGACGACCGTGAAGCTCCTCGTCTCGACGCTGCTCGTCCTCGGCGCTCCGGCGGCCGTGGCCGCCCAGGCCCCCGGCGACGGGGCCACCGGCGAGTTCTGGCGGTGGGCGCTGGACGAGGTTCGGGGCGAGCGGCAGGAGCGCGAGGCCACGCCCGCCGCCGCGCCGGCGGCCCGCTCCGGCGGCGGGCCGGCGTTCTGCCGATCGGGGGTGGGCCACCCGGTCCACGGCCGCGACTGGTGCCGCCGCAAGGGCTTCGATCCGGGCTCGCTCCCGTGGGTCCGCGTTCGGCTGGAGGACGTGCGGCTGGGGAAGAGCGAGCGGCCGCGGCGCTTCGACGGACGGCTGGGCCCGCGGGACCTGGCCGACATCCTGGGGCAGGGCGTGCTGCGTCGGCTGCTGGAGCGGGCCGGGGTCGACGCCTCGCCCAGCTTTCTGAACGGCCGCTGGCAGGAGGGGACCGCCGCCGCGGACGCCCGCGTGCTGCAGATCCGGGCGGTGGACCGGCCCCTGGCCGAGATCAACGACCTGGACGGCGACGGACGCGTCGACGCCGTGCTCCTGTACCGCCCGGGAGGCTAGGGCGGAGAGGCGCCCTCCCGGAGCGCCGGCATGTCCCGATCTCCGCCCCGGGCCTTCGGCTGCCGGCCGTGCGGCCCGCGGTGGGGCTTCCGGCGGAAGCTCTCCGGGGTCACGGGGCGGACCTTGCGGATCCCCGCTCCGGACCGTGATGCTCTGGGGTCACGCACGGAAGCTTTCCTCCGGGTTCGGACAGGTCGCCATGGATCGCATCGACGCCGCCCTCCTCTCGCTCGCCCTCGCCCTGCTTGGCGCGGCGACGCCGGCGACGGCCCAGCAGCTTCCCCCGCCCGAGGAGGGCACCCTCCCGGACTCCCTGGACGTCCGCGTCCTGGTGCTGGGGACGTTCCACTTCGCCGGCTCCGACGCGGACGCGGTGAAGCTGGAGGGGGCCGACCTCTCGACCCCCGAGGGGCAGCGTCAGGTCGAGGGGGTCGTGGCGGCCCTGACCCGGTTTCGGCCCACGAAGGTCGCCGTGGAGTGGACCCGGGACGAGGCCGCTCGGCTGGACAGCCTGTACACGGCCTGGAGGGAGGGGCGGCACGAGCTGACGATCAACGAGCGGCAGCAGCTGGGCTTCCGCGTGGCCGGGGAGATGGGCCACGACCGGGTGTGGGCCGTGGACTGGAGGAACAGCTGGGCGTTCGGAGACGTCATGGAATACGCGAAGGAGCACCGCCCCGACTTCATCTCCTACTTCGAGGCGTGGCGGGACCGGGCCACGGCGCTGGACGACAGCCTTCGGGCGCTGTCGCTGGAGGAGCGACTGCGCTGGTATAACCTGGAGAGCACCCAGGAGTGGCTCTTCGCCCCGAACCTGAAGATGGTGGAGATCGGGGCGGGGGACACCTACGTGGGCCTCCGTCCGACGGCCGACCTGTACGAGCGCAACCTGAGGATCTTCGCCAACCTGCTGGCCGTCACCGAGCCCGGCGACCGGGTGCTGGTCATCTTCGGGGCCAGCCACAAGCCCTTCCTGGACCGGTTCGTGTCGGCCCATCCCGACACCGAGCTGGTGGACGTCCTGGACTTCCTGCCCTGACCGAGGCCCCGGCAGGGCCGACCGCCGGAGGAGCTTCCATGACCGACGATCCGCGAGCCGACGAGGCCGATGCCGCCGGGCACGAGCGGAGCTCCCGGCACCTGCTGCAGCCCCTGGAGGCCCGGGTACTGCCGTGGCTGGCCGATCGCCTGCCCCGGTGGGTGGTCCCCGACCACCTGACCCTCCTGGGCGTCGTAGCCTCCCTGGGCATCGGCGCGTCCTACGTGCTCACCAACGTGGATCCCGCCTGGCTGTGGTGCGCCAGCGCCGGCCTGGCGGTCCAGTGGTTCGGGGACAGCCTGGACGGGACGCTGGCCCGCCACCGGGGCATCGAACGCCCGCGCTACGGCTTCTACCTGGACCACCTGGTGGACGCCTTTTCCACCGTGGCCATCGGGCTGGGGCTGGGCCTCTCCCCCTACATGCTGCTCTCGGTGGGGCTGTCCATCGTCGTCGCCTACCTGCTCCTGTCCATCAACGTCTACCTCGAGACGTACGTCCACGAGGAATTCAGCTTCGGCTACGGCTGGCTCGGTCCCACCGAGGCCCGGGTGGCCCTCGTCGGCCTCAACACGGTGGCCGTCACCGTGGGTCCGCTCTCCTTCGCGGCCCTCGGCGTCGGGGCGACGATCTTCGACGTGGCCGGCGCCGCCGTGGCGCTGGGCATGCTGGGGCTGCTGTCCGTCCGCGTCGCCGAGAACCTCCGCCGGCTGGCCCGGCTGGAGCCACCGCCGGAGCCGTGAGCGGACGGGAGGCGGCGCCGTGGCGCCTCCGGTGACCGGGGAGGGGACGTCGGGGACGAGCGACGGGGCCGGGCGGGACGCCTCGATCCGGGAGGAGCGCGGCCCCGAGCCGCGGGACGAGGTGGGGGCGTCCGTCTGGATCACGGGCGGCCTCATGCTGCTGCTGGGGGTCGTGACCACGGTCCTCCTGCTCCAGGACTTCCGCTCCCGGAGCTACCTCTACCTGGCCTTCTACTCGATCCCCTCCAACGCGGCCGTCTCCGCCTTCCCGCACGAGCCGGTCCTCCTCTACTTCGGCAAGTTCGCCGACGTGTGGATCGGCGCCGCCGCGGCCACGGCGGGGACCCTGGTGGCCGGCGTCATGGACCACACCGTCTTCGTCCCTCTCCTGCAGCTGCGGTCGCTGCAGGGCTACCGCGACAACCGCGTCTACCGGAAGGCCATGGACCTGTACCGGAGATGGCCCTTCCTGATGCTGGTGGTGGCGGGGTTCACGCCCCTGCCGTTCTTCCCCTTCAAATTCCTGAGCTTCTCCGACGCCTATCCCATGGGCCGCTACCTGGCGGCCATCGCCCTCTCGCGCTTCCCGCGCTACCTGGTGCTGCTGTGGGCGGGGGCGGTCTTCGACATCCCGACCTGGGTGCTGGCGGTCCTCTTCCTGGGCGTCCTGGCGCTCTACGCCTGGCGGGGCGGGCCGGAGGTGATCCGCCGGGCCCGCCGGTGGTGGCGGGAGCGGGGCGGGCGGGGCTGACGGTTGGGACGGCCGGGCTCGCGGGTGCCCCGTCCCCGTCGGCCGACGGGGACGGGCGGTCCGACGAGGCTCAGTCCGCCGCCGCCCGGAAGGGGAGGCGGTGGGCGGCGGCCGCGATGCGGCCGAGGGCCTGTCCGATCTCCTCCACGGCGTCCGAGAGGTCGCCCTCGATGGGGACCCGGTTCACGTACAGGGCGAAGGCCAGCTCCTCGCCGTCCGCCGTGGTGACGTAGCCGGCCAGCCCCTTGGCGGTCAGCACGAAGCCGCCGTTGAGGGGGTTGGGGACGACGTAGGTCCCGGTCTTCGCCCGTACGTGTCCGGCCGCCTCGCTCTCCTCCTGGATCTGCGCCAGGGTGCCGTCCCGGCCCAGGACGGGAAGCCCGCGGCGGTAGGCGTCGAAGTAGGGACGGTCGGCCACGTGGTCCAGGAAGCGGACCATGAAGGAGGGGGTGTAGAAGGCGGCGCGGTCGCCGCCGGCCCCGTCGCCCTGGGAAGCGCCGCTCGTCTCCAGCCCGGCCGCGGACAGGAAGCGGTGCTCCAGGGCGAACCCCTTCTCCAGGAACGTCATGGTGTCCGACGGGCTCCCCGACGACGCCCCGTCGCCTCCCGGTCGGGGGACCCCCTCGCCCCGCAGCGCGCCCAGCAGGTACGGCTTCATGCTGGCGTGCAGGTTCTGGCTGACCTTCAGGGTCACCTTCGCGTCCTCGATCAGCGGCGGGGAGACGTGCTCGGCCACGACGTTCTCCTCGACGTAGGCGTCGGACAGGGCCGGAACGTCCGGCTCCACGTCCGCCGGCCGCAGGGGCGCGACGATGCCGTGCTCCTGGAGCGCCTCGGCGAGGACGAACTCGGCGAAGCGCACCGGGTCGGGGACGTCGTAGGCGTGGAGGACGGGATCGTGGCCCGCGGGGAAGGTGCCCTCCACGGTGACCGTGCGGCTGCCGTCGGCGTGCTCGCGATCCTCGCCCCAGCGGATGTCGGGCTCCGCGTCGGAGGGACCGGTCGTCGCCTCCACGACGAAGTCCACGTACGCCGTGGCGGGCGACGCCTCCAGGCGCACGGGCTCACCCTCCGCGGGCCCGGGCCGGACGGTGACGTCCACCACGTTGTCGTTGACCATGATCGGAGAGATGACCACCCAGCTCCCCTGCTCCCGGTCGCCCCCCGGGAAGAGGGTGGCGTCGACCAGCACACGGCCGCCGACGCGCCGGATCCCGGCGTCGGCCACCTGCTCTGCCAGCTGCCGGATCACGGCCAGGGGATCCCCCTCCACCGCCTCGGTCTCCGGACTCCCCCCGTAGGCGTGGTCGTGGTCGGTGAAGGCCAGCGTGTCGCCGCGGATGCGGCCGGACAGGTTGGGGTCCCCGCTGGCCACCAGGACCAGGTCGCCCTCGAGGACGCCGTCGCCGGTCACGGGCCCCGTGCGGTAGACCCGGGTCCGGAAGCGGTGGTCCGGACCCAGCACCTCGAGGGCCGTGGCCTCCGTGAGCAGCTTGGTGGTCGAGGCCGGGGTGAAGAGCCGGTCGGCCTGGCGGGCGTAGACCAGGCTGTCGCCGTCCAGGGACCAGAAGGCCGCGCCCAGGCTGGCGTGCCGGTAGCGCTCCGAGGCGGCGATCTCCTCGACGACCCCGGCCACGGTCCCGGGACCCTCCTGTCCCCCGGCGGCCGAGCCCGCCTGCGCCTTCGCGGCCGCGCCGGGGAGGGCGATCCAGGCCGCGAGGAGGGCGGCCAGGAGCGGGCGGAGGGGACGGGGCGGCGACGGTGACGGCGCGCGGGCGGACGGCGCGGACGCGTCGCAGGGGGATCCGGGGGCGGGGGTCGGCGGGACGGGCGCGTCGGGCATGGGGGGCTCCTCGGTGATCGTCAGGGGGTCGTGGCCAGGGGCTTCGGTGATCGAGCTCGGGGGTTCGTCCGTGGTCGTGGACGGGCGTCCGGCGTCACGGCGGGGCGCACGTCGTCACGCGGGGGCGTCGGATGCGCCCTCCGGCCGCCGCAGGGCGTAGCGGAAGCGGTCGCCCCCGGGCGCCGGCAGGAGGCCGTCGACGCGGTAGCCCCGGTCCAGGTACCACGGGAGGGCGGCCCGGGTGAGGCGGCGCCAGAGGACGACCCGCTCCGGGTCGGAGCGCTTCAGCGCCTGTACGTCGCGGGGGATCTCGACCAGGACCCGGGACCCGCGCGGAAAGGGGGGCTCGAATCGGGGCCCGCTCCCGTCCCGTGGGTCGGCGACGCCGTCGACGGTCAGGACGGGGGCGTCCGCGTAGTCGTCCCCGGCCGTCGGGGCGTCCCCCTCCACCGCCCGACGGACCCGCTCGCTCCCCAGCTCCCAGCGGACCACGAAGCGGTCGGTCCCCGCCTTGTCGTGCAGGGGGCTGTTGGTGTCGGTGCCGTACAGGTCCCGCTCGTACGCCGTGACGGCGACACCCAGGCGGTTCAGGTTCAGGTGGGCGTTGCGCGAGACGAGGGGGTCGTAGGTCCACAGGGCGACGTCGAGGCCGCGCTCCAGGAGCTGCTCCCGCTGGTGGAGCTTCAGGCGGCGTCCCAGCCCCCGCCCCCGGGCGTCGGGCCGGACGGCCAGCATGTGCGACCAGTGGATGGGCCGCCCCTCCCGGAGCCCGGCCAGCCCGAAGACGAAGCCCAGGAGGTCGTCGTCCGCGCCGTAGGCGCCGGCCAGGAGGCCGCCGACCTTCCGCGCCACCATGAGGACGGAGGGCGGGACGAGCTCGGCGAAGGCCTCGCCCCACGTGGCCTGCTGGAGCTCCACGCAGGCGCGGTAGCCCGCCTGGTCGTCGATGGGACGGAACGTCACCGCGTCGAGGGTTTCCATATCGTATACATGGATGTATACACAGATCCCGCATTCGGCAACCCGCCGGAGGCTCGTCGATTCCGTCAAGGGCCTGATTCCGTCAACGCCTTGCAGCATAGCGGGACAGTTCATATCCTGAGCCAATCGGATACATCACTGTATACACGTACACTCACCGTACGAGCGCCCGGCGGTCGCGTGGGGCGGAATCCCCGCGGGGTCGACCTCCAGCCGCCGGGATCCAGATCCCACCAGACCCCCCGACTCCATGAGCCAGTCCCCGACCAGAACCGATCGTGCGTCGGACACCTACGAGCGGCTCCGGGACCTGATCGTCAGCGGTCAGCTGGCGCCGGGCAGCCGCGTGATCGAGACCGACGTCGCCGAGCGGCTGGGCGTCAGCCGGACCCCGGTGCGCTCGGCCCTTCAGCGGCTGCGCCAGGAGGGGTACATCGTCTCCAGCGGGGACGGCGAGCGCTCCAGGCCCACCATCGCCCCCCTGACCAAGGCCGACGCCCAGGAGCTCTTCTACATCGTCGGCCAGATCGAGGGGCTCGCCGCATACTTCACGGCGGAGCTGGAGGAGGAGGAGCGCTCGCGGGTGGTGGAGGAACTCCACGGGATCAACCGTCAGTACTCCGAGAGCGTGGACGAGGCGAAGCACGACTTCAACCACCTCTTCGAGCTCGACACCCGATTCCACCGGGGTTACGTCGAAGCCGGGGCGGGCCCCCGCCTGCTGGAACTGCACAACTCCATGAAGCCCCAGGCGGAACGGTACATCCGCGTTTACATCCGGGTCCTGACGGCGCAGATCCCGATCTCCGTGAAGGAGCACGGGAAGATCGTCGACGCCATCGAGGCGGGGGAGCCGGAACGGGCCGAGCGCGCCGTGCAGACCAACTGGCGCAACGCCACGGAGCGGCTGAACCGGGTCATCGAGGACGTGGGCGAGCGCGGGAGTTGGTGAGGACCGACCGGGTCGGTCGCCTCCCCCCGGTGTCGTCCCCCATGGGGGCGGCGGCCTTGCGCGAGCGGCCGGGGAGCGTTTCCTTTGGTTCACAGTTTTGTATCCAGACTCATATACAACCCGCGCGAGCCTCCCGGCCGTCGCGTGCCCCGACGCGGACAGCCACGAGCCCCGGCAGCGAGAGGTGACATGAGGATCACCACGAGGATCTCCCCCCGCCGTCCGTCCCTGGCCCTGGCCGCCGGCCTGGCGCTCCTCCTGGTGACGCTCCCCGGCTGTGGCCCGGCGGCCGACGGGGAGCCCTACGACGTCGTGCTGGAGGGGGGCCGGGTGGTGGATGGCACGGGCGCCGCCTGGTTCCTGGGCGACGTGGCCCTGGACGGCGACCGCATCGCCCGGATCACCCCGGCCGGCGGTCTGGCGGAGGCGGAGGCCGAGCGCCGGATCGACGCCACGGGCCGGGTCGTGGCCCCGGGCTTCATCGACATCCAGGGCCACTCCCGGGGCGCGCTCCTGGACGGCGACGGCCGGGTGGTGAGCAAGGTCACCCAGGGGATCACCACGGAGATCCTGGGCGAGGGATGGACCAACGGTCCGGCCAACGAGCGGACCCTGGCCGGGGCCGGGCTGGCCGACCCGGAGGAGGGGGAGGAGCCGGAGCACGACTTCAGCGGCCCCCGCGGCTTCGACGCGTGGCTCCGGGCCATGGAGGCCAACGGCGTCTCGCCCAACGTCGGCTCGTTCCTGGGCGCGACGACGGTGCGCACCTACGCCATGGGCGAGGAGGCCGGGGAGCCGTCGGCGGCCCAGCTCGATACCATGCGGGCGGTGACCCGGCGGGCCATGGAGGACGGCGCCTTCGGCCTGGCCACGGCCCTCATCTATCCCCCGGGGAGCTTCGCCGGGACCGACGAGCTGGCGGAGATCGCCGCCGCCATGGCCCCGTACGGGGGGCTGTACATCACCCACATGCGGTCGGAGGGCAACCAGCTCCTCCCCGCCGTGCGGGAGGCGATGGAGATCGGCCGCCGGGGCGGCGTGCCGGTGGAGATCTATCACCTGAAGGCGGCGGGCCGTCCCAACTGGCCCGCCATGGACACCGTCATCGCCATGATCGACTCGGCGCGGGCGGCCGGCCAGGACGTGCAGGCGGACATGTATCCCTATACGGCGGGCTCCACCGGACTGGCCGCCGTGCTGCCGCCATGGGCGTCGGAGGGCGGCAACCTGCTGGAGCGGCTGCGGGACCCGGAGCAGCGTCGGGAGATCCACGACGCCGTGCTGAACCCGCGGACCGAGTGGGAGAACCTGGGGCGGCTGGCGGGCCCCGAGGGGGTGCTTATCGCGGGGCTAGAGGAGGAGGAGAACCAGGGCTACGTCGGCATGCGGCTGTCCGAGATCGCGGCGGAGATGGGCACGGACTGGGTGGACGCCGCCATCGAGCTCATCGTGACCGAGGAGGACCGGGTGCCCACGGTCTACTTCCTCATGAGCGACGAGAACGTCCAGAAGCAGATGCGCCAGCCCTGGATCAAGTGGGGGACCGACGCCGGCGGCATGCATCCCGACAGCGCCGAGGGCCTGACGCATCCCCGGGCCTACGGCACCTACCCCCGTATCATGGGCCACTACGTCCGCGAGGAGGGGGTGATGGGCCTGGAGGAGGCGGTCCGGAAGGCCACCTCGGCCGTGGCCACCCGGCTGCACCTGCAGGGCCGGGGCGTCCTGCGCGAGGGGGCGTTCGCCGACGTGGTGGTCTTCGATCCGGCGACGATCATCGACCGGGCCACCTACGAGGAGCCCCACCGGCTGTCCGAGGGCGTCGAGCACGTCTTCGTGAACGGCACGGCCGTGGTGCGGGACGGCGAGCACACCGGGGCGCTGCCCGGACGGATCGTGCGGGGCCCGGGATACCGCGAGTGAAGGCCGGGCCGGGGCGGCGACGCCCGGAGGCGGGCGGAAGGCCGGCCGCGAGTGCGACGGAGACGAGACCCGAGACGAGAGACGACGGCATGACCACACCTCGACGCACGCCGACGGCGCTCACCCTGGCGGCCTTCGCGGCCCTCGCGGTCCTGCTCTCGACGGCGACCCCGGCGGCGGCCCAGCCGGCGCCCCTGGACGGGCTGGACGACTACGTGGAGGAGACGCTCGAGGCCTGGGGAGTGCCCGGGCTCGGCCTGGCGGTGGTGAAGGACGGCCGGGTCGTCCACGCCCGGGGCTACGGCGTCCGGGACGTGGAGGAGGGGTCCCCGGTGGACGAGCACACGATCTTCGCCATCGGCTCCTCCTCGAAGGCGTTCACCACGGCCTCGCTCGCCATGCTGGCCGACGAGGGGGAGCTGTCGTGGGACGACCCCGCCACCCGTCACCTGCCGGGGCTCGAGCTCCACGACCCGTACGTCACGCGCGAGCTCACCGTGCGGGACCTGGTGACCCACCGGAGCGGGCTCCCGCGCTGCGACCGGGCGTGGTACGGCACCTCCTACGACCGCGAGGAGGTCCTCCGGCGGGTGCGCTTCTGCGAGCCGAGCTGGAGCTTCCGGTCCCACTTCGGCTACCAGAACATCATGTTCCTGGCGGCCGGCGAGGTCGTGTCGGAGGTCTCCGGCACCCGGTGGGACACGTTCGTCGAGCGGCGCCTCTTCGATCCGCTGGGGATGGAGCGCTCCAGCACGAGCGTGGACTCGCTGGAGGGGATGGCCAACGTCGCCTCGCCCCACGAGGAGATCGACGGGGAGGTGCGCCCGGTGCCGTGGCGGGACATCGACAACATCGGCCCGGCCGGCTCCATCAACTCGAGCGTGGCCGAGATGGCCCGCTGGGTCCGCCTGCAGCTGGACGAGGGCGTCTTCGGGGGCGACACGCTGATCTCGGCCGGGGCCGTGGAGGAGATGCACGCCCCCCAGACGCTGATCGAGCCGGACTCGCCGATGCGGCAGGCGCTCGGGGCCCGGGGCCACTTCCTGGCCTACGGGCTGGGCTGGTTCCTGCACGACTACGAGGGCGTGAAGATCGTGGAGCACGGCGGGGCCATCGACGGGATGCGGGCCCAGGTGGCCATGGTCCCCGAGGAGGACCTGGGCATGGTGCTCCTCACCAACCGGGGCGGGACCTCGCCGGTGACCCCCCTCATGTACCGGATCGTCGACGCCTACCTGGACGTGCCGGAGACCGACTGGTCGACCCGCTTCAAGGCGATCGCCGACTCCATGGAGGCGGAGGGTGAGAAGCGGGAGCGCGAGCTGCGCGAGGCCAGGAAGGAGGGCACGTCGCCGTCGCTGGACCTCGCCGCCTACGCCGGCACCTACGCCGACAGCCTGTACGGCGAGGTGGAGGTGAGGGAAGAGGGCGACGGGCTGTCGGTCGCCTATCACTCCCTGGAGGCGGACCTCGAGCACTGGCACCTGGACACCTTCCGGGCGGCGTGGCGGAACCCGCTGGTCGCCCAGCAGGGGCTGTCGGGCTCCCTCCTGACCTTCCGGCTGGACGCCCGCGGTGAGGTGGAGGCCCTGGAGGTGCCCGGGATGGGCACCTTCGACAGGGTGCCGGACGCCGAGGGTCAGGAGGACTGATCCTGCGACCCGTCGGCCGTCGGCTCCCGGCACGGGAGCCCGGTCGGGCGGGGCGTGGAAGCGCGGCCGGCGGGCCGCGTCACGAGCCCCGGTTGACCGGGCGGCCAGCCGACCTTATGCTGGAATCACAGAATGTATACAAAGCAACATCCATTTTCGTGTCCCGGCAACTCTCCCACCCATCCAGCTCCACTGGCTCGCTAGGAGGCGGCACCATGGGAACGACTCGTCACTGCATTGGACACCCGGACGCACGTGGATGGCACGCACGTGGATGGCTGACCGCGGCCACGGCGGTCCTCGCCTGGCTCGCCTGGAGCGTGCCGGCGGCGGCCCAGCAGGGCACGGTGACCGGACAGATCAGCGACGCCGGGACGCTGCAGCCGCTGTCCGAGGTCCACGTCTCGGTGGTGGAATCCGAGACGGGGGTCCTCACTGACGAGGAGGGCCGGTTCCGCCTGCAGGTGCCGGCCGGCGAGGTCCGGATCCGGGCCTCGCGGATCGGCTACCAGACCCGGACGCGCACCGTTACGGTGTCGGCCGGCGAGACGGCGACGCTGAACATCAACCTCCAGACGTCGGCCATCGCCCTGGACGAGATCGTGGTCACCGGGACGGCCGGAGGCCAGCAGAGGCGCTCCCTCGGGAACACGGTGTCGGAGATCGACGCCGCCGAGGTCGTCGCCAAGGGCGGCGGCTCGGACGTCGGCAACATCCTGCAGGCGAGGTCGCCGGGCGTGTCGGTCTCCCCGGCCACGGGGCAGGTCGGCGCGGGACCGAAGATCCGGATCCGCGGCGTCTCCACCTTCTCGCTGAACGACCATCCCCTCATCTACGTGGACGGCGTGCGGGTGGACAACGCCAGCTCCAAGGGCATCAGCGTCCAGGCCTTCGGCTCCTCCATCCAGTCGAGCCTCAACGACCTCAACCCACAGGACATCGAGAGCATCGAGGTCATCAAGGGGCCGGCCGCGGCGACCCTGTACGGCACCGAGGCGTCCAACGGCGTCGTCCAGATCATCACCAAGTCCGGCTCCGCCTCCGGCGGGCCCTCCGTCAGCTTCTGGACGAGCCAGGGGGCCAACTGGTTCCGCAACGCCTCCGGCCGGATCGAGGAGAACTGGGGCATCCACCCCGAGACCGGTGAGATTTTCCAGAACAACCTCTTCGAGCAGGAAGCCGCGCTGGGCAACGAGATCTTCAAGACGGGCCGCACCCAGGAGTACGGTCTCAGCCTCCGGGGCGGCTCCGACGTGCTGCAGTACTATGTCAGCGGCAACTTCGACGACCAGGAGGGGATCGAGCCCACCAACGAGATGACCCGGATCAGCGGCCGGAGCAACTTCTCGATCACCCCCCACGAGGACTGGCGCATCGACGTCAGCGCAGGGCTGAACAGGACGGAGCGGTTCCTGGCCTGCGAGGCCGGCTGCGGCGGCGTGATGTGGGCCACCCTCTACGGGGATCCCTCCACCATCGACACTCCGCGCAGGGGCTTTCGCATCGCGCCGCCGAGGTTCCACTGGGAGTGGCGGGAGTTCCCGCAGCACAACGAGAAGTACACCTTCAGCCTCGCGACCGACTGGCAGACGACCGACTGGCTCTCCCACCGCCTGGTGGTCGGACAGGACAACGTGAACGACAAGTCCGAGCAGGTCGTCGAGCGGATCGTCGATCCCTTCATCCTGCAGTTCATCACCGAGGAGACGGCCCGCGGGTCCAAGTTCATCCAGCAGCGGGACCACACCACCACGACCTTCGACTACAGCGGCAGGGTGGAGGTGCCGGTCACCGAGACGTGGGAGTCCAACACCTCGGTCGGCGTCCAGTACTACAGCGAGCGCAACGAGTTCATGACCGTGGACGCCCGGGGCTTCCCGGCGCCCGGCATCACGGTGACCGCCGGGGCCGCCCAGACCGACCTGGGCCAGGACGACTTCATCGAGAACAACACCCTCGGTGTCTACGTGCAGGAGCAGCTGGTGTGGAACGACCGGCTCTACCTGACCGGCGCCGTCCGGGTCGACGACAACAGCGCCTTCGGCGATGACTTCGACCTGGTGACCTATCCCAAGGGAAGCGCGAGCTGGGTGGTCAGCGAGGAGGACTTCTTCGACGTGGGCTGGGTCAACCAGCTCCGGCTCCGGGGCGCCTACGGCCAGGCGGGCCAGCAGCCCCAGGCCTTCGCGGCGCTCAGGACCTATCAGCCCATCACGTCGGGCACGGGCCAGACCGCCCTGACCCCCCAGTCGGTGGGCAACTCCGAGCTGGCCCCCGAGCGCGGGACGGAGTTCGAGGGGGGCTTCGACGCCAGCCTCTTCGGCGACCGGGTGGGCGTCGACTTCACCTACTACAACGCGACCACGAAGGACGCGATCCTGTCGCGCACCGTGCCGCCGTCGGCCGGCTTCCCCGGCTCGCAGTTCGTCAACGCCGGTGAGATCAGCAGCAACGGCATCGAGGTCGACCTGAACGGCCGGGCGCTCGACGCCGAGGACGTGGCCGTGGACCTCGGCCTCAACCTCTCGACCACCAACAACGAGGTCGTGGACCTGGGCGGGATCGACCAGGGGCAGGGCTTCATCGCCTCGGGCTCGATCCGCTTCGTGCCCGGCCTCCCCGTCGCCTCCTACTTCGACGAGGTGACGAGGAGTGCCGAGCTGGACGGCGACGGCAACGCCATCAACGCGATGTGCGACGCCGGCGACCCGAACGGGATCACGCTGCCGGACGGCACGCCGGTGATGCCGGGCGGCCCGACCGTCCCGTGCGACGAGGCGCCGGTCCTCTTCCAGGGCAAGACGACGCCCGACTTCGAGGGCTCGCTCACCGCCACGGTCACCCTGTTCCAGAACCTGCAGCTCTACGGGCTCTTCGACTGGCAGCTGGGCTGGGTGCAGTTCGACAACGACACCAGGATCCGTTGCCAGATCTTCCGGATGTGCGAGGAGAACTTCTTCCCGGAGCGCTTCGATCCCGTGCGGATCGCCGAGATCCAGTCCCCCAACACCCTCCGGACCTTCGTCTACAGCGACGCCAGCTTCGGAAAGCTGCGGGAGATCTCCGCCACCTACGACCTGCCCCAGAGCCTGGTCCAGACGCTGGGCATCGGCGTCGAGAGCGCCTCGATCACGGTCTCGGGCCGCAACCTGTTCCCGATCATCACCGACTACGCGAGCATCGACCCCGAGGCGGAGTTCCACGACTTCGGGTTCGGCCGCCTCAACCAGAACAACGTCCCGCCGCTGGCCAACGTCACGGCCAGCGTCCGGGCGACGTTCTGAGCTGCGGAGGGGAACGTTGAGCACGCGACAGCCCGGCTCGGATCAGACTTCAGTTCGCACCCACGAGGAGGCGATGTCCATGGATCACCGAACGAAGCACGCACCCGGAGGCCGGGACCGTCCCCGCTGGAGCGGATGGACGGCGGCCCTCGCCGTCCTCGGCCTGGCCCTCGTGGGCTGTGACTCCCTCCTGGACGTGGAGGCGCCCACCCAGGTTCCCGAGGAGACGATCCAGGACCCGGCCTCCGCCGACCTGCTGATGACCAGCGTGGTGGCCGACTTCGACTGCGGCTTCAGCGAGTACATCGTGGCGGGCGGGCTGATGGGCGACGAGCTGGTGGACTCCCAGCTCGCCGCCCGGATGTGGGACTACGACCGCCGCACGGTCTCCCGCTCCACCTCGCAGCATGACTGGAACTGCGCGTTCTCCGATCCCGGCATCTACCAGACCATGAGCACGGCCCGGTACTCGGCGGACAACGCGGCCGACATCATCCGCCGTGCCGAGAGCGGGGCCATCGGGCCCCGGGACACCTACCTGGCGTCGGCGCTGGCCTACGGCGGATACTCGCGGATGCTGATGGGCGAGGCCTACTGCTCGGTGGGCAGCCTCCAGACGGGAGACGCGGGGCCCGAGCCCGGCCCGGCCATCAGCTCCCAGGAGCTGTTCACGAAGGCGGAGGACCAGTTCACCGAAGCCATCGACCTGGCCGCCTCGGCCGGGGCCGACTCGATCCTGTACATGGCCTACGTGGGCCGGGCGCGGGCGCGTCTGAACCAGGGCGACGAGTCGGGCGCGCTGTCCGACGCCCAGCAGGTGCCCGCGGACTTCGAGCGGCTGGCCAACTTCTCGAGCCAGAGCTTCCGCTCGTCCAACCGCGTCTGGACGATGAACAACCGGGACCAGCGCATCACCGTCGAGGACGATTTCTGGAACGTGGAGTTCGAGGGCACGGCCGATCCCCGGGTGCCGGTCGTCGACCAGGAGCAGCTGGCCGGCTCGGACAACTTCTCCCCCTGGTGGACGCAGGAGAAGTATCCGGAGCAGGGCTCGGCGATCCAGGTGGCCAGCTGGGAGGAGGCGCAGCTCATCATCGCCGAGGTGGAGCTGGGCCAGACCGCCGTGGACATCATCAACGACCTGCACGCGAACGCGGGCCTGGACCCGTGGTCCCCTAACGACGTCAACGACGACGTCGAGGTGCTGGGCCACGTGGTCGAGGAGCGGCGCCGGGAGCTCTTCCTGGAGTCCCATCACTTCTACGACAAGATCCGCCTGAGCCAGAAGGCGCAGGCCCTGGGCGTGAGCCCGGCCCAGCTCAACGCCAACCTGCCCCCCTCGCCCGCGGCCGGTGAGCCGTTCCCCCAGAAGGGCGGCTCCTACGGCGAGCTGGAGTGCCTGCCGCTGCCGCAGATCGAAGAGGAGAACAACCCGAACATCTGACCGGCCGACCGCCCGGCGACGTCCGGACCCGTCCCGGCCCCCGGCCGGGACGGGTCCCCGCCGCACCCCCTCGAGCCAGACCCTGCCGTCCCGCGCCGGCCCGCCGGCCGGGAGCCCCGAGAGGAGACGACATGCGTGACGAGATCGGACCGGGCGGTCGCGTCGCCCGGCGGGGTGCCCTGTCCCTGGCCGGAGTCCTCGCCGCCGTCGCGTGGCTGCTGCCCGCGGGGACGGCGGACGCCCAGCAGGAGGGCGTCGCCGCGCCGCTGGCCGGGCTGGACGCCGAGGCCCGGCGGATCCTCGAGGCGTGGGACGTGCCGGGGATGTCCGTGGCGGTGGTGAAGGGGGACGCGGCCGTCGCCGTCCGTGGCTACGGTCTGCGGGACGTCCGGCGCCGGGACCCGGTGGACGACGCGACGCTGTTCGCCATCGGATCGCTCACCAAGGCCTTCACCTCCGCCGCCGCCGCGGCGCTGGTGCAGGAGGACCGGATCGCCTGGGACGACCGGATCCGGGAGCACCTCCCCTGGTTCCGCCTCCACGACCGCTACGCCTCCGACCAGTTCACGCTCCGCGACGCCATGAGCCACCGCAGCGGCCTGGGCCGGCGGGGCGACCTCCTGTGGTACGGCTCGGGGCTGGACCGGGAGGAGATCCTCCGGCGGGTGCGCCACCTGGAGCCGGTGGACGGCTTCCGGGCCGCCTACGGATACCAGAACACCATGTTCCTGGCCGCCGGCGAGGCGACGGCCGCGGCCGCGGGGACGACCTGGGACCGGCTGGTGCAGGACCGCCTGCTGGAGCCCCTGGGCATGGACGACACCGGGACCTCGGTGCACGCCCTGGCCGGCCGGGACAACGTGGCGGCGCCCCACGAGGAGGTGGACGGGGTGCTGCGGACGGTGCCCTACCGTGACCTGGACAACGCGGGGCCGGCGGGCTCGATCAACTCCAGCGCCCGCGACATGGCGCGCTGGATGCGCTTCCAGCTGGCCGGCGGGACGCTGGACGGCCGTCGGGTCCTGGAGCGGGCGGCGCTGACGGCGACGTCGGAGCCGCACACCGCGATGGCGGTGGACGGCCCGAGCCGGGAGCTGTACCCGGAGCTGGACTTCCGGAGCTACGCCCTCGGATGGGTGGTGAGCGACCGGCGGGACCGCCACCACCTGTGGCACACCGGCGGAATCGACGGCATGTCGGCTTACATCGGTCTCTTCCCGGAGGACTCGCTGGGGGTGGCCGTCCTCACCAATCGGGGCGGCTCGGGGGCCCACCGGGCGCTGGCCGAGTGGATCTACGACGCCTACCTGGGCGGGCCGGAGCGCGACTGGAGCGCCGAGCTCCTGGAGCGCCGCCGGGAGGCCGAGCGCGAGGCCGAGGAGGCGCGGCGCGAGCGGGCGGAGGGCCGGCGGCCGGACACGGAGCCGGCGCTGCCCGAGGCGGCGTACGCGGGCCGCTACGAGCACGAGATGTACGGATCGCTCCGGGTGTCGGCGGAGCCGGAGGGGCTGGTGCTCCGCCGAGGCGAGGCCTTCGTCGGCGACCTGCGCCACTGGCACCACGAGTCCTTCCGCGTCGAGTGGCGCAACCCGGGGCTCGGCGAGGGGTTCGCCACCTTCCGCCCGGACCTCCGGGGCGAGGTCGCCGCCGTCGAGCTGGTGGGGATGGGCACCTTCCGGCGGGCGGGGCGAGGCGCTCCCGGCGGCGGAGCGGCCCGGTGAGGGTCGACGGCACCACGAAAGGGATGCCCCCCGGCCTGCCCCCCACCGAGCTGTCGGAGATCGGGGGGCGGAGCTGGAACCTCCTGGAGGAGGACCTGGCCCTTCCCGCCGCCGTGCTCCGCGAGGACACGCTGGAGCACAACCGCCGGTGGATGCGCCGCTTCCTGGCGGAGACCGGCGCCCGGCTGTGCCCCCACGGCAAGACGAGCATGGCGCCGGAGCTCTTCCGGCTCCAGCTGGAGGACGGCGCCTGGGGCGTCACGGTCGCCGACGTCCGCCAGCTCCAGGTGTGCCGGCGCCACGGGATCGAGCGGATCCTGCTCGCGAACCAGCTGGTCCGGGAGGCCTCCATCCACTGGGTGGCCGAGGAGGTGGCGCGGGACCCTGCCTTCGACTTCTACTGCCTGGTGGACTCCCTGCCGGGCGTGCGCCGCATGGCGGGGGCGGTGGCGGACGTGGACGGCGGCCGGCCGCTGCAGGTCCGGGTGGAGATCGGCTACCCGGGCGGCCGCGCCGGCGGCCGCGACGCCGCGGAGGCGCTGGAGGTGGCGCGGGCCGTCCGGGACGCCCGGGGGCTGGCCCTGCGCGGCGTGGAGGGGTTCGAGGGGCTGCTGGGTCGGGGCGACGGGCCGGAGGCGGCCCGCCGCGAGGTGGTGGCCTACCTGGACGGGCTGGTGGACGCCGCCGCGGAGATGGAGGCGGAGGGCCTGTTCGCCGACGGCGACGTGCTGCTCACGGCGGGGGGCTCGGCCTACTTCGACCTGGCGCTGGAGCGGCTGGCGGCGGCGGACCTGGGCGGCCGGGCCCGGGTGGTGCTCCGGAGCGGCTGCTACCTGACCCACGACGCGGGCATGTACGAGCGGGCCTTCCGCCGCCTGCGGGATCGGTCGGACCGGGCCCGCTCGGTGGAGGGCGGTCTCCGGCCGGCCCTGGAGATCTGGTCCTACGTCCAGTCGCGCCCGGAGCCGGGACGGGCCATCCTCACCATGGGCAAGCGGGACTGCTCCTTCGACGTGGACCTCCCGGTGCCCGACAGGGTCTACCGGCCCGGGCGCGACCGCCGGCCGCAGGCGCTGGACGACCGGTGGCGGATCACCTCGCTGGACGACCAGCACGCCTACCTGGAACTTCCCGGGGAGGCGGAGCTGGAGGTGGGCGACATGATCGCCTCCGGCATCTCCCACCCGTGCACGACCTTCGACCGCTGGCGGGTCGTGAGCCTGGTGGACGGATCCTACAACGTGGTCGGGGCGCTCCACACCGAGTTCTGACGAAGGACGGAGGGACCATCCGATGAGACCGTCGACGAGCACGCCGCATCCGATCCTCCGCGCCCTCGCGGGCGGCCTGCTGCCGGGGCTCCTGCTGGCGTCGCTGGTCCTGGCGGGCTGCGGCCCGGCGGACGGCGAACGGGTCGGCCCGCGGGACGGCTACGGCCCCGTGGCGGAGCGGCTGACCGCCTTCGTCGAGCACGAGATGGAGGACAAGGCGATCCCGGGCCTGGCGGTGGCGCTGGTGGACGACCAGCGGGTCGTGTGGGCCCGGGGCTTCGGCCGGGCGGACTCCGCGTCGGGCGAGCCCGCCACGGCCCGGACGGTGTGGCGGGTGGGCTCGGTCTCGAAGCTCTTCACCGACCTGGCGGTGATGCAGCGGGTGGAGGCCGGGGAGCTGGACCTGGACGCGCCCGTCACCGAGTACCTGCCCGACTTCCGCCCGGAGAACCCCTACGACCGCCCGATCACCCTCCGCCACCTGATGTCCCACCGGGCGGGCCTGGTCCGGGAGCCCCCGGCCGGCCACTACTTCGACTCCACCGGCACGAGCCTGGAGGAGACGGTCCGGAGCCTGAACGGCACCGAGCTGGTCCACGCCCCGGGCACGGCCACCAAGTACTCGAACGCCGGCCTGGCCGTGGTGGGCTACGTGCTGCAGGAGACCGGGGGGCGTCCCTTCGCGGAGCTGCTCGGAGAGACGCTGCTGGCCGACCTGGGCATGGACCGCTCCGCTTTCACGCCGGAGCCGGCGCTGCGGGAAGGCCTGGCCGAGGCCCGCATGTGGACTTACGACGGCCGGCGCTTCCCCGCGCCCACCTTCCAGCTGGGCATGGCGCCGGCCGGCAGCATGTACTCCACCGTCCGGGACCTGGGCGGCTTCCTGTCGGCCCTGTTCGCCGGCGGCCGGGGACCCGGCGGCCAGGTGGTGGAGCCGGAGACCCTGGAGCGCATGTGGAGTCCCGTGGGCGGGGGGGAGCGGGGCTACGGCCTCGGCTTCGGCGTGGACACGCTGGCCGGCGAGCGGGCGGTGGGCCACGGCGGCGCCATCTACGGCTTCTCGACCCAGCTCACCGCGCTCCCCGGCTCCAGGCTGGGAGCGGTGGTGGTGGCCAACCTGGACGGCACGAACACCGTGACGTCCCGGATCGCGGCCTCGGCGCTCCGGATGATGAAGGCGCACCGGGAGGGGGCCGAGCTGCCCGCGCCGGTGACCACCGACCCGGTGCCCGCCGAGCGCGCCCGGGCCGTGGAGGGCCGCTACGGGGAGGGCGAGCGGGCGGTGGACCTCGAGGCACGGGGCGGCGAGCTGACGCTCTCGGCCGACCGGGGCGGCCACCAGGTGCGGGTGCGGCGCGCCGGGGACGGGCTCCTCACCGACGGCCGCCTGGGCTTCGGCACCCGGATCCGGCCCCTGGAGGACGCGATCGTCCTGGACGGCGACACGCTGCGCCGGCGGCCCGACCGCCGGCCGGCGCCGGCCCCGGCGGCGTGGGAGGGGCTCATCGGCGAGTACGGGCCGGACTACAACACCCTCTACGTCCTGGAGCACCGGGGCGGGCTGCACGCCCTCGTCGAATGGTTCTACCGGTACCCGCTGGAGCGGGTGGAGGGGGACGTCTGGCGGTTCCCCGATCGGGGCCTGTACAGCGGCGAGCGCGTGGTCTTCCACCGGGACGACACGGGCCGGGCCTCCGCCGTGACGATGGCCGGCATCCTCTTCGAGCGGCGGGAGGCCGGCCCGGCCGGGGGCGGCACCTTCAGGATCGACCCGGTGAAGCCGATCGACGAGCTGCGGCGCGACGCCCTGGCGGCCAGCCCGCCGGAGGAGGAGGGCGAGTTCCGGGAGCCCGACCTGGTGGAGCTGGGCACGCTGGACGCGCCCATCCGCTTCGACGTCCGCTACGCCACCACGAACAACTTCATGGGCTCGGTCTTCTACCAGGTGCCCCGCGCCTACCTGCAGCGGCCGGCGGCGGAGGCCGTGGGCCGCGCGGCGCGGCGCCTGGCCGAGGAGGGCTACGGGCTGCTGGTCTACGACGCGTACCGGCCGTGGTTCGTGACGAAGATGTTCTGGGACGCGACGCCGGAGGACATGAAGCAGTTCGTCGCCGACCCCTCGGACGGCTCCCGGCACAACCGCGGCGCCGCCGTCGACCTGACGCTGTACCACCTGGACAGCGGCGAGCCGGCGGCCACGGTGAGCGGCTACGACGAGTTCACCGCCCGGGCTTTCCCCCGGTATCCCGGGGGCACCACCCTCGAGCGCTGGCACCGCGAGCTGCTCCGCGAGACCATGGAGGCCGAGGGCTTCTCGGTCTACCGGTGGGAGTGGTGGCACTTCGACCACGGGGACTGGAGGGAATATCCCATCCTGAACCGGGTGTTCGAGGAGCTGGGGGAGGCCGCGCCCGACGCCGCCGCGGTCTCGCCGGCCACGGTGTGGGCCGGCCGCGCCCCGGAACGTGCCCGACGCCCGACGGGGGGCGACCCCTCGGACGGCCGTCCGGCGGACGGTGACCGCGAGCGCGCCGGATCGGGGGACCGCCGATGATCGGCGGCTCGGGGGAGGAGGCCGGGGACTCCCTCTGGCGTGACCTCTTCCAGGGCTGGTTCGGGAAGCTGGTGCTGCCCGGGATCATCCTGCAGTCGGTCCTCATCGGCGGCGGCTACGCCACCGGCCGGGAGATCGTGGCCTACGGGGCCAGGTTCGGCCCCCGGGGCTGGCTGGCCGTGGTGGCCATCTTCGTCGGCTTCACGGTGATGGCCGCCCTCACCTTCGAGGTGGCCCGCGTGTTCCGGGTCTACGAGTACAAGGGGTTCGTCCGGCAGATCATCTGGAAGGCGTGGCCCCTCTTCGACCTCCTGTTCGGGATGATGGCGGTCCTGGTGATCGCGGTCATGGCCTCGGCCGCGGCCGAGATCATGGACCAGACGCTGGGCGTACCGAGCCTGGTGGGCACCGGCGTCATCGTCGTGGCCGTGGGGGCGCTCTCCTACTACGGCTCGCGGGTGATCGAGGCCTTCAAGAGCGTGGGCACGGCGCTGCTGTACGTGGCCTACCTGGCCTTCGGCGTCATGGTGCTGAGCCAGCGGTGGGGCGAGGTCACCGACGTGTTCGCCGGGCTGACGCCGTCCTACCTGGAGGGCGTGGGCACCCCGGAGGTGCTGGGCGCCGGCGTCCTCTACGTGGGCTACAACCTGGTCTCCTTCCCGGCCGTCCTCTTCACCCTGCGCCGGCAGACCAGCCGCCGGGAGACGCTGACGGCCTCGGTGGTGGCCGGCCTCATGATGACCCTCCCCTTCGCCCTCACCTACCTGTGCCTGATGGCGTTCTATCCCTCCACGGAGGTGCTGGACGCGTCCGTGCCGTGGCTGCCCATGCTGGACGCGGTGGGCGGCGGCCCGGTGGTGGCCGTCTTCGGGATCGTCATGGGCTGGACCCTGCTGGAGACCAGCGTCGGGCTGATCCACGCCCTCCTGGACCGGATCGACGAGGACCTCAGGGCCGTGGCGTCGGACGAGCCGGGGGAGGCGGCCGACGCGCAGCCGGAGCCCGACGCCGGCACCGCGCCGGGGCCGGGGGCGACCGGCGACGACGAGCCGCCCGCGGAGGAGGCCGACGAGGCGGCCGGCCTGACCCGGCTGCAGAGCGGCCTGCTGGGTGCCGGCATCCTCGTGGCGGCCGCGGCCCTCTCCCGGGTGGGCATCATCGCCCTGGTGGCACGGGGCTACACCTTCATGGGCTACCTCTTCATCGCCCTGTTCGCCGTGCCGCTCCTCACCGTGGGCGTGTGGCGGCTCCTGAACCCCGACCGGGCGCTACCATTCTGGGGGTCGGGAGGGCGGTAGCGCGGGGCGTCACTCCAGCTCGGGGATCGACCGCTCGGCCACCTCGCCCGTGGTGAACAGGAAGTAGTCGTAGACCGCCCGCGTAGCCTGGGCGATGGCCTCCTCCCGCTCCCCGACGTCCTCCTCCGACTCCCGGACGAAGGCCGCCACGACCACGTGGCCCCGGCCGTCGGGCAGCTCCAGGATGCCCACGTCGTTCGTCGTGCCGCCGACCGTGCCCGTCTTGTGGGCCACCACCGTCTCCGGCGGCAGCATCCCCTTCAGGCGGTTCTCCCCGGTCCGGCAGCGCCGCATGACGTCCAGCAGCAGGTCCGACGACTCGGCCCCCAGCAGCTCTCCGTGCCACAGGCCGGTCAGCAGCCGCGCCATGGCCCGGGGGGTGGCCGTGTCGCGGGGATCCCCGGCGAAGGCCTCCTCCGCCGCCTCGCGGTCCTCCTCCGGGAGCGAGTCCACCAGGGCCTCGAAGCGCTCGGCCGTGTATTCCTCCGCCGGCGGCAGGTCGCGCAGGCCGAGGTAGTCGGCGATGAGCCGCAGGGTGGGGCGGTCGACGCGGATGTCGTCCAGGCCGGCCCGCCGCATCCGCTCGGTCACCGCCTCCGGCCCCCCGGCGGCCTCCAGGACCAGGTCCGTGCCGCTGTTGTCGCTGATCTGGAGCATCAGCTCGAAGAGGTTGCGGAGGGAGAGGTGGACGCCGGGGTCGTCGAACAGGGGGGTCAGGGTCCCGCTCCCCGGGTGCAGGTGGTGGGGCCGCACCTCGACCAGCGAGTCGAGGCTCACCTCGCCGCGCTCCACGCGGGTGAGGAGCTGCACGGCGATGGGGACCTTGTAGGTGCTGGCCATGGGGAAGGCCTCGTCCCCGTTCACGTAGAGCTCCCGGCCCGTCTCCAGGTGGTGGATCCCGAGGCCCATCACGCCGCCGGAGGTCCCGGCGATCCGCGCCAGCTCCGCCCGGAGCGTCTCGAGGGACGCGTCCGGTGCCGCCGCCGGCCGGGTCGCCGGGCCGGCAGGGGCGGGGCGGGCGGCCGCGTCGTCGGGAGCGGCGGCGCGCTCCT